>JBFXBD010000004.1:143562-156779 GCA_050183625.1 Gammaproteobacteria bacterium
CTGTCCCCGTACACCACGTAGCCGCGGCTGTCCGGGCCCGTGAAGCGCAGCTCGCCCACCAGCACGTCCGACAGGCCATCGCCGTTGACGTCACCGCCCCCGGCCGCCGTCGCACCGAGCTGGGCACTGCCCGCCGGCCCGCTCATCGCCACGCCGTTGCTGCCGTTGAGCAGCCGGATGTCAAAGCCGCTGGTGCCGTTGGCCAGCGTCGTCAGCGCCGCGGTCGAGTTGCCGAACACCACGTACGACTGCCCGCGGTTCACGTTCTGGGCGTCGACCGCAGGCTCGGCATCCAGCGCTCCGACCAGGATGTCCTCGAAGCCGTCGCCGTTGACGTCGCCGGCGCTGGCAATGGACGAGCCGAAGACGTCCGAGAAGCCGACCGTCGAACTGCCGCGGCCGCCGTTGAGCTTGAAGCCGGCCGTGCCGTTGAGCGAGGAGAGCGTGATGGTCGAAGTCCCCGACGCTGAAGCGTTCACGGTCAGGCTCGCGGTGTCTGCGACGGCGCTGTAGGCGGTCGTTCCGCCGTTGCTGCTGGCGTCCGGGTTCGTGCCGATCGTGCCATTGGCGGTATCCGTCGGGCCGGTGCGATCCCAGGCGCGGAACGTAACTGCGTTGCCGATCGTGCCGCTGAACCCGGCGTTGGGCTGGAAGTAGATGCCGGTGTTGGCGTTGGCGATGAGCAGCAGCGCGTTGGAATCGGCAAGCGAACTTGGCGTGCTGATCTGGGTCCACGCGGTGGCACCGTTGTTGGTCGTGTACCACCAGGTACCGTTGGTGCCGTTCAACCCGGTGATCGCGATGCCAAGCAGTGCGCCGGAATCCGGATCGGTGACATTGTCCAGTCCGCCGCCCCCGGAAAAATCCACGAGGCTGCCGACCAGCGTGCCGCCCACGGTGCTGATCGAACCCGACGGCGCACCGGCACCCTGGGTGATGTTGTTCAACGCCGGTGACTTGGTCGCATCCAGGGTGGGGGCGTCGTTCTGCGCGGTGATGCTGACGGTGGTGGTGCCGGTCGCCGGGGTGGTGCCGTCCGTGAGCGACCAGGCCAGCGTCACCGACGCCGGCGGTGCATCGCTGCTGTTCGAATACGTGACGTGCTGCAGCACGTCGTCCACCAGGGCCGAGGTCGCGGCCGTTCCGCTGCTGGTGAAACTGATCGTCAGTGTGCCACTGGAACTCGTCAGCGACGCGAACGTCAGGCCGCCGGATTGCAGGTTGCCGCCGCTCACGGTGAAGCCCGCGCCGGCCGTGCTGATGCCCAGCACGTCCTGTGCATTCGCGCCACCGCTGCGGTTCACGGTCAGGGTCGCGCCCTGGTAGTCGTTCGCCGCATCGAATTCGGCATCCGCAATCGTGACGTTGGAATCGGCGACCACGCCTGCGGCGTTCTCGGTGTAGGACACCGTGCCGCCGAGGTTGGTGAACACCGGTGCGTCGTTGGCGGCCGTGATCGTGACGCTGGAACTGCCGGTCGCCGTGCCCGGCAGCAGCGTGGTGCCCTGGCCGCCGGTGTTGCCGTCGCTGAAGGACCAGTCCAGGGTTACCGATGGCGGCGGATTGCCATTGGAGTTGCTGTAGGTCACCCGCTGCAGCACCTCGTCCACCAGGGCGCTGGTGGCGGCCGTGCCGCTGCTGGTGAAGTTGATGGTCATCGTCCCGCCGGTACTCGTGAACGTGCCGAATACCGACGTCCCGACCCGCAGATTGGCGCCGCTGACATTGAACGACGCACCGGAGGTGTTGAAGGCGAACACGTCCTCGGCCTGGGCCGCACCGGTACGCTCGATCGTGACCGAGGCACCCGCGTAGTTATTCGCGGCATCCAGTTCCGCGTCGGCGATGGTGACGTTGGTATCCAGGCGCACCGCCGCGCCACCTTCGGTGAAGGTCGGCGGCGTGCCGCCGAGACTGGCGAACGTAGGTGCATCGTTGACGCGTGCGATAGTCACCGTCGTGTCGGCCGCGGTGCTGGTGGCGCCCTCGCCGTCGGTCACGACGAAGCGCACCGTGCGCGAGGATGCGGACGGATCGCCCGCGTCGGTGTTCGTGTAGGTGATGTTCTGTACCAGCTTGCTGACCGCGCCGGCGGCACCGGAAGTGGCATTGGCGTTGAACGTGATGACCAGCGCACTGCCGCCGCTGCCGCCCGCGAACGTGCCGATGGTGGTGCCTTCGTAGGTCACGTTCGCGCCGGACACGCCGATCTGGCCCGCGCCCGTACCCTGGTTGCGGATGCCGAGCACGTCGTCCGCGGTGTCGCCACCGGCGATGATCGAGACCGTGAGCGTGCCGGTATCGAAGTTCGGCGAGTCGAGGTCGGTCACCGTGGCTGCGGTGCCCTGGTCGATCACGCGTGCGCCGTCGCCCTCCGTGTAGGCGAGCGTGTTGGTCGCGAGGTTGTTGATGACCGGGAGCGCGTTGACGTTCACCGCGACGGTCGTGCTGTCGGTGCCGGGGTTCGGCCCACCGACGCCGGTGTTGCCGAGATCGCTGATATTGATCGTCAGCGTCCCGGAAACCGCGATGCCGCCGTGCACCAGGCCGTTCAGGGCCGTATTCACCGCGGCGAGCGTGCCGCGGAAGGTCATGGTCGGGTCGTTCGTGCCGTCTCCCGCGCCGGTGCCGTTGCCGTCATTGAAGACGAAGGACAGGCCGGCCGTGGTCGGCAAGGTCAGATCGCCCACCGAACTGGTCAACTGCACCTGGATCAGGCCGGCACCGATGTCGATGTCGGCGAGGCTGATCGAGGTGCCACCGGCGACGCTGAAGGTGATGGGCACGCCGGACTGGGTGGCGACCGCGGCCGGGGCGGTGATGGTCGGTGCATCGTTGACGGAAGTGACGGTCAGCGTGCCGGTGTCGGTCGCGGTACTGAAGGCCGTCGCGGCGCCATTGGTGGATGTATTGGCGGTGGTCCCCTGCTGGCCGGCGGTCGCACCGCTCTGGTCCCAGCCCCGGTAGGTGAGGGTCGGCGACTCGCCATCGATCCCGTTCGGCACGTAGCGCACCAGATCCGTCGCACGCAGCAACAGGGACGTGGTGCCGCTGACGGTGCCGATCGGTGCGAACGCACCTCCGCCGTTGACCGAGAACTCCCAGGTCCCGGCACCGGTCTTGCCGGTGATGGCGATGCCTTCCACCGCGCCCGGATCCGGATCGGCGAGGCTCGCGCCCAGGATCGACGACACCAGGATGCCGGTGGAGGTCGTGTCCTCGTCGGTCGTGCCGATCGCCGGCGCGGCGGCCGTCAGGGTCGGTGCGTCGTTCACCGAGGTGGACACCACCGTCGTGGTGGCGTTGCTCGTGGTCGTGTCGCCGTCGTCCACGTCCACCGTGAACGTCGTCGTCTCCGTCGAACCCGGGGCCACCCGGTTGTCCGTCGGGTTGAATACCAGCGCCCGTATCGCCGTCTGCGCCGTGGCCGCATCCAGACCACTGCGCGAGTACACCCCGCCGCCCTGATCCGTGAACCCGCTCGCGGTCAGCGAGGCGCCCGTGAACGCGCCCTTGGCCGCCGTGTCCAGCGTCACCGTCACCGTCAGGTCATTCTCGCCGGTGTCCGCATCGGCAATGGTCAGCGCGCTGAACGGACTCACCGTCGCCGTGTCGTTCACCGCCTGGCCGGCCACCGCACCGCCGATCGCCGGCGCGTCGTTCACCGAGGTCGACACCACCGTCGTGGTCGCGTTGTTCGTCGTGGTGACGCCGTCGTTCACCGCCACCGTGAACGTCGTCGTCTCCGTCGAACCCGGCGCCACACGGTTGTCCGTCGGGTTGAACACCAGCGCGCGGATCGCCGTCTGCGCCGCGGCCGCGGTCAACCCGCTGCGCGAGTACACCCCGCCGCCCTGGTCCGTGAACCCGCTCGCAGTCAGCGAGCCGGCCGTAAACGCGCCCTTGGCCGCCGTGTCCAGCGTCACCGTCACCGTCAGGTCATTCTCGCCGGTGTCCGCATCGGTGATCGTCAGCGTGCTGAACGGACTCACCGTCGCCGTGTCGTTCACCGCCTGCCCGGCCACCGCACCGCCCACCACCGGCGCATCGTTCACCGAGGTCGATACCACCGTGGTGGTTGCGTTGTTCGTCGTCGTGTCGCCGTCGTCCACCGCCACCGTGAAGGTCGTGGTCTCCGTGGAGCCCGGGGCCACCCGGTTGTCCGACGGATCGAACACCAGCGCACGGATCGCCGCCTGGGCCGCGCTCGCGGTCACGTTCGACAGCGTGTACACCCCGCCGCCGCCGGACACAAACCCGCTCGCCGTCAGCGACGCCCCCGTGAACACCCCCTTGGCTGCCGTGTCCAGTGTCACCGTCACCGTGACCAGATCGCCGCCCGGCTGATCCGCATCCGCGATCGTCAACGTGCTGAACGGGCTCACCGTCGCGGTGTCGTTCACCGCCTGCCCGGCGACCGCGCCGCCTATCACCGGCGCATCGTTCACCGAGGTCGAAACCACCGTCGTGGTCGCGTTGTTCGTCGTCGTCGTGCCGTCGTTCACCGCCACCGTGAACGTCGTCGTCTCCGTCGAACCCGGCGCCACACGGTTGTCCGCCGGGTTGAATACCAGCGCACGGATCGCCGTCTGCGCCGTCGCCGCCGTCAGCCCGCTGCGCGAGTACACCCCGCCGCCCTGGTCCGTGAACCCGCTCGCCGTCAGCGAGGCGCCCGTAAACGCGCCCTTGGCCGCCGTGTCCAGCGTCACCGTCACCGTCAGGTCGTTCTCGCCCGTGTCCGCATCGGCGATCGTCAGCGCGCTGAACGGACTCACCGTCGCCGTGTCGTTCACCGCCTGCCCGGCCACCGCACCGCCCAGCACCGGCGCGTCGTTCACCGAGGTCGACACCACCGTGGTGGTCGCGTTGTTGGTCGTGGTGTCGCCGTCGTCCACCGCCACCGTGAAGGTCGTGGTCTCGGTCAAGCCCGGGGCCACTCGGTTGTCCGTCGGGTCGAATACCAGCTGCCGCACGGCCGCCTGCGCCTGTGCCGGCGTCAGCCCGCTGCGCGAGTACACACCGCCGCCCTGGTCCGTGAAACCGCTCGCGGTCAGCGAGGCGCCCGTGAAGGCGCCCTTGGCCGCCGCATCCAGCGTCACCGTCACGGTCAGGTCGGTCTCGCCGGGATCCGAGTCGGCGATGGTCAGGGTACTGAACGGGCTGAGAGTCGCCGTGTCGTTCACCGCCTGCCCGGCGACCGCGCCGGCCACCGCCGGCGCCTCGTTCACCGATGTCGATATCACCGTGGTCGTCGCATTGCTCGTGGTCGTATCGCCGTCGTCCACGTCCACCGTGAACGTCGTCGTCTCGGTCAGGCCCGGGGCCACGCGGTTGTCGCTCGGATCGAAGGACAACTGACGGATCGCCGCCTGCGCCGCGCTCGCGGTCACGTTCGCGAGCCGGTACACGCCGCCAGTCTGATCGGTGAATCCGCTCGCCGTCAGCGAGCCGGGAGTGAACACGCCCTTGGCCGCCACGTCCATCGTCACCGTCACGGTGACCAGGTCGCCGCCCGGCTGATCCGCATCCGCGATCGTCAACGTGCTGAACGGGCTCACCGTCGCGTTGTCGTTCACCGCCTGGCCCACCACCGCGCCACCCACCACCGGGGTGTCGTTCACCGAGGTGGACACCACCGTCGTGGTGGCATTGTTCGTCGTGGTATTGCCGTCGTTCACGCCCACCGTGAAGGTCGTCGTCTCCGTCGTCCCTGGCGCTACGCGGTTGTCCGACGGGTTGAATACTAGCGCTCGGATCGCCGCCTGCGCGGCCGCCGCGTCCACGCCGGTGAGCGTGTACGCCCCGCCGCCGGAGTCAACGAACCCGCTCGCGGTCAGCGATGCGCCCGTGAACGCGCCCTTGGCCGCCGTGTCCAGCGTCACCGTCACCGTCAGGTCGTTCTCGCCGGTGTCCGCATCGGTGATCGTCAGCGCGCTGAACGGACTGGCCGTCGCCGTGTCGTTCACCGCCTGGCCGGCCACCGCACCGCCTATCACCGGCGCGTCGTTCACCGAGGTGGACACCACCGTCGTGGTGGCGTTGCTCGTGGTCGTGTCGCCGTCGTCCACGTCCACCGTGAACGTCGTCGTCTCCGTCGAACCCGGGGCCACCCGGTTGTCCGTCGGGTTGAATACCAGCGCCCGTATCGCCGTCTGCGCCGTGGCCGCATCCAGACCACTGCGCGAGTACACCCCGCCGCCCTGATCCGTGAACCCGCTCGCGGTCAGCGAGGCGCCCGTGAACGCGCCCTTGGCCGCCGTGTCCAGCGTCACCGTCACCGTCAGGTCATTCTCGCCGGTGTCCGCATCGGCAATGGTCAGCGCGCTGAACGGACTCACCGTCGCCGTGTCGTTCACCGCCTGGCCGGCCACCGCACCGCCGATCGCCGGCGCGTCGTTCACCGAGGTCGACACCACCGTCGTGGTCGCGTTGTTCGTCGTGGTGACGCCGTCGTTCACCGCCACCGTGAACGTCGTCGTCTCCGTCGAACCCGGCGCCACACGGTTGTCCGTCGGGTTGAACACCAGCGCGCGGATCGCCGTCTGCGCCGCGGCCGCGGTCAACCCGCTGCGCGAGTACACCCCGCCGCCCTGGTCCGTGAACCCGCTCGCAGTCAGCGAGCCGGCCGTAAACGCGCCCTTGGCCGCCGTGTCCAGCGTCACCGTCACCGTCAGGTCATTCTCGCCGGTGTCCGCATCGGTGATCGTCAGCGTGCTGAACGGACTCACCGTCGCCGTGTCGTTCACCGCCTGCCCGGCCACCGCACCGCCCACCACCGGCGCATCGTTCACCGAGGTCGATACCACCGTGGTGGTTGCGTTGTTCGTCGTCGTGTCGCCGTCGTCCACCGCCACCGTGAAGGTCGTGGTCTCCGTGGAGCCCGGGGCCACCCGGTTGTCCGACGGATCGAACACCAGCGCACGGATCGCCGCCTGGGCCGCGCTCGCGGTCACGTTCGACAGCGTGTACACCCCGCCGCCGCCGGACACAAACCCGCTCGCCGTCAGCGACGCCCCCGTGAACACCCCCTTGGCTGCCGTATCCAGCGTCACCGTCACCGTGACCAGATCGCCGCCCGGCTGATCCGCATCCGCGATCGTCAACGTGCTGAACGGGCTCACCGTCGCGGTGTCGTTCACCGCCTGCCCGGCCACCGCACCGCCTATCACCGGCGCATCGTTCACCGAGGTCGATACCACGTCCGTCGTCGCGTTCGTCACGCTCGCCAGGCCGTCGTTCACCGCCACCGTGAACGTCGTCGTCTCCGTCGAACCCGGCGCCACACGGTTGTCCGCCGGGTTGTACACCAACTGCCGGATCGCCACCTGCGCCGCCGACGCCGTGCCGCTGAACGTGTACACACCCCCGCCAGAGTCCACGAACCCGCTCGCCGCCAGCGAACCCGCCGTGAACGCGCCCTTGCCCGCCGCGTCCAGCGTCACCGTCACCGTCTGCGTGTCCGCCACCGGCGTCACGTCCACGTCCGATATCGTCACCGCCGCAAACGGATTGACCGTCGCCGTGTCGTTGATCGCACCCGGATCGGCAAACCCGCCAATCACCGGCGCATCGTTCGCGCCGGTCACCGTCACCGTCACCGTCCCGGACACCGGTGCGTTCACCCCGTCCGTCACCTGGTACGTGAACGTGTCCGACAGTGCCTGCCCGCCCGTCGCGGTGCGACCCAGCGCCTGGATCGCCGCCGCTGCACGCGGGTCGTAGATCACGTCACTGCCCGACACCGTCACCAGCGCGCCGTTCGCGCTCGGACTCACCACTCCGGAAAACGCCGGCACTTCCTCCGCGTCCGTGTCGTTCGACAGCAGCGCCGACTGCGCTATCGTCAGCGTCGCGTCCTCCGTCACCGGGCCCGCCGTGTCCGCCACCGCAACCGGCGGCGCGTTCGTCACGACGTTCGCCGTCACCGTCGCCGTCGACTGCACGCCCTGGGAGTCCGTGATCGTGTACTGGAAGACGTCCGTGGCCGACGAACCCCCCGGCAGCCCGCCAAAGCCCGCGTTCGCGTTGTAGCTCAACCGACCGTTGGCCAGCAGCGTCACCTGCGCTCCGCTGTCCAGCGTCACCGGATTGCCCACCACCAGCGCAACCGTCCCCAGCGTGGTGTCCGTCACCGAAACCACCGCCAGCGTCTCGGCCGGAAGGTCCGGGTCCAGATCCGCAGACGCTCCACCCGTGCCGCCCACCACGTCCATCACGAACCCGGTGGCCACGTTGCTCACCGAGAACGTGTCCGCCACCGCCGTCGGCGCGTCGTTCACCGAGGTCGACACCACCGTCGTGGTCGCATTGTTCGTCGTCGTGCCGCCGTCGTTCACCGCCACCGTGAACGTCGTGGTCTCGGTCTGCGTCGGCAGCACACGGCTGTCGGCCGGGTTGAACACCAGCGCGCGGATCGCCGTCTGCGCCGTGGCCGCATCCAGCCCGCTGCGCGAGTACACCCCGCCGCCCTGGTCCGTGAAACCGCTCGCCGTCAGCGAGGCGCCCGTGAACACGCCCTTGGCCGCCGTGTCCAGCGTCACCGTCACCGTCAGGTCATTCTCGCCGGTGTCCGCATCGGCAATCGTGAACCCCGAGAACGGGCTGATGGTCGCGTTGTCGTTCACCGCCTGCCCGGCCACCGCACCGCCCAGCACCGGCGCGTCGTTCACCGAGGTCGACACCACCGTCGTGGTCGCGTTGTTGGTCGTGGTGTCGCCGTCGTCCACCGCCACCGTGAACGTCGTGGTCTCCGTGGAGCCCGGAGCCACCCGGTTGTCCGACGGATCGAACACCAGCGCACGGATCGCCGCCTGCGCCGCGCTCGCGCTCACGCCGGACAGCGAGTACACCCCGCCGCCCTGGTCCGTGAAACCGCTCGCCGTCAGCGAGGCGCCCGTGAACGCACCCTTGGCCGCCGTGTCCAGCGTTACGGTCACGCTGAGATCGGTTTCGCCCACGTCGGCGTCCGTGATCGTCAGCGCACTGAACGGACCGACTGTCGCCGTGTCGTTCACCGCCTGACCGGCCACCGCGCCGCCCACTACCGGCGCGTCGTTCACCGAGGTCGATACCACCGTGGTGGTCGCGTTGTTCGTCGTCGTTGTGCCGTCGTCCACGTCCACCGTGAAGGTCGTGGTCTCGGTCGAACCCGGCGCCACCCGGTTGTCCGACGGATCGAATACCAGCGCACGGATCGCCGTCTGCGCCGCCGCTGCAGTCAGGCCGCTGCGCGAATAGATCCCGCCGCCCTGATCCGTGAAACCGCTCGCGGTCAGCGAACCCGACGTGAACGCGCCCTTGGCCGCCGTGTCCAGCGTCACCGTCACCGTCAGGTCGGTCTCGCCGGTATCCGCATCGGTGACCGTCAGGGCGCTGAACGGACTCACCGTCGCCGTGTCGTTCACCACCTGCCCGGCCACCGCACCGCCTATCACCGGCGCATCGTTCACCGAGGTCGATACCACGTCCGTCGTCGCGTTCGTCACGCTCGCCAGGCCGTCGTTCACCGCCACCGTGAACGTCGTCGTCTCCGTCGAACCCGGCGCCACACGGTTGTCCGCCGGGTTGTACACCAACTGCCGGATCGCCACCTGCGCCGCCGACGCCGTGCCGCTGAACGTGTACACACCCCCGCCAGAGTCCACGAACCCGCTCGCCGCCAGCGAACCCGCCGTGAACGCGCCCTTGCCCGCCGCGTCCAGCGTCACCGTCACCGTCTGCGTGTCCGCCACCGGCGTCACGTCCACGTCCGATATCGTCACCGCCGCAAACGGATTGACCGTCGCCGTGTCGTTGATCGCACCCGGATCGGCAAACCCGCCAATCACCGGCGCATCGTTCGCGCCGGTCACCGTCACCGTCACCGTCCCGGACACCGGTGCGTTCACCCCGTCCGTCACCTGGTACGTGAACGTGTCCGACAGTGCCTGCCCGCCCGTCGCGGTGCGACCCAGCGCCTGGATCGCCGCCGCTGCACGCGGGTCGTAGATCACGTCACTGCCCGACACCGTCACCAGCGCGCCGTTCGCGCTCGGACTCACCACTCCGGAAAACGCCGGCACTTCCTCCGCGTCCGTGTCGTTCGACAGCAGCGCCGACTGCGCTATCGTCAGCGTCGCGTCCTCCGTCACCGGGCCCGCCGTGTCCGCCACCGCAACCGGCGGCGCGTTCGTCACGACGTTCGCCGTCACCGTCGCCGTCGACTGCACGCCCTGGGAGTCCGTGATCGTGTACTGGAAGACGTCCGTGGCCGACGAACCCCCCGGCAGCCCGCCAAAGCCCGCGTTCGCGTTGTAGCTCAACCGACCGTTGGCCAGCAGCGTCACCTGCGCTCCGCTGTCCAGCGTCACCGGATTGCCCACCACCAGCGCAACCGTCCCCAGCGTGGTGTCCGTCACCGAAACCACCGCCAGCGTCTCGGCCGGAAGGTCCGGGTCCAGATCCGCAGACGCTCCACCCGTGCCGCCCACCACGTCCATCACGAACCCGGTGGCCACGTTGCTCACCGAGAACGTGTCCGCCACCGCCGTCGGCGCGTCGTTCACCGAGGTCGACACCACCGTCGTGGTCGCATTGTTCGTCGTCGTGCCGCCGTCGTTCACCGCCACCGTGAACGTCGTGGTCTCGGTCTGCGTCGGCAGCACACGGCTGTCGGCCGGGTTGAACACCAGCGCGCGGATCGCCGTCTGCGCCGTGGCCGCATCCAGCCCGCTGCGCGAGTACACCCCGCCGCCCTGGTCCGTGAAACCGCTCGCCGTCAGCGAGGCGCCCGTGAACACGCCCTTGGCCGCCGTGTCCAGCGTCACCGTCACCGTCAGGTCATTCTCGCCGGTGTCCGCATCGGCAATCGTGAACCCCGAGAACGGGCTGATGGTCGCGTTGTCGTTCACCGCCTGCCCGGCCACCGCACCGCCCAGCACCGGCGCGTCGTTCACCGAGGTCGACACCACCGTCGTGGTCGCGTTGTTGGTCGTGGTGTCGCCGTCGTCCACCGCCACCGTGAACGTCGTGGTCTCCGTGGAGCCCGGAGCCACCCGGTTGTCCGACGGATCGAACACCAGCGCACGGATCGCCGCCTGCGCCGCGCTCGCGCTCACGCCGGACAGCGAGTACACCCCGCCGCCCTGGTCCGTGAAACCGCTCGCCGTCAGCGAGGCGCCCGTGAACGCACCCTTGGCCGCCGTGTCCAGCGTTACGGTCACGCTGAGATCGGTTTCGCCCACGTCGGCGTCCGTGATCGTCAGCGCACTGAACGGACCGACTGTCGCCGTGTCGTTCACCGCCTGACCGGCCACCGCGCCGCCCAACACCGGCGCGTCGTTCGCGGATGTCGAGATCACCGTGGTCGTACCGTCGGTCACGGTGACCGTGCCGTCGTCGACCGCGACGGTGAACGTGGTCGTCTCGGTCAGTCCCGGCGCCACCCGGTTATCCGCCGGATCGTAGGCAAGCAGGCGGATTGCCGCCTGTGCCGCACTTGCGGTTACGTTCGACAGCGCATAGGCCCCACCGCCCTTGTCGGCGAATCCGCTCGTCGTCAGCGAGGCGCCCGTGAACGTACCCTTGGCCGCCGCATCCAGGGTCACGGTGACCGTCACCAGGCCGCCGCTCGCCTGATCCTGATCGGCAATCGTGACCGCGCCGAAAGGTGTCAGCGTGGCATTGTCGTTCACCGCCTGACCGGCCACCGCACCGCCGAGTACCGGCGCATCGTTCGCATTCGAGACCGTGACGCTGATGAGCTGTGGCTGCGTGGTCGCGCCGTCGTCGGCGGTCACCTGCACCTGGTAGACGTTGTCACCGGCCGTACCGCCCACATCCTGCGGGTTCTCGAAATCCGGCGCCGCCTTGAAGGACAGGGCGCCGGTGTTCAGGTCGATCTGGAACCGCGCCGCGTCCGGACCGCCGCTGATCGAGTAGGTGACGGGATTCTCCGACACGCCGACAACCGAACCCACGGCGGTGCTATTCTCCGCCAGGGAGAAAGCCGCCGGCGAGGTGACGACCAGCGGACCGACGTCGGTCACCGTGACCGCGACGTTCTGCACCGTGGTGCGGCCATTGCCGTCATCCGCCTGCACCTGCACGTCGTAGACGTTGTCGGCACCTGTATCGGACGGCGTCTCGAAATCCGGAGCCGCCTTGAACTGGAGCTGGTTGCCGATGATCTGGAACGCGGCCTGATCGACGCCGCCGACGATGCTGAAGGTGACGGTCTGCGCCGGCAGATCGGCATCGGTCGCCGCCAGGGCGACCACCGCAGTGGTGTTCTCGACGACACTCGGAGTGGCGCTGGAAGTGAACACCGGATCGTTGTCGTTGATGCCGGCGACGGTGACGGAGAGGTTCTGCACCGTCGAGCCGCCCGCACCGTCGCTCGCCGTGACCTGCACTTCGTAGACGTTGTTGGCGCCCGCATCGAGCGGGCTCTCGAAGTCCGGCGCCGCCTTGAACTGGAGCTGGTTGCCGCCCACGATCTGGAACAGCGCCTGATCCGCACCGCCGGTGATGGCGAAACCCAGGGTCTGCGCCGGCAGATCCGAATCGGTGGCCGCAAGCGTCACGACCGCGGCCGTGTTCTCGTTCACGGCCGGGGTGGCCGAGGAGGTGAACGCCGGCAGATTGTCGTTCACCGGCGTGACCGTGATTGCGACGTTCTGCACGGCCGTGCCGCCATTGCCGTCGTCGACGGTCAGTTGGACGTCGTAGACGTTGTCCGCACCGGCATCGGTCGGGTTCTCGAAGTCCGGCGCCGCCTTGAACTGGAGCTGATTGCCACCGGAGATCTGGAACAGCGCCTGATCCGCGCCGCCGGTGATGCTGAATGTGAGCGTCTGCGCCGGCAGGTCGACATCGGCGGCCGCGAGTGCAAGCGCGCCGGTGGAGTTTTCGGCGACGTTCGCCGTTGCAGCGGAGGTGAAGGCGGGCGCGTCGTTGACCGGTGTCACTGTCAGCGACACGGTATCGGTACCGGCGCTGAATGCGCTGGTTCCGCCGTTGATCGCGGCGCTGACCTTGGTGCCCTGCTGACCGGCGCTGGCGCCGGTCTGGTCCCAGGCTCGATAGCCGAGCGTCGCGGTTTCGCCGTTGGCGCTGTCCGGAATGTAACGGACCAAATCCGTCGCGCGCAGCAGCAGCGCCTGGGCGTCCGAAACGGCGCCAATCGGATTGAAGCTTCCGCCGCCGTCCGTGGAGAACTCCCACGTGCCGTTGCCGGC
>JBFXBD010000005.1:0-144387 GCA_050183625.1 Gammaproteobacteria bacterium
GGAGTGCTTGAACTGTCTGACCATCGTCGATGCATCGATCCTCGCCACCGCAGATCTCCCGCACTACGCCGCCGAACGCGGCACTGCGGGATCTGATCGATGGCGAACGAAAAGGTTCACGGATCAGGGCGTTATAAGATCCTACCTATGAGCCCGCGCTACTTCGTCAAATCGCAATAGATGTCGAGCCCGACCAATGGACCCCACCTACGAATCGCGACGTCGCGCGGAGTCGAGCGGAACAGCCACTCCTGACCGATGTTCTCCCGATGCACGTCACACCGCGACCATCTGCGCGTCATCCGGCGCATCTCCGAAGCCGACGTAAATGATGTTTCAGGCGCGCCCGCTCCGTCCTTTGTCGAGGCGTCGTAATGGGCACGCTCCGCTTCAGTAGCTACACCGTCGCGATTGCCGACGCCGAACTTGTCGTGCAGAAAATATTTGAGCGTCATGCTTGGGTGATAGGCCCACCGGCGATAGGAGTATGCATAGTAGACCATCACCATCGCCCGCCCGTTTGGCTTCAAGACCCGCCAGACCTCGTCGAGGGCCTTCTGCAGATTGCCCGTATGATGGAGGCAGCCGATCGCCACGACCCAATCGAACTCGCCGTCGGCGAATGGGCATTCAAGCACGCTGCCCTGCACAGCCTTACCCGCCAACCCGATCTGTTTGAGGCGATGATTGACCATGTGGACAGGGCCGGCCGCGATATCGAGACCACTGTAGTCCGCTCCGGCCTCGGCGATTTTCTGGGACAATGTACCGTATCCCAGTCCCACCTCCATCACTTTGCGCCCCTTCAGCTCTGAGAGGGGCACATGGCGCGCCAGGTACGGGTAGAAACTCATATACAAGTCGTCGAACTTCTTGAGGGAAGCTGGCGAGGAATCGCTGACTCCAATCTGCCTTGCGAACTGAGTTCCGCACAGCTCGTCCCAAAAGCTCTTGTTACGCTGGTCGATCGCCGCCTGCTCATCGCGTCCGGATTTGTCTTCAGCGGGGCTCATTCCTTTTCCTTTATCGAAACCGGTCCGGCGCACACATCGGGGTGTTGCCTGAGCATGTTAGATTTCAGGCAGCCACACGGGCGGCGCCATACCTCGGGGCCTTCGTCTCGCTACCAAGCGCCGTTACGTACACTGCCCTGCATACGACGACAAAGTATAAACCGCCAATTCCGCGGCTAGCAGCCTGTCCGGCTCAGAATCGACCAGACCCCTCTCCAATCACATTCTTCGATCACTGAGCCATAAGCCCGAGCGAGCGCCCCGCGTCGGAAGGCAGTCGCCGCCACTCCGGGCGCCCTTTAGGTTGCGCGCTTCGCGCGCGTATTGCGGTACCCACGAAAAATGGACGAAAATACCGCGTGTCGAGAGGTTTGCCGCACGGGCCCGGACTTACCCGGTCAGCGCACCTCCGCGTTGGGCGTTGCTGACAATTGAGTAAGGGTATCGGCGCTCGCCGTCGACCCCCCCGAATGTCAGCATTATTAAAGCGCCATCGCGGTTTAGAAAGAGCTCGACGCGCGCCGCGCGCCGCGCGAACCAGTATTTCGCAGGGATCGCACTCGGGCTTACAACAGAATTCGCGGATACCGCACCGTCGATGCTGAAAGCTTTGCGTCATTTGCCGCACCCCCCGGTGGAATTCCGGCAGTTGTGTCGCACTGCATCGGAAGCGCGGCAACTCGTCGCATTGGCGAACCATGCGTTGGACGGTGCCCACCTTGCGCAGCTTGCGAAGGCACACTCCCGACTCAAACAGGCTGGCGGCGACTTTCGGCTGACTCCATTCCGCCTCGGCATTCTGTGTAATGCGACCACGGATTTTATGGCTCCTGCTCTTACGGCCTCCGCACTGCGCTACGGCATAGACCTCACGATCGTTACTGGAAGCTATGGCCAAGTGCTACAGGAGGCGCTTAACTCGGAGTCGGCGCTTTACGGTCCCCCATGTGATGCGGCGCTACTGGCGCTGGACCATCGCGGATTGCCGATGATGATCCGACCCGGGCCGGATCATGGAGCGCAGGTCGATTCCGCCTTGGAATTCATCTCGCAGATCCGGGTGGCATTGAAACACAATTCCAACGCAACCATCATGTTCCAGACGGTTCCCTCCACTCCGGAATCCCTATTCGGTGGGATGGATTCCGTCATACATGGAACGCAACGCGCACTTATCAACGATTTCAACTCGGGATTGCGGAGACTCGTGCGGAATTCGCCCGGAGACGTTATCGTCGACGTGGAAGCCCTGGCAAATTCCATCGGACTCCTCAACTGGCACGCGCCGAAGGAATGGAACCTCGCCAAGGTACAATTTGCTCAGAACGCCCTTCCGTTATGGGCGGACGCCGTGGCCCGCTCGATAGCTGCTCTGCGCGGTAGGACGAGAAAATGTCTTGTACTCGATCTCGACAATACGCTGTGGGGTGGTGCCGTGGGTGACCTCGGCGTCAGCGGTATTGAGCTCGGCAACGGCACGGCCCTCGGCGAGGCGTTTCTCGACGTCCAGAAAGCCGCGCTGCATCTGCGAGATCGCGGCGTCGTTCTTGCCGTGTGCTCCAAGAACGACGAGATCGCTGCACTTCAACCGTTCACGGAACATCCCGAGATGCTGATCCGACGCGAACACATTAGCGTCTTCCAGGCAAATTGGTTCGATAAGGCCACGAATCTCGAAGCAATTGCGCGCGCGCTCGATATCGGACTCGAAAGTCTTGTCCTGCTCGATGACAATCCGGCGGAACGCGCGCTGGTGCGACAGGCGCTTCCGGAGGTCGCCGTACCTGAGTTGCCGGATGACCCCAGCGAATACGCACGAGTACTGCTGAACGCGGGCTACTTCGACGCAGTAGCCTTCTCCGCCGAAGATGCTGTGCGTGCGGATCATTATGCGGCCAACGCACAACGTTCCGCTCTTAAACTTCAGTCACGCGATCTCGGACATTTTCTGGCGTCGCTCGACATGGTGGCTAAATTTGCTCCTTTCGACGCTGCCGGACGCGGCCGCATCGCGCAACTAATCAACAAGACCAATCAGTTCAACCTCACGACCCGCCGCTATACCGAAACCCAGGTAGAAGCTTTTGAATGCGATCCGACAACTTGGACTCTTCAAGTGCGCTTAATCGATCGATTCGGCGACAACGGTATGATTAGCGTCGTAATCTGTAGGCCGTTGAGCTCCTCGTACTGGGAAATCGACACATGGCTCATGAGTTGTCGCGTACTCGGAAGGCGCCTGGAGGAGGCAGTTTTGAACGAAATAGTAACAACTGCGCGTAAAGCTGACATTACCAAGTTGATCGGCCGCTACCTGCCATCCGGAAAAAACAACATGGTGGTTGGGCATTATGCCCGACTTGGATTCATCGAAATCGGCACGGACGACGGCGCGTCAATGTGGGCACTGGATGTCGAAGCCTACAAACCGAAGGACGTGCCGATCCGCGTCGTGCACAGTGCAGCCAGCATTTCGTGAAATTGCAGATCTTTCCGGTTTTCGAACACTTACCGGTAGGCGAAAGCGGCAATACCAAGCCCAGTGCCGATTTCCCCACCGGCCTCAGTAATGATGCGTCCTTTCGAATTTTTAGATCCAACAGTGCCGGAGTAAATTGTGGATATCTACGAACGCTTAACGCCGATCTTCCAGAACGTATTCGACAACGATCACGTCCAGCTGTCGCCCGACCTCACCGCGGCACAAGTGGAAGGCTGGGACAGCCTAGGGCATGTTCGCTTGATCGTGGCGATCGAGCAAGCGCTCGGAATCAACCTGTCCACTGCCGAAATAACCGGACTTGCGAACGTCGGACAGCTCGTGGAGGTTATCGAGAGGAAGCTTGTGTAGCCCGACTCATCGGGTCTTCATACGACGCCGTGGTCTTTCGGGCCCTGCAGCGGCCTATGCCGGTAGCTCGTTTCTCGCGGCGCTATACATCGGATCGCAATTGTTGATGGATATCTCGCTTCCCGCGAAGTATAGAGACGACTATCCGGCTCTTGTGCGTCTCTTCGAACGGCAGATCGCCGCAACGCCGAGACACGCCGGCGCGCTGACGAAGCGCCTGAGCAACGCTGCGGCGGACCACTTGCGCATGGCCGACGAAATTGCCGAATTCGTTTGGCATATCGCAGGCGCGGACCTAGAACGAGTGCTGCTGGACTACGACTGGATCTGCCAGCTCGTGCTCGGCGAAGAATTGCATTTTCGCCGGAGTGGAAACTACCGCCTGTCCCGTTTCGAGGACGCAGTCGCTGAGGTGTATTCGAACGACGATCTGATGGCTCACTACATGAACGGCCTTTTGATCACCCAGGTATGGTGGTCGAATCACACCGAAATCATGCGATTTTTCCGCAGTGCCTTCCTGCGGGGATTCACGAAGCCGTTCCGGCACCTCGAAATAGGACCCGGCCACGGGCTGCTCATGCTTCTCGCCGGCCGGGAGACGCTGTGCGAGAGCCTCGAAGGTTGGGACATCTCGGCCAGAAGCATCGACCACACCCGGCGCTCCTTGGACCTGATCGGCATCCAGCGAGCGACCACGCTCCGGGTGCAGGACCTTTACACGGCAGGTGCCACCGGACGCACTTACGACAGCATCGTCCTCAGCGAAATCTTGGAACACCTCGAACAGCCTCGTGCCGCGCTGCAGGCGGTGTCCGGCCTGCTCGCCGAAGCCGGACGCCTGTTCGTCAACATGCCGGTGAACAGCCCCGCGCCCGACCACCTCTTCCTGTTGCGTACACCGGAAGATGTCGTGGACTTCGTTGCGGACAGCGGCTATGTGATCGAGGACGCGAAGTTCGCGCCGCAGACCAATATGACGCTCGAGGCTGCGCGACGCACTCAATCCACGATCAGCACCGCGGTCATTGCGCGGCGGCGTGCCTGACGCGAGTTCATCGTGAACGTCCCGATCGACTTTGATCACATCGGCTTTCTCACCGAGGACATCGACCGCGACGCCGCCATTTTCGAGCAGTTGTTCGGTAGCATGACTTGGAGCGCGAAGATCGCCGATCCCTTGCAGGGCGTCGTGGCGCTGTTCGGCCGAACCCGCGACGGCCTAGTTTACGAACTACTGCAACCGCTTTCCGAAAAGTCGCCTATTACGCGCAGTCTGAAAACGCGGACGAACGTGCTCAACCATCTGTGCTTTCGCTGCAACGATCTCGCAACCGAGGCCATGAGGCTTCGCGCGCAGGGTTTTCGGCCCATCACCGAGCCGACGCCTGCCGCGGCTTTCGCCGGAAACCTGATTCAGTTTTTCTATCACTCGAACGGCATGCTGCTCGAATTGATCGAAGGCACCGCTGGACCTTTCCACACCGCGCCCGGCGCTGGCGACGGGGGGCGGCCTCGTGCATAAGGTCGTGCTGCCCAATGGCCTCGAGATCGCGGAACTCAACGCCCATGAGACGAAATTCCTGTATGACGAGATTTTCGTGCAGGAAGTCTATACCCGCTACGGCCTCATGGTCCCGCCCGGCGCGACGGTACTCGACATCGGAGCCAACATCGGCATGTTCAGCTTGTATGCCGCGCTAAAGTACGAGGCGGTAAATCTCCTGTGCTTCGAACCGGCACCGCATTGCGTAGAACTGCTGCGGTTCAACATCGCTCGGCTCGGCGCATCGGCACGGGTCTTCGCGACCGCCCTCGGCGCGGAGATTGGCGAGGTCGATCTATCATACTATCCGCATTACTCGATTCTGAGCGGAATTTTCGCCGACGAGCGGCAGGATCTCGAAGTGCTTCGGGCCGGCGCCCGCACGCAATACGAATCGAAATATCACCATCCTCCCAGTGAGCGCGAATTGGAACTGCTCGTAGGAAGCAGATTGCAGGACCGGCAAACTGTTCGATGCCCGATGACCACGTTGTCCCGCGTGCTCGCCGATGAAGCGGTCGACGACGTGGCGCTGGCAAAAATCGACGTCGAGCGCGCCGAACACGCCATACTCGCCGGAATTTCGGAAGCGCATTGGCCGAAAATCGCTCAGTTCGTCATCGAAGTGCATGATCAGGGCGAACGCGAGCACGAGTTGATGGCGACGATGCTCGAACGCCGCGGTTACCGGACCCGCATCTTCGCCGAGCCGGCCCTCAGGAACTCAGGGATCTATGTTGTCGTGGCCAGGCGCTGATCACCAAGCGTGCCAATGAGGCTCGCGACCCGCCCGGAAGGGCCTGTCACCTTACGGAGAATGAATTGTGCGTTTAATTTCGGGAGACTGTCGCCGCACGCCGCCGGTCGTATTCATTGCGGCTCTGTTGTGGGTCGCGCTGTCGTCCGTGGCATTTCGAGCGGCTGCGCTAACTGGCCTTGAGCTCAAACCGGAGGACCGCGTGGAGTGGAAGACCAAGGCCGGCGAGATCATCCTCATATTGAACATGTATCCGTATCTCGCAAAGGTGCCGGACGCGAAACGCGGCGAGGCGCGAGCGGCCGCGTTCCTGAATACTGCCCTGATTGAGGGCGCGCGAGCGCTCAGTAAGCCCGCCAACGCCAAACTCGCCGCGATGAAGGTCGTGCTCGTCAGCATCAAGGACATGAATGAATATGGCGCCGGCAAAGGCGGGTGGACGGAAATCGGGACGACCGTGGTCGCCCGGAAGGACAAGATCGTGTCCTTCGACGATGTTCGGTTGACGCCCGACGCCGGCAAGGTGCCTGCCAGTTTCCCCACCGTACCGTTTCCTTATAGCGAGGTCAGCGTTGTGGCGAACGCTGGTACGGTGCGTTTCCTTATGCCTAAAGCGATTTACCTCGTCGCGGGCATCGAACAGAAATTTTTCTACGAGAACGCAGTGCTTGCCCGCGAATCGGACGAGTACGTGTTCGTCCCGGGCGGAGCCGCACTTGCATTTGCGACGCAGGCTCGGCGCGCCCTCGAATTCGCGCCACAAGCCGCTAATATCGGACAGCACGTGCTCACGCTGAAAGTGACCGATTGGGCCGGAAAGCTGATAGCTGAGGGCGCGACCACCGTCATCGTCAGTCCACCGGCGAAGCCCGTTCCGAAACGAGCAACGCCGCCGCGCGTTCTGATCATCGGTCACAGCCTCGCGTCCATGTATTGGCCGGCCTATCTCGCCGATTATCTAGCCATGCCTGGTCTGCCGCCCGTCGAGTTCGTGGGCAGCATCAGGTACTGGTACGGCTCGTACCCAGACATGAAGAACAACCCGCCGCTCGACCGCATGTATCATGAAGGCAGCCCAGGTTACAGCGTTCAGACGCTGCTCACGCTTTATTCGGACCAGCCTTCGCCGAATCCCAACATGCCACCGCAGAGCCCTTTCCTGTTCAAGGACGCGAACGGCCACCCGAAGATGGACATGCAGCGGTACGTAAAAGAGCGACTCAACGGCAACGTACCCGATTACATCGTCCTCAATGTCGGCGATAACGACACCTTCGGGATGAATCCCGACGAAAAGAATTCCGCCGTCGAGCGGGATTTTGTAAAGAACATGAACGCCTTCCTGGACCACCTCCACCGCATGGCGCCGCGTGCCGTCATCGGCGCCATGCTCCCCAACACCTATAACTATTCGGAACGCGCATTCACGTTCAACTACGGCCCCGCTTACCCTCGCTGGAAGCAGATGCAGAATCGCCAGCGCTATATCGAATTGATGTCGCGTATTGCCTCTTCACGTGCCTATATGAACCTAATTCCGAGCAATTTCGTCGTCGACGGCGTTGACGGCATGCCGTACAACAGCGGAACGCACTTCAACAATGTCGGTGCCCGCCAGTTTGCCGGTGCCGCGTTCGCATGGCTCAATTTCCATCTAGCCAAGGCCCGTCATTGAACCGGTGCGGCGCATGAATCTGGAACGAGCCAGCGAGACGGGCGCGCATTCCCGAGCGGGTACTACCGCGTGCCGGTAAATTCCTGGCAGTTCCTGCTCGTCGCGGCGGCGGCGGTTGCCTTCGCTCGCATTGCAGACCACGTCGCAATCAAACGCCTAGGGATCCTAACTTTCAACGTCGTTTTTATCGCGACGTACCTGCATGATCCGCTTTCCGCGGCGGTCCTGGGAGGATTGCTCGCGAGCATATATCTCGCGGGTCAGCTGCGGCGAAAGGCGGCGACGCGTTGGACCGCGAGCGCCCAGATGAGCGTCATCACGATCCTGTGGGCTTTCCTATTCCTAGTTAAAGATCCCGAGCTGCTGGGAAGTGCGAATCCCTTCTCGCAGTTCCCGGTCGCCATCATCGGGATCTCCTACCTAGTTTTCCGCGGCATCAGTTATCTGATGGAAAGTGATTTACCGAAGCAAACAAATCTGCTCGATTTTTTGAATTACATGCTGTTTTTTCCAGCCATCCTGGCCGGTCCGATCGAACGCTATAGCTCGTTCACCAGTCAATACCTCGTTCCTGAACGGGATCCTACCGTCGTCGTACCAGCATTGCATCGCATCGCCAACGGCTTCATCAAGAAGTTCTGCATTGCCGACAATCTCGCGCCATTCAGCGTCTCAGGCATCGGTGATCCCGCAGCCAGTGCGTCGTTGGTTCTCTGGATTGCGGCGTTAGGCCAACTTTTACTTATTTACCTGGACTTCAGCGGCTATTGCGATATCGCTATAGGCCTTGCCCGACTGATGGGCATCCGTGTACGGGAAAACTTCGCTCGCCCCTTCGCCGCCGTCAACGTTCGCGAATTTTGGGATCGCTGGCACGTGTCAATGAGCTCGCTGATGCGTGACTACGTTTTCACGCCGATCACCAAGGTGATACTGTCGCGTACGCGGCGCGCGTGGCACTGGACGCTGATCACGGCGGCTTACTTCTTTGTAATGGTGCTAATCGCTTTGTGGCACGGCACCGCGCTCGGTTTTCTGGTGTTTGGCGTGTTGCATGGCGGCATTCTCGCCGTCATTCAGATGCGACAGCGGCGTTCCACGCCACGGCGCACTACTGTCGCACCCTCGCAATCAATTGTGCAACGCACGCTTCTGCAGGCGGCGACGTACGCGTTCGTTAGCTTGACCCTCGTGCTATGGATGGCCCCTAACGAACAATGGTTAAGGTTCTATTTTGCCATGGCGGGCTTGAGATAATGTGGCCCGATGGTCGCGAAATGCTGTCGATACTCTGGCTCGCGGTGAAGGTCGTCGCCATCGTTTATCTCATGGGTAGCGGCGTCACTGCGTTTATTTACCAGAATTTCTGAACCCGAACGCGTCGCATGGCACAGGATGAACAACCATGCGGGTACCGCACGTGAGCGTCCTTGCGAGGCTCAGCGCCTCGATTGTCGCCGTCGTTATAATTCTCGCGGCGTTCGATTTTAGCATCGGGCATCTTCTCGAACGCAGCGGCATCGTGAGCGATGCTATAGACATCCAATCGCCTGCGGCGCTGGTTACGAAGGCGACATACACCGCTAGGTTTCAAGGGCGACGAATCGTCCTGATTGGCGACTCGCTGGTTGTCGGGGAAGCCATGGCCCTCAGCGGGAATCGAGATTGGCGGAGACACACGCTCTCCGTAGCGCTCGAGGAAGAACTCTCCGCGCGGACCCCGGAACGGCCGGTGCTGGTCATGAATCTAGGCATGAACGGCGCCGTGCCTGCGGACGTGGAAGCACTTGTCGGCGCGATGTTGCCACAAAAGCCGGATGTAATCGTATTGGATGTCAGCCTACGTTCGTTTTCTCTTGACTTCGCCGAAGGCGCAGCGCGCAATAGTCGCACTTGGCTCGCAGACGGTCTGCAATTGACTGCGTCGGGTCGCCTGCCAGCACTGTCGGGCGAGCGGGGGTTCGAGGCTTTAGTGACGCGGCTAATGACGAACTCATGGCGCACCTATCAGATGCGCGACTTTGTGCGTTCTCGCTGGCTCGACGGTGAACCTCGCGACGTCGTCAAGCGCCTGCGCGAACGTCTCGAACGCGATAACCTTACAAATCACGCCGATACGAACGAAATGATGCTGCTGATGAGGGTCCGCAAGCGCTATGCCTCATCGACGCTCGATTACAGCAATACCCAGTTCGCCGCACTGATGCGAACAATCGCAAAAATGCGGGTAGCGGGCCAACACGCCGTGATCTTTTACGCCAAGGAGAATCCGCGGTTGCTAGCCGGACTGATGGATGAAGAACGATATGCAACCATGCTACACGAACTCGAAGAGGCCATCGTAGGGGCCTCGGGCCCGGAAATTACCTATCTTGGTCCGCTGGCTGATCTGCACGCCGGGAACTATCTCGATCACGTCCACGTTGATGCCCAGGGCTATGGTATCTACGCTCGTCATCTCGCGATGGAAATCGCGCGGTTACAAGGACATCAATAGCATGTACATCAACGGACGCCTTGGACCTCCATACGGCATTTAGCAAAGGAATACGCGTAATGACGACCGCGCGGATAATACCGCCGCACCAAGTTAGGGGAGTCGGAGAAGGTGAAATCCCGCACAGCAATTTGTCGTTGCCACGTAAAACTGAGCGCTTTCCTTGGAGAGCTTGCGGACTTCTGCTGGCCGTTTCCGGAATACTTGCACATGTTTCCGCACGCGTCGATACGCTGACGAGCCTAGTGCTCCAACCGTTCTACGACATTGTGGACCCCCAACTTACGGAGCTCGGGCGCGTCACCGACCCAGCCGAGCTTCGATCTTTGGCAACCCACAACATTGCGTCAAAGCCGAAATTCAAAGTTGCCGGCTATCCCGTGCTCTCGCTCGAAACGCAAGGACCTACGCCGAGTTCGGACGTCATTTTCTTTTACCACTGGTGGAATGTCGATGGGGGCGCGAGCGTGATACTCGATAGCTACCACATGCTGCGTGCGGCACCGTACTCGCCGGTCGAATCGTTGCCGTCCTATTCCGACTTCTTCGCAGGCGTCCCGAATCGCGAAGCGGACGACAGTGTTTCACTGTTCGTTCAGCCCGTGGGCCATGCGGGGCTCGGTACGGGCCAGATCGCCGGCTTTTCGCGTCTTACACTGTTCGGCCAGCGCACGCACCGTACTTCTCTGGAACGATTCGCCAAAACCCATAAAAAGATTAAAAACCCTGGCGGCGATGCCACAGCCTATCGCGTCAGATTTCCGGACCTCGCGGGAACGGGTCCGCGTCCGGATATCGCCTCCGAAGGCGTTAGCTTTCGGGTTTGGGACGTTGCAGCCATCTATGTGCTGAAATCGGACCATCAAATCCAGACCATCACTACGCGAACGATTTTGCAACTCGGATCCCTGCATCCTCAGTCCGTCGTATATCGGACGCGGCGCGGCACTTACCGGAGCCTCAGTTTCACGCATGCCGATCTCGTGAAGATCGCGTTCGACCCGATGCGCGGCACCGCGGATTTTGAGGTCTACTCGTATGAATTCCGCGAACGCTCCATGCGGGTCTCTACTCCAGTACCCGACGAAAAGGGTCGGCGGTATCATCCCAATCTCGGGATTGTCAGCGCTCTGCCTCGCACAGCGCTATTGATCACCCACTCCGTCAGCAGCGTCCTCGTTGCGCCATTATGGCAACCGCATGGTTTCCTGGCATCGCTAGCCATCACTGAACACGCGGATTACGTCGGCGTGGCTCAAGACATCGAAACAATGTATGGGGGCGACGCGCCCGTCCTTCAAGCTGGACGTGGGTTCCTGGGCAACCAGATACCGCTCACCAAGACCGTATTCGCTTTCGGCAAAAACATTGCTTTCGAGAGTCGTACCGCAAGTAGCGAGCAAGCCGGACCCTTCACGCAGAATAGACTAGCCAGCTCAAACGATTTCCTTGAACAGTTGCGTCGCTATAGATCGCAAGGTTTTTCCGTCGAGATCGGGGCGCATTGCACGGGGCTTTCGGACGAGCAGGATCCAGAGCATGTCGTACGGCAGTCGCTCGAAAGGCTTTTGGAGTTCTCCGCGGTCACGTGGGTAGATCACGGGGGCCCGGACTGCCTGTGGCAAGGTGGCTGGAATCGCAGCTCTACGATTTATATCGTGCCTCTTTTAAGGAAGTTCGGGTACAAGTACTTCAACGCGCTTCACGACAAATACGCTGCCGATACGAACATGATCCGTGAGAATTACCCTTCGAACCTACTTTTTTATAGCGTCGGACTCGACGACGATTTGAACGACGATTGGCGGCCTATCGTGTTCTCCACCACGCCGATCGGCTTTCCGAAGGACCGATTTACCGCCAAGCATGTGAGCGAAATCGTCGCAGCACGTGGCTTCCTGAATTTGCATACCTATTTACCATTCGAAGCCCTGCACTTCGAGAAGGGGGATGACGGAACGACAAAATGGAAGCTCAATGAATGGTACAACGAGCACTTGGCGAACATCGCCGCCGCCAATCAAGCGGGCTTGCTTTATCTCGCGACCACACGCGATCTCAATGACTACGTCATGCGCGCACGCAACGTCAACTACTATGCCGATGGCAACCGAATTTTTGTCGAGAATCGAAACGGGAGCGTCATGGAAGGATTCGGCGTTGCCATCCAGGACGTTTCGGCACTCAACCGTTCAAAGTTCCAGCGTCCGGACATCGTAGGCGTTAGCGTAAAGGGCAGCCGCCGTTTCGACAATTTGCACTACGCGTGGTTTGATCTGCCGACTCACAGGGCCAATTAAATCGCTGCCGAGCGAACCGAACCGGACCAGATTCGTCGCGGCCTTTAGAATTTCGTTGGTGTGATAGTCTCCCCGGATCTCGAGCCGTCGCAATGAGTATGACGTGTTGAAGGTAGCGTATAGACAACGGACCTGATGGGAATAGGACAATTTCTTGATGTTCTTCGCGCGTATGTACTCGTGAGTGACCGCGTGGGTGCGGGCTGCCGACGCGAGCGGCTGGGGACGCTGGAAGGATTTCACCATGGCCACGCTCGGCGCTTGAGCTGGCGAACCGATCGCGCGGCCGGATCAGGTAATACAATGGCCGGCGAAATCAAGGGAGGTTCCAGCACATGACCGACGAACTGTTCGCCGACCGCATCGCCGAAATCCACCTCACCGGCTCCGTCATCCGGCTCGACCTGGCCAGCATTTCCACCACCGATCGCGACCCGAACAACCAGCCGCGGCTGGAGTTCCGGCGCCGCGTGGTGATGCCGATCGAGGGTTTCATGTACTCGTATTCGCTCATGACGCAACTGGTGCAGGAACTGGAAAGCAAGGGACTCATCCGGCGAACCGAGGCACCGCCTCCCGCTTCGGGGACGGACGCCAGGCCCACACCTGCGCCCGGTCCCGCCTCGCCCAACTTCCGCTGATCGCCCGCGGCTACAGCGGCTCGATGGCGGCGCGGCCGGTCTGGATCCGCACGAAGCGCCCGGCGATGTCCAGCAGCACCGCGACGCGCTCGCGGCCGGTGCCGGCCTCGAATACCGCTTCGTACCCGGCGAACGCGCCCTCGATCAGCATGACGCGCTGGCCGCGTGCGAGCGGTGCCTGCGGCACCTCGTGGATGCCGTCGGCGTCGGATCGGTCGCGCAGCGCGCGGATGAAATCGCCCGGCAGGCGCGCGTAGGCATCCCCGAACCGCACCAGGCCCATGACGCCGAGGGTCGATCGGATGGGGGCGAAGTCGTCCTCGCCCTGCGCCAATTCCACGAACAGGTAGCCGGGAAACATCGGCTCCACGCGCGGCACGAATTTTCCGCGCCGGCGCCGCCGCACTCGCAGCAACGGCAGGAATACGCGGTACTGCTGGCGGGCCAGGTTCTCCAGCGCGGTGCGCTCCCCGCGCGGCTTGCAACGCACGAGATACCAGTCGCGGCTCACACTGCGCCCGATTTCCGGCGGTGGAGCGTGCATGTGCGATTCATGCGCCCCACGCCTGCGCCGCGGTCCCGATCAGCGCCCGACGCAATGATAGTCGAAGCCCAGCTCCCGCATGCGCGCCGGGTCGTAGACGTTGCGCAGATCGACGAACACGTTGCCGCGCATGGCGCTGCGCACCCGCGCCAGATCCAGGCCGCGGTAGTGGTTCCACTCGGTGAGGATCACCACGGCATCCACCCCGGCCATGGTCGCGTAGATATCGTCGCAGTACTCGACCTGCGGCGGCAGCAGGCGCGCGGCCTCGGCCATGCCCTGCGGATCGTGGGCGCGGATCCGCGCGCCGCGCTCGATCAACGCCGGCAGGATGGACAATGAGGGGGCGTCGCGCATGTCGTCGGTCTCGGGCTTGAAGGTCAGGCCGAGCACGCCGAACTGCCTGCCGGCCTCGTTGCCGCCGAGCGCGGCGCGGATCTTGAGGATCATGCGCGCCTTCTGCGCCGCGTTGACCTCGATCACCGACTCGACGATCCGGCTGGTGACACCGTTCTCCTGCGCGATCCGCACCAGCGCCTGGGTGTCCTTGGGAAAGCACGAGCCGCCGAAGCCGGGTCCGGGATGCAGGAACTTGCGGCCGATGCGGCCGTCCAGCCCCATTCCCCTGGCGACGGCGTGGACGTCGGCGCCGACCGCCTCGCAGAGCATGGACATCTCGTTGATGAAGCTGATCTTGGTGGCGAGGAAGGCGTTGGAGGCGTACTTGATGAGTTCGGCGGATTCCAGGTTCACCACCAGGATCGGCGTTTCGATGAGGTTCAACGGCCGGTAAAGCTCGCGCAACAGTGACTCGGCGCGCGCACTCTCCACGCCGATGACGACGCGATCGGGGCGCATGAAGTCCGCGATCGCCGACCCCTCGCGCAGGAATTCCGGATTGGAGGCGACATTGAAGTCCGCAGCGGGCGCGATCTCGCGGATGATCCGCTCGACATTGCGCGCGGTGCCCACCGGTACCGTGGACTTGTCGACGATCACCGTGTACCCGGCCAGGTTGCGCGCGATCTCGCGCGCGGCCTCGTAGACGTAGGTGAGATCGGCGTAGCCGTCCCCGCGCCGCGAGGGCGTGCCGACGGCGATGAACACCAGGTCTGCCGCCGCGACCGCGGCGCCGACGTCGGTCGTGAATGCGAGCCGGCTTCCGGCCACGTTCTTGCCGACCAGGTCGCCCAGGCCGGGTTCGTAGATTGGTATCTCGCCCCGCTTCAGCCGTTCGATCTTGGACGCATCCACGTCCGCGCAGGTCACGTCGGCGCCGAACTCGGCGAAGCAGGCACCGGACACCAGGCCGACGTAGCCGGTGCCGATCATGGCGACTTTCATGGTTTCGGGATTCCGTTTCGGGGTGGGCGCCGGCGCGTGCCGGCGGGCTCGTTGATCAGGGCCGCATTGTACGCGACGCCTCGCGCGCGAAGCGCGGAACCTTGCACGGAATGCCGGACCGTTCGCACCGCGAGACGGGGCGAACGGCCCGGTGACGGACCGGAACGGCGCCTACAGGCGCCAGAGCGCGATGTCGGCGGGCTTGGAATCGCGCGGCAGGCGGGCCTTGATGTCGGCCACGACGCCGCGACCGCCCTTGAGCAGCGAGGCGATCAGCCCCCAGCCGCCATCGACGAACTCGCGGTGCGGCACCGCGAACACGACCGCGTCCGCCGGTGCGAGCTTGTCCCTGGGCGTCAGGTGGATGCCGTACTCGTGCACGGCTTCTTCCGGATCCGCCCAGGGATCGTGGATCTGCAGGTTGATGTCGTAGTCGCGCAGTTCGGCCAGGATGTCCACCACGCGCGTGTTGCGCAGGTCCGGGACGTTCTCCTTGAAGGTCAGGCCGAGCACGGTGACGGTGGATCCCTTCACACTGCAACCGTCCTTGATGAGCAGCTTGACCACTTCGCCGGCGACGTAACGGCCCATGTCGTCGTTGATGCGGCGGCCGGCCAGGATCACCTGCGGGATGTAGCCGAGGATCTGCGCCTTGTGCGTCAGGTAGTACGGATCGACGCCGATGCAATGACCGCCGACCAGGCCCGGCTCGAAGCGCAGGAAGTTCCACTTCGTGCCGGCCGCGGCGAGCACGTCCTGGGTGTCGATGCCCATGCGGTTGAAGATGAGCGCAAGCTCGTTCATCAGCGAGATGTTGAGATCGCGCTGGGTGTTCTCGATGACCTTGGCGGCCTCGGCGACCTTGATCGACGACGCCCGATGCACGCCCGCCCTGACCACGGACTCGTAGACCCTGGCGACGATCTCCAGCACCTCGGGAGTCTGCCCGGAGACGACCTTCGTGATGGTCTTGAACTGGTGTTCCTTGTCGCCCGGGTTGATGCGCTCCGGGGAATAGCCGACGAAGAAGTCGCTGCCGCACTTCAGGCCCGACTCGCGCTCGAGCACCGGAACGCAGTCCTCCTCGGTGGCGCCGGGGTAGACCGTGGACTCGTACACCACGATGTCGCCGCGCTTCAATTGCCTGCCGACGGTCTGCGAGGCCTTGATGACCGGCGTCAGATCCGGACGCTTGGCGTCGTCGACCGGCGTGGGCACGGCGACGATGTGGAAGTCCGCGCCTTTCAGATCCTCGGGCGCCGCCGTGTAGTGCACTTCGGCGGCGCGCAGGTCTTCCGGCTCGACCTCGCCGGTGCGATCGTGCCCGTTGCGCAGTTCCGCGATCCGCTCGGCGTTGATGTCGAAGCCGATGACGCGCTGCAGCTTGCCCATCTCGACGGCGACCGGAAGACCGACGTAGCCGAGGCCCACGACAGAGATTTTGCGGTTGTGGCTCATGTTCACACTTTATAGTAGTTGCGATACCAGTCGACGAAGCGCGCGATGCCGGTTTCGATGGACGTCGACGGCCGGTAGTCGACGTCGTCGACCAGTGCCTGCACGTCGGCGTAGGTGTCGGGCACGTCGCCCGGCTGCAGCGGCAGCATGTTCTTCTGCGCCTGCACGCCCAGGCAGCCCTCGAGCACCTCGATGAAGCGCATCAGGTGCACCGGATTGTGCGCGCCGATGTTGTAGAGACGGTAGGGCGCGCTGCTGGTGCCCGGATCCGGCGCGTCGCTGCGCCAGGACGGATTGGGTGCGGCCACCTTGTCCAGCGTCCGCACCACCCCGCCGACGATGTCGTCGACGTAGGTGAAGTCGCGCCGGTGGTTGCCGTAGTTGAACACGTCGATCGGCTTGCCGGCCAGGATGTTGCGCGTGAACAGGAACAGCGACATGTCCGGCCGGCCCCACGGCCCGTAGACCGTGAAGAAGCGCAGGCCGGTGGTCGGCAGGCCGTACAGGTGGCTGTACGTGTGCGCCATCAGTTCATTGGCCTTCTTGCTGGCCGCATACAGCGAGACCGGGTGATCGACGTTGTCGTGCACCGAGAACGGCATGCGCGTGTTCGCGCCGTACACCGAACTCGACGAGGCATAGACCAGGTGCTCGATGCCGCCGTGCCGGCAGCACTCCAGCACGTTCGTGAAGCCGACGATGTTCGCTTCGATGTAGGCGTGCGGGTTCTCCAATGAGTAGCGCACCCCCGCCTGCGCGGCCAGGTTCACCACCCTGGCCGGTCGCTCGGCCTTGAACACCTGCGCCATCGCCGCACGGTCGGCGATGTCGATTTTATGGAAGCGGAAGTTGGCGTGCGGCGTCAGCCGGGCCAGCCGGCCTTCCTTCAGGCGCACGTCGTAGTAGTCGTTGAGGTTGTCGACGCCGACGACTTCGTCGCCGCGATCCAGCAGGTGCGTGGACAGTGCGGCGCCGATGAAGCCGGCGGCACCGGTAACCAGGATTTTCATCGATGGGCGTCTCGGCCGGTCCGCGGCGACTCGGGATCAGGGTTCGTATGCGGCACCTTGCGGGAAGCGGATTGGGCTACCGCGAAGGCCGCGCATTCTAGCATTCCCGTTTTTCGGCGCGGCGGCGCGCGGCTTGAATCGATTCAAGAACCGTGCCGGGGCTCTCAGGTTCACATTCGGTCACAGGCGGGTGGCGGCCTGTTGGCGGGCGACACCAATTCACCGCCGGGACGCCCTGCAGCCGATCCGGTCCCGCCGTCGGGCAGGTCGGCACCGCAAGGCCCTCGAGGGCATCGTGCACTGCCAGGGCGGCATCGCGCCCGGGGAAAGTCGGCTGCGATCCGCCGCAGGATGTCATCGGGCAGTTGGATGGAAGCCATCACGTTGTCCGCCGGCCCTGCGGCGGTATGGACAGGGTCAGATGGCAGGCCGGATGGGAGCCATCGTTGAAGGGCGCGCACGACACGATGGCCGCTCGCACTTCATCCTCGCTGGCCGCTCGCTCCGTGCCAGCCGAGCCACGGCGATCCAGGCAGAGTGTCAGCTTGCCGCCCGCGCGGCGAATGGACGTCCAACTGTCATTGTCCGCATGCACCAGGCTCAGGTTCCAGCCGTCCGGCAGGGCTTCCTGCAACATCCCGAGCAGCGTCGATTCGGCGTCCGGAAGCAGGATGCCCCGCGTCACGTAGACGGTGCCTGCATCATGCCAGGGGCCGAGCGCCAGTCCGGTCACGGCCAGTTTCAGCGGCGCCACGGGCCGACCGTCGGAGCCCGGCAACAGGATCGACGACAACGTCAGCGCGGCGATATCGTCGAATACCGCGAGCTTCCGGGACTGCGAGCCACGCCATTCCAGCAGCGATGGATTCCCGCTCGCCCAGCCGGTATACCCGATGAAGTTGCCGTTCCGCCGGCCAATCAGGCGGGCTTCCGGAAAGAGCCTGCCGACCTGTACGCCAAACGCCGCGGCGGCCTCCTGCGGCCCATCGAACCACTGGGCGCCATAGCGACAGGCGTGTGGCCCGGGCGTGACGCGCTGCAGATGCCGCAGGTAGTCGCGCGGCAGCCAGGGAAAGTGCGCGGCAATCGCGCTGATCCGTTCCGGATCCATTGGAGTCAGCTTCACGGGTCCCCCCGAACACGTGCGCATTCCGGCCATGGCGGACGGTGCCGGATCGTACCGACGCAAGCGCTGCGGGATTGTCGGTTGCCGCCGGCGGAGTCCGTCGCGGCCGACCGCCGGCACGCGAGGATCCCGCCAAGGCCGAACAGGGCAACAGAAACGCGAGCTATCATCGGAAGGTCAACCTTTTCCTCTTTCAGGGTGCTGCAGGCGGCTGGATCCGCTACGAAAACGCCGGCAAGCACGATGGCAGTACACTGCCGCCGGTCGCCCGCGGCCTTGGAGTCACGAACGAGCCATCGCTCGTCGCTGCAGGCAGGTCGGTCGCCATTCTCATCGGAGGTCACTTCTCATCGGTTCGCCGCCGCCTCCCCTTGGAGATCGAATGCGTTTCAGTGGCGCGACAGGGCGATGAGGCTCTCGGGGCCAACGGGTTCCTTCGTCACCCATGGAACGATTGCGAGCCGTTGCGCGTGCCGTTCCCGCACCCGCTGGATCTGCTCTATCTCTGCCGTCATCCGCTGCCGGAGGCACGGGTCGTCCGAGCCCGCGGCAGCCAGGCTGTTGTTGACCACCCAAGCGTAGGGCTCGATTTGGGCCCGCCGAAGATCCGCCTGAAGCTCCGCCGCCTCGGAAACGGGGGTGGATTCCGCCAGAGTGACGAGAAGGATCTTCGTGTAGTGGGGATCGCGTAGCCGCATCAGGGGGGTGACGATACGCCCGGAACGCGGGCCCGCATCTCCCCGCACGATCTGCCTGTGGTAGGAGCCGGTCGCGTCGAGCAGCAGGAGCGTATGGCCGGTCGGCGCGGTGTCCAGGACGACGAACCTCGTTCGCGCCTCGCCGATGAGGTGCGCGAAAGCGACGAATACCGCGACCTCCTCGTAGCAAGGGGAGCGGAGATCCTCCGCGAGCAACGCCCGCCCCGCCTCGTCGAGGCTCGCGCCGCGGACCGCCATCATGCGATCGACGTAGGCTTTCGTCTCGGCGGCGGGATCGATCCGGCTGATGGTCAGGTTCTCGACCTCGCCCGCGAGCGTGGTAGCGACGTGCGCGGCGGGATCCGTCGTGCTGAGGTGGACCGGCAGCCCGCGCGACGCGAGTTCGACGGCGATCGCCGAGGCGATGGTCGTCTTCCCCACGCCCCCTTTCCCCATCACCATCACCAGGCCCCGGCCGGGCGCGATGATCTCGTCCATCAGGGCAGCGAGCCCGGGCAAGGTCGGACGGACCAGGGGTGGGACGGAACGGGCGAGCGCGGCCGACGCGCGGTCGTCGAGCATCGCGCGCAGCGCTGCCAGGCCGACCATGTTGAAGGGGCGCAACGGAATCCGCATGGTCGGCAAGGGCCGCAGGCGCGGAGGCACGTCGCGCAATGCTTCCCGGCCGCGGCGCTCGAGCGCGATGGCGACCGGGTCCGCGCGGTCCGCGGCCTCGAAGACCGCGTTCACGACGACCTGTTGGTTGCGGATGTCGAGGGCCTCGAGCTCACCGGCGGCACGGTCCGCTTCCCGAAGCGCGGCGCGATCGGGCCGCGTGACGAGCACGATGGTCGTGCGCGCGCCGTCGTTGAGTGCTGCGAGCGCGCCGACGAAACGCTCTTCCTGCATCTTCAGCCCCGAGTGCGGCCCCAGGCACGAGGCCCCCTCCGTCGTCGACTCCAGAAACCCCGCCCATACCCGGGGCAGGCTGAGAAGCCGCAGTGTATGTCCCGTGGGGGCCGTATCGAAGATGATGTGGTCGTACACTCCCCTCGATTGGTCGCCGGCGAGAAGCCCGGCGAACTCGTCGAAGGCTGCGACCTCGGTCGTGCACGCACCAGCGAGCTGTTCCCGCAGCTCGGCGACCTGAGCCTCGGTCCAGATTGATTGATAGGGCGTGATCACCCGCTTCCGGTAGTCATTCGCCACGAAGTCCGGATCGAGTCGGACGTTCGAGAAAGGTAATCAAGGCGGCGGAGCCAGCATGCCGTGCTTGCGGGCGACATACACCGTCTGCGTGAACGGACGGTCTTGCAGCGGATTGTGAAAGCTCACCTCTTCCGCGGTGGCAGATTCAAAGGCATCGGCAAGTCGCGCGGTGAATGCCGCGTCTGGTCTGTCATTTGACCACAGGCCAAATACACCGCCAGGTTGCAGATGCCGGGCCAGCATTTGCAGCCCCGCGGGGCTGTAGAAGCTGGCGCTGCGATCATCCAGCAACGCCTGCGGGGAGTGATCGATATCGACCAGAACGGCATCGAAACAACGCCGCGGCATCTCCGAATCAAAGCCGTCCTGCCCGGCGGCCAAGGCAAAAAAGTCGCCGTGTACGAAACGGCAACGAGAATCACCGATGAGTTCGACCCCGAGCGGCAGCAGCCCTTGGCGGTGCCATGCGATGACCGGCCCCAGCATTTCCACTACCAGCAGCGAGCGCACGTTGACGTGTTCCAGCACTGCCCTGGCCGTGTATCCCAGACCCAGGCCACCGACGACTACCGATATTTCACGGCCACCGAATGGTGCCAGACCGAGCCGGGCCAGGGCCACCTCGGATTCGGTAAACAGGCTGGACATCAGGAACTCATCGTCGAGCTTGATTTCCAGCACATCCACCTGCAGGGTCAACTCACGCCGGCGCCGCAGGCTGACTGCACCAATCGGTGTTTGACGGTAGTCGAGTTCTTCGAAGAGTCTGCTCACCCGGCCAGTAGACGGGCTGCGGCCGGCCGCAGTCAACAAGCAATGGGGTGGTATGAACCGCGCTGTCCGTGGTGCGCGGCGGGCAGCGGCGCGCGTTTTCCGGACCGGCGGCGGGACCTGTGGCCGGCAGGCCGCGGCGGATCGCCGAGCGCGTACGCGGCGATCAGGCCGGATGCCATGCGGCGGCAAGCACCGGGAGCGGAACCTCCGCGTTGGCGGGCAGCACCCAGCCGCCGCCCGGGCCGAGGTTCGGTGCGAAGCTCATGACCTGGACCAGGCGATCGACTTCGTCCGCCAGCAGCACATGCCCGTCCGCGCCCGCCTCGATGCGCTCGATCCGGTTGGAGGGGGCGCCGAACCACTGGCTGACCTTCACCGAGTCGCTGCCGTCGGCCAGGCCGATGCGCAGGTCACGGCCGGCGCGCCACAGGCGCAGATCCGCACTCGCGGCGTCTACGAAGCGCAGCACGTCCTGCCCGCCGGCATCGACGATCCGATCGGTGCCGTCGCCGCGCACGATCTGGTAGCGATCGTCGCCGGCTCCACCGAACAGCACGTCGGCGCCCGGGCCGCCGTCGAGCCAGTCCGATCCGGTCCCGCCGTCGAGAAAGTCCGAACCGGCACCGCCGAGCAGGAAATCGGAGCCCGGGCCGCCGTAGAGAACATCGGCGCCCGGACCGCCGTCGAGCCAGTCGGCGCTGCCGTTGCCGAAGAGCCAGTCGTCGCCCTCCGCGCCCAGGAGCATGTCCGCGCCTCCGCCACCGCGGATCCAATCCGCCCCGGCACCGCCCTCGATCCGGTCGCCACCCGGGGTGCCGTCCACAGCCACCAGGCCCGGCCTCGGTGCCACGCCCTCGACGACGATGCGAAACACGTCCCGGTCCCACGCACCTGAAGCATCGGTGGCCGTGATCGCCAGATCCTGGGGCCCCTGGTCGCTCGCGCCCGGCGTGCCCCACAGGCGCAGCGACACCGGATCGAACCGCAACCAGTCCGGCAGGGCACTGCCGTCGCTGGCGGTCACGGCAAGTGCGAGTCGATCGCCCGCATCGGCATCCAGGAATGCGCCCTGCGGAATCGTCATGCCGTACGCGCGCCCGACCGTGGCCCAGGCATCCGCCTGCGGCAGCATCAGCCGCGGCGCCTGGTTCTGCGCCGCGCGGGCAAGCGCGTCGAGATCCGCCGCGGACAGCGCGTACAGCACGGTGCCGGGCGCGATCGGTCCATCCTCGCTGGCCGGCTGCACGGCGACCACGCCGACCTGCGGGTGAGACAGACCGTCGAACCAGCCCTGCACCACGACCGCATCGTACGCGGTGTATTCGATCCGCAGATCGGTACCGGCCCGGCTCACGCGCAGATCCTCACGGGCGACGACGGCGGACTCGGTGTCCGGATCACCGAACTGGATGATATCCGCGCCGGCCAGCGGCCCGACGATGATGTCGACGCCGTCGCCAGGCACGAACACGAATCGATCCGCGCCCGCACCACCGTCGAGCCGATCATCGCCCGGCCCGCCGGCGATCCAGTCCTCGCCCGCGCCGCCGCGCAGGATGTCGTCACCTTCATCGCCGGCAAGTCGATCCGCGCCCGCACCACCATCGATATCGTCTGCGCCGGCACCGCCCCAGATCCGATCCGCCTGCGCGGTGCCGAGGATCGAATCGTCGCCGTCGAGGCCGACGATGGAGTCGAAGCCACGACCGGCCACGGCGGAAAGCCACAGGCGATCCGAGCCCGGCGTGCCGACGATCGAGTGCACGGCGGGGTCGATCTGCTCGATCCCCTCGATCAGGCGCGCGTACAGCCAACCGCCGGCGGCCGGGCCGGCGATGGCGTCGCTCCCGGCGCCGCCGTCGTAGGCATCGGCGATCCGATCGCTGCCCGTGGTGTCCAGGACATCGTCGCCATCGCCGCCGGCCAGCACGTCCGCGCCGGTGGCACCGCTGAGCCGATCCGCACCCGCACCCCCGGCGATCGTGTCGTCGCCGGCGCCGCCATCGAGCCAATCGTCGCCGGCCCCGCCGTCGATGAAGTCGTTGCCGGCGTAGCCGAAAATCTCGTCCTCGCCGGGCGTGCCCTGCAGGTGATCGTTGACGGCGGTGCCGTCGATCCGGTTCCGCCGCACGTCGATCCAGAACGTCGTGGAATCGTTCAGGCCGCCGGCATCGGACACCGTGATCCGCGCCAGCCACTGCCCCGCCGCCGGTGCGGTGCCGTAGAGCGTCGCCGTCGCGGGATCGAAGCCCATCCATGCCGGCAGGGGCGTTCCATCCGCCAGGCTGGCGGACACGCTGAGCACGTCGCCCGGATCGAAATCGAAGAATGCGGCCCGGTCGATCGTCGCCTGGAACGCCAGCCCGGGCGCGGTGGCGATGTCGTCCACCTCGGCGCGGATTCGGGGCGCGGCATTGCGGACATTGCGGCCGACCAGTGCTTCGACCTGCACCGGGGTCAGGCTCTCCTCCGCGCGCATGGTATTGGTGACGTACAGGCGATTGGCGGGCGAAGCGAACCAGCCCGCGACGGTCACGGAGTTGTGGTGCAGGCCCGCCGCATCGACGAGGCTGTAGAGCAGGATCAAATCCTCGCCCTGGCGCCGGATATCCGCGCGCTCCTGCGCGGGTCCGTTGCCGGCCAGGCGCATCGCGGGCAGCCCGGTGAACTCGATGAGCCCCGATCCGCCGCCGGCCCAGACCACGTCGTCGCCGGTCTCGGCGCTGCGATAGACGAAGGTGTCGAATCCCACTCCCCCGTGCAGCCGATCGTCGCCCAGGGATCCTTCGATGGACCCGCCGCCGGGACCGGCGAACACCTCGTCGTCACCGGGGCCGCCATGGACGGTATCGAAGCCCGCGCCGGCGATCACGATGTCGTCGCCGGCACCGGCGGTGATGATGTCGTTCGCGTCGCTGCCGGAAATCAGATCGTCGAACCCGCTGCCGTCGATGCGGCCGCTGCCCGTGATCGGCGCCGCGCCGGAAACGAACAGATCCAGCGCCGCTTGCACGGCCAGGCCGCGACGATCGGTGGCGACGACGTCGATGCGTTCGCGCGCGGTGTCGCCGGGCGCGGGCGTGCCGGAAAACGCGCGCGTGAGCGGGTCGAACGCGAGCCACGCCGGCAGGGAACCGGCCGCGTAGGCCAGCGTCTCGTCGAGGTTCGGATCCGTGAACGCGTCCGGCGGCAGGACGTATCGGAACGGCACGCCTGCGATCGCCACGAGCGGTTCGAGTGCCGCCGCGGACGGTGCGACATTGACGTTGCCGGCATTGAGCGTGAAGGTCACCGAGGCCTGCAGGCCGCCGCTGTCGGTGGCGGTCACCGCCAGCGGCAGGATGGCGGCGTCCTGCGGCGCCGGCGTGCCGGCGAGCCGGCCGCGGGTGGCGTCGAATGCAAGCCAGCCGGGCAGCGCACCGCCGCCGGCCAGCGTCACCTGCAGGTCGATCCGGTCCAGCGCGGTGTCGGTGAACAGCCCGGCCGGCAGCGTGAAATCGTAGGCCTCCCCTTCGGCGCTCACCTGATTCGGGATGGCGGCCACGGCCACCGGCGCGAGGTTGGGCGCGCCGATCGTACCGTGCGTGTCGAGCGTGCCGGCCGCGAAGTCGATGTGCTCGACGCGCCCCGCGGCGCTGAAGTACCCCTCCAGGCGCACGGTCCCGCGCGCCTGCATTCCAGCCAGATCGCTGCGCATCGATACCGTCAGGACCAGATCCTCGCCGTCGCGCGCGTAGCCTTCGTATTCGGGAACGATCCAGCGCGGACCCAGTTCGACCGGCAGGCCGGCAATCGGCGTGCGATCGAATGCGAGCGTGTCGATGCCGCCGGCATCGGCAATCCGCAGCGCGAACCCTGACTGCAGCGTGGCGGGCACGTGGTAGGCGGTCGGGGCCGATGTGCCGTGCGCCTGCGTCATGCCGGCATCGAATCGCCACTGCTCCGCCGCGCGTTCGGCGACGACCGCGCCGTCGAGCACGCGCGCATCCGGAAATTCGAAGCGCTCGATGCGCGCCGCGGCATCCTGTGCCCAGCCTTCGATACGCACCGCGTCCGCGCCGCGCGCGATCACCAGCGCGGAACCGTTCTCGATCGAGATCGACGCATCCTCGGGCGCGAAGGGCAGCACCAGAACGTCCGCACCACCGTCATCGCGGATCACATCGGCGCCGAAGCCCGGCTCGAGGACGTAGCGATCGTCACCGGACGGATCCTCGAACCAATCGGCACCGGCCCCGCCGGAGAGCACGTCGTCACCCGCGCCGCCGTCGAGTCGATCATCGCCGGCACCGCCTGAGAGCCAGTCGGCGCCTGCGCCGCCGTACAGCGCGTCATTGCCGTCGCCGCCATCGAGCCGATCGTCGCCGGAGGCATCTACCGGCTCGGCACGGCGGCGAAACACGAGTGGCCCGAAGCCGGGCAACGGCGCCAGATCGGCGGCATGGGTGCCCGGATTGATGTCCCCGTGGAGGACATCGTCGCCGCTGCCGCCGAAGAGACGGTCGTCGCCGCCCTCGCCTTCGAGCCAATCGGCGTCCGCTCCGCCATCGAGGCGGTCGTCGCCGGCGCCGCCGAACAAAAGATCATCGCCCGCGCCACCGTCGAGTTCATCACCCGCGGCCGCGCCCGGCGGCGCATCCCGAACGACTTCCTCCGGCGTGCCGCCGACGGCTGCGCCCGCGATTGGCCGGATCAGCTTCGTTTCGCCGTCCCAGAACCAGCCCTGCGCGTCGCGGTGATAGGCGGCGCCGCCGGTGTCGCCGAACAACCGATCGTCGCCTTCACCCCCGTCCAGGCGATCCGCGCCCGCGCCGCCGAACAGCCAGTCGTCGCCCGCGGCGCCGCTGGCGATGTCCTCCCCGGCGCCACCTTCGAGCCAGTCGTTGCCCGTGTCCCCAATGAGTCGGTCGTCGCCACCGTTGCCTTGCAGGAAATCGTGCCCTGCGCCGCCGTCGAGCACATCCCCGCGCCGCGTGCCGGCGAGGTAGTCCGCGCCGCCCTCGCCGAAGACTAGCGCGCCGATACGCGCATCGGCCGCGGGGTCGTCCGCCGCAGTGCCGAGGCGATCCAGGACGACGAAGTCATCTCCCTGATTCTCCGCGGCGACGCCGGGGCCGTCCGCAATAACGACCAGCCCCGGCAGATCCGCATCGACCGCAATCACGTCCGATCCGCCCCGGCCGATGACGACTCCCACCGGCTGCGGCGCGTCGACGACCGACACCGGCGCGCCCGGCTGCGAATAGCGCACCCAGCCGGTGCCGGCGGCGTCCACGCTCATGACGTCGTCTTCGGGGCCGCCCTCGAACGTCGCCACGGACGCCGGCAGCGGATCGACGAGCACGATCCCCAGGGCACCGGCGCTGTAGCCGGCGATCCGCAGCGCATGGCGCGCATCGCCGTCCCCGGCGGGCGTGACCACCAGATCGGCGCCGTCGGGCCGGTAGTCGAAGCGCCGATCGAAGGACTGCCAGTGCCCCGCGGGCATGCCGTCCTGCCGGTACCCGGGAAGCAGAAGATCGCCGCGGAAATGGACCCGGCCCAGTCCGTCGGCATCGGCGATGGTGTCGCCCCAGCCGGCGAAGTAGGTGTCGAACCCCTCCCCGCCTGAAAGCCGGTCGGGCGTACCGGCGCCGAAGGCGTCGTCCTCCAGCGTGCCGGCCTCGCCGCCGATCAGCGTGTCGTTGCCCGCGCCGCCTTCGAGCACATCCATGCCCCGGCCGCCGACGAGCGCATCGTTGCCGCGCTGGCCGAACAGGGCATCGTCGTGGATCCCGCCCAGGAGGGCTTCGGCTATCCGGGCGTCGTCGGAGCCGAAGCGCGTGACCGGATAGGCACCGCCCGCCTCCCCGGCCGCGGGCTCGATGAGGATCCCGAGGCCGGCATCCTCGTAGGTGCGATCGGCGAGGGTCGGGTCGGGCGTGCCGGGAGCGAGGTTGCGCGTATCGCGCTCGAGCACGGCCCGGAGCATGCCCGCGCGCTCGCGCACGTAGTCCTCGGACAACGCCAGCAGCGCGGCCGCCGCCTGCGGGGATTGCAGCGGCACACTCGCCGTGACGGCGAACGGCGAAAGCGCAACCAGTGCATCGCGGATCCCGAGCGCTTCCGGACCGCCGGCCAGCGCGCGCGAAGCGATGTCGGCAACCGGCATCTGCGTGAGGTCCACCAGCGCCAGCCCGGTCGACGGCGCCAGGGCCTGCACCCGGGCACGGATCGACGCCATGGCGGCGTGCATCTCGTTGCGGCGGTCGATGTTGCCGAACCCGCTCGGGGAGATGTCCGCCTCCAGGCCCGGATCCTCGCCCGTCAGTACGACCGACAGCCGGTTGACGATGCGCTCGAGCGCATCGGCGTCATGCAGGTGCTCGTCCGTCAGTGCCGCCGCCAGCATGGTCCCGGCGCCGACGGCGCCGAACAGGGCAACGACCGGCGCCACCACCTCCGCGGGCGGCAGCACGCTCGTTTCGATGCGGTCGACGCGGTTGGTGACCGCGCGGGCGATATTGGAGAACGTGCCTTCGTCCACGGACGGATCGATCGCCTGCATCAGCGCCAGCACCGCGAGCGAGTCGGCCAGCGGAATGATGCTGTGCGTCTCGCCGTACTTTCCGGTCCAGTTACGCTGGCCGTCGTCGAAGAACTCCAGCACGCCCAGCCCGCGCGACAGGGGTTGATCCTCGATCAGCACCGCCTGCGCGGGCGCATGGAAGCCGCTGTTGGCGACCAGTTCCAAATCGAAGAAGGCACCATGCCCGTAGACCTGCGTGATCTTCCCGGCCAGTGCCGACAGTTCGTACGGATCCGGATCGACCGCGAAAGCCTCCGGCTCGAACCCCGATGTGATCCAGTTGCCGAGCATCTGCAGGAACTTGCCGTCGCCCAGGCCATCGGACAGCGAGGTGAGCGTGCGCTCGCCGGTACCCGCGCCAACCGTTCCGGCGCCCAGGTACGCCGACGCGAAGCGGTGCATCGGATCCTCGTAGAGATTCTCCGCGTAGGCACCCGCCTGCCGACCGTCGCGCGCGGCCGCCGCGGCTTCCAGGTAGGCATCGCGATCGCCGTCGAACATGGCCTGCCACCACGGCTGCGATGCCAGGGCCGGGGCCGCGGCATCTGCGGCCTGCATCATGCCGAGGTAGGCGTCGAGCAGTGCCGCCAGGCGTGCGCCCGTGGGTGCCTGCACGTCGTCCAGGCCGGTACCGAAGCCGCCGACGCCGGCGGCATTGAACGTGTAGGCGTGCAATACGTCATCGGGGTGCAGCAACGTGAAAGCAGTGGCCAGGTGGGCACCCAGGCTGAAGCCGGTGAGATACACCGGGGCGTTTGCACCGTCGCGCCGCAGATCCGCGAGATCCGCCGACGCCACCCAGCCCTGGCGCTCCCCGTCCCAGCGCTCGCCCAGGCGCAGGTGCCGGTACATCTCCTCCATCGAGGCGATCTGCCCGAGTGCGAATCCGTAGGAATTGATCTCGCCGTCCGCACCCGGCTTGCCGTCGCGCGCCCAGTCCCCGCCCAGGTCCTGCAGGGCCGGATCGCGCGCTTGATCCAGCGCGCCGAACGCGTACTCGGTGGAGCGAAACGAAATCGTGTACTCGCCGGTATTCCGATCCCGAAACACCGTCGCCGAAAAGCCGCTGTCGCGGTTGGGGAGGTGGGCGACAATCTCCCACTGATCGAAAAACCCAGAAATCTGAGCATTTACCAGCTTGCTCACGCCGGAGCCGTCTGTGGCGATTTGCGGGCTATTGTTCCCTTGAGCTAATCGACTACGGATAACGGCTTGGTTCGAGAGATCTACTGCATCCAAATACGACTCTGCGGCAATTTGTGCAATTGCGAACCGCAGCAACGTTTCCGCGCTCTCCATTTACGCGACCTCCATGTCTCGTATTCAGCGCATTCAATTCGTCATGAAGACGTTGCGCTTTCGTTCGGTATCATCCCGACAAGGGCGGCGCAATCACCTTCTCAAAGAACCAATAGTTGAAATCGAGATCCTTTGAAAGAGTGCGCCCCATTCTCTGATATTCCGGACAGACAGTAGCGCGTTCCCAATCGAGCAAACCCGGCCTAAGTCCACTAATCCCTGCGCGCGCAAATCCTCTCCGCACGCCAAGCACCTCATTCGTTTCAGCATCGACAACCAGTACCTCGCCTCCAGCTATCCTGTTCTCGCGATCGTACGCACGTCTGATTCCCCTCCAAATGTAGGCATATCGAGCATGCGATTTTTCTACCCTTGTCGCACTGAATCGGGTGTTCTCGATACTTCTAGCGTAGCGCCACAACTCTCCGCGATCGTTCGTCGTTTCGGGAACAGATTCCATCCTTACCGAAGGAAATCGCGAAGGACTAACTGGCGACACCAAGTAGCGATAATTCGCCCACGGAGGATTAACGTATATTTCCGGCGCGGATACCGCCTCGCCCAACGTGTACCCGTACGGATCCTCCATCCGATATCGATCCCGCAATTCCTCCACGGTCGCGCGGCGGCGCGGGCGCATCTGGTAGATGCCTTCGACGCCGGAGACCTTGCGGTAGATGAACTCGCCGGCTTCGGTCTCGCACAGGTGCCTGAAGTACGCCTCGCCGCTGGTGCGGCCCAGGCCGAGGAAGCCGCGCTTGTAGAATCCGTCCGGCTTCGGCTCGTCCGGCAGCTTGATCGAATGGGCGAACTCGTAGGCGGCGAGTTCCTGCGCATCGACCGGCTTGTCCCAGTCGCGCCACGGCCCGACCGGCCCGATCTGATCCGAGGGCGTTCGCAGGTGCACGAAGCCGTAGATGCAGGCCAGGATGGCGAGCACGATCGCCAGTTGGACCCGTGGAGACACTCGCGCCTTGGCGCCGCCTGGTGCGTTCATTCGCTCCCCTTCATTCGACGGATTTCACGGCCCGCCCGCGGCAACGGCGAGCGCTCCCGGCGACGCCAGTGCGAACGGCTCCGGTTCCCGGACCCCGCCCTGATCCGGGCCGCGCTCCAGCTCGCCGGCATATTCGAGCAACCGCCCTTCCAGCTCCGCCATCGCCAGCTGCAATTGCGCGCATTCGCTCCCGCTCAGCAGCCCTCGCTGGTAGGCGCGGCGCATGCGGAAGAAGCATTCCTTGAGCGCGGCGCGCGCCTCGCCGACGGCGCCGAGCGAGGAATCCGCGCTAGCGTGGCCGATGCTCGCGGCAATCGCGGCACCGACCCGATCGGCCGCGCGCACCAGCGGCACCCCGACCGCGTCGCACTCGAAGCCCGACCACGTGCGGCAGTGGTGCCAGATCCGATCCGCCAGGCGCGCGGCGGCGCGGTAGATGTCGAGCCTACTGAACGCCGGCGAAGACATTCCAGGCGCTCCATGCCATGGGCCGGCGGCAACGTCGAAGGGACCGGCGGAACCGGCGCGGCGCGAGGCCGCCCCCGGGGCGGATGTGGAACCGGCGGGCGCGCGGCAGGGGCGCGCGCCCGGAACAGGCAGCGGTGCGGACCATCGTTTCCCTCCTTGGAAGCGGGTACGTGCGCCGAACATAATCCGGGTGCCCGCATGGATGCAAGCGCCGGCGGCGCGTTCATCTCCGAACGCCGCCCGGGCGGGGTGCCGCGGCCGGCGCCGTCCCGACTCGAACGGACTGGATTGCTTCGTCGCTTCGCTTCTCGCAATGACGGCGGCGGCGGGATCAGGATTGGCCGCGGACGCGCCGCTTGCGCGACGCAAATGCCCCGTACTCCCAGCGCCGCAGCGCCAGCACCAGCGTGGTTCCGTAGCGTTCGTCGAGCGCAAGGTGCGCTTCGTCCGCGTTCATCTCGTTGAAGGCCTGCACCAGCGCCTGCATGCGGCGCTGGACCATCGCGTTCCCGGCGTCGGTGAGCATCGCGTTGGCGACGAGCAGCCGCTCGGTGGCGCCGGCGAAGCGCGAGGCGAAGAACTCCCCGACCACCCGCGACAGGAACAGGCGCTGGATCGGCCCGTCGCGGCGCCAGCGGAAATCCGGCGCCACCCGCAGGCGGACGCGGTTCGCCGGCAGCAGATCGATGAGGCGCAGCCGGTCCAGCACCGCCAGGTGCCGCGCCAGCTCGGCGTCGGAAAGGTCGTACCAGGCCTGGATGTCGGCCGCGGTCCAGCGGTTGAGCACGCTCACCGCCACCAGCAGCAGGCCGGGATCGCGGGCGATCTCCTCCTCCTGCACCGCGGTCAGTTCGCCGGGCGCGCGGCCCGGATCGCGCAGCGATTGCGCCAGATCGGCCAGGTCCAGTTCCATGAGCGCGCAGATCCGTTCCAACCGCGACAGCGGCATGTCGCCGGCCGAGAACATGCGCTTGACGCTCGCTTCGGAGATCCGCAGCCCGCGCGCGACATCCGCGTAGGTGCGGCCCTGGGCCTTGAGCGCGCGTTTCAATGCGGCGATCAGCCGCTGGGTCTGTGCCATCGGATCCCCCGTCCCGGGGCGGGTATCGCGACGCGCTACCCGCGGTCGCGCCATTGTGCGACTTCGCGGCCGCGTGTTGCGAACGGCGCGCACGCGCCCTAGCCTTGTCCGCGCCCGTCGTGGGCTGCCGGAAAGGAGATCCCAACGTGCGTTCCCTGGTCGCTGCGCGCGGCTTCCTCGCCTTCACCGCCGTCACGTTCATCAATGCGTTCGTGGACCTGGGCCACAAGATCGTGGTCCAGAACGCCATCCTGAAGTCCTACGACGGCAGCACGCAGATCGCGCTCTCGGCCATCGTCAACGCGCTGATCCTGCTGCCGTTCGTCGCGCTTGCCAGCCCGGCGGGCTTCATCGCCGACAAGCACCGCAAGAACGAGGTCATCCGCGCGGCGGCCTGGGTCGCGGTCGGCCTCACGCTCGCCATCACGCTGTGCTACTACCTGGGCCTGTTCTGGATTGCCTTCGCGATGACGCTGCTGCTGGCGGTGCAATCGGCAATCTACTCGCCGGCCAAGTACGGTTTCATCCGCGAACTGGTGGACAGCGGCGATCTGGCCACCGCCAACGGCGTGGTCCAGGCCGCGACCACGGTGGCGATGCTCTCGGGCACGTTCGCTTTTTCGCTCCTGTTCGAGCAGCGTCTCGCGGCGGGAACCCCGGAAAACGTGGGCGACATCATGCGCGCGGTGGCGCCGCTGGGCTGGTGCCTGGTCGCCGCCTCGGTACTGGAGGCGGTCCTCGCCGGGCGCCTGCCGCGCGGTCCCGCGCAACGCCCGGACATGCGCTTCGACTGGGTTCGCCTGCGCAGCGGCCAATACCTGCGCGAGAACCTCGCCGCCATCCGCGGCCATTCGACCATCTTCCTGTCGATCGTCGGCCTGGCGATCTTCTGGTCGCTGGCGCAGGTACTGGCCGCGGTATTTCCGGCACACGCGAAGGAAACACTCGGGATCGACAACACGGTGATCATCCAGGGCCTGCTGGCGTGCTCGGGCGCCGGCATCGTCGCCGGCTCGATCATCGCCGGCCGCGCGTCCACGCGCCACATCGAAACCGGGCTGGTGCCGATCGGCGCCTTCGGCGTGACCGCCACGCTGCTGCTGGTCCCGATCCTCGATGGCCGGCTCGTGCAGGCGCTCAACTTCATGGCGCTCGGCCTGTTCGGCGGGCTGTTCATCGTGCCCCTGAACGCGCTCATCCAGTACCACGCGCCGGAGCACGAGCGCGGGCGCGTGCAGGCGGCGAACAACCTGGTGCAGAACCTGGCGATGCTCGGGTTCCTGGCGCTCACGGTCGCGGTCGCGGCCGCCGGTGCGGCCACGGGCAGCACCGGGCTGCTGAAGATGACCGGCCTGGTCGCGCTTGGCGGTGCGCTGTATACGGTCTACAAGCTGCCGCAGGCCCTGGCCCGGCTCGTGGCCGGCGCGGCGATCGCGCGCAAGTACCCGCTGGACGTGATCGGCTTCGAGAACCTGCCCGAGCGCGGCGGCGTGCTGCTGCTCGGCAACCATGTGAGCTGGATCGACTGGGCGGTGCTGCAGACCGCCTGCCCGCGGCCGATCCGCTTCGTCATGGACCGCGGCATCTACGAGCGCTGGTACCTGAAGTGGTTCCTGGACCTGTTCGGCGTGGTGCCGATTGCCTCCGGCGCCAGCAAGAACGCGCTCGACGCGGTGCGCACGCTGCTGAACGCCGGCGAGGTGGTCGCGCTGTTCCCGGAAGGCACGATCAGCCGCACCGGGCACCTGGTCGAGTTCAGGCGCGGCTACGAACGCGCCGTCGAGGGCGCCCAGGGCGTCATCGTGCCCTTCTACCTGCGCGGGCTGTGGGGAAGCTGGTTCTCGCGCTCGAGCGAGCGACTGCGGCTGACGCGCCGCTCCGGCGTGCGCCGCGACATCATCGTGGCGTTCGGTCCGCCGCTGCCGCTCGCCACCGGCGCAGACACCCTCAAGCAGAAGGTGTTCGAACTCTCGATCCGCTCCTGGCAGCGCCACACCGACACCCTGCCGACGGTGCCGTCCGCGTGGCTGCGCACCGTGCGCCGCGGGATCGGCGATCTGGCCGTGGCGGACACGCTCACCGGCACGCTCTCGGTGCAGCGCTTCGCCGCCGCGGTGCTGTGCTTCGCCGGCGTCATCGATCGCAACGGCCGCGAGCCCAACGTCGGCATCCTGCTGCCGACCAGCGCCGCGGGCGCCATCGTCAACATGGCCGCGCTGCTGCGCGGGCGTACCGTGGTCAACCTGAACTTCACCGCCAGCCCGGAGGCGATCCGCGCCGCGATCCGCAAGGCCGGCATCCGCACCATCTACACCTCGGGGCGGTTCATGGAACGCCTGGCCCAGCGCGGCCTGGCGGTGGACGAGGTTGCCGCCGGGGCACGGCTGGTGAAGGTCGAGGACGCGCTCGCCGGGCTGGGTGCGTTGCGCCGGCTGGCGGCGATGGCCGCGGTGCTCGCGCTGCCGGCCTGGCTGCTCGATCTGCTCTACCGGCGCCGCACCGGCATCGACGCACCGGCGGCGATCCTGTTCTCCAGCGGCAGCGAGGGCGAGCCCAAGGGCGTGGTGCTCAGCCACCGCAACATCCTGGCGAACGTGAAGCAGATCTCCGACGTGCTCAATACCCGCGACGGTGACGTCGTGATGGCCACCCTGCCGCTGTTCCACGCCTTCGGCCTGACGGTCACGACCTTCATGCCGCTGGTCGAGGGCATCCCGATGGTGTGCCACGCCGATCCCACCGACTCGCTCAGCGTCGCCAAGGCCGTGGCCACGTACAAAGGCACCATCCTGTGCGGCACGTCGACCTTCCTGCGCCTGTACGCCCGCAACCAGCGCATCCATCCGCTGATGCTGGATTCCCTGCGCATCGTCGTCGCCGGCGCGGAGAAGCTGGGTGTCGACGTCCGCGAGGCATTCTCGCTGAAGTTCCGCAAGGAGGTGCTGGAGGGCTACGGGGCCACCGAGACCACGCCGGTGGCCGGGGTCAACATCCCCGACCAGATCGACACCACCTACTGGACCGTCCAGCGCGGCCACAAGCCGGGCACGGTCGGCATGCCGCTGCCGGGCACTTCGTTCCGCATCGTCGATCCGGACTCGCTCGCCGAGCTGCCCACCGGGCAGGATGGCCTCATCCTCATCGGCGGGGCACAGCTCATGCTCGGCTACCTGGACGACCCCGGGCGGACGGCCGCCGCCATCGTGGAACTGGACGGCATGCGCTGGTACAAGACCGGCGACAAGGGGCACGTGGACGCGGACGGCTTCCTGACCATCGTCGACCGCTACTCGCGGTTCGCCAAGATCGGTGGCGAGATGGTGAGTCTCACGGCCGTTGAAACCGAGGTCCGGGCCGTGGTCGGCGAAGGCGACCTGGACTTCGTCGCGGTCAACGTGCCGGAGCCGAAGAAGGGCGAGCAGATCGTGCTGATGGTCGCCGGCGACTGCGACCCGGACGCACTGCACCGTACGCTGCTGCAATCGGGCATGAATGCACTCATGATCCCCGCGCGCGTCATGCAGGTGCCGGCGATCCCCAAGCTGGGCACCGGCAAGACCGACGCGCGCCTGGCACGCGAGCAGGTTCTCGCCGCGCTGACGGCGGGGTGAACGGCCCCGGCGCGCGCGGGACGCTGCGGCCGGGGCGCCCGGCCAGGCCTCGAAAATACCTCCGGACACGGGAGACGCGCCATTTCAATCAATCCGTTATGGCCGGCTTCCAAGGTCGTTCCGTAACTTCGCGCAGGCGTGCGCTGGGCCCATGATCCCGCTCTACGACGACAACCCCACGCGCCGGGCACCGGCCGTGACCATCGGCCTGATCGCAGCCTGCATCCTGGTCTACCTGTGGCAGTGGCGCCTGGGACCGCAGGACGGCCAGCGCGCGGTCATGACCTTCGGCCTGATCCCGGCACTGCTGAGCGGCGAGGCCGATCTGCCCCGCTCCATCGCCCTGGCGCAGGTTCCGGCGGCGCTGACGGTGCTGACCAGCATGTTCATGCACGGCGGCCTCATGCACCTGGCCGGCAACATGCTCTACCTGTGGATCTTCGGCAATAACATCGAGGATAACTTCGGCCACGGGCGGTTCCTGGTGTTCTACCTGCTCGCGGGAATCGCCGCGGCGCTTGGCCAGGCACTGCTGTCGCCACACTCGACCATTCCGATGGTGGGCGCGAGCGGGGCGATCTCCGGGGTCCTGGGTGCCTACCTGCTGCTCTACCCGCGTGCGCGGGTCATGGTCGCGGTGCCGATCTTCGTCATCGTCCGCATGTTCTGGATGCCGGCCGGCTGGGTCCTGGGGATCTGGTTCGTGATCCAGATCAGCAGTTCGCTGCTTTCCGACCCGGACGCCGGCGGCGTGGCCTGGTTCGCACACATCGGCGGCTTCATCGCGGGCATGGTATTGGTACCATGGTTCCGGCGCGGCGGCCGGCCGGCCCGGTACCGTTGACTGCGACTGCGCCGCGGCCATCGGGCGCGCAACCCGGCCCGGGGAGGGAACGTGCACGTCCAACGCCGGCAACCCGACCACGGCAGTCCATCTGGCGACGCCGCGCCATGACCGTGCCGGCGCCCGTCCCGAGCCTGGCCCAGGACGTACTGGAACACCGCCTGCGCTTCCTGTTCGACCAGGCGGTGCTGGCCCTGCTCACCTCGGCGGTCGGCGCGGCGACGGTCGTGCTGCTGTTCCGGCACGTCACGCCGGCCCGGATCGTCGTCCCCTGGGCAATCGGCTATGCGGCAGTTGTGCTCGTGCGAGCCGTGCTCATCCGCCGCAGCCGAAGCGCGCACGGCGCGGACATCCGCTCGCTCACCGTCGCCTTCATCGGCATCACGTTCGTCGCCGGCGCGTTCTGGGGCACGCTGCCGGTGCTGTTCCCGCCCGCGAACCAGCCTTATTACATCGCGCTGGCCGTGCTGTGGACCGGCGGCATGGTGGCCGGGGCCATCGTCGCCTACTCGGCGATGCTCGAAGTGGTGCTGGCATTCGTCATCCCGGCGCTGCTGCCGTCGGTGGTGCTGATCGCCATCCGCAACGACTCCATCGTCGGTTTCGGCATCGTCGCCGGCATCTGCCTGTACATGGTGTTCGGCATCGCGATCGCCGCTCGCTTCAGCAACGCGATCGCGCGCCAGCTCCTGCTCGAACGCGAGAACGCGCGCCTGCTGGAGGAGGTCGACGAAGATCGGAGGCAACTGGGCGAGCTGAACGCGCGCCTGGCGGCGGAACTGGAAACGCAGCGCCGCAACGCCCGCGAGATCCGCCACGCATGGGAGACGGCCGAGCGCCTGTCCACCATCGATCCGCTCACCGGGATCGCCAACCGGCGCAGCTTCGACACCGCCGTCGCCCTGGAGTGGGCACGGGCCGCCCGCGGCGGCAGCCAGCTCGCACTGGTGATGATCGACATCGACTTCTTCAAGCGCTTCAACGACCGCCACGGCCACCCGGCCGGGGACGAGTGCCTGCAGAGGGTGGCGACGGTGATCCAGCGCGGCGCGCGGCGGCCGGGGGACATGGCTGCCCGGTATGGCGGGGAGGAATTCGCACTGCTGCTGCAGGGGACCGGCGCCGAGGACGCCGTGGTCCGGGCCGAGACGCTGCGTGCGCAGATCGAGGCAATGGGCATCGCCCACGGGGATTCGCCGTGCGGTCCCGCCGTCACGGCGAGCTTCGGCGTCGCCGCCTGTCGACCGGCCGTAGATGGCGACGCCGCCGCACTGGTCGCCGCCGCTGACGCGGCGCTGTACGAGGCCAAGCACGCCGGCCGCAATCGCGTGCGCAGCGCCGGCGCCTGCTGAGCGGTCTTTCGCCCGGGCATCGCTCCGGGCTATCGTGCGCGGATGAGGCCCGAACTGCTGCACGTGCCGGATCCGGCCCGCCGCGAGAGCGCGCGGGTGCGCTGGCGTTCCATCCTGTCGCTGCCCCCTGCCCTGTCGCCGATGGAACGTACCCTGGCGCAGGAGCGGGTACGCGAGCTGGTGGCGCAGGAGCCGTTCGTCATCGGCGGCGGGCTGGTCGCCGCGTTGATCTATTTCGCCGGTGTCCAGGCCCGGAGCCCCGCGTTCGATCTGCTGCTCTGGCTGGCTGCCTACTGCGCGACGCTGGTCGCGCGTGCCTGGAGCGTGGCGGCCTACCGGCGCGACCCGGCGCCCGACCCGCTCGGCTGGGCACTGCGCTTCTGCGCCCTGATCGGCGCGTCCGGCGCGGCCTGGGGGACGGCCCTGGTCCTGGCCTGCAGCAGCGGCGACCGCGTGGTCGCGGGCATCACGCTGCTTTGGATCTGCGGGCTCACCGCCGCCGCGACCTCGGCCTACGCGATCCTGATCGAGGCCTGCGCGGGCTACATGGTACTGGGCACGCTGCTGCCGGCCTTCTGGCTCGGCGCCACCGGCACGACCTGGGAGCGGACGATGGGCATCGGGCTGCTCGTGTTCGGCGTTTTCGTCATGATGTTCGCGGCACGCGCCTCCATGCGCCATACGCGCCTGCAGGTGCTGCAGGCCGAGAACCGCGAACTCATCGCGGAACTGAACACGGAAAAAGCCTACGTCGAGGAATTGAACGAGCTGCTGCGCGCGGACATCCTGCGCCAGGACAAGGCCGCCGAGGACCTGCGCCGTTCCAAGGAGGCGGCGGAGGAACTGGCGCGGCGGCTGGCGATCCTGTCCTCGCTCGACGGCCTGACGGAAATCGCCAACCGGCGCCAGTTCGAGGAAACGCTGGCACGCGAGTGGGCGCGTGGCCGGCGCGACGGCACGCCGCTCGCGCTCATCCTGTGCGACATCGACCACTTCAAGCTGTTCAACGATCACTACGGGCACCAGGCCGGCGACGACTGCCTCAAGCGCATCGCGCCGATCCTGAAGCGCTATTGCCGGCGAGGCGGCGATCTGGCCGCCCGCTACGGCGGGGAGGAGTTCGCGCTTCTGCTACCGACCACCGACATCGACAGCGCCGCGCGCCTGGCCGAGGCGATCCGCGCGGAGATCCGCGCGCTGGCGATTCCCCACGCGCAATCCCGCAACGCCGCGGTGGTCACCGCGAGCCTCGGCGTGAGTTCCATCATCCCGCAACCGGACATCCGCCCAGATACCCTGGTGGGAACCGCGGACAAGGCGCTTTACGAAGCCAAGCGCACCGGCCGCGATCGGATCGCGACGGCGGCACCCTTCAACGACGGCCCGTGATCGAGGACAATGCCGCGCCGCCGCGCCCGCGGTCGAATCCGAGCGAGCACCGACGACCATGAGCATCGACGCCCTGATTGACGGCTACCGCCGCTTTCGCGCCAACCGCTTCGAACAGGCCCGCGCGCTGTACGAACGCCTCGCCTCCGCGCAGCGACCGCGCGCGCTCATGGTCGGCTGCTGCGACAGCCGGGTCGATCCGGCCACGATCACCGACACCGGTCCCGGCGAGTTGTTCGTGGTGCGCAACGTCGCCAACCTGATCCCACCCTATACTCCGGACGGCCGCCACCACGGCACCAGCGCCGCGCTGGAGTTCGGCGTGCTGGTGCTCGGCATCCCCGATATCGTCGTGCTGGGCCACGCACGCTGCGGCGGCGCGCAGGCGCTGCTCGCGGGCGCCCACGACAGCGCGCCAATGGTGGATTTCGTCGGCGCCTGGATGGGGCTGGCCGCCGATGCGCGCGAACGCGTTCTGTCCCGGGCCACGCCCGGCGCCGATCTGCAACGCGAGCTGGAGCTGGAAATCGTGCGGCTGTCGATCGACAACCTGCACAGCTTCCCGTGGATTGCCGAGCGGGTCGCGGACGGGCGGCTGCGGATCCACGGCTGGCATTTCGGCATCGCCAACGGCGAGCTCGCGGTACTCGACCGCGCGAGCGACGAATTCTCCGTGCTCGCCTGATCCGGCGCCGCCGCCTCAGCCGGCGGCGCGCCTCTGCCCGGCCAGCATCCGCGCAATATCGTCCGCGGGCGCAGCGCGCGCGAGTTCGTCCCCCTGCAGCATGGCGATTCCGATCGTGCGCAATGCGTCCTGCGTCGCCGGGTCGTCCACGCCCTTGGCAATCAACCCGATGTCCAGGCTGCGGGCCATGGCGGCGATCGCCCGCACGGCCGCGCCCCGGTACCGATCGCGCGCCAGGTCGCGCATGAAAGTGCGATCGATCTTGATGAGGTCGACCGGGCACTGCGGCAGGTAGCTGATCGCCGAATATCCGCTGCCGAAATCGTCGATCGCCATTCTGAATCCGCGCGCGCGCAGCGCGGCCAGCAGCGCGAGGTCCGCGTCCGTCGCGCGCATCAGCGCGCGCTCGCCGATCTCCAGGCAGATGTCCCCCGGCGCCGCACCGGCGCTGCGCGCGGCGGCCTCCAGCCATGCGCAGAAGCCCTCCTCGCGTACGCTTGCCAGGGCGACGTTGAAGGACACGGCGACCGGCCCGCCGGCAGCATCGCGCCAATGCGCGAGATGCCCCAGGGTACGCTGCATGATCCAGCGGTCGATGCGGGCGATCCGGCCGATCTCCTCCGCGTACGGGATGAACTGGGACGGTGCGATCGCGCCATGGTCCGGATGCTGCCAGCGCGCGAGCGCCTCGACCGCCGCGATCCGTCCGCTCGCGGCCTCCAGCACCGGCTGGTAGGCAACGCCGAGTTCGCCGCGCTCGATGCCTGCTTCCAAATCGTTGATGAGCATCAACCGCTGGTCGCGCAGCGCGTCGAACTGCACGGAGTAGAACTGCATGTTGTCGCGCCCGCGCTCCTTGGCGCAATACATGGCGGTATCGGCATTGCGCTTGAGCACGGACACCGTCGTACCGTGCTCGGGATAGACCGCCACGCCGACGCTGGCGGTGATCCGCAGCACGGTACCGCCGATGGTGATCGGCTGGCGCAGCGCCTCGATCACGGTGCGGCCAACGGCCTCGGCGTCCGCCACGGAGTCCAGCCGCGTCAGGACCATCGTGAATTCGTCCCCGCCAAGGCGTGCGACGGTGTCGATCCGGCGCACCGATTCGCGCAGGCGGTTGGCCACGATGCGCAGCAACTCGTCGCCGCTGTCGTGGCCGAGGGTGTCGTTGACGGTCTTGAAATCATCCAGGTCCAGGAACAGGACCGCCACGCGCGCGCCTTCGCGCTCCGCCTGCGCGAGCGCCAGCGTCAGGCGGTCATCGAACAGCGCCCGGTTGGGCAGGCGGGTGAGCGCATCGTGATACGCCTGGTGCTTCAGGCGCTCGTTCACGCGCACCAGTTCCTCGGTGCGTTCGCGCACCTGCGACTCCAGGCCGCGATCGCGCAGGCGGATTTCGTCCAGGAACGACTGCAACGCACGCGCCAGCTCGCCGAGCTCCCCGGCAAAGGTGCCGGCCGGACGCAGCGACAACTCCCCCGCGCCCACGGCCTCGCGCAGCGCGGCGGCGAGATCGGCCACCGGGCGCGCCACGAAGCCCGCCATCCGTACCGCGACGGCGCCGGCGAGCAAAAGGCCCGCGAGCGCGGCGGCGAACGTCCATGCCGGGTGCGCGCGCTGCTGACCGCCCGCGCCGGACGCCGACCGCAGTTCGATACGTCCAACCGCGACGCCGTCGACCAGGATCGGGTGCGACTCCATCATGGCGCCGGCTTCGTCGTCCGCGACGTGGGCGGCGAATTCGTTGCCCGCGGCATCGATCACGCGGGCGTGGGCGGTCGCACCCGGATCGGAGGCCGCGAGGATGCGGCCGGCCGATGCGCGGTCGGCGGCAGCCAGCGGGGGCCCCAGCGCATCGGCCAGCGCGCGCGCGCGCGCAGCCAGTGCGGCGCGTGCCGCGTCCTCGCCGCCCGTGGACATCGATGCGATCTGGACGATGAGCACGACGGCCAGCGCGGCGAGGCTGGCCGCAATCGCGGCCGCGATCGACCTGCGCCTGAGGGAAAGGCCGATCATCGGCCTGCAGCCCGCGGCATTGCGCGATGACGGCGATGCCGCGACGCCGCGATGATCGCCGCGTGCGGCCTCTTGGAGCCGTCCCGGTGATATGGGATCATCGCGCACCCGCGCAAGTGGCAGCCATTGGAAACTGCTCCGGTGCGTAACCCAGCCCGCCTCGGCCGGCGCCGCCGCTGCCGGCGCCTCGCATAACCTTAGACGAAAGGAAGTTGGAAATGAATCGATCGTTGCGGTGGATCGGCACGATGCTCGCCGTCGCGGCCTGCGCCGCACCCGCCGAAGAGGGATTGCAGAGCGACCAGCAGAAGTTCAGCTACGCGATCGGGCTGCAGGTCACGCAAAGCATTCTGCGCCAGGGTGTCGCAATCGACGCGGACGCGTTCTCTCTCGCCGTGCAGGACGCCGTCGCCGGCAGCCAGCCGCGGCTGAAGGGCGACGAGATGGCCCGCATCATGGAACAACAGCAGAAACAGGCCACGGGCCGGCTGCGCGAGATGGCGAAGCAGAACGCGACCAAGGGCAGGTCGTTCCTCGACAAGAACAGGCAACGCCCCGACGTGAAGGTGCTCGAGAGCGGGTTGCAGTACCGCGTCGTCCGCGCCGGCACCGGCCCGCGTCCGAAGGCCGACAGCATGGTCACCGTCAATTACGTCGGCACCCTGATCGACGGCCGGGAATTCGACAGCTCGGCCAGGCACAACGAGCCGGCGAAGTTCCAGGTCAACGGCGTCATCCCGGGTTGGTCCGAGGCGCTGCAGCTCATGCCGGTGGGCTCGAAGTGGCAGCTGTTCGTGCCGCCGGAACTCGCCTACGGCGCGCGCGGCGCGGGCGCGGTGATCGGCCCGAACGAGACGCTGGTCTTCGATGTCGAGCTGCTCTCCATCAACTGAACCGGCGCGGCCCGCGCCGCGAGAACGGCAGCGCGAGCCGCGCCCGAGGCGCTGTATCCGCCGGATTTCTTCCTGATTTCAGGATGTTTTTTGCCTAATTCGTCACAAGGCGGAGCTATCGCTTCGGCTCTTGTGCAGCGGATCTCCGAAGATTGTGCCGGATCACGGGTGGCGTTCGCCGCATGCGATTCGGACAACTCGGGAGCCGGGCACAGATGCTCAACCGAAACAACGTCAAAGTCAGCGTCACGCAGACCGGTAGCGACGATCCGATGGTGTTTTCCGTCATCGTCGAGGACCGCGGGCTGCGTACCACCCACCGCGTCACCCTGGCGCACAAGACCTGGGCGCGCATGACCAGCGACCAGCAGACCGAGCCGGCGGAATGCGTACGCGCCGCGTTCCGCTACCTTCTGGAACGTGAACCGGCCAGCGAAATCCTGCCGAGTTTCGACGTCAACGTCATCCGGATGTACCACCCGGGTTTCGAGCGCGACATCCCGGCCTACCTGCCGGCGCATTCCTGAACGCGGCGGACGTCCGCGCCGCTACGCAACGGGTGGCGACGCGTCACCCCCCTCCCCGGCGCCGGACGCCTGCGCCAACGCCAGCAGTTCCGCACCGACCAGGGGCAGGCGCCACCCGCGCGCGAGCCGATGCTGCGCATGCGGGTGCAGCACCAGCGCCTCCAGTTCACGACGCGAAGCCAATACCGACGGGGGAATGTCCAGGTTCGCCGCGCGTTCGCGCACCAGGCGCTGACAGCGCCCGACCAACTCGATCTGCGCCGGATCCACGCTCCTGCGAACCTGCGCCCTGGCCGGGGGTGGCGGCTGGGCGAGGAGATCCAGCAACGCCGCACCGTGGCGCCGGGCGACGGCGGGCGGCATGCCCCGCAGCGCCGCGAGCGCCGGCGGCGTCGCCGGTCGGTGCCGCGCGAGTTCGACCAGCACCTCGTCGCGCAGGATCCAGGCCCGCGGCCGATTCTGGCGCTGCGCCGTCGCCTCGCGCCACGCCGCCAGGCGGGTCAGGAACCCGACCTCCGGCCCCCGCAACTGGTGCGCGCCCTTGACCCGCTCCCACGCGTCGTCCGGATGAACGGTATAAAGGGCGGGCTCGACCAGGCCTGCCGAATCCTCCACCGCCCACGCAAGCCGGTCCCTGGATGCGAGATCGGCCACGATGCGCACATACACCTCGGCCAGGAAGCGCACATCGTCCTCGGCATAACGGACCTGCTCGGCCGCAAGCGGACGGGCACGCCAGTCCGTGCGGGTATGAGCCTTGCTTAATTCCACCCCGATGAGGCGCTGGACGAGGTCGGAATAGCCGATCTGCTCCGGCATCCCGAGCAACGCAGCGCCAATCTGGGTGTCGAACAATGGCGCGGGCACGACGCCGAAACGATGAAACATCAGTTCCAGGTCCTGGCGCGCGGCGTGGAATACCTTCACGGCCGACGCATCGCACAGCAGGGTGCGCAGCGGCGCGAGGTCGGCGATTGCCAGCGGATCGATGCAGGCGACCACCCGCGGCGTGGCGATCTGCACCAGGCACAGTTCGGGGAAGTAGGTATCCTCGCGCATGAACTCGGTGTCCAGCGCCAGCCACGGTTCCCCGCCCAGGCGCCCGCAAAGCGCAGCCAGCGCGTCCGGAGAATCGATGTACAGGGTTTCCTCGCTCATGACCTCGCCTCGGGACGGGTTGCCACCCGGCGCCGGGTGGCCCGGGCGCGGGCATCGGAAACCTGCGGCCGGGCACGGCGGTCACCGTCCCCGGCGGCGCCGGTCGTGGCGCACAGAGATTTTCCGATCAGTGGCAAAAGTGCGTTAAAATCGCCGCGAAATTCAGGAATCAAGCCACATCTCGAAGTTTGACCGCCGGATCCCGACCGACATTATGATGCAAACGCAACGCCGATTGTCGCTCCTGGTATTCTTCGCCGCCTTCGCCAGCGCCATCGCGGCCGGTGCGGCGGTGAATACGGTGACGGAGTCCGAACTGCGGCCGACGGCGGCGCAGGAACGGGCGACGCGCCTCGTCACGCACTTCATCACCAATTACCACTACAAGAAAGTCCCGCTCGACGACGCACTGTCGACGCAGATCCTCAACCGCTACCTCGACAGCATCGACCCCGGCCACATTTTCTTCACCGCCGCGGATGTCGAGGCGTTCGGCGTGCATCGCGCCCGCATCGACGACTACCTGCGAGACGCCACCCTGGCGCCGGTGTTCGACATCTTCAAGGTTTACCGCCAGCGCGTCTCCGAGCGCGTCGCCTTCGCCAAGAGCGTGCTCGCGCGGCCGTTCGACTTCAGCGTCGAGGAGAGCATCGAGATCGATCGCAGCAAGGCCCCCTGGCCGGCAAGCGGCGCCGAACTCGACGAACTCTGGCGCAAGCGGGTGAAGAACGACGTGCTCAGCCTGCGCATCGCCGGCAAGGATCCGGCGGCGATCCAGAAATCGCTGCTGGACCGTTACGACGGCCTCGCGCGCCGCACGCAGCAACTCAATTCCGAGGACGTCTATCAGCTCTTCGTCAATGCCTACACGACGTCGATCGAGCCGCACACCGCGTACTTCTCGCCGCGCACGTCGGAGAATTTCCGCATCCGCATGAGCCTGTCCCTGGAAGGCATCGGCGCGGTGCTGCAGGCGGACGAGGAATACACGGTCGTGCGCGAAATCGTCCCCGGCGGCCCGGCCGACAAGAGCGGGCGACTGCACCCCCAGGATCGCATCGTCGGCGTCGCGCAGGGCGAGACCGGCGAGGTCACCGATGTCATCGGCTGGCGCCTGGACGACGTCGTCGATCTCATTCGCGGCCCGAAGGATACCGTCGTGCGCCTGGAAGTGCTGCCCAAGGGCGTCGCGCCCGGCGGGCCGACGCGCACGCTGGCGATCACCCGCAACAAGATCGAACTGGAGGAGCAGGCGGCCAAGAAGTCGGTCATCGAGATTGGCGCCGGCCCGCAGCGGATGAAGATCGGCGTCATCGAGGTACCCACGTTCTACCTCGACTTCGAAGCCCGCGCCGCCGGCGATCCGAACTACCGCAGCACCACCCGCGACGTGCGCAGGCTGATCGGCGAGCTCAAGTCCGACGGCGTCAGCGGGATCGTGATCGATCTGCGCGGCGACGGCGGCGGTTCGCTGTCGGAAGCCACCGAACTCACCGGGCTGTTCGTCGGCAGCGGGCCGGTAGTGCAGGTGCGCAGCTCCGACGGCCGCATCCAGATCGAGCGCTCGAACGAACCCGGCGTGGTCTATACCGGGCCGCTGGCGATCCTTGTCGACCGCTACAGCGCCTCGGCCTCGGAAATCTTCGCCGGCGCAATCCAGGACTACGGCCGTGGGGTCGTCATCGGCGAACCAACCTTCGGCAAGGGCACGGTGCAGAATCTCGTCGACCTGAGCCGGCTCGACCGGGTGTCGAACGACGGGCTCGGCGAGCTCAAGGCCACGGTGGCGCAGTTCTTCCGTATCGCCGGTGCGAGCACCCAGCACCGCGGCGTCGTTCCCGACATCGTCTTCCCGACCGCGCAGTTCGCCAACGACGAAGGCGAGCGCTCGCTCGACAACGCGCTGCCCTGGGATCAGGTCAAGCCGGCGAAGTTCGTGCGGGTGGATTCGCGCCTGGGACCGTTCGCCCATGCGATCGCCCAGCACGACCGCCGGATCGCCAACGACGAGGCTTTCAAGGTGCTGCTGGAGGAAGCGCGCGCGGTGCAGCAGGCGCGCGACCGCAAGTCCGTGACGCTGGTCGAAACCCGGCGCCGCGAGGAGCAGGATCGTGTGCGGCGCGAAAACCGCGAGCGGGAGAACCGGCTGCGGGCCGCGGTCGGCCTGCCGGCGCTGAAGGACGAGCCCGCCGGCGCACCGCAGGCCGACGAGGAGGAAACGGACATCGACGCCGAGGAACGCGCCAAGGATCCGAAGTACGACGTGGTCCTGAACGAGACCGCGCGCATCCTGGGCGATCTCATCGCCGGCCCGCCGGCGGTGAAGGCCGCGCAGTCGACCGCCGGGCCGGCGGCCGCCCGCGGCTACGGCGTCGCCTGCGCCAAGCCACCCTGCTGAGATCTCACGCGCGCGGCGCGGCCAGTGCGCTGTGGCGCACGGAGTAGCCGAAGTAGATCGCGGCTCCAAGCGCGGCCCAGATCGCGAAATACATCCAGGTCGCGACGCTGAGGAAATACATCAGCATCGCGCAGGACAGCACGCCGAACACCGGCACGGACGGATACAGCGGCGTCTTGAACGGCCGCGGCAAATCGGGATGGTCGCGCCGCAGTACCATCATCCCGGCGCAGACCATGACGAACGCGGCCAGCGTGCCGAAATTCACCAGCTCCGCCAGCTTGCCGAGCGGCACCAGGCCCGCGAGCAGGGCGATGACTACGCCACACAGCACGATGACCACGACCGGCGTCTGCGTGCGTGGATTGACCGCGGCCAGCCCGGCGGGGATCAGGCCGTCGCGCGCCAGTGCGAAGATGATGCGCGTCAGCCCGTAGTACAGCACCAGCATCACCGTTGTCATGCCGGCGATTGCACCGGCGGCGACCAGGCCCGAGGCCCAGGTCACGCCCAGCTTCTCCAGCGCGAACGCCACCGGGTAGGACACGTCGAGCGTGTCGTAGCGCGCGACGCCGGTCAGCAGCCCGGCGACGACGAGGTACAGCAATGTGCACACCGCCAGCGAGCCGATGATGCCGATCGGCAGGTCGCGCTGCGGATTTCGCGCCTCCTCGGCGGCCGTGGAGACGGCGTCGAAGCCGATGTAGGCGAAGAAGACGATCGAGGCCCCGGTCAGCACGCCGCGGCTCTCGTGGTTCGGCAGGGTCTCGAACCAGCCGAAGGGCACGAACGGCTTCCAGTTCGCAGGGTCGACGTGGAATGCGGCCACGCCGATGAAGACGGCGATGGTCAGCAGCTTCACGAACACGATGGCCGCATTGAACCGCGCGCTCTCGCGCACCCCATAGATGATGAGGCCCATGAGCGCGAGCACGACGAGCATCGCCGGCAGGTTGACCGTGCCGCCGTCCGCGGGCGTGGCGGTCAGGTGCCTGGGCAGCTCGATGCCCACCGAACGCAGCGCGCTGCCGAAATACCCCGACCAGCCGTTGGCGACCGTCGCGACCGCCATGCCGTACTCGAGGATCAGGGTCCAGCCGATCAGCCAGGCGAACAGTTCCCCGAAGGCCATGTAGCTGTAGCCGTAGGCACTGCCGCATCCGCCCAGGCTTGCCGACAGTTCGGCATAGGCAAGGGCGGCCGCGGTACAGGCCAGCCCGGCGATTACATAGGAAAGCACCACCGCCGGCCCGGCGTGCGTGGCAGCGACGTGGCCGGTGAGCACGAAGATGCCGGTGCCGATGATGCAACCGATGCCGAGCAGCACGAGATCGGTCGCGCCCAGGCAGCGCTTCAGGCCCGACGGCGCCGCGATGTCCACGTGTTTCTTGCGCGTCAGTGCATTGAAATCCATGCTCACTCCCCGAGCCCGGTTGATTTGGACAGGCGTTCTCGCACCGGCGGGACGATTCGGCCGGTACGACATCGAGCCGTAGCGGGTGCCGCGCGAGGCGGGAGCGCCCGACGACGCCGCGACGAACGTGGCCGAAGTGTACCAAGACGGGCGGCCGCCCAAGTACCCGCTGCGACACGTCCCACGGAACGCGTTGAACCGCTTTGCGCCCGCGTACCGCGCACCGTAGCATGGCTGCGATGTCGCGCCGCGCCCGCACGCTGATCGCCCTGGCCGCCGCCGTGCCGGCCGCCGCCTGCCCGGCGGACGACGGTGCGCTGCGCCGCGCCTGGACCACCAGCATCGCGTTCGAGAACGATCTGTTCGGCGAGTCCGACGCCCAGTACACCAACGGCATCCAGCTCGGCTGGGTATCGCCGGATCTGAGCGAGTACCGCGACAGCGACCGCCTCCCGCAGTGGAGCCACCGCATCATCGAGCGCCTGCCGTTCATCAACGAGCCCGGCCTGCAGCGCAACGTCGCCTTCACCATCGGGCAGAAGATCTTCACGCCCGACGACACGCAGTCCACCGCGGTGGTCGCCGACGATCGCCCCTATGCGGGCTGGCTGTATTTCGGCGCCGCGTTCCACAACAAGAACGTGCGCCGGCTGGACACGTTCGAGATCGACGTGGGCATGGTCGGCCCGGCTTCGCTGGCGGAGCAGTCGCAACGATTCGTACACGGCCTGCGCGGCTTCGACAACCCGCGGGGCTGGGATCACCAGCTCGACAACGAACCGGCCGTGCTGCTCGTATACGAGCGCAAGCACCGCCTGCCGCCGCTGGAATTCGGCCCGCGCTTCGCCGCCGATGCCATCGCCCATGGCGGAGCCGCGCTCGGCAACGTGCAGACCTACGTAAACGCGGGGCTGGAGGTGCGCGTGGGCTGGAACCTGCCGGCCGATTTCGGCACGGCGCTGATCCGCCCCGGCGGCGAGACCAGTTCACCGGCCGATCCGGGCGATCCGCGCCTGGGCGAATCCCCGCCGTTCAGCCTGCACGCCTTCGCGGCGCTGGACGGCCGGCTGGTGGGCCACGACATCTTCCTGGACGGCAACACCTTCGCGAGCAGCCACTCGGTTGACCGGCGGCTGCTGGTCGGCGATTTCTGGGTCGGGGTGGCGATGACGATCGGCCCGGCCAAGCTCACCTACTCGCAGGCGTTTCGCACCAGCGAGTTTTACGGCCAGCGCCGGTACCACGAGTTCGGCTCGGTGAGCCTGTCGCTGACGTTCTGAGCGTGCGCCCGGTTGCGCGGCCGGGTTTCATGGCCCGACGGGGCCGTCGAACGTCATTGACCGGCGCGGCACGCGACCGGATGCGCGTTGCGCAATCCGCGGCCCGCCAGCAGGGACAGGAGCCGGGCTTCTATCTGCGCCCGCGAACCGCGCCCCGCGTCGACGATCGCCGCCGGCTTCGCCGCGCGCGGGTCGCGCGCCAGGCGTGCCGACAGGCCCGGGCCGGCGATCACGATCGCGACCTCGGCCAGCGGCACCGGATCGACCAGGAACGGGTAGCGGAACACGACGCCGGGCTCGGCGAAGGCCAGCATGCCCGCGCGGCGATTGCCGGCCGCGGCGGCGAAGTGCCTCGCAGGGATCACCAGGATCGCGGCGTCAGGCGGATCCTCCCACGGGCGCGCGATCGCGAGCGCGTCCGAAAGCACGTGTGAAACCAGGTACACGCCGAGTTCGCGCTCCAACGCGCACAACGGGTGCGCGCCGTCGTTGAACGCGAACGCGCCCGCCTCCAACCCGGCATCGAACCCGGTCGCCAGTGCGCGAAAAAACACGCCGTCGGTGCCGAAGGTTTCGTCGAGGAGCACGTGTCCGGCGACCCGCAACCGCGCGATCGGCGCCGGCAGCGTCGGATCCGGCGTCGACTGCGGGCGCGGCAATGCATTGTGCGCGTAGGCCGTGGTGAGGCCCGGCACGCGCCGCTGCCGTGCATCGCTCATCGCCGCCGCCGCGACGGATGAAAAAGCGGTTGACGCACGCCCCCGTTCGCGGCGAATCTTCCAGTCTTTGGCCGGCGCGGTCCGGCATTGGCAACCGGCAGCGGAGACACGAACCGATGAGCGACACGAAACCGAAACTGGCAGTCCTGGGCGGCACCGGCGATCTGGGTGCGGGGCTTGCCTATGCCTGGGCGCGCGCGGGCTACCCGATCATCATCGGCTCGCGCTCGGCCGAACGCGGCGCGGCCAAGGGAGTGGAGATCCGCGCGGCCGTGGCCGGCGCGCAGGTAGACGGCGGCGATCTGCAATACGCTGCGCGCGGCGCCGACATCGTCGTCGTCACCGTCCCCTATGCAAGCCATGCCGGCACCCTGGAAGCGGTGAAGGACGCCGTGGCCGGCAAGATCGTGATCGATACGACCGTGCCGCTGGTTCCGCCCAAGGTCGCGCGCGTGCAGCTTCCCGCTGCCGGCTGCGCCGCGGCCGAGGCACAGCAGGTGCTCGGCGCCGGGGTCCGCGTGGTCTCCGCGTTCCAGAACGTCAGCGCGCACAGCCTGATGGATGGCAGCGCCGACTGCGACGTGCTGGTGTGCGGCGACGATGTCGACGCGCGCGAGCAGGTCATCGGCCTGGTCGCGGCCATCGGCCTGAAAGGCTGGCACGCCGGCGTGCTGGCGAACTCGGCTGCGGCCGAGGCGCTGACCTCGGTGCTCATCAGCATCAACAAGCGCTACCAGCTTCCCGGCTCCGGGATCCGCATCACCACCGGAGGGCATTGAGCGCGGGCGGCGGCCTCAGCGCGCCGCGGTCCGGGCGTCGGTGCCGCGTTCCGGGCGGCGCAGGAACTGCCGCGCTGGCGTGTTCACGATCGGCGCCAGGTCGATCTGCCGGCAGCCGGCGGCGATCCGCTCGGCGGCGACCTCGCCGTAGAGGGTATTGCGCTGCCGCGGCGTGCGGCCGAGCGCGGCGATCAGGGCCTGCATCTGCGCCGGCGGCATCTCCTGGCCGTGGCTGGCGCCGGCCGCGCGGCTGATCGACTCGTTCATGAGCGTGCCGCCCAGATCGTTGGCGCCGGCATCCAGGCAGGCCGCCACGCCCGCCGGACCGAGCTTGACCCACGAGGCCTGGATGTTCGGGATCAGCGGGTGCAGCGCGAGCCGGGCGACGGCGTGCATCAGCACCGCTTCACGGAAGGTCGGGCCGCGCCGCGCGCGCCCCTTGAGGTACATCGGCGCTTCCATCGGCACGAACGGCAGCGGCACGAACTCCGTGAACCCGCCGCTGTCGGCCTGCTGCGCGCGCAGGCGCAGCAGATGCCGCGCCCAGTGCTGCGGGTCCTCGACGTGGCCGAACATCACGGTGGAAGTGCTGCGCAGGCCCACGGCGTGTGCGGCCGCCATGACCTGGAACCATTGCCCGGTGTCGATCTTGTCCGGGCAGATGATCGCGCGCACCTCGTCGTCGAGGATTTCGGCGGCGGTGCCCGGCAACGAACCCAGACCCAGCGCGCGCAACTCGGCGAGATACTCCGCGAGCGGCACGCCCAGGGTATGCGCGCCCTGCCAGATCTCCAGCGGCGAGAACGCGTGCACGTGCATCGCCGGCTGGACTTCCTTCACCGCCTTGACGACGTCGATGTAGGTCGCGCCGGTATAGTCCGGGTGGATGCCACCCTGCAGGCAGACTTCGGTCGCGCCGCGGTCCCAGGCCTCGCTCACCCGGCGCTGCAGCTCCTCGCGCTCCACGACGTAGGGCTCGCCGCGCAGGTTCTCGCTGGTCTTGCCCTTGGAGAAGGCGCAGAACTGGCAGCGGAAGTAGCAGACGTTGGTGTAGTTGATGTTGCGGTTGACGACGTACGTGACGGTGTCCCCGTTCACTTCGCGGCGCACCGCGTCCGCCGCCGCGCGCACTGCATCGAACCAGGGGCCGCGCGCGGCGAACAGGTCGACCACGTCCGCCTGCGACAGGGTCGCGCCGGACACCGCGCGATCGAGGATCGCGCCGATGCGTCCGGTCACCAGCCCTGGCGCCGGCAGCGGTGTAAGCGCGGGCGGCTCGATCTCGGCACCCGGCGACCACGGGTCATCGCGCGCCAACAGTTCGGCGTCGGCGGCGCGCAGCACCGCGGTGTGCAGCTTCGGGTCGATCCAGCGGTCGCGCGCGCGGATATAAGGCGGATACACCGGCAGGCGCGCCGCCAGCACCTTGCCGCCGGCGGCGGTCGCCGCGGCGAGCGCGTCGCGCTCGGGCCAGGGCGCTTCCGGATTGACGTGGTCGGGAGTCACCGGCGAGACCCCGCCCCAGTCGTTGATGCCCGCCGCCAGGAGCCGGTCGAGCGCGCCGGGCTGCAGGTTCGGCGGCGCCTGCACGCTGACCTCGGCGCCGAAGACGATGCGCGCCATGGCGATCGTCCACAGCTCCTCGTCCACCACCGGCTCCTCGGCGTCCTGCATCCGCGTGCCGGGCTTGGCGCGGAAATTCTGGACGATGATTTCCTGCAGGTGGCCGTGGCGTTCATGCAGCGCGCGCAGCGCGAACAACGCCTCGAGCCGCTCGCGGCGGGTCTCGCCGATGCCCATCAGGATGCCGCTGGTGAACGGCACGGCGGCCGCGCCGGCCAGATCGATCGACTCCAGGCGCACCGCGGGCTGCTTGTCGGGCGAGCCGAAATGCGGCCCGCCGCGTTCGCAGAGCCGCTCCGCGCTGCTCTCCAGCATCAGGCCCATCGACACCGACACCGGGCGCAGGCGCGCGTAGTCCTGCGCGCTCATCACGCCCGGATTCAGGTGCGGCAGCAGGCCGGTCTGCTCGAACACCGCGCGCGCCGCGCGCTCGACATATTCGATGGTGCTGGCGCAGCCGAGCGCGGCCAGCGCCTCGCGGGCCTGGGCGTAGCGCAGCTCGGGCTTGTCGCCGAGGGTGAACAGGGCCTCGTGGCAGCCGGCGGCGGCGCCGGCACGGGCGATGCCGAGCACCTCGTCGATCGACAGGTAGGCCGGCTCGCCGGCACGCGGGGGGTGCGCGAACGTGCAGTAGTGGCACACGTCGCGGCACAGGCGGGTGAGCGGAATGAACACCTTGGGCGAATAGGTGATCACCTCGCCGTAGTGGCGATCGCGGATGTGCGCCGCGGCGGCGAGCAGCGCCGGCAGATCGTCGAAGGCGGCGAGTGCGTCGAGCGCCTGCGGCCCGGGCAGGCGCCCGGCCGCCGCGGCTTCGACGATGGCGCCGGCGTTCATCGCCTCAGGCACCGGCCACGCGCGGCGCGGCACAGGACGGCAACAGGCCGTTGTCGCGCAGCCAGGCATAGCTGCGCGTCGGCGAGGCGCTGCGGGCGAAGGCTTCAAGCTCTTCGGGCCGATCGACGTCCAGGCCGATGCCCGGTTGCACGATGACCGTCGGCTCGATCCCCGCCCGCCGGGCGGCCTGCAGGTGCGGCAGGAAGCTGTCGTCCCCGAAGGCGAATTCGAGCACGTCCGGCGGGGTGCAGGCGATGGCGTTGGAACCGCGCCGATCGTAGGCGGGCACGATGGTCACGCCGCGCACCGGATCGTGCGCCTCGATCACGGCGTCGATCTCCGCGGCGGTCACCAGCGGTATGTCGCCGGGCATCGTCAGCAGGCCGTGCACGCCGTCGCGGATCAGGCGCTCGGCGCCCGAACGCACCGCCGCGGTGTGACCGCGGTTGCCGGGTTCGTGGTGCACGCGCGCGCCGTGGCGCCGCGCCAGGGACTCGGCCCAGGGATCCAGGGTGACGAGCAGGATGCCGTCCAGGCGCCGGCTCGCGCGCAACGCCTCCAGCACGTCCTCGAGCATGCAGCGCGCCAGCGCCGCGCGCGCCGCCGGCGCGAGCGCCGGCGCCAGGCGTTGCTTGGCGTTCGCCAGATCCTTGACCGGTACGACGGCGACGATGCCACTCACGCGCGCCGCCCCCCGGCCCGCAGGCCATCGGCGAACCCGAGCACCTCGGCAGCGAGGCGCTCGCGGGCGGCAGGGGTGGTCATGAGCGTATCGGTCATCTTCACTGCGACGTCGATGGCGGCGGCATCGCCGGCATCGCGCCGGTCGAGCACGTATCCCGTGAGCAGACTACCATAACGCGCCGCCACCGCGGCGGCGCTCGACGCGCCCACCGTGTCGCGCAGCATCTTCGCGGTCGGCCCCTTGACCGCCTCGCCGCCGACGATCGGCGATACCGCCACCACCGGCGCGTCGCAGGCGACAAGCGCGGCTCGCAGGCCGGGCAGAGCCAGGATCGGCTCGATGCTGATGAACGGGTTCGACGGGCAGATCACCACGGCACGCAGATCCGCGGCAGCGAGCGCCGCCAGCGCGTCGGGATGCGGGCGCGCGTCGCCCGCGCCGCGTATTTCCACCGCCAGGACCTCGGGTTCGCAACGCTCGCGCACGAACCAGTGCTGCAGCATCAGCACGCCGGCGGGCGTGTGGATGTGGGTGCGTACCGGATCATCGCTCATCGGCACGATGCGGCTGCGCACGCCCAGGCGGGCGGCGATCGCGGCGGTGACTGCGCCGAGCCGCTCGCCTGCCGCGAGCCGGCGGGTGCGCTCCAGGTGCATGGCGAGATCGCCGTCGCCCAGATTGAACCAGCGCTCCCCGCCCAACGCGGCGAGCGCGCGCATGAAAGTCCAGGTCTCGCCCGCGCGCCCCCAGCCGGTTTCGGGATTGGCCAGTCCGCCGAGCGTGTAGACCAGGGTGTCGATGTCCGGGCTGATCGACAGGCCCAGGTGTTCGAAGTCATCGCCGGTATTGGCGATGACGGTCAGGCGGCCGGCGGGGAGGATGCGGTCCAGGCCGAAGGCGAGCTTGGCGCCGCCGACGCCGCCCGACAGCGCGACGACGGAACCGGCGCCCGGCCCGCTCACTGCGCTCCCACGCCGCGCCGGAACAGGTCTTCGTCGACCCGGCGTTGCAGCGCCGCCGCCGTGGTCTCGGGCGCGCTCCACTGCAGCCCGCGCACCAGGACGGCGGGCGTGGCTTCGTCCGCCTGCCCCATCAGGACCGAGGCCGCCGCCGCGATTTCGTCCGCGAAACCCACCTGCGTCACCTCCAGCCTGCGGCCGAACAGATCCGGCTTGCCGCGCAGGTCCAGCAGCGCCGGCAGGCCGCACGCGCCGATGGCGATCCCACAGGTGCCCTGGCGCCAGGCACGACCAATGCTGTCGATCACCAGCACCGCGATGCCCGCGCCGGCGTGCGCCTGCAGGGCCGCGCGGATCCGCGCCGCGCTCGCGTCCGGATCCAGCGGCAGGAGCAGCACGCGTTCACCTGCCGGGCCGGGCTCGATGTTGGAGCGGTCGACGCCGGCGTTCGCGGCGACGAAGCCGAGCCGTTGTTCGACCACGTTTGCGCGGGGCGGGCTCGCCAGCACGGCGCGCGACTCGGACAGCACCACCTCGACCAGGCGCGGATCCTTGTCCACCTGTGGTGCGAGTTCCAACGCGCGCGGCGACGGCCGCACCGAGGCGAGATCGACGTAGCGCCCCTCGGCCTTGGAGACGATCTTCTGCGCGACCACGATGACGTCGCGTTCGGCGAGCGTCAGCCCGGCGGTATCCAGCGCGCGCAGAAGCAACGCGGGAAGATCGTCGCCGGGCTCGACCAGCGGAATGCCCGGCAACGCGGTGAGTGTCACGGTGTTCAACGGGGACGGGCTCTTTCGGCGGTTGTTCGACCGGCGCCGGTGCGCCGGGTCCGCTACCATAACGGGACGCGCCTGTCGTACTCAAGCATCGCGGGCGCTCGCCCAACACGCGGGGCGGTGCAGCGGTTATACTCGCGCCGCGCGGGCGGACGCATCGTCGCCGCGGCCACCGTCGGACACCTGGGCGACCCGCGCCGAGCCGCATGAACACCGGATTCCTCCACGACCCCCGCTTCCTGGAACACGACACCGGCCACGGCCATCCGGAATGCGCCGCGCGCCTGCAGGCGACCCTGCGCCACCTTCAGGCCCAGCCGTGGTTCGGCGCACTCGAACGGATCGACGCGGAGGCGGCCGACACGCGCTGGATCCGCGAGGTCCACAGCGCCGACTACCTGCTGCGGGCCGAGCGTGCCTGCCGGGCGGGCGAGCCATGCCTCGACACCACCGACGTGGCCATCTGCCCGCTTTCCTTTGACATCGCCCTGCTCGCCGCCGGCGCTGCGCTCGCCTGCGGCGACGCCGTGGCGCTCGGCCGCACCGACAACGCGTTCGCGCTGATGCGCCCGCCCGGGCACCACGCCGAGACCGCGCAGGCGCTCGGATTCTGCCTCATCAACAATATCGCGGTGCTGGCGCGCTACCTGCAGAGGCAGCACGGGGTCGACCGGATCCTCATCCTCGACTGGGACGTGCACCACGGCAACGGCACGCAGCACACTTTCTACGAGGATCCGTCGGTGCTGTACGTCAGCACCCATCAATACCCGTTCTATCCGGGCACCGGCGCCGCCTACGAGACCGGCACCGGGCGCGGCAGCGGTGCGACGCTGAACTGCCCGATGCCCGCCGGCGCGACCGACAGCGCCTACATGCGCGCGTTCATGGACGAGATCCTGCCGCGGGTGGACTGGTTCAAGCCCGAGTTCGTGCTGCTGTCGGCCGGGTTCGATGCCCACCGCGACGATCCGCTCGCCGAGATCGCGCTGACCACGCCGATGTTCTCCTGGATGACCGAACGCATGCTCGAAACCGCCGACCGGCACTGCGGCGGGCGGCTGGTGTCGCTGCTGGAAGGCGGCTACGACCTCGACGAACTGCCGCGCTCGGTGGCCGCGCACGTGGCGACGCTGGCGCAGGCCGGATCGCGCTGACGTGGCGCGCACGAACCCGCGGCGATGAGCGCGACCCGCGAACGGCCAAGGCTGGGATTCCTGGCTTCCGGCCGCGGCAGCAACATGCAGGCGGTGCTGGACGCCTGCGCGGACGGCCGCCTTCCGGCCCGGCCCTGCGTGGTCATCAGCAACAATCGCGACGCCGAGGCGCTCGTGCGCGGCGCGCGGGCCGGACTGGCGACACGGCACCTGAGTTCGGCGACCCATCCGGAACCGACGGCGCTCGATTGCGCCATCCGCGACGCGCTCGCCGAACACGAGGTCGACCTGGTGGTCCTGGCCGGCTACATGAAGAAGGTCGGCCCGCTGACGCTCGCCCGCTTCCACAACCGCATCATTAACATCCACCCCGCGCTGCTGCCGAAGTTCGGCGGCCAGGGCATGTACGGCACGCGCGTGCACGCGGCCGTCCTGGCCGCGGGCGAGTCGGTCTCCGGCCCGACCGTGCACCTGGTCGACGACGAGTACGACCGCGGCGGCGTGCTGGCGCAGGAGATCGTGCCGGTGCAGCCCGGCGACACGGTCGAGCGGCTCGCCGCGCGCGTGCTGGAAGCCGAGCACCGGCTGCTGGTGACGACGCTGGCACGCATCGCGCGCGGCGAACTCGCCTTGCCGGAGTCGGGCGCACGCCCGGCATGAATTGCTCCGTCCGCACGAGGAACCGTGACTGCATTCACGGTTCCGGCACCGGCGGCGTTCGCAGCCCGCCCGAATACCGCGGCGCGGACGCCGCCCGTTGGTAGTCTCAATAAATCCGATTCCGAGCCGAAAACAGCAGCACATGGATTACATCGATCAAGCCCAGGAACAGATTGAGCAGGCGCTGCGCGATGCGCTCGCCCAGCGCCAGTCCGCCCCCGCCGTCGCCGCGACCGGCCGCTGCCTGAATTGCGGCGAGCCGCTCGAACCGCAGCGGCGCTGGTGCAACGCCATTTGCCGCGACGAATGGGCCCGCGAGACCGAGCGCCTGCCTCGCGACTGACGTCCCCACGCGCAATTTCACGGTCACATTCGAACGATATCGTGGCGTCCTGCCTGCAACGCCACGAGGGTGGACCATGACCACGATCGATTCAGCCGGCGAGCGGATCCTGGACCTGCGGCGCGAGACCAATGCGCTCTACGGCCTGCTCGATTTCGCCGGAGCGCGTCGATATCCCGAACAGGTCATCGAGGGACTGCGCGCGATGCTGGTGCTGCGCGTGTGCGAACTCGACCGCCTGAGCGCGGACAGAACCCGACCGCACCCGGCCTGAGCCCGGCGCACGATCGCCGCCGCCGCGCGGCTTTCCGTTATCATTGCGGTGCGGGACCGGATCTCGCACTGCGGCCGCACAAGCCTTAGGATGGGCGCGGCCTGCGTCCCGCGCATTCCCGTGCGGGGGCCAGGACAACGGATGGGGGCTGAGGTGGGTCATGGTGGCGGTTGCTAGCGGTGACACGGAGCCGGGTGCCCCGTCTTCGCGCTACGAGCGTTGGCTCGGCGTGCGCGGCCAGTACGAACTGGCCGGCGGCACCTTCCTGGCGCTGGTCGCCGCGGGCACGCTGCGCGGGCACGCGCCGGACATGGTCGTGATCGGATGGATCGCGGTCGCACTCGCGGTCGCGGCCGTCCGTTTCTCGATCCTGCGTGGCACCGGCGATGGCGGCACGCGCCTGAAGCTGCTGTTCGCGGGCATCGGCGTCGGTGGTGCGATCTGGGGCGCCCTGGGCGTCATCGCCGCTGGTGCGCTGCCTTCGGCCAACGCCGCGGGAGCACTGTGCGCGGTGGCCATCGTGGCCGCGTTCTGCGTCGCTGCCTATTCAGCGGATTTCGTCCCCACCCTCGCGGCGGTGCTGCCGGCGCTGCTGCCCGGAGCGGCGCGCCTGCTCGGGATCGAGGCACCGGGCGCCCATACCGCAGCCGTGGCCTTGCTCGGCCTGGCGGCGCTTACCTGCATTGCGGCCACGCTGGTAAGGGGGTTCGTCTCCGAGGCACTGGAGCTCGGCGTGGCGTTCGAGAGCACCGAGATGCAGTTGCGCAATTACCGCGGCGAGGTCGAGAAACTCCAGGTGGCGGCCAAGAGCAGCGCCGAGCAGCGCGCCGAGGCCGAGCGCGAACTGCGGCGCGTGTCCGCGGACCTGGGCCTGCTCAAGAGCAAGACCCACGTCCTGAGCCAGACGCTCGAACGGGTCTCACCGTTGTGCCCGGTGACCCGCCTGCCGAACCGCCGCAGCTTCGACAATGCGCTGATGCGCGAGTGGGACCGCGCGCTGCGGGACCGCAAGTCGCTGTCACTGGCAATCTGCGACGTCGACTTCTTCAAGGAGTACCAGGAGACCTACGGCAACCAGTCGGCGGACGTGCTGCTGCAGAAGGTGGCCGACCAGCTCCGCAAGGTGGGCAAGCGCGGCCCGGATCTCGCCGCCAGGTACAGCGAGGGCCAGTTCGCGCTGCTGTGGCCCGGCACCGATACCCGCAATGCACTGCGCATGACCGAAGACGCGCGCCAGCGCGTGGAGCAGGCGGCGATCCCGCTCGACCTGCCCGACCACCAGCCATATGCGACGATCCGCGCCGGCGTGGCGACGGTGGTGCCGTCGGGGGACCTGGAGCCCAAGGAAATCCTCGACCGTGTCGACAGCGCCCTGCAGCAGGCCGCGGTGGGCGGTGCCAACACCGTGGCCCAGCACCGCGCCTTGTACAGCTACCGGCTGGACCGCTGGAACCCGCAGGCCGACGGCCAGTTCTCCGAGCAGTCCTTCATCCGCAAGATCCTGCACTGGGGCTTCGAGGGGCGCCGGGTCAGCTACCATCCCGGAGTCAACCTGCCGGATACGGCCGTGGACCATGAGATCCTGAAGGGCGTGACCAGCGGCGAGCTGATCGTCATCCTCGACGGCCAGCGCATTACACTGCGGCAGGGCGACTGCGTGTTCATTCCCTCCGGCACGACCATGAGCGTCGCGGTGTCCGGCAATTCGCCGGTCACCGGCATCGACGGCCGGCGCCGCGCCTGAACCGCCGGCGATGCTGGACTCCCTGCACAGCGCCGCCGGCCTGTGCACCTTCGTCGCAATCGCCTGGCTCATCGGCGAGAACCGCCGCGCAGCGCGACTGTCCGTCGCCGCCGCCGGCATCGCCCTGCAGATCGCCCTGGCCGCGCTGCTGACCAAGCTGCCGGCGCTGCAGCAGTTCTTTGCCGTGCTCAACGACGCCGTGCAGGCGCTGCAGGCGGCCACCGCGGCCGGTACCTCCTTCGTGTTCGGCTACCTGGGTGGCGGACCGCTGCCGTTCGAGGAGAAGCCGCCGGGGTCGAGCTTCGTGTTCGCTTTCCGGGCCCTGCCGCTCATCCTGGTCATCAGCGCGCTCAGCGCGCTGCTCACGTTCTGGCGCATCCTGCCATGGATCGTCCGCGGCTTTGCCACGCTGCTGGAACGCTCCATGGGCGTCGGCGGCGCCATCGGCCTGGGCGCGGCGGCGAACGTCTTCTTCGGCATGGTCGAGGGCCCGCTGTTCATCCGCCCGTACCTGGCCCAGCTCACCCGCAGCGAACTGTTCGTGCTGATGGTCAGCGGGATGGCCACCATCGCCGGCACCGTGCTCGTGCTGTACGCAGCCATCCTCGGGCCGCACGTGCCGAACGCCGTCGCGCATCTGCTGGTCGCCTCGGTGGTGAGCGTACCGGCGGCCATCACGGTCGCGCTGATGATGATCCCGGAGACGCGCCAGACCACGGCCGGACATTCCCTGCCCGCGCGCGGCGCCGACAGCGCCATGGACGCCATTGCCCGCGGCACCGCCAGCGGCGTGGAACTGCTGATCAACGTGGTGGCGATGCTGATCGTCCTGGTCGCGCTGGTCGCGCTGGTCAACGCCCTGCTCGGGCTGGCGCCGGACGCCGCCGGCGCGCCACTCACCCTGCAGCGCCTGTTCGGCTGGGTGTTCGCGCCGATCACCTGGCTGATGGGCATTCCCTGGGCCGAGGCCTCGGTCGCCGGCGCGCTCATGGGCACCAAGACGGTGCTGAACGAGTTCATCGCCTACCTGAACCTGGCCGAACTGCCGGCCGGCACCCTGAGCCCGCGCAGCACGCTGATGATGACCTACGCGCTGTGCGGGTTCGCCAATTTCGGCAGCCTTGGCATTCTCATCGGCGGCCTGGCGACGATGGCGCCGGAACGCCGGGCCGAAATCACGGAACTTGGCCTGCGCTCGATCGTCGGCGGCACGCTCGCGACGCTGTCCACCGGCGCCGTCATCGGCATCCTGAACTGATCGCCCCCGCCGCGCGTTGAGGCGGCAGGCGGGCTCGGGTACGCTGCGGCGAGGCCACCCTCGCCCGCCAACGACAGCGAACGCCCATGAGCATGAACCTGCCGAACCTCGAACCCTTCTGGATGCCGTTCACGCACAACCGCTACTTCAAGCAACACCCGCGCGTGTTCGTCCGCGGCGAGGGCGCCTATGTCTGGACCGCCGACGGCCGCAAGGTGCTCGACGGCCTGGCCGGCCTGTGGTGCTGCCACCTGGGCCACTGCCCGCCGCGGGTGGTGCGCGCGGTGCAGGAACAGGTGGCGACGCTGGACTACAGCGCGGCGTTCCAGTTCGGCCATCCGGGGGCCTTCGAACTCGCCGATCGTGTCGCGCAGATGGCCCCGGCGGACCTGGACCACGTGTTCTTCGTCAATTCCGGCTCCGAGGCCGTGGATACGGCGCTCAAGATCGCCCTGGCCTACCACCGCCTGCGCGGCGAGGGCCAGCGCACCCGCTTCGTCGGCCGCGAAAAGGGCTACCACGGCGTGGGCTTCGGCGGCATCAGCGTCGGCGGCATGACGCCCAACCGCAAGTTGTTCGGCGCGATGCTCCCGGGCGTGGACCACCTGCCGCATACGCACGATCCGGCACACATGGCGTTCTCGCGCGGCCAGCCGCAGTGGGGCGCGCACCTGGCCGACGAACTCGAGCGCATCGTGGCGTTGCACGACGCCTCCAACATCGCCGCGGTGATCGTCGAGCCGATGCAGGGCTCCGCCGGGGTCATCGTGCCGCCCGTGGACTACCTGCAGCGGCTGCGCAGGATCTGCGACAGGCACGGCCTGCTGCTCGTCTTCGACGAGGTGATCACCGGCTTTGGCCGCCTCGGCAGCGCCTTCGGCGCCCAGCGCTTCGACGTGGTGCCGGACATGATCACCTTCGCCAAGGGCATCACCGGCGGCGTCATCCCGATGGGCGGGGTGATCGTGCGCAAGGGCATCTACGATGCCTTCATGAGCGGCCCGGAGCACATGGTGGAGTTCTTCCACGGATACACCTACTCGGGGCATCCGGTCGCGGCAGCGGCGGGGCTGGCCACGCTGGACACCTATGCGGAAGAGGACCTGTTCGCGCGCGTGCGCAAACTCGAACCGGTGATCGCGGACGCCTTCCACGGCCTGAAGGGCCTGCCGAACGTCACCGACGTGCGCAACATCGGCCTGGCGGCGGCGGTGGACCTCGCGCCGATCGCGGGCCAGCCCGGGATCCGGCAGATGAAGGCGTTCCTGAACTGCTACGAGAACGGCCTCTACGTGCGCTGGTCGGGAGACTCTCTGGTGGCTGCGCCGCCGTTCGTCGTCACCGAGGCGGAGATCGGCTTCATCGCCGACACCGTGCGCAAGGCGATCCTCGCCGTCGCCTGACCAGGACATGGACGATGCCGGCGCACTGGCCGCATCAGGTCGAAAGCGACAGCGCGCGAATTGAACTTGTGGAGCACAACCATGCAACCCGGGAAACTCGCTGTCTGGTACATGACGGACCTGCTGTCGGCGCCGGCGGCAGCGGCATTCGCGAAAAAGGTTGAATCGCTCGGATATTCAGCGCTGTGGATACCCGAGAACGCCGGGCGCAATTCACTCGTGGCGTCCTCATGGTTGCTCGCCGAAACGTCCAAGCTCATCGTCGCGACCGGAATCGCGCGCACGTATGCGTACAGCGCGTTCGCGATGAAGAGCGGCCAGTACGCGCTTGCGGAGCAGTCCGGCGGGCGATTTCTCCTCGGTATCGGAGTTTCACACGACGGCTTGGTTCAAAAGACCTTCGAGGTGCCCTACGGCAAGCCCGTCGCCACGATGCGCGCGTACCTGGACGCGCTCGACAGGCAGGCCTACGGCTCGACGCCGCCGCCCGAACGCCCACCGCTCGTTCTCGCGGCGATCGGACCCAGGATGCTCGAACTCTCCGCCGAGCGAGCCGACGGCGCGCACAGCTACAGCGTCACGCCGGAGCACACGGCGTTTGCGCGCAGGATCCTCGGCCCGTCGAAGTGGTTGTTCGTCGAGCAGAAGGTATGGCTCGGCACCGACGCCGCGAAGGCCAGATCGGTGGCCAGGGATTTCGTCGGGTTCATCGGCAGCGCGCCCAACTACCGCAGAAATCTCGAACGCTTCGGCTACTCAGCGACTGATTTCGAGAATGGTTGCTCGGACCGCCTGGTCGACGCGCTGGTCGCGTGGGGCGACGAGCGCGCGATCCGCGCAAGGATCCAGGCGCACCTGGACGCGGGTGCAACCCAGGTCTGCATATCTCCAATCACGGCAGGGGGGTTCTACAACGCAAAGGGGCCCGACGAACGCGTGCTCGAGGTGCTTTCCCCGAACGCCTGAGCACACCCACGCGACTTGCGAACTCCCCCGCGGGGGCTCCGGATCGGATTCGCCCATCCAGGCAGGCGCGCATTGCGATGATGCGTCGAGGCGGCGTCGGCCCCGCTACGCCTTGCGGCGCTCCAGGATGATCTTCTGCCACTCGGCGGGGCCGGTCTGGTGCACCGACTCGCCGTTCACGTCCACCGCGACCGTCACCGGCATGTCGCGGACCTCGAACTCGTGGATCGCCTCCATGCCCAGGTCCTCGAAGGCGACCACGCGCGCGGCGGTGATGGCCTTGGCGACCAGGTAGGCCGCGCCGCCCACCGCCATCAGGTAGACCGCGCGGTGCCTGCGGATCGCCTCGATGGCGACCGGGCCGCGTTCGGACTTGCCGACCATGCCGATGAGGCCGGTGCGCGCCAGCATCATCTCGGTGAACTTGTCCATGCGCGTTGCGGTAGTCGGGCCGGCCGGGCCGACGACTTCGTCGCGCACCGGATCCACCGGGCCGACGTAGTAGATGAAGCGGTTGGTGAAATCCACGCCGGGGGGCAACGGCCTGCCCTGGGCGAACAGATCGGCAATGCGCTTGTGCGCCGCGTCCCGGCCGGTGAGCAGCCTGCCCGACAGCAGCACGGTCTCGCCCGGCTTCCAGGTGGCGATCTCCTCGCGCGTGACCGTGTCGAGGTTCACCCGGCGCGCGCTCGGCCCGACCTCCCAGGTGATCTTCGGCCAGTCGTCCAGCGACGGCGGGGTCTGCAACGCCGGCCCGGAGCCGTCGAGCACGAAGTGCGCATGGCGGGTGGCGGCGCAGTTGGGGATCATCGCCACCGGCAGCGACGCGGCGTGGGTCGGGTAGTCCTTGATCTTCACGTCGAGCACGGTGGTCAGGCCGCCCAGCCCCTGGGCACCGATGCCCAGGTCGTTGACCTTGTCGAGGATCTCCAGCCGCAGTTCCTCGATGCGGTTGCGCGGCCCGCGCGCGCGCAGTTCCTGGATGTCGATCGGATCCATGAGCGCCTCCTTGGCCAGCACCATCGCCTTCTCGGCGGTGCCGCCGATGCCGATGCCGAGCATGCCCGGCGGGCACCAGCCGGCGCCCATGGTGGGCACGGTCTTGAGCACCCAGTCGACGATCGAGTCCGACGGATTGAGCATCACGAACTTGGACTTGTTCTCGCTGCCGCCGCCCTTGGCCGCGACCTGCACGTCGACCGTGTCGCCGGGCACCACTTCCATGTGGATCACCGCCGGGGTGTTGTCGCGGGTGTTCTTCCGCGCACCGGCAGGGTCCGAGAGGATCGACGCGCGCAGCACGTTGTCCGGGTTCAGGTAGGCGCGCCGCACGCCTTCGTTGACCATGTCGGCCACGCTCATGGCCGCATCCCAGCGCACGTTCATGCCGATGCGCAGGAACACGGTGACGATGCCGGTGTCCTGGCAGATCGGGCGGTGGCCCTCGGCGCACATGCGTGAATTGATGAGGATCTGCGCCATCGCATCCCTGGCCGCGGGCGACTGCTCGCGCTGCCACGCGGCGTGCACGGCCTGGATGAAATCCACGGGATGGTAGTAGGAGATGAACTGCAACGCGTCGGCGACGCTGTCGATGAGATCCTGCTGCTTGATGGTGTTCATGGGCGTGGCTCGCGGCAATGGACTTCGGGCCGCCTATGATAACGCCGGAACCGCCGGGCGCGGCTGAACCGGCGATCCGCGGATCAGCGCGTGCGGCAAAGGGCCGCGGCATAACCGGGCCCCTGCGCCGGGCGCCGGGCTGCAATGCGTTCGGCGATCGCATCGCAGCCGCCGCCGAGCGAAACCGACAGCGCCGCGTCGCGCAGGGAGTCGATGCCGCAGTCGCGGATCAATTCGCCGGTCGCCAGCATCAGCGTGCCGTCGAGCGGGACCGGACCGAACCCGGCGGGCTCGGCCAGCGCCGATCCGACCACGGCGTCGGCATCGCGGCCGCGGTTCAATTCGCGCGCGGTACCGGTGCTGAACAGCCAGGCGGCGATGTCGCCCACGCCCGCGCCCACGATCCGGCCGTCGATGATGCCGGCCAGGAGCAGGCCGCACTCGCCGCCGGCCGGGTGGGTGCCGAGATAGGTGTCGATGTGCTCGATCATCTCGACCCAGAATTCGCGCGTCCGGCACAATGTCGGGACGTAGCGCGCCGCGCGCGCGATCCGGATCGCGGTGCCGGCCGCGGCGGCGCCGGCCGCATCGTCCGCGCGCGCGAGGATGACCAGGCAGGTCGCGCCGCGCTGTTCGGCGCTTGCCTGGGCCGTGCCGTCGGCGGACGGCGCCAGGTGCAGCGTGTGCGCGTCCACCGCCGCGCCGTGCGCGTAGTCGATCATGGTCCGCCCGGTCCGTGCCTCATGCCGGCCGCGATTGTGCCCGATCGCGGCCGAAGTTTGACCCCGGGCGCAGCATTCGCCCGGCAACGGTGGTCTGATGGCGTCATGCCCGGCCGGTGGGCCGGCCGGGGGAGAAACCGCAATGAGACATCCGACACTGCCCTGCCTCGCGCTCGCTGCCGTGCTGGCCGCCCCCGCCGTGCCGGCAGAGGACTACCGCACCGCGCCGCGCCGGTCCGCGGTCATGACGACCGCGAACGACTGCATCTTCCAGCGCAGCATCGACGACTGGCGCGCCCTGGACGACCGCAACCTCGTCATCTGGGCACCGAGCCGGCGCACCCCGTACATCGTCTCGCTCAACATGCCCCTGTTCAACCTGCGCATGCACGAGACGATCGCGTTCGAGGATCACAACGGCGACGGGCGCCTGTGCGGATTCGGCATGGACGCGATCATCGTCGGCGGCCCGTTCCGGGAACGCGCGACGATCGCCGGCGTCAAGCGCCTGGACGGCACCGAGACCGGCGCGCTGGAGGGGATGTATCAATGGCTGTCCGCGCCGCGCCGCGGCGCCCCGCCCCCGGGCGCCGTGCCGCCGGCGGGCGTCGCGCCGCAACCCTATCCGGCGCCACAGCCCTATCCGGCGCCGCAACCCCTTCCGGCACCGCAGCCCGCCCCACCGCCAGCCGACACGGGCGCGCCGCAATCCTCCCCGCCGCCGTGAACGCCGGCGCGTCGCGACCCTCGCCGGGACGCCGGAGGGCGCTCAGAACGAATTGAGGATCCCGGCCAGCACCACGATGAACAGGGCGAAGGTTGGCAGCGCAGTCACCACCATGCCGGTGCCGCGCACGGTCGGATCGCGCATGTAGTCGCGCGCGTACACGATCCGCCCGGCGACCCAGACCGCGCCGGCGGCCGCGCTCCAGGCATCGCCGACCACCGCGGTCGCCATCCACATGAGCGGCAGCAGCAGCACGAGTTGTTCGACCGTGTTGCCATGCACCCGGAACGCACGCTCGAACTCGGGGTGGCCGGTGGTCGCCGGCGCCTTGATTTCGTGCTTGCCGCGCATGCGTCCCACCTTTGCCGAGAGCACGAAGGTACAGGCAAGCGCCGCGAAGGTCGCCAGCGCGGTGAATTTCATCTCGAACATGCACTCCCCTCCGCCCGATTCGGCACACCGCTCATGCGGCGGCAGGGATTATGCGCGCAAGCGATCGCGGCGCCAAAAGCCTCAGCGCGGACCACGCACGGTGAAGCGCACCGCGTCGAGTTCCGCGCCGTCGACGGCCACGAGCGCCAGGCGATGCTCGCCCGGCTCGGGGCGCCAGAGCAGATGCCGGCCGGCGCCGCCGAGCGCCGTGCCGTTCAACACGAAGCGTGCTCCGCGCGGGGCACCATCGGCGGCGAACGGCATGCGCTGGCGCGGCTCGGGAATGTCCGGGTCCAGGGCGACGACCTCGCCCTCGGCCGGCGAGCGGATGCGTCCGGCTGCGCCGGCACCTGCCAGGGCGATGCGTCCGGACTGCGTGCCCCACAGGAACCATTCGCGCCGCGGCGCCTCGATCGCGGGCGAGAAAACGACCTCGACGGCAGCCACCCCGGGCGGCGCCACCGGCGGCGGTGGCGGCACGCCTGCGTGCAGCGCGGCCATGATCGCCTGCCACGCCGGCGCGGCGCCGGTCACGCCGGAGACGTCCCGCATCGGATCACCCTCGAAGTTGCCCACCCAGACCGCGACCGTGTAGCGCGTGGAAAAGCCCAGGCACCAGTTGTCGCGCATGTTCTTGCTGGTGCCGGTCTTGACCGCGCTCCAGTAGGGCGTGTCCAGCGCCGAGTCCAGGCCGAAGGTCACCGCGCGCGCGGCGCGATCGGAGAGGATATCCGCGATCACGAACGCCGCTGCCGCGGACAGCACCCGGCGCGGCTTGGAGGGCGGCGCATCGGCCAGGAACCTCAGCGTGGACACCTGCCCGCCGAGCGCCAGCGCGCGATACGCCGCCACCTGCTCCAGCAGCGACACCTCCGGCGCGCCCAGCGCCAGCGCGAAGCCGTAGAACTCGCCCGGCCGCTCGATGCCCGCGTAGCCGAACTCGCTCAATGCGTCGCGAAACGGCTCCACGCCCGCGAGCATCAGCGCACGCACCGCCGGCACGTTCAGCGAGCCGGCGAGCGCCGTGCGCACGCTCACCGGGCCCTTGAAGTCGCGATCGTAGTTCTGCGGAATGTACAGGCCGGCGCCGGTCTGCAGGCCGATGCGGCTGTCGTCGAGCACGGCGGCCGCGGTCAGGTATCGGCGTTCGATCGCCAGCCCGTACAGGAACGGCTTGAGGGTGGAGCCCGCCTGCCGTCGCGCGCGCACGCCGTCGATCTGCGCGGCGTGCGAGGCCGGGCCGGCCGAGGCGACGTAGGCCAGCACTTCGCCGCTGGCATTGTCGACCACGATCGCGGCACCGTCGCGCACGTTGCTCGGGCCGAGCCCGGCCAGGCGCTGCGCGAGTGCGGCCCGTGTTTCCCGCTGCACGCGCGCATCGATCGTTGTGCGCAGGCGCTCGCCGGGCCGGCGCAGCAGGCGATGCGCCAGCGCCGTCAGGCCGGCATCTTCCGGTGGCTGCACCGCGGCCGCCGGGCGCGGCCCGAACGTCGAGCGCGCCAGTGCGGTCAGATCGGCACAGGCCGGCGGCGCCGCGGTGCGTAGCGCGATGGCGCACGCACGGCGTGCGACCGCCTCCGGAGCCGCACCCGGGGCCGGCAGCAGGGCCGCCAGCAGCACGGCTTCGGCGCGCGTCAGCCCGGCCGGTGACTTGGCGAACAGGCCATGCGCGGCGCTGCGTACGCCCTGCAGCTCGCCGCGGTAACTCGCCATGTTCAGGTAGGCTTCCAGGATCGCATCCTTGCTCCAGGCCGCATCGAGCGCGCGGCCGGCGCGCAGTTGCGCCAGCTTGCGCAGCGGATCGCGGCGCCCGGGCCCGCTCAGGGCCGGATCGACGAACGCCGCCACCTGCATGCTGATCGTGCTCGCCCCGCGGGTACGGCCGCGCAGCGTGTCGCGCAGCGCACCGGCCAACGCGAGCCAGTCCACGCCGCGGTGGCGCAGGAAGCGTCGATCCTCCCCCGCAATCACCGCCTCGCGCAGTGCCGGCGATACCTGGGCGATCGGCGTCCAGGCAAGCCGTCGCGCGGAGCGATCCAGGCGCAGCGCCTGCAGGATGCGGCCGTCGCGATCCAGCAACCAGGCTTCGCTCGGCTGCCACCCCTGGCGCACCGTGTCGAACGCGGGCACGGCCGGCGCGTCGACCGCCGCCAGTGCCAGGCACAACCCCGCCAGCGGCGCAAACCTCACCGGCCCGGCCCGATCTCGAACGCCGGGTTCGGCCACTCGCCGTGCGCCTCGGGCGCGTACATCGCCTCGACCCGGGTGGCGGGCAGCACGAAGTGCCCCGGGGTGTTCAGCCGCAACGTGTACTCGATGTGCAGGGCGCCGCGCGGCAGGTAGGCGTAGTAGGCGCGGAATGCATCCGCACGCCGCTCCTCGTACGCCGGCCAGGCCGCGCCGTCACGACGCTCTGCGCGTGTGAGCAGCGCCGAGTCGCGGCCCAGCCCGGTGCCGAGGATCGAGGCGCCGGCCGGGACCGGATCGTCGACCACCACCCAGGCCATGTCCGCGACCGAAGCGACGTCGATCGATACGCGCACCACGTCGCCGGCGGACCAGCGCTTGGGATCCTGCCGCTCGACCGCGGCCAGCGACCGGCGCACGGAGAAACCTGCGGAAAGCGGCTCGGCCAGCGGCACGGCGGCACGCGCCGAAACGAGCGCCCAGGGCCGGCCGCTGCCACGATGGGCCATCTCGATCCGCGCCGCGCCGGCCGCAGGCCAGGGGAACTGGGTGGCCGGCGCATCTCCCTGTGCCGGCCACGCGAGCGCACGCCGATCCTCACCCAGCGCGACCTGCGTGCTGCCGCCGACCGGCCCGGCTTCGAACGCGGCGCCGAAGCGCGCCATCGCCAGCGTACCCCAGGCATTGGCCGTGGTCGTGTCCCAGTGCCCGCGTGCCATCCGCGCCAGCGCGCCATTGGCGAGCCGGGGCAGATCCGCGCGCCACTGCGGGGCATCCATGAGCGCGAGCACGGCCCGCACGGCGTTGACGTCCGCGGAAACCATGAGCCACCACGGCGCCTCGCCGCCGGCGAAGCCGAGCATCGAGCCCTGCGCGACCATCCGCGCGCGCAGCAGATCCTGCGCCTGCGCGCGGCGCATGTCCCGATCGGGAATCTCCCGGACGCGATCCAGGATCTGCCACCAGTCGAGCAGCGCCGAGACCGGCCAGGTCTGCGGCTCCACCGCCATGGCGTCCAGGTCGCTCGCCCGCGCCTGCCCGTAGCGCGACAGCGCCTCGATCGCAGCCAGGCGGCGCAGCAGATCATCTACCGCGCCGGGCATGGCCACGCGCTGCAGCCGGCCGTCGAGATAGGCGCGCAGGCCGGACAGCATGCGCTGCGCCGCCGGTTCGGGGATCGGCCGCCCCGCCGCATGCGCCAGCGACAGCACGTAGGCGGTGAGCACGTCGCTGCCGGGCACGGCATCGGCGGCGAAATAGCGCAGCAGGCCGTCGCGGTCCAGGTAGGCCGGCAGGGCCTGCATGGATGCCTGCCAGGCATCGTCGTCGCCGAGCGCAATGGCGCGCGACAGGCGCTGCTCCAGGCAGTCATAGGGGTAGTCCCGCATGTATTCGCGCACGCCGTCGAGCGCGCCGGCCAGGCGAGCGCGCAGCCGGACCTCCACGCCGCCGCGGCCGGGCAGGCCACCGGCCGGCATGCGCAGATCGAATGCGGATGGATCGCCGACCTGGGCCAGGACCGCCTGCTGGACCCGCACCGGCACCGCCGGCTGCACCGCCTGGCGCACGACGAGACGATCGGCCGCGGTCGCGCCGCGGGCACTGGCGGCAACCTCCCAGCGCAGTGCGGCGGCGTCGGCCGGGACGTCGACTTCCCAGGTCACGGTGCGGGCCTGCCCGGGCGCGAGCGTGAGCTGCCGGGGAGCAAGCGCGCGTGCAGCACCGATGCCGGAATCAAGCGTGGCCGAGGCCTGCACCTGCAGCGGCGCCGTCGACGCATTGCGCAAAGTGAACGGTGCCGCGAACCGGTCCCCGGCACGCACCTGCGGCGGCGGCCCGCCGAAGATCATGAGATCGCGGCGCGTGCGCACGGTGGCCGCGCCGGTGCCGAACCATTGCGCGCCGGCGCTGGCGACGGCGACGATCCGCACTGCGCTGAGCGTATCGCCCAAGGGCACGACGACATCGGCACCGCCGCGCGCGTCCAGCGGGATGCGCGCGTGCCAGGCCAGCAACGTGTCGCCCAGTTCGCGCGCCGGTGCGCGGCCGCCGCCGCCGCCGTGCGGTACCGCCTTGCGGCCGTAATGACGCTTGCCCACGACCTGCATCTGCGCGGTGGAAGTGAACACCTCGATGCCGCGCGTGCCGAGCATCCGTTCCAGCAGGTTCCAGCTCGCATTGGGCTTCAGATCGAGCAGCCCCTCGTCGACCGCCGCGAGCGCGATTTCGGCGCCCGGGGAGAGCGCACCGCCGTCCGCGCGGCGAACCGCGACGCGCACCTTCGCGCGTCCGCCGCGATAGACCTGCGCATCGGGCTTGACCTCGACTTCGAGCCGGTGCGGCTGCGCGCCGACCTCGATGCGCGCGAAGCCCAGGCGGAACGCGGGCCGGGAAAGATCGACCAGGCCGGTCGGCGCACCGCCATCCACGCGCCAGGGCAGGTGCAGACGGCGCGCGAGATCGCCTATCCACGTCCACCACCAGCCGACGCGCCCGCGCACCGCCAGCACGGACACGTACGCGTTCGGCCCGTACTCGGGCCGGATCGGCACCTGCACCACAGGCGATGCACCCGAGATCGTCGTGACCCAGGCGTCCAGGACGCCCTCGCGCTCGACGCTCACCAGCGCCGTGGCGCTGCGGAACGGCGAGCGCACCTGCAGGTGCGCAACCTCGCCGGCGGCGTACTCGCGCCTGTCGGCCAGCACGTCCATGCGATCCCCGGCGCCGCCGCCGAGCCAGCCTTCGTCCGCGCCGGGGATCCAGGCCTCGCGCGCCGCGATCGCGGGCCGGCCGGCGTCGTCCAGCACCACCGCGCGCAACGCCGCCTGGCCCGCGAACGGGGCGGCGACGTCGCACGCGAGCAGCCCCGTGGCATCGGTACGGCCGGCGCAGATCTCCCCGCCGCGGCGCGTGCGGGTGCTGTTCTCGTAGGTATAGAAGCCACCGACCAGACGCCGGCGGTAGGAGTACGAAGTGATCTCGAACACGTCCACCGATACCCAGCGCCCGGCAAGCGGCTGTCCCTTCAGATCGAGCACGACGGCGCGGAACCGCAACCGGTCCCGCTGCGCGGCCCAGCCCTCGGTGCGCAGCCCGACACGCAGCGCCGCCGGCCACAGCGGCACGGACCGGGTGACCGACTGGATCTCGCCGTTCGGATCCGCGTATTCCAGCTCGGCGACGAGTCGGCGCGCGTCGCCGGCCGCAGGCAACCGATCCACGACCACGCGCGCGGCGCCGCCGGCGTCCAGCGTCACCGGGATCACGCGTGCCGACGCCGCAGGCGACGCATCCCGCGGCGCGGAGAATGGATCCCAGCCCGCGCCTTCCACCCGCAGGCCCTCGCGCGGCTCCTCGCCACCGAAGACGTAGTCGGCGTAGCCGGGAACCGCCTCCTGCGCCGGTTCGATCAACGTGCGCAGTTTCACCGGCATGCCTCCCGCGCCGCCGCCGGACAGGTAGCCGACCGCGAGGTCCAGCGTCACGCTGCGCGCCCCGACCAGCGGCGCCGCGGGCTCCTGGATCGAGCCGCGCGACAACGGCACCCGGAACTGTTCCACGCGCAACGCGCCGGCCTCGACCGTGCGATCGCCGATCCGGAATCGCAGGTCGTAGTCGCCCAGCCGCGCATCGGCCGGGATCGACCAGCGGGTCTGGGCGATGCCCGCGGCGTCGAAATCGACCTGGAAGGTGTAGCGCTGATCCGTGCCGCGGTGCTGGATCACGAGCGTGGCCGGGTCGGGCAGATCCACCGGGACCGCGAACCCGCCCATCGTGCGCCGGCGGGCGAAGTGCTTCATCGATACGGTCTCGCCCGCGCGCAGCAGGCTGCGATCGAGCACCGAATGAAGTACGAGCGACTGCCACGGCGAGCCGGCGTCCAGGCCGAAATCTCCGGGCTGGATCCCGCGGCTCCAGGACGACACCGTGAAGCTCATGTCGGCACCGGTGCGCGCACTGACGATGAGCGGCCCGGCGTGCCACTTCGCGCAGTCGGGCCAGCCGTGCGGCGCGGGCAGCGGCGCATCCACGCGCGCGATGCCGTCCGCGCCGGTGCGGCCGCGCCACAGCGGAGCGCCGTCGCAGTAACCGCTGATCGCCACGTCGGCGTCCGCCACCGGCCGGCCGCTGTCGAGTGCGGTCACCCAGATGCGCGAGGACTCCCGACCCCATTTGAAATGCACCGCGAGGTTGGTGACCAGCGCCGCGGTCGCCACGTAGCGCGGCGAATCCCGGCCGAGCAACGCCCGCCCCAGGCGCGGGCTGGCCAGTTCCACGACGTAGAACCCCGGCGTGCCGAGCGGGATCCCCACCACTTCCAGGTCGCGCTCGGGGCGAGTGCGCGGGATTGACAGCGGCGCGGTGTCGTCGGCCGCTTCGAACAACGGTGCATCGCCGGTGCGTTCGACCCAGCGCGAGGCATCCGGCCCGACCCACTCCCCGCGCGGCTCCATGGCGTCCTGCACGCGCCGCAACCAGCGCGCGATCGCCGCGTCGTCGTCCGCGACGCGCAGTTGCCGGCCCGGGATTGCCGCCGGGAGGACCGCTTGCCGGGCCTGCAGGTCGGCCTCGACGTTGCGCAGCGTCACCGGCAGCACGCCGCCCGCGCGCGCTTCGATCACGCCGAACTCGCCCGCGAACCGGGCCAGCGGCGGATAGGCGTCGGTCCCGACGGCGAGCGGAAAGCGCGCGGCGTTGGCGAGTGCACGGCCGGCGTCGTCGCGTAGATCCGCGGGCAATTCGACCGAGAACGACGCACGCTCCGGAAACGGACCTTCGAACTCTACTTCCTCGACCGTCTCGGCATCCGCGCCACCCGCCGGCCGCGCCATCCACACGCGCCCCTGGCGATCCCGCAGCCGGGCACGCAGCGCGTCGCGCGCCGGGACGGGCGCCGAGAACGACAGCGTCAGCGGGCCGAGCGGCAGGCACTGCGCACGCGCATTTGCGCGCTCGCAGGTGATCGAGGCCGTGAACTGCGCCCGGGTGCGGAACGACAGGCGCTGGTCGGCGCTGCCGGAGACGCCGCCGGCGGTGGCGATGCCGGCGCCCCAGACCAGATCCACCGCGGTCTGCGGCGGCAACCGCGACCGGCACTGCAGCAGGACGAGCGCCTGTTCCGCACGCGCCAGATCGGCATCGGCGATGCGCTCGCCGTAGCCCGCGCCCGGCCGCACGAGTTCGTGGTACTGATAGCCGAGCGCACGCCGGCGCGCGAGCAGGGCCTCGCGCTCGGTGCCCGCCAGCACGCGCACGCCGACGCGATCGACGCGCCCTTCGATCCGGCACCAGGCGTGCGCGGACACGGTCGCCGCATCCACCGGCGCATCCGGCGCCAGGACGAAGACCTGCTCCTCGTCGATTGCGTCCTCGCCCGCACGCGGCAGCGACGCACGCACCGACGGGCCGCCGGTATCGAAGGCGAAGCTTCGCGGGCCTGCCAGCGGTGCACCACCCGCGGCCGTCAGGCCGGGGCGCAGGTCGAAACGGCAGCGCAGTCCGCCGGGCAGGTCGGCATCGAAGTCGTAGACCCAGCGCCGGGCGTCGATCCAGCGGCCGTTGCCGGGCGCCGGGCACTGCACGTCGAACGGCGCCGGCTGGCGCGGCGTTCCCAGCGCCACCATCGGCGCCGAGAACAGCACGCTCACCTGGCGCGGCGCCTTGACGCTGCCCTGCGGGGCGAAGTGCTCGATCGTCACCGGCGCCGCATCGGCAAGGGAGTGGATGGCGACGGCGGCGATCAGGGCGGCCAGCAGGACGATCGATGTTCGTTGCATCGCGACGCTCCGGTGCCCGGCAATGCGGCGGGATCCGCGGCGCGCGGTGGGCGCCGGCTCCGGACGTTAACCGACGATCGCCCTGCCGGCAATCGGGCGCCGCGGGCGCCGCGGCGCGGGCCGGCGAATACGCCGCGCCATTCACACCCGGAGCGCTTGCGACAGGGGGGGTATTACCCTAATCTTCGCGCCTTCCACGCCCCCCTTTTCCGGAGTGCGAACCAGCGATGACGCAGGCGCCGATCAGCGGATTTCTCCGTCACCATTACCGCCATTTCAACAGCGCCGCGCTCATCGACGCCGCCGATGCCTACCGCAAGGTGATCGACGAGGGCGGCCGCATGTTCATGACCCTCGCCGGCGCCATGAGCACCGCCGAGCTCGGCCTGTCGCTGGCGGAAATGATCCGGCGCGACAAGGTGCACGCCATCTGCTGCACCGGCGCGAACCTGGAGGAAGACGTCTTCAACCTGGTCGCGCACGATTACTACGAGCGGATCCCGCACTGGCGCGATCTCACCCCGCAGGACGAACAGGCCCTGCTCGACCGCGGCATGAACCGCGTGACCGACACCTGCATCCCCGAGGAGGAAGCGTTCCGCCGCCTCGAGCACGCGGTGCTCGCCGAGTGGACCGCCGCCGACGCTGCCGGCCAGCGGTACTTCCCGCACGAGTTCATGTACCGGCTGCTGCGCAGCGGCGTGCTGGAGAAGCACTACCAGATTGACCGCAAGGACTCCTGGCTGCTCGCCGCCTGCGAGAAGAACCTGCCGATGTTCGTACCCGGGTGGGAGGATTCCACCATGGGCAACATCTACGCCTCCCACTGCATCACCGGCGACATCGGCAACGTGCACACCGTGCGCTCGGGCATCGAGTACATGATGTCGCTCGCGCGCTGGTACGAGCAGGAATCCGCCGATCGCGGCATCGGCTTCTACCAGATCGGCGGCGGCATCGCCGGCGACTTCCCGATCTGCGTGGTGCCGATGCTGCACCAGGATCTGCGCATGAACCACGTGCGCCGCTGGGCCTACTTCTGCCAGATCTCCGATTCCACCACCAGCTACGGCTCCTACTCGGGCGCGATCCCGAACGAGAAGATCACCTGGGGCAAGCTCTCGGCCGACACGCCGCGATTCGTGATCGAATCCGACGCCACCATCGTCGCGCCGCTGATGTTCGCGTTGATACTCGGGCAGTGAATCCAGGCCACCGGGCCGGGGAGGGATCACCGATGACGGATCCGCAGGCCGCACGCCTGGTCAAGGCGTCCGACGGCGACGACGGCCGCGCCGCGGCGCAATGGTCGATACAGGAAGCGACGGACCTGTACCGCATCAATGGTTGGGGGGACGACTTCTTCTCCATCAACGCCGACGGCAGGGTCGTGGTGCAGACCGGCCCGAACGAACCGGCAATCGTCATCGCCGACGTCGTCGAGGATCTGCGCCGGCGCCGGATCCCGTTCCCGGTGCTGATCCGTTTCCAGGACGTGCTGCGCGCCCGGGTCGTACGCCTGCACGAGGCGTTCGCGGCGGCGGTGGCCGAGTCGGGCTACGCGAACCGCTACCGCGGCGTGTACCCGATCAAGGTCAACCAGATGCACGAGGTGGTCGAGGAGGTCCTGGCCGCGGGCAAGCCCTACGGCCTGGGCCTGGAGTGCGGCTCCAAGGCCGAGTTGATCGCCGCGCTCCCGCACCTGGAGGACGACGAGGCCCTGCTCATCTGCAACGGCGTCAAGGACGCGATGATGATGCGGCTGATGCTGGCCGCGCAGTCGATCGGCAAGAACGTCATCCCGGTGGTGGAGAAGTTCAACGAGTTCGACAAGCTCGTCGGGCTGGGCCGCGAGACCGGCATCAAGCCACGCTTCGGCGCGCGCATCCGCCTGGGTACCAGCGGCTCGGGCAAGTGGGCCGAGTCCGGCGGGGACCTTTCCAAGTTCGGCATTTCGATCCCCGAGCTCATGAAACTGGTGGACCAGCTCCCGGGGCTGGACGCGCGAGAGAGCATGACCCTGCTGCACTTCCATCTCGGCAGCCAGATTTCCGACATCCAGTTCGTCAAGCAGGCGGTGAAGGAGATCACCCACATCTACGCGCAGCTCGTCAAGCGCGGGATCGGCATCCGCTACGTCGACGTCGGCGGCGGCCTGGGCGTGAACTACGAAGCCGGCTACTACGACGAGGACATCGGCATCAACTACACCCTGCAGGAGTACGCCAACGCGGTGGTGTACACGGTCAAGGAAGTGTGCGACGCCGAGGAAGTGCCGGTGCCGACCATCGTCTCGGAGTCCGGGCGCGCGATCACGGCCCACCACTCGATGCTGGTCGTGGAAGTGCTGGGCGCCTACCGCAAGGATCGGATCGAGCCGGGCTTTCGCGCCACGCGCAAGGAGCACGCCGTCATCCGCGCTTTGTACAAGACCCTGACGCAGCTCGAATCGATGCCAGGGCCCAAGGGGCCGCCGCGCATGTACGAACTGCTCGAGGCCTATCACGACGCGGTGGAGAAGCGCGAGGAAGCCGACACGCTGTTCGGCTACGGCTACCTGACGCTCGAGGACAAGGGCATCGCCGAGCGGCTGTACTGGTCGATCTGCCACCGCATCCGCGAGGTACTCGCGCGCCTGAACCTGCCCGAGCCGGTGCCGGGCGAACTGCAGGAGCTCGACGAGCACCTGGTCGACCAGTACCTGTGCGACTTCTCGATTTTCCAATCCGCGCTAGATCACTGGTCGATCGGCCAGGGTTTCCCGATCCTGCCCCTGGAACGCCTGAACGAGCCGCCGACGCGGCGCGCGATGCTGGTGGATCTCACCTGCGACTCCGACGGCAAGGTATCGCACTACGTGTCCTCCAACGCCGACAAGCGCTTCATGCAGGTCCACGGCCTGGACAACGGCAAGCCGTACTGCCTTGGGTTCTTCCTGATGGGCGCCTACCAGGACATCATGGGCGACTCGCACAACCTGTTCGGGCGCGTCGCCGAGTCGCACGTGTACGCCGACGCCGCCGAGCCGGGCGGGTACTACATCGAGAAGATCATCAGCGGCACGACCGTGCAGGACATGCTCGCCACGGTGCAGTATTTTCCGAACGACCTGCACCGGCGCATGAACGAAATCATCCGCCAGAAGATCGAAGCCGGCGTCATCCGCCCGCGCGCCGGAGTGGAACTGCTCGAGCAGTACATGCGCGGGTTCAATGCCACCACGTACTACGACCCGAATGACTAGCGCCGCCCGCCGACTCGCGCTCGGCGTGGTGCAGATGCGCTGCAGCGACGACCCCTCCGACAACCTGGCCCGCGCGCTGACCATGACCCGCGACGCGGCGGCCCAGGGCGCCCGGCTCGTGCTGCTGCCGGAGTTGTTCCGCAGCCGCTATTTCTGCCAGGCCGAGGACGCCGGCAATTTCGCCCTTGCCGAACCGGTACCCGGCCCGACCACTGAAGCGTTCCAGCACCTGGCCCGCGAGCTCGGCATTGCGGTCGTGGTCAGCGTCTTCGAGCGCCGCGCGCCCGGCCTGTACCACAACACGGCGGCGGTGCTCGACGGCGATCGCGGAATGCTGGGCATCTACCGCAAGATGCACATCCCGGACGATCCGCGGTTCTACGAGAAGTACTACTTCACGCCGGGCGACCTGGGCTTCAAGGTCTTCGCCACCCGCGCCGCGCGGGTCGGCACGCTCGTGTGCTGGGATCAGTGGTACCCGGAGGCCGCCCGCCTCACCGCGCTGCGCGGCGCGGAAGTCCTGTGCTACCCGACCGCAATCGGCTGGCACCCGGAGGAGAAGGATCGCCTCGGCGTGCGGCAGCACGACGCCTGGGAAACGGCGCAGCGCGCGCACGCGATCGCCAACGGCTGCTTCGTCGCCGCGGCGAACCGCATCGGCTTCGAGCCCGACCCGGCATCGAGCACCGGCGGCGGCATCGAGTTCTGGGGTTCGAGTTTCGTCGCCGGTCCGGACGGTGCCATCCTCTGCCGCGCGCCGGCGGACACCGAGACACTGCTGCTTGCCGAGCTGGACCTCGACAGCCTCGCGGTGCAACGCCACGGCTGGCCGTTCCTGCGCGATCGGCGCATCGACGCCTACGAGCGTATCGTGGCACGCTTCATAGATTCCGACTGACGCACGGACCGCGGGGATTGGCCGGCGCAAGGATGGTGTAACATCGGGACGAGCCTGCACCGGCGGGCGGCGTTCGAATCCGTGGTTCCACGAGCGCCATGCGCACGCATGGACGGGTACGCAGGAAGCGTCAGGTAACGCCGTGTCGAACATCGAGCTGTATCAGCAACGGATCGAAACCCTCGATCCCCTGTTGCGCCTGACGACGGCGGAGCGGGACATGCTATTGCAGCGCGCCCAGCTGCAGGTCCGCGGCGCCGGCGAGATCGTCTGCCGCGAGGCGGACAGCCAGCTCTACGTCCACTACCTGCTCGACGGCACGGTCGATCTGATGCGCGACGGCCGGGTGCTGCGAACGCTCAGTTCCGACGAGGAGCCGGCGCGGCGCCCGCTCGACGAAGACGCCCCGGCGGTGGTCCGCGCGCGCATGGCCGCCGTGGTGCTGCGCCTGCCGCGCGCGCAGATGGATCGGCTGGTCGCCCCGCCAGGCCGGACTACCTCCGGCACCGGCGCCGCGCCCGACAGCGACACGGCCTCGCACTGGATGAGCAATCTGTTGCGATCGGGCATCTATCCGAGGCTGCCGGCGAGCAACCTTCAGCTCCTGTTCTCGCGCATGGAGCCGGTGGCCATACGCGCCAACGACATCATCATCCACCAGGGCGCACCCGGGGATTATTACTACGTCGTCAAGAGCGGCTCGGTGGCGATCATCCGCGAAGGTTCCGACTCCCGCGGACGCATCCAGCTCGCGGTGCTCGGCCCGGGGGACTCCTTCGGCGAGGAAGCGCTGATCTCGGGCCAGCCCCGCAACGCGACGGTGCGCGCCCTGGGCGATTGCACGCTCATGCGGCTGGCGCGCCGCGAGTTCATGGAACTCATCTGCCGGCCGCTGATGCAGGCGCTCGACCCGGAACAGGCGCGCCTGGCGGTGCGCCGCGGCGCACGCTGGCTCGATATCCGCTACCAGGAGGCACACGCGCGCGGGGCACCGACGGATGCCCTGAACGTTCCGCTCGCCGTGCTGCGGATCAAGCGCCGCGCACTGGACCCCGGCACACACTACGTCGTCTGCGGGGACGAGCCGGCGATGAGCGCGGTGGGCGCCTTCCTGCTAGCCGAGAGCGGCCTGGAGGCGAGCTACCTGGATGCGCCGGTTTCCATGCCGGCCGCGTCCGCTGCGCTCCCCGGTCAAGCGCCGAAAGTACTATCCTTTCCATCGCGCCTTCCACCCACGACAGACGCCGCACACCCGGCAGACAAAACCAAGGACAACGCCGTGAACACCGACGAACTCGACAGCACCATCCGCCATTTCGGGCCCGCGCAGCAGCCGGCATCGGAGTCGATCCCGCCACCCGGTGCCGCGTCCGAGCCCGCCGCTGCGCCTTCGCCGGCCCCGGACCTCGGCGAGACCGTCACCGGCCGCACGCTGGCCAATCTCATCGGCCAGATCGACGCCCAGCGCCGGGAGATCCTGAGCGAGCAGCGCACGCCGGGCGGCAACGGCGCCGCGCCCGCGGCGGAAGCCGATCCGCTCGACAAGACCCACAACACGCTGCGGCGCCTGGTCGACACCGCCGTCGAAGCCGAGATTGCCGGCCAGCCGCCGGTGGCCGCGGCACCGGCGCAGGCCGGGGTCGACGACGAGATCGGCGCATTCGCGCGCGACTTCCAGCAGCGCGTCGCGGCCTGGGTCCAGCAGCAGACGGCGAGCCAGCGCTCGCAGCTCGAAGCCGAGTTCGAAGCCCGCACCAGCCGCATCAAGGATGCGGCCGTGCATGAAATCCGGCGCAACGCCCAGGAACTCAAGAAGCGCTATCTCGCCGCCTATGCCGACAAGGAACGCAAGCTGATCGAGCGCGAGCGCCAGTTGCAGTCGAACTACGACCGCCTGATGGCGCTGGCCACGCGCATCAGCCGCCAGAAGGCCGAGATCGGCCAGCAACGCAAGCTGTTGGAGGAAAAGCTCGGCGCCGCGGACGAACTGCACCGCCAGCTCGCCGACATCGGCAAGGCGGTGACCACGCAGATCGACAACCTCGAGGTCATGGTGCAGGAAGTATCCTGACGCGGCCGCCGTTCCCGCCGCCCGCGCGGCAGGAGTGGCGCGAGCGCGATTGAATCGGCACGGCGGCGGCGCACCGGCGCCGGCCCGGGAGGCGCGACGATGCTGGTCGGAGTACCCAGGGAAATCAAGACCGAGGAGTACCGCGTCGGCATGACGCCGGCGGGGGTGCGAGAACTCGTCCACCGCGGCCACCAGGTGCTGGTGGAACGCGGCGCCGGGGCCGCACTGTCCTTCTATGACGAGCATTACCGTACCGCCGGCGCGTCGATCTGCGACGATGCGGCCGAGATCTGGCTGCGCGCCGACATGATCGTCAAGGTCAAGGAACCGCAGCCGATCGAGTGCGATCGGATCCGCGAAGGCCAGATCCTGTTCACCTACCTGCATCTTGCGCCGAACCCGGATCTCACCGCGCGCCTGGTGCAGTCCGGCGGCATCGCGATCGCCTACGAGACGGTCACCGATCCGCGCGGCCGCCTGCCGCTGCTGGCGCCGATGAGCGAGATCGCCGGGCGCATGTCGATCCAGGCCGGCGCGCACTGCCTGGAGATCCCGCAGGGCGGCAATGGCACGCTGCTCGGTGGCGTACCCGGAGTCGCACCCGGCAACGTCGTGGTGCTCGGCGGCGGGGTCGTCGGCGTGAACGCCGCGCGGATTGCGCTCGGCGTCGGCGCAAGCGTCGTCGTGCTCGATCGCAGCATCGAGCGCCTGACCGAACTCGACGCCGCCTACGGCCCGCACCTGAAGACCGTCTACTCCATGCAGGAAACCGTCGAGGAACACGTCGCCCGCGCCGATCTGGTCATCGGCGCGGTACTCATCCCGGGCGCAGCGGCGCCGCGGCTGGTGACGAGACGGATGCTGGAGCAGATGAAGGACGGCGCGGTGATCGTGGACGTCGCCATCGACCAGGGTGGCTGCTTCGAGACCAGCCGGCCGACGACGCACCGCGAGCCGACCTACAAGGTCGAGGGCGTCGTGCATTATTGCGTCGCCAACATGCCCGGCGCGGTGGCCCGGACCTCGACCCTGGCCCTGACCAACGCCACGCTGCCGTTCGTGGTCAGGCTCGCGGACCAGGGCTATCCGCAGGCGATCGTGCATGACGAGCACCTGCGCAACGGCCTGAACGTGCACCGCGGCTTCGTGACCCACGCGGCGGTCGCCCGCGACCTCGGCTACCGCTTCGTTCCCCCGCTGGAAGCGCTCAAGCGCGATCGTCACGCCGGCGCCTGAGCCGGCGCACTCGCCTGCCCCTGCCTGCGGCCCCGCGGCGGCCCTGCGCACGCCCCTGATGTATCGATTTTGTATCATTATATTCTGAATATTTCCTGTGCTATGGAACTTTTTGTACAATTTATGTACTGATACTGCTGCGGGCCCGTCCGGGCCTCGCGCGGCGACGCGGAGCAAGCCGGTGACCGGTATGGACGATGGCGGAGAAACCTACCCGATGCGCACCGTGGCGAAGCTGACCGGCGTGAATCCGGTGACGCTGCGCGCCTGGGAACGCCGCTACGGGCTGATCCGTCCGCTGCGGGCGCCGAGCGGGCACCGCACGTTCCGGCGCGAGGATATCGAGCGCATCCACCGCATCAACGACCTGGTCAGCCGCGGTCTGGCGATCGGCCAGGTCCGCGGCGCCCTGGACGCGGCGCGGCGGGCGAGCCCGGACACGGCTCGGGACGGTGTCTGGCCGGGCTACCTGGAGCGCTGCATTGCGGCCCTCGCACGCTTCGACGCCGGGGCGTTGGACGATGCCTTCGATACCGTCTTCTCCATCCATACGGTGGCGACCGCGACCGAGCGACTGCTGATCCCGCTGCTGGTCGAAGTCGGCAGGCGCTGGTCGGACGGTGAGGGCACAATCGCCCAGGAGCACTTCCTGAGCGTCTACGTGCGCAACAAGATTGGCGCGCTGGTGCAATTGCGCAGCCGGCGCGGGAACGGCCCGACGCTGGTCTGCGCGTGCACGCCAGGGCAACAGCACGAGATCGGCCTGCTGCTGTTCGTGCTCGCGGCACAGTCGGAGGATTTCGGCACCATCGTGCTGGGCCCCAACCTGCCCCTGGCGGAAATCGCCGCCGTCGTGCGCCAGGCGGACGCCAGAGGGGTGGTGTTGTCCTGCCCGGGCCAGTGCCGGGTCGAGGTGCTCGATCGCGACCTGGCCGCACTCGTCGCAGCGGCGGGCGTGCCGGTGTTCCTCGGCGGGGAGGGTTCGCTGCGCCACCAGGAGCGGATCGCCGCTGCCGGTGCGGTCGCACTGGGCATGGAATTCGGCCCGGCCCTGCGGCGGATCCGATCCGCCCTGCCGCCGCGGGTTTCGTCCGGGGATGCAGGCGCCGGGCAATCATGAGCGGCGCCGATCGGAGCCGGGCGTGAACGCCGCGCTGATGGCCGCGGTCGAACGCGGCGTCGTCCCCGATGCGCTGGTGCGCCTGGGGATCCGCAGGCTGCTGGAGCAGCGCCTGGCGGAAATCGGCGATCGGGAACCCGACGCGGCGGCCGAGGCCGCCGAGCGTTTCGTCGCGGCCATGCGCGAGGCACCGATCGCACCGCTGCCGCAGCTCGCGAACGCGCAGCACTACGAACTGCCCCCGGAATTCTTCGCCAGGGTGCTGGGGCCGCACATGAAGTACAGCTGCTGCCACTGGCCCCCCGGCGCGACCGACCTGGAAACCGCCGAGCGATCGGCGCTCGAGTCGACCTGCGAGCGTGCCGGCATCGGCGAGGGCCAGGACATCCTCGAACTGGGCTGCGGCTGGGGCTCGCTCTCGCTCTGGATGGCACGGCGCCACCCATCCAGCCGCGTCACGGCGGTCTCCAATTCGCGTCCGCAACGCGAGTTCATCCTGGCGCGTGCCAGGCAGGCCGGGCTGGCGAACCTAGTCGTACTCACCGCCGACATGAACGACTTCGATCCGCGGGCGCGGTTCGATCGCATCGTCTCGGTGGAGATGTTCGAGCACATGCGCAACTGGCCGCGGCTGTTCGCGCGCGTGCGCGACTGGCTGCGGCATGACGGCCGGTTCTTCATGCACGTGTTCTGTCACCGCGGTGCGCCGTACGAGTTCGTCGATGCCGGTCCGCAGGACTGGATGAGCCGGCACTTCTTCGCCGGCGGGATGATGCCGGGCGACGATCTGCCGCTGCGCCTTCAGGATGACCTGCAGATCGACGCGCGCTGGCGATGGAGCGGTCGACACTACCAGCGTACGGCGCGCGCATGGCTCGAACGCATGGATGTGCAGCGCCCGGCACTGGAGCCCGTGCTGCGGGCCGCCTATGGCGACGCGGCGCCGATCTGGCGCATGCGCTGGCGGTTGTTCTTCATGGCCTGCGAGGAGCTGTTCGGCTGGGAAGGCGGCAGGCGCTGGTGGGTCGGCCATTACCGGTTCAAGCCCAGGAGCGCGCGTTGAACGCCGCAGTCCCGACACGGACCTGGATCGTGGCCAATGCCGTCGCCTTCCAGTGCGGCTGGTTCGCATGCGCGCTGGGTGCAGCCTACGGCCTCGCATGGGCCGGGACGCTCGTCGCGCTGCTCATCTGCGCCGCTCATCTCGCGGCGGCAGGCCGGCCCGGGCGCGAGGCGGTGCTCATCGGCTGCGCGGCGCTCGGCGGGTTCTGCTTCGACAGCCTGCTCAGCCTGTCGGGCCTGGTGCGCTACGGCGACGCCGCCGCCGGCGCACTGGCGCCGCACTGGATCGTGGCGCTTTGGATGCTGTTCGCGACTACGCTGAACCTCTCGCTGCGCGCGCTTCGCCGCCGGCCCTGGATCGCGGCCGCGTTCGGCCTGGCCGGCGGGCCGGCCGCCTACGCGGCGGGCGAGGCGCTCGGCGCACTGACGCTGGTCGAGCGCGCGCCGGCTCTGGCACTGCTCGCGCTCGGTTGGGCACTGGTCACGCCCGCGCTGATGCACCTGGCGGCGCGGCTGGACGGCATCGCATCGGCCCAACCCGTGGCACCGGCGAGGTGAATGGCATGGATCCGTACCTGGAGGCGTTCCTGGCCGCATCCGCCCTGGCGGTCGCCGGCTGGATCGCCAGCGTGTTCAAGCGGGACGTCAGCATCGTCGACAGCCTCTGGCCCCTGTTCTTCCTCGTCGCGACCGCGGTGGCGATCGTCGCGGCGCCCCAGGCAGGGCCGCGCGCGTGGCTGCTGGCGGCGCTGGTGTCGCTTTGGGCGCTGCGATTGTGCGCCTACCTGACCTGGCGCAACTGGGGCCAGCCCGAGGACCGGCGCTATCGGGCGATCCGCGAACGCAACCAGCCGGGATTCGCCCTGAAGAGCCTGTACCTGGTTTTCGGGCTGCAGGCGCTGCTGGCGACCGTGATCGCCGCGCCGATCATCGCCGCGGCGGGTGCGCCGGGCAACCTCGGCGCATGGGATGCAGCCGGCACGGCAATCGCGCTCGCCGGCATCGCCTGGGAGTCCATCGCCGACCTGCAACTGGCCCGTTTCGCCGCCGTTCCCGCCAATGCCGGCGCGGTGATGGACCGCGGCCTGTGGCGCTACAGCCGGCATCCGAACTATTTCGGCGAGTGCCTCGCCTGGTGGGGCATCTGGCTGATCGCGGCCGCTGGCGGTGCCGCATGGACCGTGTTTGCGCCCGTGCTCATGACCGTCCTGCTGCTGCGGGTCTCCGGCGTCGCGCTGCTCGAACGTGACATCGCCGGGCGCAGGCCCGGCTACCGGCACTACGTGCAGAACACAAGCGCCTTCGTCCCATGGCCGCCGCGTACGTCGCGGCCTGGAGGCTGAGCCACATGCGTGCGAGCAGCGCGGGATCCGGCCTGGCCGCCGCGATGGTGGCGAGCCTGCTGGCCTGCGGGCCGGCCTGGGCGAGCACCGTGCGCACCTGGCACTTCGACGTCTTCCTCGACGAGCGCAGGATCGGCGCGCACGAATTCACGATCACCGCGGACGCGGCAGGGGAGATCGCGCAGGTCGCGGCCGACTTCAACGTGCGGGTGCTGTTCCTGGACCTGTACCGCTACAAGCACCGCAACCTGGAACGCTGGCAGGGCCCGTGCCTGCACGCCGTGGACGCAACCACCGACGACAACGGCGAGACTTCGCGCGTGCAGGCGCGCCGATCCGGCGACGGCCTGCAGGTCGAGGCGGCGCAGGGGTCTCAGGTATTCGAAGGCTGCGTGATGAGCTTCGCCTACTGGAATCCGCGCATCCTGCAGGCCACGCATCTGTTCAATCCGCAGACCGGCGAACTGGCCGCCGTCGAGATCGAGGCGCTCGGGCCGCAGACGATCCAGGTGCGCGGCGCACCGGCGCTGGCGGAGCGCTACCGCCTGCGCGGGGAGAAATTCGCCATCGATCTGTGGTATTCGCCGCAGGGCGACTGGCTGCGCCTGGAAGCCGATGCGGCCGGCGAGCGCCGGCTGCGCTACGAATTGAGGTAGGCGCCGTGCGCATCGCAATCGTCGGCAGCGGCATCGCCGGGAACGTGGTGGCGCAGCGCCTGCACGCCGCGCACGAGATCGTCGTGTTCGAGGCCGCCGGGCGCGTCGGCGGCCACAGCCACACGCACACGGTGCACGCCGGGGGGCGCGAGTACGCCGTCGACACCGGGTTCATCGTCTACAACGAACGCACCTATCCGCGATTCACGCGGCTGCTGGCCGAACTCGGCGTGGCCACCCGCCCGACGGTGATGAGCTTCTCGGTGCAGTGCGAGCGTTCCGGCCTGGAGTACAACGGCACCGACATCGACGGCCTGTTCGCCCAGCGCCGCAACCTGCTGCGCCCGCGCTTCTGGCGCATGCTTGCGGACGTCGTGCGATTCAATCGCGATGCGCGCCGCTGGCTCGCGTCCGGCGACGCTACCGCGACGCTGGCGCAGTACCTCGCCGGCTTCGGCCCCTCGCGCGAATTCGTCGAACAGTACCTGCGGCCCATGGCGGCGGCAATCTGGTCCGCCGATCCGCGGCGGATCGACGATTTCCCGGCGCGCGCCCTGCTCGGCTTCTTCGCCAACCACGGCCTGCTCGACGTCGCGGACCGCCCGCGCTGGCGTACGGTCGCAGGCGGCTCGGCACGCTATGTCGAGCGGCTGACGGCGCCGTTCGCCGATCGGATCCGGCTGGACGCCCCGGTGGTCCGGGTGCGGCGCATGGCCGATGCGGTCGAGATCGGCGTCCGCGGCTGCGAGCCGGAGCGTTTCGACTGCGCTTTCCTGGCCTGCCACAGCGATCAGGCCCTGGCGATGCTGGCCGACCCGAGCCCGGCCGAGTCGCAGGTGCTCGGCGCCATCGCCTATCAGGACAACGACGCCTGGCTGCACACCGACAAGCACGCGCTGCCGCGCAACCCGCGCGCTCACGCGGCCTGGAACTACTACCTGCCTGCGGCCGAATCGGATCGCGCGACGGTGACCTACGACATGAACCGCCTGCAGGGGCTGGATGCGCCGGAAACCTTCTGTGTGACGCTCAACGGCGCCGGCCGCGTCGACCCCGCGCGCGTCCTGGCGCGGATGTCCTACGCGCACCCGGTGTTCGACGCCGCCGCGCTCGCCGCGCAGCGCCGCCGCCCGGAGCTTCATCGCGCCCGGACCTTCTACTGCGGCGCCTGGTGGGGCAACGGCTTCCATGAAGACGCGGTCGCAAGCGCGCACGCGGCGTTGGACGACTTCGCACGGATACACAGCCATGCACAGCTGCCTCTACGCCGGACGGGTTAGCCACCGCCGCCTGCAACCGGTCGCGCACCGGTTCGACTACCGGATCGGCTACCTGTTCCTGGACCTGGACGAGCTCGACCGCGTGTTTCGCGGGCGCTGGCTGTGGTCCGCGCACCGGCCCGCGCCGGCCAGGTTCCACCGCGGCGATCATCTCGGCGATCCGCACGAGCCGCTGGCGGACGCGGTGCGGGCGCTGCTCGCGAGCGATCTCGGCCTGACCGTGCCAGGGCCGATCCGCCTGCTCACCCAGCCGCGCTACTTCGGCTACGGCTTCAATCCGGTCAGCTTCTACTACTGCTACGACGCGGCAGGCGTCGAATTGGAGGCGATCGTCGCCGAGGTGACCAACACTCCCTGGGGGGAGCGCCACGCGTACGCTGTCGCCCCCGTGCAGTGCCGCGGCCGCACGCACGTGTTCCGGCTCGCGAAGTCATTCCACGTCTCGCCGTTCATGCCCATGGATATCGAGTACGAATGGCGCCTGACCGCGCCCGCGCGGAGCCTGGCGGTGCACATGCGCAGCCTCCGCGCCGCGGTCCCCGTGTTCGAGGCCTCCCTCGCGCTCGCGCGCCGGCCGCTGCACGCCGCCTCGCTCGCGGCGATGCTGGCATCGTGGCCTCCCGCCACGGTGCGCATCATCGCCGCAATCTACTGGCAGGCCCTGTTGCTGTGGCGCAAGGGCGCGCCTTTCCATCCACACCCGAAGTCCATCCGAACCAGGAGTCCGACATGACGCAAACCGTCCATCCGGCGCTGTCCGATGCCACCGGCGGCCGCGTGATGGGCCGCGCGCACGCATGGCTGCGCGGCAGAACATTGCAACGCCTGCGCGACATCCAGGGCGGGGAGATCCTGCTGCGCGACGGCGCCGGCGAAATCCGCCTGGGCCGACCTGTTCACGGCCTGCCCGCCGCGACGGTCCAGGTGCACGATCCGGCGTTCTGGCCGGCGCTCGCCTTTGGCGGCTCGGTGGGCGCAGGCGAGAGCTACGCCCGTGGGCACTGGTCCTGCGACGATCTCACCGGGCTGTGCCGCATCCTGCTGCGCAGCACCGCGGATCTGGACGCGATGGAATCCGGCCTGGCGCGCCTGTCCGCGCCGGCGCGTGCGATCGCCCATCGACTGCGCAGGAACTCGCGCGCGGGCAGCCGCCGCAACATCGCCGCGCACTACGATGTGGGCAACGACTTCTTCGCCGCCTTCCTCGACCAGACGATGATGTACTCGTGCGCCATCTTCGAGCATCCACGCATGACGCTCGCCGAAGCGCAGATCGCCAAGCTGGCGCGGATCTGCCGCAAGCTCGAACTTGGCCCGGGCGACCACGTGCTGGAGATCGGCACCGGCTGGGGCGGCTTCGCAATCCACGCCGCGCGCCACCACGGCTGCCGCGTGACCACCACCACGATCTCGCCCGCGCAGCACCGGCTCGCGGTCGAGCGCGTGCGGGCTGCCGGACTCTCGGATCGCATCGAAGTGCTGCAGGCCGATTATCGCGATCTGCGCGGGCGCTACGACAAGCTGGTATCCATCGAAATGATCGAGGCCGTCGGCCACGATCACTTCGACGCCTACTTCCGGCAGTGCGCCGGCCTGCTCGCGGACCACGGCATGATGCTGCTGCAGGCGATCACGATCGACGATCGCCGTTACGAGTACGCACGCGACAGCGTGGACTTCATCAAGCGGCATATCTTCCCCGGTGCCTGCCTGCCGTCGGTGTCGGTGATTGCCGCCAGCCTGGCGCGCTGCACCGACTTGCGCGTGTTCCACCTGGAGGACATCGGGCCTCACTACGCGACCACGCTGCGCCATTGGCGCGAACGGCTCGGCGCGCGCCGCGGGGACGTGCTCGGCATGGGCTACGCCCAGGCGCTGCTGCGCGCGTGGGAGTTCTACCTGTGCTACTGCGAGGCCGGGTTCCTGGAACGCAGCACCGGCGACGTGCAGATGCTGCTGGTCAAGCCCGGCAATCGTCGTGCACCGCTGCCTGCCGGGCCGTGACGCGCGCGCTCACGCGCGGCGGCGGAACCAGCCGGTGATCGACCAGCGCGCGCGCCGCGCGGCCAGCACCTCGTGCTCGATGCGATCCGACAGCATCACCGCGAGCGTGCCCGCATTGGGCGCGATGTCGGCGTGACCGCCCCCCGGCGGATGCAGGCGCAGCGCGCCGCCGTCTTCCGGCGACCAGTGCGGGTTCAGGTATGCAATCGTGCTGACCGTGCGCGCACCGCTGCCCCGGTGCCGGTCCAGATGCCGTTCGTAGCCGGCGCCCGGGGGATAGCATGCATAGTGGCACTCGAACTCGAACAGGCCGAGGAACAAAGTGCGATTGAGCGCCAGGCGCAAGTCTTCCATCCGCGCCAGATAGGCAGCCTCGGCAGGCGATGCACGCGACGGATCAAGCCACAGGATCCGGTCGCCACGCACGCGCGGATCGAACGCGACGGGCGTGCCCGCGGCGCCGCCGATCCCGGCCGGGCGCATGCGGCCTGCGGCGTCCAACGCGCGTGCGTCGAGCGCGAGTTCGCGGCAGAGATCCTGTTCGAGGTACGAATCGACCGCGATCCAGCCGCACTCGCCGAGCGCGGCCGCGATTCGTTCGTCGTGGTGCGGAGTCAAACGCCCTCCGCGGCACCCCGGACGGGTGCCAGAGGCATGACTGCAACCGGTGCCCGCCCGCCGGCAGCGCCGGTGGGCAGGCGCGCGCTGCTCAGCCCGGCCGGCGCTTCTGAAACGGCGCCGCGGGACGCGGGCGCGCTTCATTGACGCGGATGTTGCGACCGTTGAGCATGTAGCCGTCCATCTTCTTGACGGCTTCCTCGGCCTCGGACTGTACCGGCATCTCGACGAAGCCGAAGCCCTTGGATTTGCCCGTTTCCCGATCCATCACGATCCGCACGGAACTTACCGCGCCATACGCCTCGAATGCGTTGCGCAGATCGTCCTCGGAGAGGCGGTACGGCAAGTTTCCGATGTATATATTCATGATGCCTGACCCGGTTTCAGCCTGCGTGCTATTGCCATGGCACCGAACCAGTACTCAACCAATAGCACGGAAATCGAGTGCTGATCGCGCACCCGGCCAGCCGGCAGCGGGCAGGATGTCCCGATGATTATTGCCCGATTGTGAGGGCGGTGGATAGGGGGCGCCTGGATCCCTGGCGTGCTGCACCGCAGCGGGGCGCGCTGCGCCGACCGGCTTCCGCGCCGGGGATTTCACGCCAAACGGGCGCCTGCATCGACCTGCGGCACGAGTGAGGCGACTTCTTCGCGCGTGAGCATCCGCCACGCGCCCTTTTGCAGATCGCCCAGCACCAAATCACCGATCCCGATCCGAACCAGGCGCAACACGCCGATCCCGAGCGCCTCGATCGACCTGCGGATCTGCCGGTTGCGGCCTTCGTCGAGTTCGATTTCCAGCCAACCCGTGCGCGCACCCGCGCGCAGTACACGCGCGGCGGCAACGCCCAGCACCTCGCCATCGACCGCAACGCCGGCCTGCAGCTGCGCGGCGAGTGCCGGATCCGGCGGCCGATCGATCTGCACGTGATAGCGGCGTCGCACGTGGCGGGCCGGATCCAGCACCGCGGCCGCCCAGCGCGTATCGTTCGTGAACAGCAGCAGTCCCTCGCTCGCCTTGTCCAGGCGGCCGACCGGCCCGACCCAGGGCAGGTCGGCATCGCGCAGGCAGCGGTACACCGTCTCGCGGCCGCGTTCGTCCGCGGCCGTCGTCACCAGCCCGCGCGGCTTGTTCAACATGAGATGGACGGGGGCCTGGCCGCGCACCAGGGCGCCGTCGATTTCCACGCGCGCTTCATCCACCGCGACCCAGTGCAGCGGATCGCGCACCACCCGGCCATCCACGCGCACCCGACCGGCGCGGATCAGCGCCTCGGCCATGCTGCGCGAACATGCGCCGAGCTTGGAAAGCGCACGCGCCAGACCCGCGCGCCGGCCGCCCGGCGTCGCGCCGCTTTTCCTGCGTACAGCCCCCCGCGCCAAGCCCGCCTCCCCGACACGCGCCATCGCGCCGGCGACAGACTGCGACGCCGGGCTGCGCCGCGTCAAATCGGGCCCGGCCGCCCATTACCGGCGCTGCGGCGGCCCGATCGGACGGATTGAAACACTGCTGCTGGAACCAGACCCGGAGCATCCGCTCCAGAGGCATCGGCAGGCGCCCGCCGGCGGGGCTGGCCTCGGGATGGAACGGCTCGACCGCCGCGCACGGCGCGTTCCCGGGTACGACCCGCTCCACCCCGGCTCCATGCGATCAGCAGGAGCTTGACGCGGCGCCCGTCGCACCGCGAGGAAGCCCGGAGGGATTCAGCTTCATCGCGGCGCTTCCTGCTCGGCCGGGGCCGAGTACCAGTCGGCTTCCCGTACCAGCTTTGGCGCGTCGGGATCGGCTTCGTAATGCGGCGACATGATCTGAACCCCGCGGCGGTTGAAGGCGTCCTGGATGGCGGAGTGCAGGTCACTCGCTACGCGCGCTCGCGTGGCGGGTACGTCGGCGCTAACCTGTACGACCAGCTTGTATTCGACATAGAAATCCGAGAGCGCTGTTTGCACCACGTAGGGTTCCGGCGCCTTCATGATTTCGGGAACGGTCCGTGCCGCTTCGATCAGCATCGCGTGGACCTGACGCCAGGGGGCGTCGTAACCGATGGTGACCGTAGTGTCGAGGACGTAGCGGCCGCCCTCCGTGGCGCGCGAAAAATTGCGCGTGACGCTGCCGAGCACCAGCGCGTTCGGAATAGAGATTTCCTCGCCGTGCCCGGTACGCAGGCGAGTCACGAACATGCTGATTTCAGTGACGGTGCCTTCGTGGTCCTGGATTCGCACGTACTCGCCCTCCTTCAGAGCGTAGGTGTAGACGATGAGGATGCCGCTGGCGATCTGGCCCACCACGCCTGCCGCTCCTATCGACACCATCAGGCCGAGAATCACCGACAGACCGCGAAACGCTTCGGTGTGTGAACCTGGCAGATAGGGGTAGGCCATCGCGAGCGCAAACAGCCACAACGCGGCATTGACGATGCGCCGCGTGGCCGGGGCGTTATGCGCGTTGAGGCCGGGCTGGTCGGCGGGACGGGATTGCACGCTGGCGAAAAACTCTCTGGACAGGCGAGTGGCAACCCAGGCTGCAAGAAATATCAGCGCGGCGATGAACACGCCGGGGAGGGCGGCGGCCGTGGCGTTGATGGCCTCGATGGCGAGTTGGCTGAACGAACGCGCGAGCCGTTCCCCAGCAGGACGGGTTTCAGGCAGTTGTGCCAGGCTGTAGGTCAGGTAAACGAATAGAATCGCCAGTCCGAGCAGCCAGCTGGACAGGAACAGCAGACGATCGCAGAGGTCGGGGACGACGGCCGCCATGCGCTGCCCCACCGGGCTGGCGGCGCGAGCCTGCATCCAGCGCCGCAGTCGCGTGAGCAGGCGCGCGCGCATCCAGCCCGCCAGTTTGATTGTGACCCCCAGGCTGACGATGAGTACCGCACTCGCAAGGGCCAGTCTCAGCAACGCGCCCATCCGGGCTTTGGCGTTGCGTCGTTCGCGCGATTCGGCCCAAGCCTTCTGGAGGGCACGCGATGCCTGGTTGGCGAGATCCTCCGGCGTCTCGCCAGATGCCTCTACGGCGTCGCCAGGCAACACGAGAAACAGCGGTCGGCCGTCGAGTTCGACCTGCAGCCCATGGTCGGTCGGTCGGATCGAGGTCCAGCCTTCGCCGCGCTGTTCGAACGCCTGTTCAATGCGCCGTTTGGCGCTCTCCGCGCGTTCTGATGCGGTGAACATGCCTGAGGGAGCACGAAACACGTGGAGCATCCTGTGACCGACTACCAACGGAGTGCCGGCGGACGCCTCGGCCGGTGGAGCGGCTGGCGTTTCGGCACGGCACACGGACGAGCCGGCGTACGCGCACAGCACCATGCACAACATCAGTCGAATGGAAGACATTTGATTGCATCTCTCCGAAGACATGCCGTTCGTAGGGGTTGGAAGTCGAGGCTGGTACTGCGCGACCTTGCCATGTCGGTGCGGGAGCGGCAAGCATTCAACTGTACGCATGGCGCCATGCACCGCCGGGTCGAAACGGCCGAGGAGAGGCGTTCAGCGCATCGCGCATTGCTGGCGGGCGGGGGATCGGACTGGGTACTACGGTGCAAATCAAGACATCGAGAGGCCGTCGGACGGATTCTGGCCGCCGGGCTCGCCCGATCGATCACTGCATGACGGGAACTTTGCATGCACGGGGCTGCTTTGCGTCGCCGCACCGCCGCCGGCCACGGAACCAGTATCCATGCGGCGCGCAGGCCGGCATGCCATGCGTGCCTTTGACCGTCCGACTGCGCAGCCTGCCGCCGGAGGTCTCCAGTTCCCTCTGCAAGGGGCTGTTCAAACGGGATCTGTCGCCCCCCGCACGGGGGTCGGAATCATTCCCCTGCAGCCCCAATCGGCCTGACGTTGCGCCGCGCGGCCGCGCTCTGCCCTTCGGCGATCGGCGCGGCCGAGCGCTCCCACATCAGGTTGCGCACGGCACCGGCAGGTACCGGCGTTTTGGCCAGCACCACGACCAGCCGCATGCCGTCGCTGAAATACGGGTCGCCGGTCAGATTGCGTCGCGGCGCCTCGCGCGGCGCCGCCGCGCTGCCCTTGACGAAGCCGAAGCGCTCGACCAGGTGGCCCGCCATCAGGCTGTGCAGCAGGTATTCGCGCGTGGCATCGATCTCGGGGTCGATCACGTGCGTCGTCAGCATCCGCGACCTGGTGGTGAGCTTCACGCCGATGTCGCGGCTCACCTGCCCGAGCCATACATGCCGCCCTTCGAACAGGAACGGCGCGATCCACAGCCGCATGTGGTTACGCTGCGCGATCGAGCGGCGCGCGCGCTGAAGCGCCAGGTCATGGCTTCGTTCGAAGGCGTACAGGCTGGTCACCGGCGCAACGCCATAGGCCGAACCGGATACCGCCGCGGCAATCTCGCGCGCGACCGTGTGCGCCGTGATGCGATGCGTGAAGGACCAGCCGGCCCGCGTCAATGCGTTCATCACCTCGGCCGCCTCGCCCACCAGCACCACGTTGAGTGGATCGCCCTGATTGGTGCCACCGCGATCCGTGCTGCAGCATGGCAGCGATTCCAGCAAGCCGCGCAGGCGTTCGGCGTCGACATCCGGCGTTTCCCGTCCGACATAGATCTTCGTCGGGTGAAACTGTTCGAAATCGAACTCGCCGTCCGGCATCGCCACCGCAAAGCCGAATCGCAGCTCGCGCGGATGCGCAACCACGGCGCCGGGCGCGGCGGCCTCATCCCACGCATCGCCCTGCAACCGCACGTCTAAAAACCGCCCGCCTTCGGCCCGGGGCAGGAACAGGTGGCCCTCGGTGACCGTTGCGGGTTGCATGAACACGCGGATCGACTCGTCACGCAGCCGCTGGCGCAGCGCATCGCGCTGGGAGGCATTGGCCTCGCCGCCGACCATCGATGCGACCTCGTCCGCCGAATAGAAGTCCGGATCGAGCAGGTTGCGGATGAACCAAAGCCCGCGCGACGACGCATTGCGCACGCTGATCCACGCCGCCTGCACGCCATGGCGGTCGATGTCGACACCGAAGCGCCGCCGCGCCTGGTCCGGCGTGAGAACCGCGACCGACACCGTCACGCCGTCGTGCGTCATCGACTGGGGCGCGGCCCCGGCCTGCATGTCTGCCCGGCCGGTGGCCGCCGGCGTTGCGCAGCCCGCCAACGAGGCGAGCACCGCGATCGCGGTGGCCGCAACGACCGCGACAATCCTCGATGTCCTGAACGCGGCAACGACGGACTTCGCGGCATCGTCCCCACCACCCACTTTACGATGGCGCCGACCTCCGCCGCGCGCGAAAACGGGCGGCTCGGCGCGACCGGGGGACAGGTTCGCGGTGAACGACTCGTCCGGCAGATAACCGAGCGGCCCCTGCGGCGCGTACCGGGCGCGGGCGCGCGACGGCAGCAGGCACAATGGACGCCGATGATGGCGGCGTATCGAAGCGTGGAACGGGCTCATGTCGGTCTCGTCGCCGCCTTTACCAGAGAACGCTTTAAACACCCTCACCTCGCGTACCGGGAAATGGTTATTGCGCCGAACGCAGGGATTCGGCGCAACGCGCCTCGCACCATCCACCAGGGAGCAACATGGCGTGGCGCGCTTCACCCCCCTGCCTGCAGTTCGCATGTGGCGGCGATCCGAGCCCCCCTGAAAACACCCATCCACGCGGGTTTTCGGGACCAACGACCCTACCACCACCTCGACCCGGCGACAGACTGCGACGCCGGGCTGCGCCGCGTCAAATCGGGCGCGGCCGCCCCTTGCCTGCGCTGCGGCGCGCGGCACAATGAGCACCGTACCCATAGGAGAACCGCGCATGGCAATCGAGGAAGGCAAGGCCGCACCGGCGTTCACGCTCCAGGACGGCAACGGCAACAAGGTTTCGCTGAAGGACTACAAGGGCAAGGACGTCGTCGTCTATTTCTATCCCAAGGACGACACGCCCGGCTGCACCAAGGAGGCCTGCGGATTCCGCGACTCCTGGAAGACCTTGCAGAAGCTCGGCGTGGTCGTGCTCGGCGTATCTCCCGACAAGCCGGAGTCGCACCAGAAATTCGCCTCGAAGTACAAGCTGCCGTTCACGCTGCTGTCCGATCCGGACAAGGCGATGATGACGAACTACGGCGCGTTCGGCGAGAAGGTGATGTACGGCAAGAAGACCGTGGGGGTGATCCGCTCCACGGTCTGGATCGGTCCGGACGGCAAGGTGAAGAAGCACTGGCGCAAGGTCGCCAAGGCGGAAGCGCACCCCGCGCAGGTGCTGGAGGCGCTGAGCGGGCAATGACCGTTGCGGCGGCGGGCATGGATCTCAACGCGCGGTGCGTCGCCGCGCTCGAGGCGGTTCTTGCGCCCCTGCGGCCGATCGTCGCCGACGTGCGGGTGGGCGTGTTCTACACCGCCGTTCGGCTCGATACCGGCCACGCCGGAGTCGCCTTCACCCCGCGCGATCTCGCCGACACGGTGTGCTGCCCGCGCTCGGCCGCCCAGGCGCCGCCGGCCGGCAGCGTCGCCGGCCGGGACGCCTGGGAGCTTGCCGCCTATGCACAGTCGCGCGTTCCCCTGCGGCGCGCGATCGGCGTGGCGGTCATCAATGCCCTGTCGGCGCTGGCGATGCAGCAGCACGGCGTGCCCGGCGGCCGCAAGGTTCCAGATCTGGACGCGCTGGAAGCGGCCGGCGTGCATGCCAGTGACCGCGTAGCGATGGTCGGTGCGTTCACGCCGTTCATCAAGGCGCTCAAGGGCCGGGTCGCCCGCCTGCGCGTGATCGACAGGCACAAGGAGGCACTCAAGCCGGACGAGCATGACCTCTGGTGCGATCCGGCGCAGGCGGCCGCCGCGCTCGCGGATGCCGATATCGCAATCATCACCGGCTCGGCGCAGATCGAGGGCGGGCTGGAGGCTCTGCTCGGCGCCGCGCGCGGGGCACGCAGCGTGGTGCTCGCGGGGCCGACCGCCTCGGGATGGCCCACGCCCTATTTCGAACGTGGCGTGCATGTGCTGGCCGGCATCGAGATCCTGGATCCCGAGCGCATCCTGCGGGTCGTGAGCGAGGGCGGGTCGGGCTACTTTTTCGAAGGCGCCGCGCGCAAGGTGTGCCTGGTGCGCGATCCGCCCGCCGTACGTGCCGCCACCGGCTGACGCACCCCGGCCGCCGCCGGGAACGCGGCCGGCCGGTCAGCGCGAGGAACCTTCGGCTGCCGGTGCGGGGCTCGCGAAGAATGCGCGCACGTCGTCGATGTCGCGCGTCAACGTCATCGGCGGCAGCCCACGCAGGAACACCTTGCCGTAGGAACGCTCGACCAGCCGGGTATCGCAGATCACCAGCACGCCGCGATCGGTCTCGTCGCGGATGAGGCGGCCCATCCCCTGCTTCAGGGCGATCACGGCTTCGGGCAACTGCAGATCGGAGAATGGATTGCCGCCCTCGCTGCGCAGCCGCTCCGAGCGCGCCTTGAGGATCGGGTCGTCCGGGGCCGCGAACGGCAGCTTGTCGATCACGACGCAAGACAGCGCCTCGCCACGCACGTCGACGCCCTCCCAGAAGCTGCCGGTGCCGAGAAGGACCGCGTTCGGGGTACGGCGGAACCGCTCCAGCATCTCCCCGCGCGGCGCGTCGCCCTGGACCAGCACGGGGTACGCCAGCGTGCGGGACAGTCGACCTGCCGCTTCGCGCAATGCGCGATGGCTGGTGAACAGCACGAAGGCGCGACCGCGGCTCGCCGCCAGCACCTGCTCGGCGACCTCGCACACCGCCTGCGTATACCCGGGCGCGCTCGGCTCCAGGCGGTGATCGGGCACGTACAGCAGCGCCTGGCGGCGCATGTCGTAGGGGCTTTCCCAGCGCCGCGTCGTCGCCCCGGCCAATCCGAGCCGTTCGGTAAACAGGGAGAAATCCTCGCCGACCGCGAGCGTCGCGGAGGTGAAGACGAACGCGGCCGGGTAGCGATCCAGGCGCCCCCGGAACATGCCTGCGACATCCACCGGGGTGACGTGCAGGCCGAACGCGCGCTTCTGGGTCGCCAGCCAGCGCACGACGGGCGCTCCGCCCGCTTCGCCGTCATCGTGGAACTGGGTCAGACGCGCGCTGAAGTCCGCGGCGCGCCGCGCGACGTTGGCGAGCTGCACGCCGCGTTCGGCGAGCGCATCCAGCGCCTCGGCGAGCGCGCGCGACCGATCCGCGAGCGCAGCCAGCGCGGGCGCGAGCCCCGGCTCGCGCGCCGCCAGTTCCCACTGCACGCGCCGCTCCTGCACGCCCAGCCGGGCCGCGGCATCGCGCACCGCGCCCTCCAGATCCACCGCGCGGCGTACCAGTTCAGGCATGTCCCCCGCCTCGGCCGCATGCGCCGCGACCGCGTCACGCGCGAGATCCAGCAGTTGCCGGCTCGACACCGACACACCGAAGAATTCGCTGGCGAGATCCGCGAGCTGGTGCGCCTCGTCGAAGATCACCACGTCGGCGCTCGGAATGAGCTCGCCCACGCCCTCCTCGCGCAGGGTCAGGTCGGCGAAGAACAGGTGATGATTGACCACGACCACGTCCGCGGCCACCGCATCGCGCCGCGCGTGCATGACGAAGCAGTCGTCATAGCGCGGACACTGCGTGCCCAGGCAGTTGTCCGCGGTGGAGGTCACCTGCGCCCAGATCGGCGCGTTCTCGGGCACCGTCGCCAGCTCGGCGATGTCACCGCCGCCGGTGCGCGCGGACCACTGCCGGACCTGCGCCAGATCCGCGCCCGGTTCCTCGAACAGCGCCCCGGGCGTCTCGCAAAGCTCCAGCCGGTGCAGGCACAGGTAGTTCGACCGCCCCTTGAGCAGCGCGACGCGCACGCCGATGCCCAGCGCGCGGCGCACGAGCGGCAGATCGCGATGAAAGAGCTGATCCTGGAGCGTACGCGTGCCGGTGGAGACCACCACGCGCAGACCGGATTGCAGCGCCGCGGTGAGGTAGGCGAAGGTCTTGCCGGTGCCGGTGCCGGCCTCGCACACAAGCATCCCGCGTTCGGCGATCGCCTCGGCCACCGCCTGGGCCATCTCGATCTGCTGCGCGCGCGGCCGGAACCCCTCCACGAGCGCGGCGAGGGGGCCATCGGCGGCGAATGTATCCGCAAACCGCAGCACCGGCACAATCCGCGCGTGGATCAGCGAGGACCGAGGCCGGCTCCGGCGTCGTCCTCGCGACCGGACTCGCGCGCCCAGACGCGCCGGCCGATGATCCGGAACCGAGCCACGGACATCGCGCCGCGGTTCGCGCGCCGGCTGTCCGCGCTCGCCTCCAGAGCCTCCAGCACCGCGGCGCGATCGGCCTGCAGGATCTCGGACGGTTCGTACGCCTCGTCCATCAGCACGAGCAGCACGCCGTCCCATTCTGCGCCGGCCTGAAGCTGGCCGATCCGGTGCCCGCGCCGGGTGTCGTCGAAGATGACCCGTGCCTTGACCTGGAGCCTGTCGAACCCGGCGCCGTGGCGGCGGATCGCATCGAATCCGCGGCTGCCTTCCGGCGCCGGTTCCAGGCCGAGCAGCCGTATCGCGTCGTACACGGCGAGTTCCCCACTCACCGGCAGGGTCTTGCCGGTGCTGCGCCGGTACTCCACCGCAAGCCGCCGCGCTTCCTGCATCAGACGATCGATCGAATACACGCTCACGGTCGGCGCCCCTCCTCCTCCGAATCCATTCTAACGGCAGGCTGCCCCGTCGACACGCGCCCCCCTCAGGCGCATTCGATCGGGAAGGCGAGCACCGCGTCCAGGGTGTCGGCACCCTCCAGCAGCATCAGCAGGCGATCCACGCCGAGCGCGACGCCCGCGCAATCGCCCAGGCCCGATTCGAGCGCGGCGATGAGTGTCTCGTCGATTGCAACCGGCGCACGGCCGAGCCCCTGGCGCAGGGCGTTGTCGCGTTCGAAGCGCGCCCGTTGCTCGCGCGCATCGGCCAGTTCGTGAAAGCCGTTGGCAAGTTCGACACCGGCGACGAACAGTTCGAAGCGCTCGGCGACCGGCGGCGAACCGGGGCGGATGCGCGCCAGTGCCGCCTGCGACGCGGGGTAGTCGGTGAGGAACACCGGCGCGTCGACTCCGAGCCGCGGCGCGACCGCCAGCCCCATGAGTGCATCCAGCAGGACATCACGCGGCTCGCCGTCGAACTCCGACTGCGCGACCACCGCCAGCACCGCGCGCAACTCTTGCTCGCCGGCGCTGAAAGGATCCACCCCGGCATGGGTCATGAACGCCTCCCGGTAGCCGATCCGCCGCGGCGCCGGCCACGGCGCAACCTCGGCGAGCAGTGCGGCCACCTCGGCCATCAGATCGACATGATCGAACCCCGGACGGTACCACTCGATCATCGTGAACTCGGGGTTGTGCAACCGGCCGCGTTCATCGTCGCGAAACACCCGCGCGAGCTGCCAGATCGGTCCGCTGCCGGCCGCCAGCAGGCGTTTCATCGCAAACTCCGGCGAGGTGTTCAGGTATAGCGCGGCGGGCGTCGCTGCCCCGGGGAGCCGGGCGTGAACGCGCAGCGGCTCGATGTTCGGATCCGGATTGCCGTACCGGGAAAGGGCCGGCGTATCCACCTCGAGTATGCCGCGCGCGGCGAAGAAGGCGCGGATCGCGTCCACGAGCGCCGCGCGCCGCCGCAGAACGGCCAGATCCACGCCCGGCCTCCAGGCGTGGCCGCTCATGGCGCCGCGCGCCGCACGTTCGCCGGTCTCAGGTAGCGGTAGACGCCGGGCGCGTCGCGGCGTTCGACGACGGCGGTGGCAATCGAGCGCTCCACCAGCCGCCCGACCGACTTGCGGAAGTGCAGCGCGTCCCAGTAGTTCTCGTCGTTGCCGGTGATCGGAGAACGGATCATGAAGTCGACCACGTGCGTATTGCCATGGCGCGCGGCGATGTCGACGATTCTGCCCTTGCACTCGCCGTACAGCACCGCCTCGCTGCGCAGCATGTGCTCGTGATAGGGCACGAAAACGATCACCTTTGCGGTCTCGCGCGCGGCCGCGCCGAGCAGGCCGTCGAGCAGCGGATGCGCCGGAAAATACAGCGACGGATCCAGCCGCGTCGCCGGCGCATCCGGTGCCGGCGCGAGCGCGGCGGGATCGACGTCGGCCGAACCGTAGATCTTGGTGCGCGCCTTGGCGAGGTCCCAGCGCGATTCCGCCGGCAGGAAGTAGCGATAGCCATCGCGCCGGTATTTTGCGCGGCGCTTGCCCTGCAGGTACTCGACCTCGCGCACCGCCTGCTCCAGGACCTTGTCGTTGAACAGGTAGAGCAGGTCGTTCCAGCGATTGTCGTCGTACATCCATTCCGGGAAGAACCGGAACGTGGTGCGCTGGTAGGTGGCGCCGGTGGCGCACCACATGGCATCGACCCCGAGCACCAGGAATCGCGCGCGCGGGTGGTGGCGCACGAACAGACCGGCGATCTGCGACTGTTCCCACGCCGTGGCGCCGTTCATCGCCAGGTTGGCGAACTTCGCGTGCAGCAGCGGATTGAGGTGATCCGGATTGAGCAGTCGCGCGGTCGAAGTTCCGAACACCGCGCTGTCGAACGCCGGATTGCGGGCGATCGGCGGGTAGGAAAAGCGCTGGTTCGTGTCCACCGGGGCGCGCGGCAATGGCGGCGAGAACGGCACGTTCTGGTAGGGATCCACCACCAGGATGAATGCGTACAGCCCCAGCGCAAACAGCCCCAGGGCCGTCGCGAGCGCGCGCAGGTGCGCGCGCCAGGCCGAAGCGTCGGGGATCGATGACTCCGGCGCGGGCATGGTTCAGAACTGGAAGTAGATGAAGTCGATGCTGCGGCCGTAGCCGCCGCGCAGCGCCATTGCGACGTACAGCACGCCCACCAGCACCGCGATACTGCGGCGCGACACCCACGCCCGGCGCGCGAGTTCCACGCTGGTCGGGCCGAGCAATGCGATCGCGAAGCCGATCGCCACCAGCCGCCAGCGCCTGTCGGAGACGGTCGTGCCCCAGTCGTTCGTGCCGGCCATGGCGAGGACCATGTCCCAGGCGGTGCCGAAGTCCTGGGCACGGAACAGCACCCAGCCCAGGATCACGAACAGCAGCGTCAGCAGCCAGGCCGCCGGCGCGGGCAGGCGCAGGCCGGTGCGTTCCCACTGCCGCTGCAGGACGATGCCGGCGCCGTGCAGCCCACCCCAGGCGACGAAGGTCCAGCCGGCACCATGCCACAGGCCGCACAGCAGCATCGTGGTCATGCCGGCGACCGCGGCGTTGAACTCGCCGCGGCGATTGCCCCCCATCGCGATGTAGACGTAGTCGCGGATGAGGCGCGACAGGGTCATGTGCCAGCGGCGCCAGAACTCGCGTACTGACAAGGATCGGTACGGGCGGTCGAAGTTCAGCGGCAGCTCGTAGCCGAACATCATCGCCAGCCCCATGGCCATCTCCGAGTACGCGGAGAAGTCGAAGTAGAGCTGGAGCGTGAACGCCAGCGCGCCGAACCAGGCGTCGCCGCCGCCAATCGCCGTGCCGGCGGCCACGTCCGCGAAGCGTGCGTCGACGTGGGGCGCGAGCGCATCGGCGATCAGCACCTTCTTGGCCAGGCCGAGCGTGAACAGGAACATGCCCCGTCCGATCCGCTCCGCCACGCCCGGGCGGCCCGGATCGAGCGCGAACTGCGGGATCAGGTCGCCGTGGCGGATGATTGGCCCGGCGATGAGATGCGGGAAGAACATCACGAAGTTCGCGTACTGCTCGAGCGAGTACTGCGGCGCACGGCCGCGGCGCAGGTCGACCAGGTAGGAAATCTGCTCGAAGGTGAAGAAGCTGATGCCCAGCGGCAGGAGGATGTCCCAAGGCTCGTGCGTGCGGCCGGCGAGCGCGAGGACGCCGTCGGCAAGGAAGTTCGCGTACTTGAACAGCGCCAGCAGGCCGAGGTTGAGGGCGATGCCGAGCACCATCGCCCAACCCGGGCGGCTGTGCGCGTACCAGCGCGCCAGCAGCCAGTTGCCCAGGATCGACCCGCCCAGCAGCGGCACGAAGCGCGGATCCCACCAGCCGTAGAAGATGAACGAGGCCACCAGCAGGATCCGCAGCCGTACCTGCGGGGTACGCGCGGCGAGGTAGTAGGCGGCCAGCGCCGCCGGCAGGAACAGCAGCAGGAAGACCTGTTCGCTGAAGAGCATTGCCGGGCCGGCTTCAGCGGCGAGGTGGCGCGCTGACCATGGCGGAATCGGGGTCGGCGCGTTTCACGCGCGGGCCGGGCTCGCCCCGGTCATCAGGCGCGCGAGCTGTAGCTGCCGGTGCGCGTGTCGATCTTGATCTTCTCGCCCTGCTCGACGAACAGGGGTACCTTCACCACCGCGCCGGTCTCGACCTTGGCCGGCTTGGTGCCGCCGGTGGCGGTATCGCCGCGGATGCCGGGGTCGGTCTCGACGATTTCAAGGACCACGAAGATCGGCGCGGAGACCGCGATCGGCGAGCCGTTCCAGAGCATGACGTTGCACATCTCCTCGCCCTTCAGCCACTGCGCCGCCTCTTCCATCGCGGCCCCGTTCGCGGACAGCTGCTCGTAGTTCTCCGGATTCATGAAGTGCCAGGCGTCGCCGTCGTTGTACAGGTACTGCATCGGCAGTTCGACGACGTCCGCGGCCTCGACCGTATCGCCCGACTTGAAGGTTTTCTCGATGGTGCGGCCGGTCTTGAGGTTCTTGACGCGCGTGCGATTGAATGCCTGACCCTTGCCGGGCTTGACCATCTCGTTCTCGACGATGGTCCAGGGGTCGCCATCCAGTATGATTTTGAGCCCTGCCTTGAATTGGTTCGTGCTGTAGGTCGCCATGTCGATTGCCGTCGCCCGGAAAGAGAACGACACATGATAGCGGAACCGGCCGCTGGAATGCAGCGCCGCGACTGGCGCCAGGCACTGCGCGAGGCCGTCACCCGGCCCGAGGAACTGCTCGAAATGCTCGGGCTGGAATCCTCGCGCCTCGGGTACCCGGGAGGCGCGGGCTTTCGGCTGCGCGTGCCGCGGGGCTACGTCGCCCGGATGCGGCACGGCGACCCGGACGACCCGTTGCTGCGCCAGATCTGGCCGGCCGCAGCCGAGGACGCCGGGAGGGAAGGATTCGTCGCCGATCCGGTGTCGGACCTGGCGTTCGAACGCGCTCCGGGCCTGCTGCAGAAATATGCCGGTCGCGCACTGCTGGTGGCGCACGGCGCGTGCGCCGTGCACTGCCGCTACTGCTTCCGGCGCCACTACCCATACGCAGGACATTCCGCCGGCGGCCCGGCCCTGGACGCGGCGATCGCCGCCCTGGCCGCCGATCCCGGCATGACCGAGGTGATCCTCAGCGGTGGCGATCCGCTGCTTGCCGAGGATGCCGTGCTCGGCGCACTGGTGCGGCGCGTCGAGGCGCTGCCGCAGGTGCGCCGGCTGCGGATCCACAGCCGCCTGCCGGTGGTGCTGCCGGAACGCATCGACTCCGGCTTGTGCCGGCTGCTGTCGGGGTCGCGCCTGCAAGCGGTGGTGGTGCTGCACGCGAACCACGCCAATGAGATCGACGGCGCCGTCGCCGGCGCGGCCGCGTGCCTGCGCGCCGCTGGCATCACGCTGCTGAACCAGAGCGTGCTGCTGCGCGGAGTGAACGACGACCCCGCCGCCCTCGCCGCGCTGAGCGAGGTGCTGTTCGGCGCCGGCGTGCTGCCCTACTACCTGCATGCGCTGGACCCGGTGCAGGGAGCGGCGCATTTCGCCGTCAGCGACGACCGCGCGCGCGCCATTCACGCCGCGCTGCGGGCGCGGCTTCCGGGCTACCTGGTGCCGCGACTGGTACGGGAGATACCCGGCGCCGACGCCAAGACGCCGCTCTGAGCGCGGTTCACGCCGCCTGCTGCAGGGTGCGGATGCGCTCCTCGAGCGGCGGATGGGTGGCGAACAGGCTGGCCATGCCGCCGGAAATGCCGAACGCGCGCATGTGGTCCGGCAGGACGGCCGGCTCGTGCATCGAGCGCAGGCGCTCGAGCGCCGCGACCATGTTCCCGCGCCCGGCCAGCGTCGCGCCGCCGGCATCGGCACGGTATTCGCGCTGGCGGCTGAACCAGGCCACGATGACGCTGGCGAGTACGCCGAGCACGAGCTGCGCCACCATCACGGTGACGAAGTAGCCGGGGCCGTAGCCACGCTCGGTCTTGAGGATCACGCGGTCGACGAAGTGGCCGATCACGCGCGAGAACAGGAACACGAAGCTGTTCACCACGCCCTGGATGAGCGCAAGGGTGACCATGTCGCCGTTGGCGACGTGGGAGACCTCGTGGCCGAGCACGGCCTCGACCTCCTCGCGCCGCATGCCGGTGAGCAGGCCGGTGCTCACCGCCACCAGCGCGCTGTTGCGGTTCATGCCGGTGGCGAAAGCGTTCGGCTCGGGGCTGTCGTAGACCGCGACTTCGGGCATGCCGATGCCGGCATCGCGCGCCTGCCGCGCCACGGTGTCCACCAGCCAGCGCTCCGCGGCGGTACGCGGCTGCTCGATCACCACCGCGCCCGTTGCCGCCTTGGCCATGGTCTTGGACATCGCCAGCGAAATGAGCGAGCCCGCCATGCCGTAGACCGTCGACATCACCAGCAGCGCGGTGAGGTTCAGATCGGAACCATTGCTCGCCAGCGCGCTGTCCACACCCAGCAGGTGCAGGACGACGGCGAGCACCATCGTCACCGCGAGGTTGGTGGCCAGGAACAGCATCACGCGTTTCATACCTGTATCGATCCTTGTCGTTGCGTTGGTCGCGCGCTCAGATGGGGGCGCGTGGCCCGGTTTGCAATTGCCCGCCGCGGAGGCGACGGCACATGCCGGCCTTGGAGCAGCGCGGGCGGGGGGAAGTTCAGCAGCGCCATGATCGGAATCCTCGCGCCGGGCTAAAGGATTTTTCGAGGCCGCCGATACGCTCAGTGCCCAAGAACGGATTCCCCCTCCCCCTCCCAAGGTCCGTTCTTGCCTTGAAGCCGGGCCTCGTGCCCGGCTTTTTTATTTTCTGTTTTCGACGCCGGCGTCACCCGGCGCCGCGCGCAATCTCCACCAGCGCCGCCACCTTCTGGTAGCCGCGGGGCAGCTTGCCGCCGCGCTGGCCTCGCTCGCCCCGGTATTCGGCGAGTTCCGCCGGCTTGAAGGTCACGTACTTCTGCCCGGCCATCACCCGCAGGGACGCATCCGGCGCGATCACGGCCAACCCGGCAATGAACTCCTCGCGCGCGCGCGCCCGGGCGCCGGGAATGTGCAGCATGCTCGAGCCCTTGCCGCGCGGCAGTTCGGGCAGTTGCGCGGCGGGGAACACCAGCAGCCGGCCGGTGTTCGTCGCCACCGCCACGAAGTCCACGCCCGGATCGCGCACCAGCGCCGGGACCAGTGCCTGCGCGCCCTGGGGCAGCGACAGCACGCCCTTGCCGGCCTTGTTCTTGGCGTACAGGTCCTCCATCCGGGCGATGAATCCGTAGCCGGCATCCGACGCGAGCAGGTAGCGCGTCTGGCCCTCGCCGAGCATCACGCCGCGGAAACCCGCGCCCTCCGGCGGCGTCAGCCGGCCGGCGAGCGGCTCGCCGAACCCGCGCGCGGAGGGCAGCGTGTGCGCCGGAAGGCTGTAGGTCCTTCCGGTGGAGTCCAGGAACACCGCAAGCTGGTTGGATCGCCCCTGCGCGGCGGAGATGAATCCATCGCCGGCGCGGTAGCCGAGCGACTGCGGATCGATCTCGTGTCCCTTGGCGGCCCGCACCCAGCCCTTCTCGGACAACACCGCCGTGATCGGCTCGGCGGCCACGAGTTCGGTTTCGTCCATCGCCTGTGCCGCGGCACGCTCGATTATCGGCGAGCGGCGCGGGTCGGCGAACCTTGCGGCGTCCGCCTCGATTTCCTTGCGGACGAGGTTCTTCAGGCGGGTGCGCGATTCCAGCGTCTGCTCGATCGTTCGCCGCTCGGCGCCGAGCGCGGATTGCTCGCCGCGGATCCGCGCCTCCTCCAGGCGCGCCAGATGCCGCAGCTTGAGTTCAAGGATCGCTTCGGCCTGGGCGTCGGACAGATCGAAACGGCGCATCAGCACCGGCTTGGGCTCGTCCTCGGCGCGGATGATGCGGATGACCTCGTCGATGTTCAGGAACGCGATCAGCAGGCCGTCGAGGATGTGCAGCCGGTCGAGCACCTTGCGCAGGCGGTGCTCCAGGCGCCGGCGCACGGTGGCGGTACGGTATTCGAGCCACTCCAGCAGTACTTGCCGCAGGCCCTTGACCTGCGGCCGGCCGTTCATGCCGACGATGTTGAGATTGACGCGGATGCTGCGTTCCAGGTCCGTGGTGGCGAAAAGATGGCCGACGAGTGCCTCCACGTCCACGCGGTTCGACCTCGGCACCAGCACGATGCGGGTGGGCGTTTCGTGATCGGACTCGTCGCGCAGATCCTCGAGCATCGGCAGCTTGCGCGCATTCATCTGCCCGGCGATCTGTTCCAGCACCTTGGCCGGCGAACTCTGGAACGGCAGCGCGGTGATGACGATGTTGCCGTCCTCGTCGCGCTCCCAGCGCGCCCGCATGCGCACCGCGCCGTTGCCGGTCTCGTACACCTGCGCCAGCTCCGCGCGCGAAGTGATGATTTCGGCGCTGGTCGGGAAATCCGGCCCGGGCACCGCATCCTGGAGCGCGGCCGCCGGGCAGTCCGGATCGTTCAGCAGCAACACCAGCGCCCGGGCAATCTCGCCCAGGTTGTGCGGGGGAATGTCCGTGGCCATGCCGACCGCGATGCCGGTGGCTCCGTTGAGAAGCACGTTCGGCAGCCGCGCGGGCAGCAGCGCCGGCTCTTCCAGGGTGCCATCGAAGTTGGCGGCCCAGTCCACGGTGCCCTGGTCGAGTTCGTCGAGCAACACCCCGGCATAGGGCGTCAGGCGTGCCTCGGTATAGCGCATCGCGGCGAAGGACTTCGGATCGTCCGGCGAGCCCCAGTTGCCCTGGCCGTCGACCAGCGGATAGCGGTAGGAGAACGGCTGCGCCATGAGCACCATGGCCTCGTAGCAGGCCTGGTCTCCGTGGGGGTGGTACTTGCCGATGACGTCACCGACGGTACGCGCGGACTTCTTGTGCTTGGCGGCTGCGCGCAGGCCCAGCTCGCTCATGGCGTAGACGATGCGGCGTTGCACGGGCTTGAGACCGTCGCCGATGTGCGGCAGCGCGCGATCCAGGATCACGTACATCGAGTAATCCAGGTAGGCGCGCTCGGTGAACTGCGCCAACGGCCGGCGCTCGACGTTGCCGAATTCGAATTCGAGGTTGTCCGACATCGATGTCCCTTCCCACATCCCGGCCTGGTGCTCGCCGTACGAGCGCACGCGCTCGCGGCGGGCGGAGCGTCACCGGCGATTCAGACGCTGGCGAGGTCGCCCTTGGTTTCGAGCCAGGCCTTGCGGTCCGGCGCGCGCTTCTTGCCGAGCAGCATGTCCAGCATCGCGTCGGCCGCGGCCGCGTCGTCGAGCGTGAGCTGCAGCAGGTGACGGGTCTCCGGCGCCATGGTGGTCTCGCGAAGCTGCAGCGGATTCATCTCGCCCAGGCCCTTGAAGCGCGTCACCGCGACCGCGCCGCGCTTCTTCTCCGCCGCGATCCGGTCCAGGATGCCCTGCTTCTCGGCGTCGTCGAGCGCGTAGTAGACGTCCTTGCCAACGTCGACGCGATACAGCGGCGGCATCGCCACGTACACGTGGCCGGCGGCGACCACGGGGCGGAAGTGGCGCACGAACAGCGCGCACAGCAAGGTGGCGATGTGGGCACCGTCGGAATCGGCATCGGCGAGGATGCAGATCTTGTCGTAGCGCAGGCCTTCGAGCCGGTCCGAGCCCGGGTCCACGCCGATCGCCACGGCGATGTCGTGCACTTCCTGGGACCCGAGCACCTGCGACGGATCGACCTCCCAGGTGTTGAGAATCTTGCCTCGCAGCGGCATCACCGCCTGGAATTCGCGATCGCGCGCCTGCTTGGCCGAGCCGCCGGCCGAATCGCCCTCGACCAGGAACAGCTCGGATCGACCCGAGTCCGGATCGACGCAGTCGGCGAGCTTGCCGGGCAGCGCCGGGCCGACCCCCGCGACCTTCTTGCGCACCACGCGCCGCGCCGCCTGCATGCGCTTGTTCGCGCTCTCGATGACCAGCGCCGCGATCCGCTCGCCCGTCTCCACATGCTGGTGCAGCCACAGGCTCAGGGCGTCCGCAACCACACCGCCGACGAAGCTCGCGCACTCGCGCGAGGTCAGGCGTTCCTTGGTCTGGCCTGAGAATTGCGGTTCGGCGAGCTTGACCGACAGCACGAACGCACACCGCGCCCAGACGTCCTCGGCCGCCAGCCGCACCCCGCGCGGCAGGAGGTTGCGGTTCTCGCAGAACTCGCGCACCGCGTCCAGCAGCCCCTGGCGCAGGCCGTTGACGTGCGTGCCGCCCTGCACCGTGGGCACCAGGTTCACGTAGCTCTCCGTTACCAGTTCGGCCGACTCGTCGCCGACCCAGTGCACGGCCCAGTCCACCGTCTCGTCGTTGCCCTCCATGCTGCCCATGAACGGCTCGGCGGGCAGCAGGTCGTGACCCGTGAGCGCCTCGGCGAGATAGGTGCGCAGTCCGTCCTCGTAACGCCAACGATCCGATTCGCCGCTTGCCTCGTCGGTCAGCGACATCGCCAGCCCGGGGCACAGCACGGCCTTGGCTCGCAGCAGGTGCCGCAGCCGCGGCACGGCGAACTTCGTCGTGTCGAAGTACTTCGGATCGGGCCAGAAACGCACCGTCGTACCCGTGACGCCGCGGCCGACCTTGCCGGCCACGGCCAGCTTCGTGTCGCGCTCGCCGCCGCGAAAGCTCATCGCGAACTCGCTGCCGTCACGCCGCACCCGGACTTCCAGCCGGCTCGACAGTGCGTTCACCACCGACACGCCCACGCCGTGCAGGCCACCGGAGTACCTGTAGTTCTTGCGCGAGAACTTTCCGCCCGCGTGCAGGCGCGTGAGGATCACCTCCACGCCCGGGACTTTTTCTTCCGGGTGCAGGTCCACCGGCATGCCGCGTCCATCATCGGCGACCGTGACCGAACCGTCGGCATGCAGGGTGACATCGATGCACCGGGCGTGGCCGGCAATCGCCTCGTCGACGCTGTTGTCGACCACTTCCTGCACCAGGTGGTTCGGGCGCGAGGTATCGGTATACATGCCGGGCCGCTTGCGGACCGGCTCCAGTCCGGTGAGGACTTCGATGTCGGATGCGTCGTAGCGATTGTTCATGCGACCGGGGCCGTGCGTTCGTCGGGCAGGCGGCCGCGCGCGGGGCGCGGCCGGCGTCTGCAACCACAGCCTATTGTGGCAGGAACGGGCTCCGGGCCCAACCCGTGGCGGGCGCGCCGTGCGCGCTCAGTCCAGGTCGGCGGCGAGGGCGGCGCGGATGGCCTCGGGCACCGGATCGCAGGCGGCGCGGAAGTGGTCGTGGTCGATGCCGAAACCGACGGGCGCTCCCGACCTGATCGCCTCCAGCACCTGCGGCGGAAACTGGAAGCGCAGGAAGTGCACCGCGGAGGTCTTGGTCTCGTTGCTGCGGTCCAGGTCCTCGTCGGCGATTGCGGTCAGGCGCGGCAGTGTGCCGGCGCGCATCCAGACGCAATCCTCCACCCCGCGCAGCAGGGCGAGTTCGCGCGCCCGTACGGCCGGGTCCGGGTACTCCAGGAGCATGGTCGCCTTCCAGTTGTCCCCGTCGGGGATGAGGGGATTGTAGGCGTCGAGCTCGCACTGGATGCCTTCGGGCTCGAAGATGCGCTCGGCGCGCAGCATCTCCTGGATCTGGTATTGGACCGTGTGCCGATCCTCGAAGATCAGGGTGACGTTGCCGCCGATGGCGACCTGGCGCGCCTTCTTGCGTGCCAGGATTTCCGCGCGCATGTCCGCGCGCCTTTGCGCGTACGCTTCCAGCGGGAGCAGGTCGGCGCGGGTGAGCTTATTCATGCGGGCCTCAGATGCCGTAGGCGCGGCGCACCAGCGTAAACGGGCTCGTCGGCTCGCGACCGTCCTTCACGCCGGTGCTGATGTGGTCGGCGGCCATCGGGCAATCGCTCGTGTAGTGGTCGCACCCGGAGGATTCGACCTTGCTCATCACCGGCCGGCCGATCTTGACCGCAATCTCGTGGTACTCGCTCTTGACCGCGTAGGTGCCGTCGTGCCCGGAGCAGCGTTCAACCGTTTCCACGCTGGTGCCCGGCACCAGTTCCAGCACCTCGCGGGTCTTGGGACCGATCGCCTGGACGCGCTGGTGACACGGGACGTGCCACACCACCTTGCCGAGCGGGTTGGCGAATGCCGTGTTCAGTTTTCCGGCACGGTGCCTGAGCATCAGGTATTCGAACGGATCGTAGAACGCCTTGCGGACGGCGGCGACATCCGGATCGTCGGGAAACATCAGTGGCAGTTCCTGCTTGAACATCAGCACGCAGGACGGTACCGGGCCCATGAGATCCCAGCCCTCGTCGACGAGCTTCTTCAGGCGCGGAATGTTGAATTCCTTGTTGCGCGCGACGGTATCCAGATCGCCCAGCTCCAGCTTGGGCATGCCGCAGCAGTGTTCTTCCCCGACCAGCGTCACCGGGATGCCGTTGTGCTCCAGCACGGCGATGAGATCCTGCACGGCATCTGGCGCGTTGCGATTGCCGTAGCAGGTCACGAACAGCGCGACCTTGCCGCGCGTGGCTTCGGTCGGCGCCGCGGTGAGCGCGGGGCGATCGCGGCGCGACTCGCGTTTTCGGGCAGTGTCGCTGTGGTAGCGCGGCAGCCTGGCGTCCGGGTGCACGCCCAGGACCTTTTCCAGCACCTGGCGCGCCGGCCGCGTGCGGTTGGCGGCATTGACGATTTCCGCGACCACCGGGATCCCGGCCAGCGAGCCGACGAGTTCGGTCGAGGTGAGCAGCTTGTCGCGCAGCTTCGTCTTGCCCTCCCGGAACTCCACCGCCTTGGCACGCAGCATCAGGTGCGGGAAATCGACGTCCCACTCGTGCGGCGGGACGTACGGGCATTTCGTCATGAAACACAGATCGCACAGGTAGCAATGCTCGACGACCTTGGAGTAGTCGGCCTTGCTCACGCCGTCCACTTCCATGGTGGGGCTCTCGTCCACCAGGTCGAACAGCTTCGGAAAGGCGTTGCACAGGCTGACGCAGCGCCGGCAACCGTGGCAGATGTCGTAGACGCGTTCCAGCTCGCGTTCCAGTGCCGGACGATCCCAGAACTGCGGCTCGCGCCATTGCAGCGGATGGCGGGTGGGCGCCGCCAGACTGCCTTCGCGGCGGGTTTCCGACGATGCGCTCATGTTCGTACCTGCTCCCCCTGGGCGATTGAATCGAAAAAAAGCAGGCCGGGCGAACGCCCGGCCTGCCGGATGCTGCGACGACGATTACAGCGCGTCCAGCGCCTTCTGGAACCGGTTCGCGTGGGAACGCTCGGCCTTGGCCAGCGTCTCGAACCAGTCGGCGATCTCGCCGAACCCTTCGTCGCGCGCGGTCTTGGCCATGCCCGGGTACATGTCGGTGTACTCGTGCGTTTCGCCCGCGACCGACGCCTTCAGGTTCAGCGAGGTGCCGCCGATCGGCAGGCCGGTGGCCGGATCGCCCACCTGCTCCAGGTACTCCAGGTGGCCATGCGCGTGGCCGGTCTCGCCTTCCGCGGTGGAGCGGAACAGCGCGGACACGTCGTTGTAGCCCTCGACGTCGGCCTTCTGTGCGAAATACAGGTAGCGACGGTTGGCCTGCGACTCGCCGGCGAACGCGGCCTTGAGGTTGCCCTCGGTCTTCGAGCCCTTCAGCTGCATGATGAACCCCTCTTCATTGGTTGCGTGGGTGGAACGGATCGTCCGGTCTCCCGGGCATGCGCCCGTCCGGATCGATTTAGACTTAGTCTAACCGAGTCTACGGCGCCCGCTTCGACATTGTCAACGCCGATTTCCGGCCGAAACTTGATCCCGGCCGTTGAACCGCGCGCCGGCTTCGGTTTGACCCTGCGGGAACGCATCGGTACAGTCGCCGCCTTGTTTCCAGCCCGTACCCGCGGAGCACTCGTGGCGACCAAGCGCAACGGTTTCAATTTCGAGGAATCGCTCTCGGAACTCGAGGCGCTGGTCGCGGCGATGGAGAGCGGGGAATTGTCGCTGGAAGAATCGCTGGCGCGCTTCGAGCGCGGCGTGCAGCTCACGCGCGCGTGCCACAAGGCGCTCGCCGAGGCGGAACAGAAGGTCAGGATCCTCATGGAGAAGGACGGCGCGGAAACGCTGCAGCCGTTCGCCGTCGATGACGACAATGCCGCCCAGTGAGAGCGCGCGCGCGCAGTTCGCGCGCACCATGCAGCACTTCCAGGATCGGGCCGAGGCCGCGTTGGATCGCGCGCTGCCGGCCGCCGCGGCCGAACCGCGGCGCCTGCACGAGGCGATGCGCTACAGCGTGCTCGGCGGCGGCAAGCGCGTGCGCCCGCTGCTGGTCTATCTCGCCGGTACCTGCGCCGGCGCCGCGTCCGAAGCACTCGACGCACCGGCGGTGGCGGTGGAGCTGATCCACGCCTATTCGCTCATTCACGACGACCTGCCGGCGATGGACGACGACGACCTGCGCCGCGGCAAGCCCACCTGCCACCGCGCCTTCGACGAAGCCACCGCGATCCTTGCCGGAGACGCCCTGCAGGCGCATGCGTTCGACGTGCTCGCCCGTGATCCTGCGATCGCGGTGCCCGACGCCCAACGCCTGGAGATGATCGCCACGCTCGCGCGCGCCTCCGGTTCGGCCGGGATGGCCGGCGGCCAGGCCATCGACCTCGGTGCGGTCGGCCGCGCACTGGACCTGGCCGCACTCGAAAACATGCACGTGCACAAGACCGGCGCCTTGATCCGCGCCTCGGTGCGCCTCGGCGTGCTCGCCGCGCCGGCACCCCGGGCGCGCCTGCTCGAGGACCTGGACCGGTATGCGCACGCGATCGGCCTGGCCTTCCAGGTCCAGGACGACATCCTCGACGTCGAAGGCACCACCGAGACCCTGGGCAAGCCCCAGGGGTCGGACATCGCCCGCAACAAGCCAACCTATCCGAACCTGCTCGGCCTGGACGGCGCGCGCGCCGCCGCGGATCGGCTGCACGCCCAGGCCGTGGAAGCATTGGCCGCGCATGGCGCCGCCGCCGAACCGCTGCGCGCGCTCGCCGACTACATCGTCAGGCGCGACCGCTGATCCCCCGCGCTTGACGCCGCGGCGGCAGCGATGCACCGCCATTGCCGCCGTTGCGGTGACTCTCCGGCGCAACGCCTTGCCGGCCCGCCCGCAACCGATTGATTCGCCGAAGGCGCCGCATTGGCACGTTCGCTGCTACACAAGGTCTGCAATCCGTTCCGGCGGATTGTTGTGCTCCTCCCTTTTGGACTTGGGGGTGCCCTCGGGCACCCCATTTTTTTAAGATGCGCCCGGTGCCGGCACTGCAACGACTCGCCGGTCGCAGCCAGGAGGGAAGCCGATGGCCACACGACTGATTCTGGCGGGAGTGCTGCTCGCGGCCCTGGACAGCCACGGCCAGGCACGGGCCGCAGCAGTGGATCTGCGCAAGTTCTCCCTGATCGTCGAAGGCATGTCGGAGGCCGAGGTGATGTACCGCCTGGGACCATTCGACCGCGAGTCGGTACTGCAGGACGGCCACCACGGACCGCTGCGCAAGAAGTGGTACTACATTCCCGACGGCCACTATTCGGGGGAATGGATCACAGAGATCACCTTCGACGGCAACGGCCGCGTCAAACGCATCGATCGCGTCAAGCCGTAGGCGGGGCTCCATCGCGCTCGCGCGCCTTGGCGTCCTCCCACAGCGCGTCCATCTGCGCCAGCGTCGCCTCGTCGGGGCGCAGTCCGCGTGCGCTCAGGCCGGATTCCACCGCAGCGAAGCGGCGCTCGAACTTGCGACTGGCCGAGCGCAACGCGCGTTCGGGATCGACGCCCAGGTGCCGCGCCAGGTTCACGCACGCGAACAGCAGGTCGCCGCATTCCTCCTGCACCTGCATCGACCCGTGGCCGCCGTCGAGCGCCTGTTCCAGCTCGCCGAGTTCCTCGCGAACCTTGGCGAACACGGGCCCGGGCGCCGGCCAGTCGAATCCGACCGTGGCGGCGCGGCGCTGCAACTTGGCGGCCCGGGTCAGGGCCGGCAGCGCCAGTGCGACACCGGCGAGCGCGCCTTGGGCATGTGCGCCGCGCTCGGCGCGCTTGTGCTGCTCCCAGGCTCGCGCCTGCGCCTGCGCGTCCGCGATCGGCGCGCCGGCGAACACATGCGGGTGGCGCCGGACCAGCTTGGCGCGGATCGCGCTCACCACGGCGGCGAAGTCGAATATCCCGGCCTCCTCGGCGATGCGGGCGTAGAACACGACCTGGAACAGCAGGTCGCCGAGTTCGTCGGCCAGTCCTTCGAGCATACCGGTTTCGATCGCCTCGGCGACCTCGTAGGCTTCCTCGATCGTGTGCGGAACGATGCTTTCGAGCGTCTGCTCGCGATCCCACGGGCAACCCGCCTGCGGGTCGCGCAGGCGCGCCATCAACGCCAGCAAGGCTTCGATGCCGGTTTCATTGCCGGAACTCGCCTGCGACATCTGCACACCCCGCTCGCCGGCCCCCGAGCCGGTCAGTTGCGATTCATTGCCGCGATCGGATGCTGCGCGCGGCGATCCTCATGCCGCCGCGGATGGTGCGCGAAACGGCGCTTGAATTCCACAGTGCAATCGCATAAAACAGTGCGGCAAACTCCGGTGACGAACGACATGCCACCCCTGATCCTGCGGCTCGACAACAGCGGCACGCCCGTCACCTGGATCCCGTGGCAGGAGGCGGTCTGCCTGTATTCGCGCGACATGGTGGCCTGGACCGCCGGTCATCGCGAATTCACGGTCTACGGCGGCACCTGCCGCATCACCGGGGAGCGATCGAGCGTCACGATCAACTCGATCATCGCCATCAAGCGCTCGGGCCGCCACGAACGCCGCGGCATCCCGCCGCTCAGCAATCGCGAACTGTTCCTGCGCGACGGCAACCTGTGCATCTATTGCGGAGACGAGTTCCCCGACGGCGCGCTCACGCGCGATCACGTGGTGCCGCTCTCGCGCGGGGGGCGCGACCGCTGGTCTAACGTGGTCGCGGCCTGCCGGCCGTGCAACATCAGGAAGGGCAACCGCCGCCCCGAGGAGGCCGGGATGGCGCTCCTGGCCATTCCCTACGTACCGAACTGGGCGGAGTTCCTGGTGCTGACCAACCGGCGCATCCTCGCCGACCAGATGGAATTCCTCAAAGGCCAGTTCAAGCGCCGCAGCCGCCTGTTGAGCCTGCAATAGCCGCGAGTGCCGGCCCGCGCGGGCGGTGGTGACGATGCAAAGCGAGTTCTGGCACGAACGCTGGCGCAGTTCGCAGATCGGGTTCCATCGCGACAGCGTTCACCCCGCCCTGGCACGGCACTTCCGCGCGCTCGCGGCACCGGCGGGCGGCACGGTGCTGGTGCCGTTGTGCGGCAAGTCGCTCGACATGCCCTGGATTGCAGGCCGCGGTCATCGGGTCCTGGGCATCGAACTCAGTCCAATCGCGGTACGCGAGTTCTTCGCCGGTGCCGGACTCGCGCCCAGGGTGCGGGCCGTGGAGCCGTTCGTCGAATACGAAGCCGAACCGCTGCGCGTGCTGTGCGGCGATTTCTTCGCGCTGGGAACCGGCCATGCCGGTACACTCGCGTGCGGCTACGACCGTGCGGCACTGGTCGCGCTGCCCGCGCCGATGCGCGCCGACTACGCGCGCCACCTGCGCTCATTGCTCGCCGGCGGCCGCCTGCTGCTGGTCACCGTCGAGTACGAGCAGGCGCAGATGCAGGGGCCGCCGTTCGCAGTCAACGAAAGCGAGGTGCGCGCCCTGTTCGGCGGCGGCGTCGAACTGCTGGAACGCAGACAGGTGCTGGACGAGGAGCCGAAGTTTCGCGAACGCGGCCTGACGGCGCTGGCCGAGTCGGTCTATCTGATCGACATCGGCAGCGTGCAGGCGTGAGCCCGCCGACCGTCAGCCAGCGCCTGCGTGCGGTTCAGGCTCCGATCGTGCCGGTGGTCGCCGACCTGATCCGCCGCCACCCAGGCACGCTGTCGCTCGCCCAGGGCATGGTGTGGTACGGCCCGCCGCCGCAGGCACTGGCCGCCCTGGGCGATCCCGCCGTACAGCCGGGCCTGCACCGCTACGGTCCCGACGCCGGCGATCCGGAACTCATCGCCGCGTTCTGCGCCAAGCTCGAGCGCGAGAACGGCATTCGGCCCGGCGCCCAGGGCATGCGGGTGGTGGTCACGGCCGGTTCGAACATGGCGTTCCTGAACGCGGTGCTCGCCGTTACCGACCCCGGCGACGAAATCGTTCTGCCCAGCCCGTACTACTTCAATCACGAGATGGCGATACGCATGGCCGGGTGCGTACCCGTGCCGGTGCCGTCGCACGTGGATTTCCAGCCCGATGTCGACGCCATCCGCGCTGCGCTCGGCCCGCGCACGCGCATGGTCGTTACCGTGTCACCGAACAATCCCAGCGGCGCGGTCTATATGCCAGCCGCGATCGAAGCGATCAACCGCCTGTGCGGCGATGCCGGGATCTGGCACCTGAGCGACGAGGCCTACGAGTATTTCAATTTCAGCGCCACGCCGGTGCTGTCACCCGCCGCGCTCGCCGGAGCGGCCGCGCATACCATCTCGCTGTTCTCAATGTCCAAGGCCTACGGCATGGCGGGCTGGCGGATCGGGTTCATGGTCCTGCCCGAATCGCTGTACGACCCGGCACTCAAGATCCAGGACACCAACGTCATCTGCGCACCGCTCGCCTCGCAGCGCCTGGCGCGGGCGGTGCTCGCGGTCGGCGCCGACTACTGCCGGGAACGTCTGGCGCAGACGGGTGACGTGCGCGCCCGCGTGCTGCGGGCGCTCGCCGCCGCCGGCGTGCGCGTCGCCGGCGGCGAGGGCGCATTCTATGCGTTGCTGCAGGTGCGGACCGCGATGGACGACCTGGAACTGACCACCCGCCTGATCGCCGAGCACGGGATCGCCGTGGTTCCCGGCAGCGCGTTCGGGATCCGGAACGGTTGCCACCTGCGCGTGTCGTACGGCACGCTACTGCCGGAGAATGTCGACGCGAGCCTGGAGCGGCTGATCCGCGGGCTGCGCGCGCTCGCATGACAGGGAACGCACCGATGCCTTCGATGATTGCCGCCAGATTCCTGCCCGCCTACGCCGCACTCGTCGCGGTCGCCTTCGGCTGCCGCCCGGTGGCCGCCGCCGATGCGAACGGAAACTACGCCGTGCTTGGCGCGGGCCAGGTCTCGTGCTTCGCCTTCCAGCGCGACTCGGCCGCAGCCGGCGCAACCGAACGCTACCGTGGCTTCGTATTCGGGTACATCACCGCCTACAACACCTTCATGGCCGAGACCTACAGCATCATGGGCGAAACCAGCGCCGACGCGCTGCTGGACCGCGTCGGCGACTACTGCCAGGACCACCCGGTGGTGAGCTTCGAGCACGCGGTGCAGGCTGTCATCGAGCAACTGGCCGAAGGCCGCTATCGCAGCGCCCCGCGCGGCGGCTGGAACCGCTGAGCGACGATGCCGGCGCGCGCCCGGCTCGGACGCCTGCTGCAACAGTGCCTGGCACCGGTACCGGCGCTCGGGCAGGGGCCCGACGGCGCCATCGGCGATGGTATCGAGGGCGATCCCGAACTGCCCGATCCGGCCGGGCTGGTCCCGGCCGCGGTGCTGGTGCCTGTCGTGACCCGCGATCACGCGCCGTCGGTGCTGTTCACCCAGCGTACCGCGCACCTGCAGAAGCACGCGGGGCAGGTGAGCTTTCCCGGCGGGCGCGTCGAGAACGACGATTGCGGTTACGCCGCCGCGGCGCTGCGGGAGACGCACGAGGAGGTCGGGCTGGCGCCGGAGAACGTGCACGTGATAGGCGCGCTGGACGAGTGCCGAACCGGCAGCGGCTTTCGGGTCACGCCGGTGGTCGGGATGGTCGCGCCCGGCTTCCAATTGCGGCCCGACCCGTTCGAAGTGGCGGACGTATTCGAGGTCCCGCTCGGCTTCCTGCTCGACCCCGCAAACCACGTCCGCGAGCGCATTCACTACCAGGGCCGGCTGCGCGGCTATCATGCGCTCCAGTACCGCGGCCACCGGATCTGGGGCGTGACCGCCGCCATCGTGGTCAATCTGCAGGCGCGGGCACGACGCGCGGGCCTGCTGCAGTCGTTGCTCGAATACCACTGAAAATTGCGCGTGAAGGCGAAATACGTCATCATGTTGCGCGAGGGGGTCGCAAGACCTTTGGGGTCAACAATCACACAGGAGAGGAATCAGATGATGAGTGTACGCAACGTGGTGCGCGTCGGCGCCCTGGCGATCGCGGTGGCGATGACCAGCGGCTGCTACCAGATCACCAAGGAGCAGTTCGAGTCGGTTAAGTCCACCGCCGACAACGCGCTGAGCGCTGCGAACGCCGCGAAGTCCGCGGCCGACAGTGCCGCGAGCGTGGCCAATTCCGCGAAGGCCGCTGCGGACGCCGCCCAGCGCACCGCCAACGAAGCCCTGGCCTGCTGCAAGGACACCAACAGCAAGCTCGACGAGCTGCTGCACAAGAAGGGCATGAAGTAAGTCGTTTGCGGTTTCGACTGAAACCGAGCCTGCAAACCCCGCCTCTGGCGGGGTTTTTTTTCACCCGCGGCGGGAACGCCCGGCGGGACGTTCTCCGGCCTGCACCGGCCCCGGCGCGGGCAAAGCCACCGGCGCCACGCGCCCTATCGCCACCGGGATTCCGCGCCGTTCGCTGATCGCCGCCTGCAGCGCGTTCCAGTTCACGCTGGTGGCACGCTTGCCGACCACCGCGACGATGGCGTCGACCACGCGCTGGTATTCGTTCTGCGCGCCGACCTGATCTTCGTCGAGCGGCGGGTGCACCTCGATGTAGAGTTCCTCGCCGTGCACGCCCAGCTTCACCGGCTGGTTCACGATACGCACCGGGGTGCCGACCGGTACCTGCGGAAAGAGCCGCTCGATGTCGTGGTTGTACAACCGCATGCAGCCGTGGGTGACGCGCATGCCGATGTCGTAGTCCTTGTTGGTGCCGTGGATCAGGTAGCCCGGCAGGCCGAGCTTCATCGCATATTTGCCCAGTGGGTTGTCCGGGCCCGGCGGGACGGCCTTGGGGAGCGGATCCCCGCTCGCCGCGTGTTCCTTGCGGATGCTCGCCGGGGGATACCAGGTCGGGTCCGTTTTCTTGGAGACGACCGAGGTGACGCCGTGCGGCGTGCGCCAGTCCTCCCGGCCGATGCTGATCGGATGGGTGATGACGAACGCCGGCTCGCCGCGCTTGGGCTTGGGATAGTAGTAAAGCCGCATTTCAGGCGCATTGACCACGATCCCCTCGCGCGCCGCCCGGGGCAGCACGTATTGGGACGGAATCACGACCTGGGCGCCTTCCCCCGGAGTAAAGGGCGGGACGTCCGGATTGGCCCACTTCAATTCGCCGAAGCCCTGGTTGTAACGCACCCCCAGCGCCGGGAACATGTCCGACCGCACGGTGCGGATGGTCTGCAATTCGCCGACCAGGCTGTCGCCCGGCGCCGGCAGCGCAAACGTATCCGCCCGGCAGCCCAGGGCCAGCAGGGCCAGGGCCGCCATCGACAGCGGTCGGACCAGGGGGTTGAGTCTGCGCATACAATGCTCGCTCGGCATGATGGGGATTCTATCAGAGCACCGCGATCGCCGGCGCCGGCCTGGTTATCGACCCGCACGCACCGGCGCTGGAGCGCGCGGCCTGCGCAACGCGTTCGACGGTGCGGCACGTGCGGCTACATGCCCGCGCCCGATCAGCGCCGCAGCGCGGCGACCGCCAGCGCCAGCCAGCCGCTCAGGAAGGCGATTCCACCCACCGGTGTGACCGCGCCCCAGGCGCGTACACCAGTGAGCGCGAGCAGGTACAGGCTGCCGCTGAACAGCACCACGCCGGTGAACAGCGCCACCGCGGCTGCAAGTGCCCACGTCCGGCTGGACCGCGAAACACCCTGAAAGTTTCCCGTGAACACCAGCGCCAGGGCATGCACGAGGTGGTACTGCACCGCGGTCCGGTACACTTCCATGAGTGCCGGGTCCAGCGTGGCGCGCAGCGCGTGGGCACCGAACGCGCCCATGGCGACGCCCACGAACGCGGTCAGCGCGCCCGCCGCAATCGTGATCCGTTCCGATGTCATTGCAACCCTCTGCCGTCCTTCTCGTCGCCGGGAAGATGGAAGATAATTCGCGCCGGCCGCGCCGCCCCGGATCGCGGTGCGCACCGCAGCCAACCCGCACCGATCCGATGACAATACGCCTGCTTCCGCTCCTGGCCGCCGCGCTGGGTTACATCTTCCTGCCCGGCTCGGTCAACGCCATCGAAGTCGCGCGGCCGCTGGATTTCTCCCAAGCGCATCCGCCCGGCTCGCGGTTCATGCAGGTCCGCCTGCTCGGCGCCGTCCTGCTCGCATCGGAACCGGTCGACGGGTTCGGATTGAGGCAGCTTTCCGGCCTGGCGTGGGACGCGGACGCGGGCCTGCTGTACGCGCTGTCGGACGACGGCTACATCGCGCACCTGAAGCCGCGGTTCGACAACGGCCTGCTGGCGGGCGTGGAGTACCGCGCCGCTTTCGCGTTGCGCGAGGCCGACGGCAATCCGGTCGAGGGCAAGGCGGCGGACAGCGAGGCACTGGCCCTGCGGCGCCGGGAGGACGGCAACGGCAACGAACTGCTGGTCAGCTTCGAGCAACGCCCCCGGTTCGTGCGCTTCACGCCGACCGGCCAATGGCTGGGCGAGGTGGCGATTCCGCGGCAGTACACGATCGCAGCCAATTACCGCAGCACCAACGACTCGCTGGAATCGGTGGCCGTCGATCCTCGGCACGGCATCGTACTCGCGCCGGAACAGCGCCTGCGCGACGATCCCGGACCGACCATCCCGATCTTCACCCCGGACGGCCGGCAATGGCGCTATACGCCGATCGATCCCGACCACAGTGCCATCGTCGACATGGCGCCCGCGTCCGACGGCGCGCTGCTGGTGCTCGAGCGGCGCTACAAGTCGATGTTCAGCCCGATCATCTTCGCCGTGCGCCGGCTGCGCCTGGACGCCGAGCCCGGCTCCACGCCGCCGGTAGAGGAGATCGTCCGCTTCGACAACGGCAGCGATTTCCGCATCGACAACTTCGAAGGCATCGCCCGCCAGGAGGGCAATCGCTACTTCATGGTGAGCGACGACAACCGCAGCGCCATCCAGCGCACCATCCTGGTCTGTTTCGAAATCGTCGGGCCGCGGCACTGAGGCGACGCGGCTCAGGCGCGCGGCGGGGTCCACGGCGGCGGCGCATCGGGCAGGCGCAGGATGCGCATCATCCGGATTGCCGATTCGCGCCCGAGGTAATACCCGGGCAATACCCGTAGTTCCTCGTAGCCGAGCGCACGGTAGAACGCCAGCGCGCCGGCATTGCGCGCGCGCAGCTCCAGGACGATGGAATGGATGCCGGCGACGTCGGCACATTCCTCCAGCCATTGCAGCAACCGGCGGCCGATGCCCAGGCGCCGGCGTTCGGCGCCGACGGCCAGCAGCAGCAGGTGCGCCCTGGTCGCGCCGAACTGCATGATCGCGAATCCGGCCAGGTAGCCCGCGACGCTCGCCTGCACCGCGAGCACGTCCTCGCGGCGCCGGTGCGCCTCGATGCGCGGCGCGGTCCAGCGCCAGCCCAGGCCGCGCTCGATCAAGTCGCGCGACATCGTCGCCATGGCCGCGACGTCGGATCGGCGCGCCGGTCCGATCTGCACCGCCTGCGCCGTCACCGGTCCGCCTCCCCCTATCGCCCGCGCAGGATCGCGCCGAGGATGCCGCGCACGATCTGGCGCCCGAGCGAACTGCCGACCGTGCGCACCACGCTCTTGGCGAATGCCTCGGCGACGCTTTGCCGACCGCCGCGCGAGGCTGCCCGCGCCGGCGCCTCGCGCTGCGCCGCGGGCGGCGCCTGGCTCGGACCCGGCACGGCTGCGGCGCGCTCCCGCAACATCTCGAAGGCGGACACCCGATCCAGCACACGCTCGTAGCGGCCGGCGATCGGACTTGCCGCAATTGCATCCTGGCGCTCGGCCAGCGTAGCGGGCCCGATGCGTCCGCACGGCGGACGGATGAGGATGCGCTCGACCGGTGTCGGCACCCCGCCTTCGCCGAGGGTGGACACCAGCGCCTCGCCGACGGCCAGCTCGGTGATGGCCGCCTGGACATCCAGGCGCGGATTGGGGCGGAAGGTCTGCGCCGCGGCGCGTACCGCCTTCTGGTCGGCAGGCGTGAACGCGCGCAGCGCATGCTGGATGCGATTGCCGAGCTGGCCGAGCACGGCGTCGGGCAGATCGAGCGGGTTCTGGGTGATGAAGTACACGCCGACGCCCTTGGAACGGACGAGCCGGACGACCTGCTCGATGCGCGCCACCAGTGCCTTTGGCGCGTCCGCGAACAGCAGATGCGCCTCGTCGAAGAAGAACACCAGCCGCGGCCGGTCCAGGTCACCGACCTCCGGCAGGCGCTCGAACAATTCCGAGAGCAGCCAGAGCAGGAAGGTTGCATACAAGCGCGGGCTGCGAATCAGCTCCGCGGCGGCAAGCAGGTTCACGCGCCCCCGCCCCCGGGCATCCGTCTGCATGAAATCTTCCAGGTCCAGCGCCGGCTCGCCGAAGAACCCGGCGCCGCCCTGCTGCTCCAGCACCAGCAGCCGGCGCTGGATCGCGCCCACCGAGGCGGGGCTGACATTGCCGTAGGTACGGCCGAGTTCCCCCGCACGATCGGCGACCTCGGCGAGCATGGCGCGCAAGTCCTTCAGGTCCAGCAGCAGCAGGCCTTCGTCGTCGGCGAGCTTGAACAGCACGTTCAGAACGCCTTCCTGGGTCTCGTTGACTTCCAGCACGCGCGCCAGCAGCAGCGGACCCATGTCGGTCACCGTGGTGCGTACCGGGTGGCCCTGGCGGCCGAACAGGTCCCAGTACACCACCGGGAAGGACTCTCCGGCGTAGCCCGACAGGCCGATTTGCGCCGCGCGCGCCTGCAGCCGCGGGTCGGTAGCGCCGGGCAGCGCCATGCCGGACAGATCGCCCTTCACATCGGCCATGAACACCGGCACGCCGGCGCGCGAGAACCCCTCGGCGAGCACCTGCAGCGTCACCGTCTTGCCGGTCCCGGTCGCGCCGGCGACGAGGCCGTGGCGGTTCGCGAAGCGCAGCTGCAATGCCTGCGGCATGGCGCCCGCGCCGAGGTGGATTTCAGTGGCGGTCACGACGTCCTCTCTCCGCGTGTCATTTCCAAGCGGCGCCCGGTTCGGTCATGCGCACGAAGTACTGTGGCGGGCCGAACCAACCTTCCGCCGCCGGCGCGGCGAACCCGGCCTCGATCGCGCCCGCATTGCCGGCGATATCGACCTCGACGATGAGTCCGCTGCGTCGCACCCGCCCGTCGATCTGCCCGCTTTCGACCGCGCGGGCGAGTGCGTCGGCGTCGGCGAATCGCAACTGCAGCCTGCCATCGGCGGCGACCGCGTAGCGGACCGGGATCCAGCCTGAACGATCGTCGGCCCGATACCGCACGCCGGCGGTCGCGTCGCCGGCGACGACCTCGTGGATCTCGCTCTTCCAGGCGCCGTCGGCGGCGCGTTCACGAACCTCGACCGTGAGCCGGCCGGCACCGGGCACGGCGCGGATGTCCAATTCGAGCGCTTCACCCGCATCCTCGGCGCGCCACGCGCCCACGAGCCCTGCGAGGGCCGCGGCACCGGCGGGGCGGGCGGGCGGTACCGGCGTCAGCGGCACGCAGCCGACGGCCAGCAGGGTGCAGGACAGCAGCAGCAGGCGCAGGAAGACCATGCGGGGCTCCGGATCGATCTTCAGGCTACCACGGCGCGCAGCGGCGGGCGAACCGGCGCCACGACGGCACGCCCGGCTATAATGCGCACAGCCGCAACCCTCACGAGCGCATGCCATGCCGACCTACGACTACCACTGCACGCACAACGATCGGACCGTGGAGGTCCGGCATCCGATGAACCTGCGCCTGCACAGCTGGGGCGAGTTGTGCGCGCTGGCCGGCATCGATCCGGACGGCGCACCGCACGATGCACCGGTTGAGAAAGTCCTCGGCACCGGCGGCGTCGTCCATAGCGCGAACCTGGGCAGCGGCACCGCACCGCCTTGCGCCACCGGCCCATGTTGCGGCGGAGGCATGTGCGGAATGCCCGGCTGATCCGGTGCCGCTGCGGCGCCGTGCGAGCCGCGGACATGGGCCACCGCCGCTGCCGGCGGATGCGCCTGCCGGCGCCGCGCCGGGCCTGACGACGTGACCGACACCGCGGCAGCAGCGACCGAACGCCGGCAGCGCCGGCTGCCGCCGGCCGTCGCGATCGCGCTTGCCATCGTGATCGCGTTCGCCGGCATCGCGGCCTGGAACGACCACGCGATGCGCGCCGCGCTCGCCGAGGCCGAGTCGGGCCGGCTTTGGCTGCAACGGCAGGGCGAGCTGGCCGACGCCCTGTGGCGCATCGAAACCGCCGAGCGCGGCTTCCTGCTCACCCGCAACCCGTTCTTTGCCGAACGCGCGCGCGCCGCCGCGGCCCGTGCGCGCGAGCTCGCGGCCGAACTGGATGCGATGCCCGGCCGCGCCGCCGCCGAGTCCGGCGCCGCCTCCGACTTCGCCCGCCTCGTGCGCGAACGCCTGGCGCTGGCCGCCGATCCGCGCCCGCAGGCCGGGCCGCAGGCCCAGACCGTCCAGCGCCTGGAGCGTGCCGACGATCTCATGGAGCGGATCCGCATCGCCGGCTATCGCGAGCGCGCGCAGGAAGGCGCGCGACTGCAGGCCCAGGCCGCACGCATCGGGCGCGCGCAGAAGGCCATCGTCGCGGTGCTGGCCGCCAGCACGGTGCTGGGCGTGGCCGTGTTAGCGGCGGCAGCCGCCGGCCTGGCGCGGGAACGTCGGCGCCGGGAACGATTGAATCGGCAGCTCGGCGCGATCCGGGACGATGCCCAGGGGCACCAGCGCCAGGCCGATGCGTTCGCGCGTTTCGGGCAGGCGTTGCGCGCCTGCCGTTCGCTGGCTGAAATCGTCCGCATCGCCGAACTGCACGTCGCGCTGCTGATCCCGGGCACGCGCGGCCTCATCTACCTCATGAACCGCTCGCGCAGCGGCCTGGACCTGCTGTGCAGCTGGGGTTGGGACGACGGCCGTCCGCCCGCCGTCATCGAGCCGCACAGCTGCTCAGGGCTGCGGCTGGGGCGGCTGTACGAAGTGAGCCGGCGCCGGCCGGACGTACGCTGCGGCCACCTCGTCGGCGCGGTCAGCGGCTGCACGCTGTGCGTGCCGCTGTTCGCGCAGAGCGACACGGTCGGCCTGCTCACGTTGCGCGTACCGGAAGCCGCGGACGCGGCGGGCGACGACGCGCGCCGGGATCTGGTCGCCGGCATCGCCACCGAACTCAGCGCGGTCATCGCCACGCTGACATTGCGCGAGGAACTGGTCGCACAGTCGATCCGCGACCCGCTCACCGACGTCTACAACCGCCGCTACCTGGAGGAGACGATGGAACGCGAGCTGCTGCGCGCCCAGCGTGACCAGGGCGCGTTCGCGGTCATCATGATCGACATCGATTTCTTCAAGCGCTACAACGACACCCACGGACACCAGGCCGGCGATCTGCTGCTGAAGTCCTTCGCCAGGCTGCTCAAGAACAGCGTGCGCGGCGAGGATATCGCCTGCCGCTACGGCGGGGAGGAGTTCACGCTCGTGCTGCCGGGCGCGACGCCCGACATCGCAGCCGCGCGCGCCGAACGGGTGCGCATCGCCAGCCGCGCGCTGCAGGTGCAGTTCCAGGGCACCACGCTGCCGCCGATTTCGGTGTCCTGCGGCGTGGCCGGCTTTCCAGCCCACGGCGACACCTGGCAGGAGGTGCTGGCCAAGGCCGACGCCGCCCTGTACGACGCCAAGACGCAGGGCCGCAACCGGGTCATCGTCGCACCGCTGAGCGTGCCGGCGCACGCCGCGCAGACTGTACGCGGCTGAGGCCCTGGACCGAACCTACTTCTCCAGCAGGCGCGGCATCAGCTCGACGAGGTTGCACGGCCGGGTGCGATAGTCGAGCTGCGCCACGATCAGCTTGTCCCAGCCCGTACGGCAGGCGTTGGGCGAACCCGGCAGGACGAAAATGTAGGTGCCGTTCGCCACTCCGGCCAGGCAGCGCGACTGCAGCGTCGAGGTACCGATCTCCTGGTACGACAGCACGCGGAACATCTCCCCGAAGCCGTCGAGTTGCTTGTCCAGCAGCACGGACACGGCCTCGGGCGTGCCGTCGCGCCCGGTCACGCCGGTCCCCCCGGTAGTGAGCACCACATCGACGCCGTCCTGCACGATCCATTGCGACACGAGCGCGCGGATGCGGTAGACGTCGTCGCGCACGATGCGCTTGTCCGCCAGCCGATGGCCGGCGCCCCGCAGGCGTTCGACCAGCGCGTGACCCGAGGTGTCGTCGTCTTCGGTGCGACTGTCGGACACGGTGAGCACGGCGATGCCGAGCGGCTTGAATTCACGGCTGGCGGCACTGGTCATGTGGATCTCCGGGGAGGCATTGCCCGGCGGCGATTGTATGCGATCATCCGCGCGGCGGCCCTGGATTGCCCGTGGAAGGTATGCAGAGCGTGGACGATGGCGACGGCGGCGGCACGGATGCCGTGCGCGTGGACAAGTGGCTGTGGGCCGCGCGGTTCTTCAAGACCCGCGCGGCCGCCGCGCAGGCCATCAAGGCCGGCCGGGTGGAAGTCAACGGCGCCCGGCCGAAGCCGGCGCGCGCGCTCGCGCCCGGCGATGTCGTGCTGGTACGGCGCGCGCCGTTCGAACAGACCGTGATCGTACGCGCGCTGTCGGCGGTACGCGGCCCGGCGGCGATTGCATCGACGCTGTACGAGGAGACGGCCCAGAGTATCGCGCGCCGCGAGGCGCTGGCGCTGGCGCTGCGGGCCCAGGCGCGCGCGCGGCCGGACTATGCCGGCCGGCCGCAACGGCGCGACCGCCGCGAGATGCTGCGCCTTAAGGGCCGCACGCTGCCGGCCGATGGCGGCGATCCGGATCCCTGATCGACACGGCCACCGCGATGACCGGCCGCAGGCCGCGGTGCGCCGGTGCACGTGCACGGTACGCCATTGACGATCCCGATCCGGTGCCGGACACTGTGGCTCGCCACGCCGGCATCGATTTTGGGCCCGGACCAGAGCTGGAAAATCCTGCATGCAGATGCCGGCCGCCGCGCAACCCGACCCGCACGCGACGCTGCATGCGATCGCGCGCAATGTCGGCACGGTGATCAAGGGCCGCGCCGACACCATCCGCCTGCTCCTTGCGGCCTACGCCGGCGGCGGCCACGTCCTGATCGAGGACGTGCCCGGCACCGGCAAGACCACCCTGGCAAAGGCGCTCGCGCGCTCGCTCGACGTGGACTTCGCGCGCGTGCAGTTCACGCCCGACCTGCTGCCCACCGACATCCTCGGCGCCTCGATCTTCGACCCGCGCACCCAGGAGTTCCGGCTGCACCGCGGGCCGATTTTCACCACCATCCTGCTCGCGGACGAGATCAACCGTGCCTCGCCGCGCACCCAGTCGGCGCTGCTGGAGGCGATGGCCGAAAACCAGGTCAGCCTTGACGGCCGCATGCACGCGCTCGATGACGTGTTCATGGTGCTCGCGACGCAGAACCCGGTGGAATTCCACGGCACCTATCCGCTGCCGGAGGCGCAGATGGACCGGTTCGCGGTGCGATTGAGCATGGGCTACCTGGAGCCGGCCCAGGAGATGGATCTGCTCCTGGAGTTCAACGGTCCCCGGCCGCTGGACGCGCTACGGCCGTGCGCGAGCCGTGCCGAACTGGCTTCGGTGCGCGCGGCGGTGGCCGGCGTGCGGGTCGCCGAGCCGGTGCGTCGCTACATCGTCGATCTGGTCGGCGCCACCCGGGCCGCGCCCGGCGTGGCCCTGGGCGCGAGCCCGCGCGCCTCGCTCGCCCTGATGAAGATTGCCCAGGCGCTGGCGCTGTTCGATGGCGAATCCTACGTGCAGCCCGACTACGTCCACGAGCTCGCCGTCCCGGTGCTCGCCCACAGGCTGGTGCTGGACTCGCAGGCGCGCTTCGCCGGCGCGGACGCCACCGGCATCGTCCGCGATCTGCTGGCGGCGGTCGACGTTCCGCGCTGACCTGCGGACCGCCAGCATGGCCGGGCGCCTGACATACCGCGCCTTCCGGCGCGTCCAGCAGGCCGGGGACCACCTCGAGCGCCGCCTCACGCCCGCCGGCCGGGCGCTGGCCGTGGCCGCGATCGGCGCGGGCGCCTTCGCCATCAATCCACGCCAGACGCTCGCATTCCAGGCCCTGACGCTGTTCGTCGCCCTGCTGGCGATGGCCTTCGCCGGCAGCCTGCGGCGCGCGCCGAGGCTGGCCGCGGCTCGCCGCACGCCGGCGCACGCGACCGCAGGGGTGCCCTGCACCGTGCGCCTTGACGTGCGCAACGACGGCCCGCGCACCGAGGTCGATCTGCTGCTGCACGACAGTCTCGACCCGACGCCGCCGACCGCGGAGGAATTCGCACGCACGGCCGAACCGGCGCTGCCGCGCCGGAACTGGTTCGATCGCAAGGTCGGATATCCGCGCTGGCTCGACGCCATGCGCACCCGGCGCGGCGGCGACACCGTGCCGGTCGGCATCGCCAGGCTCGCGCCCGGCGAGAGCGTCGAGATCGCCGTGCCGCTGGCGCCGGTACGGCGCGGCTACCTGCACTTCGATCGGATCTGGGTGATGCGCCCGGATCCGCTCGGGCTGGTCAATTCCGTGCACGCGCTGCCGCTGCCGCAACCGCTGCTGGTGCTGCCGCGGCTGCATCCGGTGCGGCTGCCGCGCGCGGCCGGGCCGCGGCGCTACCAGCCCGGCGGCGAACGTACGGCGATTTCGGTCGGCGACTCGCAGGAGTTCGCCGGGCTGCGCGATTACCGCCCCGGCGACTCGCCGCGGCACATCCACTGGCGCGGCTGGGCACGCACCGGGCTGCCTGTGGTCAAGGAATTCCACGACGAATACTTCGACCGCAGCGCCGTCATCCTCGACACCTGTACCGCCGACGGTGGCGATCGGCTCGAAGCGGCGGTGTCGATCGCCGCCTCGTTCGTCGCCGGCCAATGGGGCCCGGATCGCCTCCTGGACCTGTTGCTGATGGCGCGCGGGCCGGCCCAGTTCACCGCCGGACGCGGGCTGTCGGGCAGCGCGAGGCTGCTGGAGGTGCTGGCCTGCGCGGCTGCGTCGCCGCCCGAGGCCTTCGCCGATCTCGCCCGTGCGGTCGAGCACCACCTGACGCGCATCGGGCTGGCCATCTGCGTGCTGCTCGACTGGGACGAACCGCGCCGCGCCCTGGTATCGACGCTGTGCGCGCATCGGGTTCCGGTGCTCGTGCTCGTGGCCGGCGCGGAGGCCGCGCTCGATCCGGGGCCGCTTGCGTTCGCGCCGCAACGCCTGGTACCGGTCCCGGTCGACGGCATCGCGGCCGCACTTGCGCAGGTGCAGGCGCGACTGTCTGCGGGCGCGGGATGAGCCGAACCACCGTGGCCGCCTGGGTGAGCGGCGCGTCGATAGCGTTCTGGGGCTGGCAGGTCGGTCAGCTCTGGCCCGCGCTCGCGATTGCCGTCGCGATCGAGGCCGCGCGCTTCGTGCCGTTGCGCTGGGATCTCCAGGATCGTGACTTCAACCGCATCGCCGACCTGTCCAGCGTCGCGTTCGTCGCCCTGTCCGCGTACCAGTTCAACGAACGCGCGGTGCACGCGATCTACGCGATCCTCGCGCTGGTGCCGTTCGTGCTCGCGCCGCTGGTGCTGGCGCAGGTCTACTGCGTACGCGGCACGGTGCGCCTGTCGGCGCTGGTGGCGAGCCTGCGGGTGCCGCCCGGCGCGCCGGCGCGGCGCGAGGACCGCGACATCGATCTACGCCAGGGATTCGCCTTCGCGTGCGTGATCTGCGCCTGCAGTGGTGGCGCCGAACCGTGGTATTTCGCCGGCGCCGCGCTGCTGACCGCCGCGCTGCTCTGGCCGCAGCGCCCGCGCGGGCGGCGGCCCTGGATCTGGGCGCTTACGCTGCTCGCCGCGGTGGGCCTGGGATTCGCCGCGCAGGCCGGCATCCGCCGGCTCCAGTACCTGGTCGAGGACATGGCCTTCGACTGGTTGCCGGACCGGTTCCAGGCCGATACCGACCCGGATCGGGCGATGACCGCCATCGGCGACGTCGGCAGGCTCAAGCTCTCCGATCGCATCCGCATCCGCGTACGCGCCGATGACGGCGCCCCGCTGCCGGTACCGCTGACGCTGCGCGAAGCCGCCTACGATCGCTTCGAGTTCGGCGCCTGGCGCGCGACGTATCCCTACCAGGAACGCATCGATGCGGTGCCTGGCACGCATACCTGGGCGTTCGGCGCGCGCGACGCGACCACGCGGTCCGCGACGATCAGCGTGAGCTTCTCGCGCGAGCGCGGCGTGGTCCCGGCCCCCGTGGGCCTGCGCGCGCTGCGCGCCGATACCGGCATCGAGCTGCGTCGCAATGTCTACGGCGCGATGACGCTCGAACATCCGGCGGGCCTGGTGCGGATGCATGCCGCCTTCGACCCCGGCGCATTCGAGCAAACCGCGCCCACGGCGCAGGATCTCGCGGTGCCCGGCGCGTACCGCCGCGATTTCGAGCGCATCGCCGCGGAGATCGGCCTGGCGGATCTGGCGCCCGATGCGGCCGCGGCGCGCATCCGCCACTGGTTCGCGCAGCACTTCCGCTACAGCCTCGTCCAGCGGGGGCGCTATGCGTGGCGCATGCCGCTGACCGATTTCCTGCTGCGCGCGCGCGCGGGGCACTGCGAGTACTTCGCCAGCGCCACGGTGCTGCTGGCACGCACCGCCGGCATTCCGGCGCGCTACGCGGTCGGCTACGTCATCGACGAATGGAGCGCGCTGGAGCGCCAGTACGTGGCGCGCGCGCGCGACGCGCACGCCTGGGCCGAAGTCTGGATCGGCGGCCGTTGGCGGATGCTGGATACGACGCCGGCGCAATGGGCGGCGCTGGAGGACGCGCAGGCATCGCCGACGATGCTCTGGAAAGACCTCGTGGCGTGGGCCGGATACCAGATCGACCGGTTGCGCAGCGGGGAGGCCGGCGTGCGCGCGCACGCACCGTGGATCGGCGCCGCCCTGGCGCTGTACCTGTACGTGAGGCTGCGCCACCGGCGCCGCATCCGCGCACCGCGCACCGCCGCTGCGGCCGCGGCCGGGGACGACAGCGCATTCGCGCAACTGGTGCGGCGCCTGTCCCGCGAACGCGTCGCGCTGCGCGCGGGCGAGCCGCTCGGAACCTGGTGCAGGCGCATGATGCACACGCCCGGAATCCGGCCGCCGCCACCCGGGCTGCCGCGCCTGCTCGCCCTGTACTACCGTGCCCGCTTCGACCCCGTGGGACTGCCCGATCCGCTGCGCGAGCAACTCATCCGCGACAGCGCCGGGATCCTGCGCGAACTGGACTGAGCGGCCGTCGCGCGGCGCGGCGGCCGTCAGGGACCGCCGAGCGCTTCGGTGAGGACCTTGCGCTCGCGCGCCGGGATCTGCGCCGCGAGACGATCCTGGATCGCGGCCCGCGAGACCAGATCGTGGAAGAACAGCCGCCGTTTTTCCTCCGCCGTCACGCCCGGTTCGGCGAGCAGGCTCGCCCCGGTCATCGCGCCGCTGCGGGCAATCAGCACCACCTCGTCGGTGATGCCGCGCAGCACCTCGTATTCCGGCCGCAGGCGGGTGGCGAGGAATTCCCCGGACGCCAGGCCGTTCTCGTACAGCGCGCGGATCTCGAGCTTGTAGCTGCCGATCATCACCGGATTGATGGTCGATTCGATCTGGCCCTCGATGTGGGTGATGCGGCTCATGATGAGGTCGCTCACCTGATCCTGCGGATCAGCCGCGCCGCGCAGCGCCGGGTAGATCTCCAGCACGAGTTCAATCGAGAGCTGCTGGTAGATGTCGTTGATGAAGATGTAATTGCGCTCGGCGGCGAGGGCGTCGTGGGACTTGAAGCCGAGCGCGGTCAGCAGATCCTGGGAAGCGGACGCGCGGCCGAAGCCGATTGCGCAGACGAGCTGCGGAGCGGTCAGTCCGAGCCGCTGGGCGAATCGCTCGAGGCGCCGATCCGGATCGCCCTCGAGCGGACCCCGACCGCGGCCCGCCGGCGACAGCAACTCCTCGCCGGATGCGTTCAGCACTCGTTCGAACGGATGCATGGCGCCGCGCCGCCCATGGTTCAGGCTATCCGTCGATGATAGCCCAAGTGTCTGTGCGATTTAACAACCGCATCCGTTTCCGCGGCGCCGGGATCGGCGTTCTCGGGAACCGGCGACGGTCCGCCGCGGACGCCGGCGCCGCCACCGGACAACGCCGGCCATCCCGGGCTACGGCACCGCGCCGCACGTTCGAACGCAAACGGGTCGCCGTACCGGGTCAATCGCGGCGAAGCCTGTCGCTGACGGCGATCGGCGTCGGGTAGCGCAGGACCACCAGGTAGCAGGACACCACGAAGGTCAGCAGCGTGGCGAGCTGGATGAGGTAGGAAACGTCCGGATCGATGAAGCCGGACTCGACGGCCAGCACCGCGATCAACAGCGCGAACTCGCTGCCCTGTCCAAGGCGCACGCCGGTCTCCAGCGCCAGATCCGCGCGTTCGCCGGCCCGCACCAGCAGGGCCCGGAACAGGAGCGGCTTGATGGCCAGCATGGCGCCCGCCAGCACCAGCGCCGGGACCAGCACCTGGCCGATCGAGCCCATGTTGAAGCTCGCCCCGAGCGAGAAGAAGAATAGTACCAGGAAGAAGTCCCGCAGCGGCCTCAGGCTCTCGGCGATGAAGCGTGCAATCGGCGAGGACGCCAGCGCCACGCCGGCGATGAAGGCCCCGATCTCGTGCGAGGAACCCAGCCAGCGTGCCAGTTCGGCCACCCCCAGGCACCAGGCGATCACGAGCAGGAAGATGTATTCCTGGATCCGATCGAAGCGGGCGATCAGCCGCTCCAGCAGCCAGCGCTCCAGTGCCCAGACGGTGAACGCCAGCAGTGGCAGGTTCACGAGCTGCCGGGCGAGATCCACGCCAAGGTTCCCGCCCTTGCCGTAGCCCTGCAGCGCCAGCAGCAGGACGATGGCGATCAGATCCTGCAGCAGCAGGACAGAGACGATCACCTGCCCGGTATGACGGTGGTGCAGGACCGTCGTCGGCAGCAGTTTCAGGCCGATGATCGTGCTGGAGAACATGAAGCAGGCGCCGACCACGAGCGCGGCGCGCGGCGAGTAACCGAAGCCGAGCGCGATGAGCCCGCCGAGCAGCGCGAATGCCAGTGAGCTGGCCACGGTGACGCCGAGCGCCTCGCCCAGCATCTTCATGAGCTGCGCGGGCACCATGTTCAGCCCCATCAGGTAGAGCAGGAACATGATCCCGATCTGGGCCACTTCCTCGATCCAGCGTCCGTCCCCGACCATGTCCAGGCCCCAGGGACCGAGCAGCACGCCGAGCAGGATGTAGGCCACCAGCAGCGCCAGGCGCGCGAACAGCGCTGCGGTGGCGATCAGGGCGGCGCCCGCGAAGACCAGGAATATCGAATAGACGATTTGGCTGTCGTGCACTGCGGCGGGCTCCCCGCCGCAGTGTAGGCGATGGCGCCGCGGCGGATAAGATCCCGGCGCCTCAGTGCAGCGCGTCGAGCGCGCGCTGCAGCCTGGGCACCGACACCGGTTCGACAGTACCGAGTTCCTGCGCGAACAGCGACACGCGCAGCTCTTCGAGCTGCCAGCGAAAGCGCTCCCACGGCGGCTCGGGGGGCGCACGCCAGTGCGGGTGCGCACGCAGGGCATCCCACAGCGGTTGCAGCGCGGCCTGCTGGGCGGCGTCGCGCGCGGGCGCCAGGCGCAGCTTGTCCAGGCGCATGCGCGCCGCGCGCAGGTAGCGCGGCAGTTCGAGCAGGCGCGGCGGCGGCGTGGCGGCGATGAACCCCGGGTACACCAGCGCATCGAGCTGGGAACCCAGGTCCACGGCCGCCGCGCCGGCCTGCGGCAGCCGCGACCGTACCTCGCGCCAGGCGCGCAGGATCGGCGCGATCGCGGCGCACAGGCGATCGGCGGCCTCCGACAGTCGGGCGCGGCCGGCCTGGACGCGGGCGGCGAAAGTATCCGGGTCACGGATCGCGTCCGGATCGAGTTCGCAGGCTCGATCAAGTACCGCGTCGAGCAGATCCTCGCGCAGTTGCTCGCCGCTGCCGACACCCGCGAACATCAGGCTCATCTCGTCGAAGCCGCGCAGGCGCGAACGCAGGAACTTGACCTGGTCCGGCAGCGCCAGGCGCGCAAGTCGGCGCAGGCCCGCGCGGGTCTGGGCACGCGCCCCGTCGCGGGTATCCCAGACCTTCAGCCCGACGCCCGTATGCTCGTCGACCAGGGCGGGAAATCCCCGTACGCGGTGCCCGGCGACCGAACCCTCGACGACTTCGTCGACGCTGCCGAAGATCCAGGCGCGGGCGCCGTGGCACTCGATCGGCCAGCCACCTCCGTTACTGAACCGCTCGCGGGCCTGCGCGCCGAGTTGCGCGCGCAGCGCGTCGACGTCGTCGCCGGCGGCAATCGTCCGGCCCTGCGCGTCCACGATCTCCAGGTGCATGCGCAGGTGCGCCGGCAGCACCACCGCCTCCCAGTCCTGCCGGGAGACCGCCACGCCGAACTCGTGCAGCAGGACTTCCGACAGCGCCGCGTCGAGGTCCGTGCGCGGCGCCGCGGCGAGCGCGGCGATGCAGGTCGCGATGCGCTCGCCGATCGGCTGCAGCGCCCGTCGCACGTCCTTGGGCAGGCCGCGGATCGAGGCATCGATCCTGGCCGGCAGCCAGCCCGGCACCAGCCAGTCGAACGGCGCCTGGCGCAGCTGGTTCAACACCGCCAGCGGAACGATCGCCGTGATGCCGTCGTCGGCGCTGCCCGGCTCGAACCGGTAGCGCAGCGCGAAGTGCAGCCCGTCGACCTCGATCCCGTCCGGATAGTCGGCGGCCCGTACCGCCTCGCTGCCCGGCCGGCGCAGTTCCTCCTCGCTCAACTGCAGCCGTGCCGCGGCCTGCGGCTCCGAACTCGCCCAGCCCTCCAGCGCACGCTGCGAGCAGATCTGCGCCGGGATCCGTTCGGCGTAAAGCTCGTAGAGCTGCTGCTCGCCGATGACCAGATCGTGGCGGCGGGCGCGCTGCTCCAGCGCCCGCAAGCGCTCGAACGAGGCATCGTTTACGCGCCTGAAGTCGAGCGCGGTATCGATGGCCGAAGCCACCACGCCTTCGCGCAGGAAGATTTCGCGGGCAGCGAGCGGATCGTGGACGGCGAGTTCCACGCGCCGGCCGGCGGCGACCGTCAGCCCGTAGAGTTGCAGGCGCTCCAGCGCCAGCACCCGCCCGGTGCGCCGGTCCCAGCGCGGCTCGTACAGACTGCGGTTGACCAGGTGCGCGGCCGCATGCGCGATCCATCGCGGATTGATCCGGGCCGCCGTGCGCGCGAACACGCGGCTGGTCTGGGTGACTTCGGCGGCGAGGATCCAGGGCGGGGGCCGTGCCGCGAGCCCGGAACCCGGGAACAGGTGCGCCTTCAATCCGCGTGCACCGGTGTAGCTGCCGTCCGGCTCGCGCACCGCGACCTGGGCGACGAACCCGGCGAGCAGCGCGCGGTGGATCTGCGCATAGCTGGCCGGCGCGGCGTTGCGCGGCCAGCGCCGATCGGCGGCGAGTTCGGAGAATTGTTCCAAGGTATCGCGCCATTCGCGCAGGCGCTGGAACGACAGGAAATGCGCGCGCGCCATCCGCCGCAGGGCGGCGTTGCCCGCTCCCTGTTCCCGCAGCGCGGCCCACAGGTTGACGAACCAGAGGAAGTCCGAGCTGGCATCGGCGAACCGGGCGTGACAGGCGTCCGCCTGCGCCTGCCGATCGATCGGGCGCTCGCGCGGATCCGGCACGGCCAGTGCCGCGGCGATGACGAGCATCTCCTCCAGGCATCCCATGTCGCGTCCGGCGACCAGGATTCGGCCGATGCGCGGATCGAGCGGCAACGCCGCCAGGGTGCGGCCCATCGGCGTCAGGCGCCGCTCGGCGTCGATGGCGCCCAGTTCCCACAGCAGGCGATAGCCGGCGTTGACGTCGCGCAGCTCCGGCGGGTCCAGGAACGGGAAATGCTCCACTGCACTCCAGCCGAGCGAGCGCAGCCGCAGGATGACCGCCGCCAGGTTGCTGCGCAGGATCTCGGGCTCGGTGAATTCCGGGCGCGCAAGATAATCCTCGCGCGCGTACAGGCGCACGCAGATCCCGGGCCCCAGGCGTCCGCAGCGCCCCAGGCGCTGATCGGCCGCCGCGCGCGAGATCGGCTCGATCGGCAGGCGCTCGATCTTGGTCCGTGCGGAGTAGCGGCTGATGCGCGCCAGTCCCGAGTCCACCACGGCCCGGATCCCGGGCACGGTGACGGCGGTTTCGGCGACGTTCGTGGCGAGGACGATCCGCCGCCCGGCGTGCGCGCCGAACACGCGCCGCTGCGCGGCGAGATCCAGGCGGCTGTAGAGCGGCACGACCTCCATTGCGCGCAGTCCCATCCCCGCCAGGCGCCCGGCGCTGTCGCGGATGTCGCGCTCGGTCGGCAGGAACGCGAGCACGTCGCCGTCGCACTCGGCCGCAAGCGCGGCCGCGGCGGCGGCCACCCGCGCCGGCAGATCGGCGTCTGCCTCCTGGTCGGGCGGCGGCGCCCAGCGCAGCTCGACCGGATGGCCGCGACCCTCGACATCGATGATCGGCGCTGCGCCGAAAAAGCGTGAGAAACGATCCGGGTCGATGGTGGCCGAGGTCACGATCAGGCGCAGTTCTGGCCGGCGCGGCAGCAGGCGCTGCAGCAGACCGAGCACCAGGTCGATATTGAGGGTGCGCTCGTGGGCCTCGTCGACGATCAGCGTGTCGTAGGCCAGCAGATTGCGATCCGCCCTCAGTTCTTCGAGCAGGATGCCGTCGGTCATGAGCTTGATGCGGGTATCGGGCCCGGTGCGATCGTCGAAGCGGACCTTGTATCCCACCGGGCCGCCGAGTCCGGTGTGCAGCTCCTCGGCGACCCGGGCGGCGATCGTGCGCGCGGCGATCCGGCGCGGCTGGGTGTGGCCGATGGTGCCGAGGATGCCGCGGCCCATCTGGGCACAGAGCTTGGGCAGCTGGGTGGATTTGCCCGAGCCCGTCGCGCCGCAGACGACGACCACCGGGTGCGCGGCGATCCCGGCCGCGATCCGCTCGCGCACGCGCGACACGGGCAGTTCGTCCGGATAGTCGTAGGTCCAGGCCAGTGCCCGGCGCTGCGCCACGCGCGCGGCCGAGGCATCGATGGATCGCCGCAGCCTTTCCACCGCTGCGGGCGTCGGATGGGACCGGCGCAGATCGCGCAGGCGGCGTTCCAGCACGGGGCGATCGGCGAGCATGGCTGCGCCGATCGCCGCGCGCAGCGCGTCGAGGTCCGCGGCCGTGGGCCCGTTCACCGCCGCCCTGCGTACCGCCCGCGGCCCGGGTACGCCCGCGCGCAGCCGGGCTGGGCGGCCGCACCGCTTCCGGGCGTACTAATGTGCATTGACAAAATTACCTGCTAAGCTATTGTGAAATTTGCCGTTATGGATGGTAGCTCAGGTGAATTCAGCGATCCGGCAGCGGCGCTGAACGAGACCGGAATTCAAGCTGATGGCCTATACCTTCGAAATCGCCGGTGGACAAATCGACGGAGCGCGAGACTATCAGGAAGACGCTTTCCTGATCACGCACCTGGGCGACAAGAACGGCGGCTCCATGGTCATTGTCGCCGACGGCATGGGCGGCCATGCAGCCGGCAATGTCGCCAGCAACCTGGCGGTGCAGGCGTTCAACCGCAACGTCTCGGCGAACTTCCCCTCCGACAACCTGCCCGCGACGCTGCGCGAAAGCGCGCGCAAGGCCAACACGTCGATCGCCGAGACCGTGCGCGAGACTCCGGCGTTGAAGGGCATGGGCTGCACGCTCGTTTGCGCGATTTTTTCCGACAAACACATGCGCTGGGTCAGCGTCGGCGACAGCAACCTCTACCTGCTTCGCAACGGCGAACTGAAGAAGAAGAACGCCGACCACAGCTACGGCGGATACCTCGACCGCATGGCCGCCGAGGGCAAGGTGGTCGACGCGGACACCGGCTTCTCGCGCAACATGCTGATGAGCGCGCTCACCGGCGAGGAGATACCGGATGTCGACTGCCCGGAGACCCCGCTGGAGCTGGCACCGGGCGACCGCATCGTGGTCGCGAGCGACGGCCTGGACACGCTCGCGGATGAAAAGCTCGTCGCGATCAGCGCCGCCTCGCAGACTGCGAAGCAGTGCGTCGACAACCTCCTCAAGGGGGTGCAGGCCGAGAAGATCCCGCGCCAGGACAACACCACGGTCGTGGTGGTCGACGTGCTCGCGGCGGCGCGCGCGAGCGTCGCTCCGGCCGCGGCGACGGAACAAGTCACAATTGTTGACGATCAAGAGGATCGCACCCAGCCCAAGACCGCGCGCGGCCAGCAGGCCGCCAGTGCGGCCGGCGCGGCGCCGGCCGCGCGGCGGGGTGCGTCACCGGTGCTGGGCATCACCGCGGTGGTGCTCGCGCTCGCCGGGGCCGCCGCCTACTTCGTGCTCTCGGGTCAGTCCGGAAGCGGCACGGAACCGGCGCCGGAGCCGGTCGCGCAGTCTGCCGACCCATCGGCGCAACCGGCGGCCGAACCTGCACCGGCGACCCAGACACCGCCGGCCGAAGAACCGGCCGCAACGCCCGCCGCCGAACCGGCAACCGAACCGGACGTCCCGGCCGTTGCGGTCGCGCCAGAAAGCACCGCCACGGGTACATTCCGCGACGGCCCCGGTCCGGAGATGACCTGGATCCCGGCCGGCGAGTTCACGATGGGGGCGACCCAGATGGCGGCGGAGCCGGACGAGAAGCCACCCCATCCCGTGCGGATCGGAAAGCTCGCGATCAGCGTGCGCGAGGTTACCTTCGCCGAGTACGAGCGTTTTGCACCGGTCACCCAGGCGCGCCTGGCCGCCCAGCAGGGCGTCGACAAGACGCAGATGCCTGCAGTCTTCGTGTCCTGGGACGATGCAGTCCGCTACACCCGCTGGCTGTCCCGGCAGACGGGCAAGAAATACCGCCTGGCTTCCGAGGCCGAATGGGAGTATGCGGCGCGTGCGGGCACGGGCAGCCAGTACTGGTGGGGCCAGAGCGTCGGCACGGGCAACGCGCACTGCTTCGGCTGCAACTCGGGGCTGGATCCGCGCCGGCCAACCCGGGTCGGCAGCTTCAAGCCGAACGCCTTCGGCCTGTACGACACGGCCGGCAACGTCGCCGAATGGGTTCACGACTGCTATCACCCCAGCTACGAAGGCGCACCGGCCGACGGCAGTGTCTGGGAAGGCGGGGACTGCGCGAACCGGATCGTGCGCGGTGGCTCGTTCCAGAGCGTCGCCAAGTCGGTGCGTTCCAGCGCCCGCGACAAGGCCCGCAGCAACATCGCCAACGACACCACGGGCATCCGCGTCGTCCGCGAGCCCTGAGCCGTGCCCGCGGCTGCCGGGGCGGCCCGGTAGCGTGCGACCGCGAGACGTTCAGCGGTCCGAATGCCCGAGATCCCGGCCCGGCGCAATCGCGTCGCGCAGGATCTGCTTGAGTTCGCTGGACTCCGGGAAGCGACCCTGCGCCGCACGCGAGAACAGCACCCGGCCGTCGAGGCGCACCTCGAATACGCCCCCCCGGCCCGGCAGCAGCGCCAGCTCGCCGATGTCGGTTCCGAAGGTCATCAGCAGCTCCTGCGCAAGCCAGGCCGCGCGCAGGATGAAACGGCACTGGGAGCAGTACTCGATTTCCACCCGTGGCGACGGCAAGATGGGTCTCCCCGTGCGCGGCGGGCGGCGCCGCAACTGCGGGTCGCGGCCGCGGTCGAAAACCGCAGGAGGTCTTCTTTCATGATGCAATCCGGCGGGCCTGGCTGGCAACACGAGCCCATCGCGGGGGCGTTCACGGCCCGAATCGGCAGGACGGCGCGGTACGCGCTGGCGCTCATGGTCCTGGTCGCGGGGCAGGCGGCGCATGCCGGCGGCAAGTCCACCGGCATCGGCCGCACCGAGCCCACCCCGCCGGCCGCGCGGTACGACCGCGCGCCGCACGGCGACAACGGCCGCGCGCCCTGGTCCGGCGGCGGCCGCGCGCTATACCCATGGCCGGCCGATGCCTACCCGGGCCGGCCGAACGCGCGATACGTCAACCCCTACGAACGCCGCTACACCTGGCCGCAGGATACGCGCACCCCCGGCGCACCGGTGCAACGCCGGTGGATTGCACCCGGCTCGCGTGACTGAGGCGGGGCCGGGTTCTCACACCCGGATCACACCCAGCCGCCAGCATTCGCCCCGGATATCGAGGATGACGCAGGACGGCCCGCCGTAGGTCCGCGCCCTCCCGCCCGCACCGGGGTTGACGACCCAGGGCTCGGCATCGGTATCCACGCACAGGCGGTGGCTGTGGCCATAGACGATGCAGCGTGCGCCAGCGAACGCCCCGCGCAGCCGCGCGTGCCGGCGCACGGGTGGGCCGTGCCGATCGCCATGCACGATCGCGAGCCGCCCGCCGGGCAGCTCCAGCATCGCCTGCACCGGCAGCGCCGCGAGTGTCGCACGCTGCTCCGGCGGCCAACGCTGCGGCGTATCGTTGTTGCCGCGGACGGCGACGCAGCCTCGGCGCGCGACGAGCGCGTCGAGCACCGCGGCGCTGCCGACGTCGCCCGCATGCACCGCGTATTCGCAATCGGCGGCCAGCGCCACGATGCGCGAATCGACGCAGCCGTGCGTATCCGAGACGAGCAGTACGCGCAGCGGACTATTGGCGCGGTTGCGCATCGGCGGCATTATGCGCCCGATGCCGCACCTCGCAACGCGCCGCCTTGCCATCCGTGCGCTCCCGGCCGCCTGCGCGGCGGCGCTCCTGGCGGCGATCGCGTGGCTGGCGGCGAGCCCCGTACATGCCCACGCGGTGGTACGCGCCGACGCCGTCGACACGCGCGGCATCGTCGCACGGCGCGCCGCCGAACTCGTCCTGCCGCTCAGCGCGGAGATTGAAACCGGCCTCGCGCAGGTGACCTTGCAGATCGGCACTCACGGCGAACGACCGCTCGACGTGACCGTGAACGCCGACCGCCGCAGCCTGCGGATCGCACTGCCGCCCCTGGAACCGGGCGAGTACCGGTTACGGATCCGGGTGTTCGCGCGCGACGGCCACGTGAGCCGGCAGAGCCTGCCGCTGCGCGTGCCGGCACCGCGCTGAGGATCGCGCGCGGATGGCCGTCGCGGCGATCGCTTTCATCGATGGCATGCTGCCGGCCATCGCCCTTGCGGCCATCGCGCTCGCCACCGGCGCCTTGATCGTGCGCGTACTGCCGCTGCCCGACGCCGCCGTCGCCGCCGCGGCGCGCCGCGGAGCCCTCGCCGCGGGCGTCGCCGCGATCGCCTGGGCGGCCGCGATCGCGGTCAAGCCCATCATCCTCATCGACGCGCTCGGCGAGCAAGCCCTGCGCCCGTTCCTGCGCAGCGAGTATGTTCGGATCGTCGCCTTCCAGTGCGCGGCGGCGCTCCTGCTCGCGCTCGGCTGCGCGCTTGGCGCGCGCGCACCGCGGCGGCGCAGGCATTGGGCCCTGGCCGCGCTCGCGGCCTGCGCGGCAATCGCGGCCGGCGCGCTGCAGGGCCACGCGGCCGACGCAGAACGCCTGCGCTGGCCGCTGGTGACGGCAACCGCGCTGCATCGCGGGGCCGGGCTCGCCTGGGCCGGCGCGGTGGCGCAGCTTGCATTCCTGGCCTGTTCGGCGCAGGGCCGGAGCCATCACTGGCCAGGCACCCTGGCGCGTTTTACTCCAATCGGAATCGGCCTGGTGGCGGTACTGGCGATGACCGCCCTGGCGCTCGGCACATGGTATGCGGGGGACTGGAATGCGCTTGCCGGTACCGCGTACGGATCGATGATGGCAGTCAAGGCCGTGCTGTTCGCGGCGGCGCTCGGATTCGCCGCCTGGCATCTCGCCGGCGGCCGGCGCGCCCGGGCCGCCGGCGGCGAAGACGCGACGCTGGGCGCCGAGACCGCGCTGCTCGCGGCCGCGCTGTTCGCGGCCGCGAACCTCGCCGGACTGCCGCCGGCACGGGATATCTCCGTGGAGCGCGCGAGCGGCGCGCAATTGCAGCGCCTGCTCGCGCCGAAGCTTCCCGCGCTGCGTGGTCCGCCGGCGAACGCAGCGGAAGCCGTACGCGCGGCTGCGCAATCGGATCGCGAGCACGGCATCGCCGGAATGGCCTGCGTGCTGCTTGCGCTGCCGGCCCTGGCCGGCCGGCTGGCCGCCGGTCCCGCGCCGATCACGCCCGCCGGGCGGCGTTCCGCCCGGCGCCAGGCGCTGGTGTTCGCGGTCGCGGGCCTGGCGCTGTTCACCCATGCGCACGACGACTTCGAACTGCGAACGGCCTACCTGGCGCAGCTCGCGCACTCGCTGATCGGGCTGGTCGCCGTGCTGGCGGCGGCCGCGCGCTGGTTGCAGTCGCGCGCCGGCGATCGTGCCGGCAGGATCGCCGGTACGATAGCCGACGCCACGCA
>JBFXBD010000006.1:0-144274 GCA_050183625.1 Gammaproteobacteria bacterium
CAACCGGGGCCGCGGATCGGGACCTGTGGTGCTCGAACGCCAAGTACATGGCCTGCGACGCCTACAAGCGCATCGCCGAGGACGCGGTGCAACTGCACGGCGGGATCGGCTTCACCTGGGAACACGTCTGCCACCTGTTCCTCAAGCGCGCGCGGTTGAACGAAGTGCTGTTCGGCGGCGCGACGCTGCACCTGGAACGCGCCGCGGCGCGCATCCTGCCGCGCAGCGCCTGATCGCGACGGCCCGTCCGATGGGAAGGCGCGCGGCCGCGATTGCCGGGTTCACCGAGTGGAAGCCCGCGCGCGAGTGGCCGCGGCCCATGTTCGCGCTGGAGGCGATGGCGCAACTGGCCTCCGAGGTGCTCGCGGACGCCGGCGTGGACAAGGCCGAGGTCGACGGCCTGGTGGTGGCCGGCATTGCCGAGTCCCCGGTATTCGCGCCTTCGGCCGCGGCCGAGTACCTGGGGCTGCGCTGCAACTTCAACGAGATCGTCGACCTGGGCGGGGCGACGCCGGCAGCGATGACCTGGCGCGCGGCGGCGGCGATCGAAGTCGGCGCCTGCGACACGGTGCTGGTGCTGTGCCCGGGGGTTCCGGCGCCGCCGCCTCCGGATCCGGCGGCGGCGAAGGCGCGTGCACGCATGCCGCTGTACATGGGCGGCGACGCCTGGGGATCGGCGCAGGCGCTGTACGAGATCCCCGCCGGGCTGGTCGCGGCGACCCCGAGCTACGCCATGGCCGCGCAGCGCTACATGGCCGTCCACGGCCTGCGCGAGGAGACGCTCGCGAAGATCGCCGTGCACCAGCGTTGCAACGCGCAGGCCAATCCCGACGCCATCTTCCACGGCACGCCGATCACGATCGACGACGTCATGCGCTCGCGCAAGGTCGCCGACCCGCTCAAGCTGCTGGAGGTGGTGATGCCTTGCGCCGGCGGCGGCGCGCTGCTCGTCACGCGCGCGGATCGCGCGCAGCGCGGCCCGCACCGCCCGGTGTTCGTGAGCGGCTTCGGCGAGCATCTGACGCACAAGAGCATCGCCTGCATGCCCGATCTGCTCGATCCGCCGACCCGCGTCGCCGCCGGGCGCGCGTTCGCGATGGCCGGAGCGCGCCGCGACGCGATCGATCTCGCCTGCATCTACGACTGCTACACGATCGCCGTGCTGCTGACGATCGAAGCCTCCGGCTTCTGCGCGCCGGGGCAGGGCGGGCGGTTCGTCGAGGAGCACGACCTGCGCTACGACGGCGACTGGCCACTCAACACCCACGGCGGCCAGTTGAGCTTCGGCCAGCCGGGCCTGGCCGGCGGGCTGTCGCACGTGATCGAATCCGTGCGCCAGATCCAGGGGCGAGCCGGCGCACGGCAGATCGCGCGCTGCAATCTCGCCTACTGCAACGGCAACGGTGGAATGATGTCCGAGCAGGTCGCGCTCGTGCTGGAGGGCGCCTGATGCGCCGCGCCGCGGACGGCCGGCCGCTGGCCGAGCCCGATCCCACCTCCCGGCCCTACTTCGATGCGCTCTCCGCCGGCCGGCTGCTGCTGCCGCACTGCCCGCGCGACGGCTGGTTCTTCTATCCGCGCAGCCGCTGCCCGGCCTGCCTGGGCGCCGACTGGCAGTGGCGGGAGGCGTCGGGCCGCGGCCGCGTACATGCGTTCACCGTCGATCGCCTTGGCCACGAGCCGGGGTTGAAGGCGCGGGTGCCGTTCGTGATCGCCCTGATCGAACTGGACGAAGGTCCGCGCCTGCCGTCCAACGTGTGCGGCTGCGCGCCCGAGGACGTCCACATCGGCATGCCGGTCGAAGCATTCGTGGAGATGATCGACGGCGCGCCGGTGCTTGCCTTCCGCCCTGTATCGTAGACCGCGAGTGCGCCGGGCCGGCCCTGGCATCGCGTGCTAGAATCCGGGCCGATGATCCCCTATCCGCACATCGATCCGGTCGCGATCCAGATCGGGCCGCTGGCGGTGCGCTGGTACGGATTGTCCTACGTCGTCGGCATCGGCCTGTTGTGGTGGCTGCTCGCGCGCCGTGCGCGCCGCGGGCAGTACGGATTCAGCGAGGACCAGGTCGCCGACATGGTCTTCTACGGCGCGCTGTTCGGCGTCCTGGGCGGCCGCATCGGCTACATCCTGTTCTACAACCTGTCGCAGTACCTGCATTCGCCGCTCGACGTCTTCAAGGTGTGGGAGGGCGGCATGTCCTTCCACGGCGGTTTCCTGGGCGTGTTCGCGGCCCTGGTGTGGATGGCGCGGCGCTGGCGGATGCCGTTCTTCCGCCTGGCGGATTTCTTCGTGCCCGCGGTGCCGATCGGGCTGATGTGCGGGCGCATCGGCAATTTCATCAACGGCGAGCTCTGGGGGCGGCCCACCGGTCTCCCCTGGGCGATGGTGTTTCCCGATCCGCGTGCCGGCGGCATTCCCCGCCATCCGTCGCAACTCTACGAGGCGGTGTTCGAGGGCGCGCTGCTGTTCGCGCTGCTGTGGTGGTTCTCGCGCAGGCCGCGGCCGGCGATGGCCTGCACCGGCCTTTACCTGGTGCTCTACGGGCTGGCGCGCTCGCTGATCGAACTGGTGCGCGAGCCGGACGAGCAGATCGGCTTTCTCTGGGGAGGAACGACGATGGGGCAGCTCCTGTCGATACCGATGGCGGTCGCCGGCGCCGTCATGCTGTGGCTGGCCTACGCGCGCCGGCCCGACGGCGCAACGGTGCGAGCGCCATGAAGCAGTACCTGGAGCTGCTGCGCCATGTGCGCTCCCAGGGTGTACACAAGTCAGACCGTACCGGCACGGGCACGCTGTCGACGTTCGGATACCAGATGCGGTTCGATCTGGCGCGCGGCTTCCCGGCCGTCACCACCAAGAAGCTGCACTTCAAGTCGATCATCCACGAGCTGCTCTGGTTCCTGCGCGGGCAGACCAACGTGCGCCCGTTGCAGGCCGAGGGCGTGACGATCTGGGATGAGTGGGCCGGCCCCGACGGCGAGCTGGGCCCGGTGTACGGTGCGCAGTGGCGCAACTGGCGCTGCGCGGACGGCCGGGTCGTGGATCAGCTCGCGCAGGTGGTGGAACAGATCCGCACCAACCCGGATTCGCGGCGGCTGATCGTCAGCGCCTGGAACGTCGGCGAGCTGGAGGCGATGGCCCTGCAGCCCTGCCACGCGTTCTTCCAGTTCTACGTCGCCGGCGGGCGCCTGTCGTGCCAGATGTACCAGCGCAGTGCCGACGTGTTCCTCGGCGTGCCGTTCAACATCGCCTCGTACGCACTGCTGACGTTGATGACCGCGCAGGTCACCGGCCTGGCTCCGGGCGAGTTCGTGCACACGCTCGGCGATGCGCATCTGTACCTGAACCACGTCGAGCAGGCCGATCTGCAGATGACACGCGTTCCGTACCCGCTGCCCCGTGTGCGCCTGAACCCGCAGCGCAGCTCGTTGTTCGACTTCGCCTACGAGGACATCGAAATCCTCGATTACCGCAGCCACCCCGCGATCAGCGCGCCGATCGCGATTTGAACATGGCGCGGGTGACGATTGTCGTCGCGACCGACCGCGACGGTGTCATCGGCGCCGGCGGGCGCCTGCCGTGGCACCTGCCCGCCGACCTGCGCCGCTTCCGCGCCATCACGACCGGCCATCCGATCGTGATGGGGCGGCGCACCTACGAGTCCATCGGCCGGCCGCTGCCGCACCGGCACAACATCGTCATCTCGTCCGACCCGGCGTTCGACGCGCCCGGTTGCACCGTGGTCCGCTCGCTCGCGCAGGCGTATGCCGCGGCCGGCGAGGGCGAGGTATTCGTGATCGGCGGCGCGCGCGTCTACGCCGAAGCACTGGCCGGCGCGCGGCGGATCCACCTGACGCTGGTCCACGGGCAGTTCGCCGGCGACGTGCGCTTTCCGGCATTCGACCGCGCGCAATGGGTACAGACCGCGCGCGAGGAGCATCCGGCAGACGACCGCAACGCCTGGGCCTGCAGTTTCCTCACGCTGGAGCGGCGCTGAGTCTCGCTCAGCCCTCGGGCACGCGCGGCTGGCGCGAGGGCACGGAGATCGTCTCCCGGCTGGCCAGATCGAGCGCGGTCAGCCGTTCGCCCCACACGCAGCCGGTGTCGATCGGATAGACGCGATGCCGCGCGCACTCGGGCGCGGCCAGCCGCAGCGTCGACCAGTGGCCGAATACGAAGGTCGTGCCGGTGCTGGCGCGCCCCGGCACCTCGTACCAGGGCATGCAGCCGTCCGGCTGCGTGCCCGGCGCACCCTTGGCGCGCAGGTCCAGGCGGCCATCGCGATCGCAGTAGCGCATCCGCGTCAGGCAGTTGACGATGAAGCGCAGCCGCGCCCAGCCGGCGAGATCCGGTGCCCAGCGCCGGGGGCGGTCGTCGTACATGTGCCTTGCGAGTTCGCGGTAGCCCTCGCCCGCGAGCACCTGCTCGACCTCGCGCGCCAGCACCGCGGCCGTGTCCACGTTCCACTGCGGCGGCAACCCGGCGTGCAGCACCACCTCGCCGCCGGGCTCGCGATGCAGGAGCGGCAGCCGGCGCAGCCAGTGGAGCATGTCCTCGCGATCGGGCGCATCGAGCACGTCCTGGAACGTGTCGCGGCGCCGCGCGCGCTCGCAGCCGGCGGCGACCGCAACCAGGTGCAGGTCGTGATTGCCCAGGACGGCGGTGGCGCTCGCGCCGAGCGCGCGCACCCGCCGCAGCACGGCCGCCGAGGCGGGCCCTCGGTTGACCAGGTCGCCGACGAAGACCAGCCGATCGCGGCTCGGACTGAAGCCGATGCGGTCGATCAGGGCCTCGAGTTCCGCGGCGCAGCCCTGGACGTCGCCGATGACGTAGACGCTCAATGGACCGCGCGGGGGATCTGCAGGCTGAACGGCGCGATCGGCGCGTCGAACTCCGTGCCGTCGTCCGCCAGCATCTGGTAGCTGCCGTGCATCGTCCCGATCGGCGTTTCGATCACGGCGCCGCTGGTGTAGCGGAAGGACTCGCCCGGCTGCAGGTGCGGATGTTCGCCGACCACGCCGGGGCCACGGACTTCCTGCACCTTGCCGTCGGCGTCGGTGATGATCCAGTGGCGCGTCAGCAGCCGCGCGCGTACGTGCCCGGTGTTGGCGATGGTGATCGTGTACGCGAATGCATAGCGGCGACGGTCCGGTTCCGACTGGTCGGGGAGGTAGGCGGTCTGGACGCTGACGGAGATATCGTAGGCGGATGCGGTCATTGCTGCATTTCACCCCAAGCAAGCCGCCCCGATCAAGGCCGCACGGCGTCCGTTACGCCTGCTCGCCGCGCAGGCGGCCGAGCAGCGCGAGGATGTCGGCGCCGTAGGTCTGGAGTTTCTTCGCGCCGATGCCGGCGATCGCGCCGAGCTGCGTGCTGTTTTCCGGGGCGATCCTGGCGATGTCCTGCAGCGTCGAATCGTGCAGGATCACGTAGGCGGGCACGCCGCGCGTACGTGCCGTCTCGGCGCGCCACTCGCGCAGCCGATCGAACACGGCGGTGGCGGCGCCCGACAGCGCGCCCTGCGCCCGGGCGCGCGGCGCCTTGCGGCGCGGTTCGCCGGCGAGCGTGCGCAGTTCGATCCGGCGCTCGCCCTTGAGCACGGCGCGGCTGATCTGGGTGAGCTTGAGCGCGCCGAAGGCGCCGTGATCGATTTCCAGCAGGCCGAGCGCGATGCACTGGCGGACGATGGCGCGCCATTCCTGTTCGCCGCGATCGCCGCCCACGCCGAAGGTGCTGAGCTGGTCGTGCTTCCATTGCCGCACCTTCGCGGTCGCCTCGCCGCGCAGGATGGCGACGATGTGCACCGCGCCGAAGCGCTGGCCCGCGCGGTACACGCACGACAGCAGTTTCTGCACCTCGACGGTGGCGTCGAAGACCGCGGGCGGATCCAGGCAGGTGTCGCAGTTGCCGCACGGCGCGCTGGGTTCGCCGAAGTAGCCGAGCAGCAGCACGCGGCGGCAGGACGAGGTCTCGCACAGCCCGAGCATGGCGTCGAGCTTGGCGCCGGCGACGCGCTTGTAGGTGTCGTCGGCGTCGGACATCTGAATGAACCGCCGCTGCTGCACCACATCCTGCAGGCCATAGGCCATCCATGCATCGGCCGGTGCACCGTCGCGGCCCGCACGGCCCGTTTCCTGGTAATAACCCTCGACGCTTCGCGGCAGGTCCAGGTGCGCGACGAAGCGCACGTCCGGCTTGTCGATGCCCATGCCGAAGGCGATCGTCGCCACCATGACCAGGCCGTCCTCGCGCAGGAATCGCGCCTGCGCGTCGCGGCGCGTGTCGCTGTCCAGCCCGGCGTGGTAGGCAAGCGCGCGGATGCCGTCCTCGACCAGCCCGGCGGCCACCTCCTCGACCTTGCGCCGGGACAGGCAGTAGACGATGCCGGCCTCGCCGTCGTGCTCGCCGCGGATGAAGTCGAGCAGTTGCCGGCGCGGGGACTGCTTCTCGACGATCCGGTAGCGGATGTTCGGCCGGTCGAAGCTCGACACGAACACCTCCGCCCCGGGCATGCGCAGCCGTTCGAGGATCTCCACGCGGGTGTGCGTGTCGGCGGTGGCGGTCAGGGCGATGCGCGGCACGCCGGCGAAGCGCTCGCCCAGGACCGAAAGCTGCAGGTATTCCGGGCGGAAATCGTGGCCCCACTGCGAAACGCAATGGGCCTCGTCGATCGCGAACAGCGCGATCCGGCTGTGCGAGAGCAGTTCCAGGCAGCGTGCGGACAGCAGGCGCTCGGGGGCGACGTAGAGCAGATCGAGTTCGCCGTCGCGTACCCGGTGCTCAATCGCGGCCGCTTCGCGCCCGGTGAGCGTGGAGTTCAGGAATGCGGCGCGCACGCCGAGTTCGCCCAGCGCGTCGACCTGGTCCTGCATGAGCGCGATGAGCGGAGAGACGACCACGCCGACCCCGGGGCGGAGCAGGGCGGGGATCTGGTAGCACAGGGACTTGCCGCCGCCGGTGGGCATCAGCACCAGCGCGTCCCCGCCGCCGGCGAGGCGGTCGACGATGTCGGCCTGCTGGCCGCGGAACGCCGGATAGCCGAAGACCGAGTTCAGGACGCCGAGCGCCCGCTCGCGAGAGGAAATACCGCCTGTCATGCCCGAGTTCCGTGTCCCTGTGGGTGCGTGCCGGTGTCCGGCGCGGTGGCGGATGTCCGTATCGCCACCGGTGGCACACGGGCCCGGCCGGGCCGTGCGCGACGGTGCAATTGTGCCCCGATCCGGTGCCCGGGCGCACCCCGCAATCAGGTGCCCGCAGCGTGCTGCGTCGGGGCACGGAATCTGCATTGCCAACCAGGGCACAGGCCCGGCACCGGCGGCTGGCGCGGGACGGGCGGGTCGGCTATATGACATCATACGGGAGCGTGTCCACGATGAGGGCAGGCATCATGCGCAGGACGGCAGGCAACCTCGGTCCACGGCTGGCGCTGGCGGCGCTGGCAATCGTTTCCGCGGGCGGGTGCGCGACCCGCCCCGCCTCGGCGCCCGGCCTCACCCTGGGCATCGTCGACAGCGCCGGCTACAGCGCCTATGTCGAATCGGTCTTTCGCTTCCAGAACAAGGTCGTCGACGCGATCGCCGCGCGCAGCATGGATGCACCGGAGTTTGCCGACGCCGCCCTGGTCGATGCCGAGGACACCCTGGTTGCCCATTGCAGGTACCTGAACCAGGCCGCCGCCACCGTGGCGGACGGGCAATCCGTCGGCATGGACCTGAAGGTCAACGTCATCCACACCGTCAGCGACTGCGCGCGTGCCGCGCACGACGCCGCCGCGCTGATCGAAATGGACGCCGACCCGTCCATCGCGGCGCGGGAAACGCGCCAGTAATCCGCCGCCCGCGTCAACGCGGGCGACACTCGGCAGGTCGGATCCCTCAGGGCCTCGGCCCATCATCGGCGCGCGCCCCAGGCGCGCCTTCATCCGCACAGTCACCCTTTCCCGGATACGGAACCGTGCTGCGGGCCGGTCACGAAGTCTCGGTCTGCGGTATTGGTCACCCGGGAGGCAGCCGGCAGGTCCACCCGCCGCGGTGCGTCCGCGCGGTTGTCACTGTCAAGGCGCGGAAGTCGCAGCCGCTATAGCTAGATAGAGGTGTCGGGCCGGGCCGCGCGCGTTGCGCGCCGCCGTCGAGCCGGCGGGGCGTGCGGTCCAGAACCTCGGGCAGCGCACGTTGCGAAACCAATTCACGGAGTAGCGAATCGATGAGCGGTAACGACCAGTCCCCCGAGTTTTCCCCGCAAGATGCGACGCGGCGCCACGAACTGGAGGCCACGATCGCGGCGCTTGGCCGCTCGCAGGCAGTCATCGAGTTCGGCCTCGATGGCACGATCCTCGCGGCGAACGAGAACTTCCTGAGTACGATGGGCTACTCGCTGAACGAGATCGCGGGCAGGCACCATTCGATGTTCGTGGAGCCGGCACACCGGCAGGGCGCGCAATACCGCGCGTTCTGGGATCGGCTGGCGCGCGGCGACTACGATGCCGGCCAGTACAAGCGCATCGGCAAGGGTGGCCGGGAAGTCTGGCTCCAGGCATCCTACAACCCGATCCCCGACGTCGACGGCAAGCCTTGCAAGGTGATCAAGTTCGCCACCGACATCACCGGGGACAAGCTGCGAAACGCCGATTTCCAGGGCAAGATCGTCGCCATCGACAAGGCGCAGGCCGTCATCGAATTCAATCTCGACGGTACGATCATCACCGCCAACGAGAACTTCCTGCGCTCCGTCGGGTACAGCCTGGAGGAAATCCGGGGCCGGCACCACTCCATGTTCGTGGATGCGAAGCTGCGGGAGAGTGCCGAGTACCGGCAGTTCTGGGAACGGCTGGGCCGCGGCGAGTTCGTGACGGGCGAGTTCCGGCGCGTAGCCAATGGCGGTCGTGAAGTCTGGCTCCAGGCTTCCTACAACGCGATCCTCGATCCGGACGGACGGCCCCTGAAGGTCGTCAAGTACGCCACCGACATGACCGAGCAGAAGGACGCCGAGCGGCAAATCCACGCGCTCATCGCCTCCGCGGCGGTCGGCAAGCTCGACGTCCGGATCGATCCGGAGCGTTACCGCGGGTTCATGCGTGGCCTGTCCGAGGCCATCAACCGCCTCCTGGATACGGTCGTGGCGCCGGTCCGCGAAACCGCCCGGGTCATGTCCGGGCTTCAGAACGGCGTGCTCACCGATCGGCTCGATGGCGACTACCAGGGCGAGTTCGCCCTGCTGCGCGACGCGGTCAACGGCTGCGCCGGCACGCTGCTCGACATGGTGAACCGGATCCGCACCGCGTCGGCGAGCATGAACACGTCCGCCGGCGAGATTGCCAAGGGCAACCAGGATCTCTCCCAGCGCACCGAGGAGCAGGCCTCGAGCCTGGAGCAGACCGCCTCCTCGATGGAGCAGCTCACCGGCACGGTGAAACAGAACGCCGACAACGCCCGCCAGGCCAACCAGCTTGCCGAGAACGCCAGCGCCGAGGCGCAGAAGGGCGGCGAAGTCGTGGGCCAGGCGGTCGCGGCGATGGGAGAGATCAATTCCGCCTCCAGGAAGATCGCCGACATCATCGGCGTGATCGACGAGATTGCCTTCCAGACCAACCTGCTGGCCCTGAACGCGGCGGTGGAAGCCGCACGCGCGGGCGAACAGGGGCGCGGCTTCGCCGTGGTGGCCGCCGAGGTGCGCAACCTGGCCCAGCGCAGTGCCGGTGCGGCCAAGGAGATCAAGACGCTGATCAAGGACAGCGTGTCCAAGGTCGAGCAGGGAGCGAAGCTGGTCAATGCCTCGGGCTCGACGCTGGAGTCGATCGTCGCGTCGGTGAAGAAGGTCGCCGACATCATCTCGGAGATTGCCGCCGCCTCGTCGGAGCAATCGGTCGGAATCGAGCAGGTGAACAAGGCGATCACGCAGATGGACCAGGTGACGCAGCAGAATGCGGCGCTGGTGGAGCAAGCCGCGGCGGCGAGCGAATCGATGGACGAGCAGTCGCGGGAAATGATCGAGCTGATGCGGTTCTTCGACACCGGCGAGGTGCCACAGGCTCCCGCCGCGCGCGCCCGGGCGCAGGAGCGGCGCGGACCGAACCGGCCCTGGTCGGGCAAGGCCGCCGGCGCGGCGCCCCAGAACGCGGCTTCCCGCGCTTCCAAGCCGGCGCCGGCACGGCGGGCGACCGGCGGAACCGGCAACGACGCTTCGGAGTGGGACGAATTCTGATCTTCCGTCCCGCGACGGGGTGGTTCCGCTACAGTCCGGCGCGTCAGGCGTCCTCGCGTTGCGGCTCGGACCGGGCGTGGAAACGGTAGCGGTTGCGTCCCTCGGCCTTGGCGCGGTACATCGCCGCGTCCGCCGCCTCCAGCAACGCCTTGCGGTCGGTGCCGTCGTCGGGGTACACGCCGATGCCGATGCTGGCTGATACCGGAACGCTCCGGCCGTCGATCTCGAACGGGGTCGCGAGCGCTTCCAGCAGCCGCCCGGCCAGCAGCGCCGCGTCGTCGTTGCTCTGCAGATCCGCGAGCACGACCACGAATTCATCGCCGCCCAGGCGCGCCGCGGTGTCCGCGCGGCGCAGGACTTCCCGGATCCGGTCCGCGAGCATCCGCAGCAGCTCATCGCCGGCGGCATGGCCGAGCGTATCGTTGACCTGCTTGAAGCCGTCCAGATCCAGGAACAGCAGCGCAGCACGCCCGCGTTCGCGCGCCGCGCGGATCAGGGCCTGATCGAGCCGATCCTGGAACAGCAGGCGGTTGGACAGCCCGGTGAGCGAATCGTGGTGCGCGAGGTACCGCATCTGCTCCTCGGTCCGCTGCACCGCGCTGATGTCGGAGAAGACGATGACGAAATGATGTGCCCTGCCGCGCGGCCCGCGGACCGCGCACACGCTTTCCCACACGGGGAAATCCCCGCCGTCGGCACGCCGGCAGGTATTGCGGCCCTGCCATTGCCCCGCGCCGCCCGCGACCATCTCGGCCCAGAATTCCTCCCCGCGCGGTTCGGCATACAGCGTCTCGTCGATGTTGCGGCCGACGACACCGGCGACTTCGCGCCCGGTCAGGCGGGCGAATGCGGGGTTGGCCGAGACGATCCGGCGCCTGGCATCGATGATCACGATCCCCTCGATGGTCGCTTCGTAGACCAGGCCCGCCTGGCGCAGCTGTTCCTCCGCGTGCACGCGCGCGGTCACGTCCGCGCATACGCCGACCAGCCGCGAGCCGATGCCGGCCGCGCCCTCGAACGCCCTGGCATGGATCTGCATCCAGCCGGGCTCCCCGTTCGCGCGCCGGTAGCGGAGCCGAGTGTCGATCGGCGTGCCGCTGCGGCGCGCGGCCTCGAACGCTTCTCGCACGGCATCGCGATCCTGCGCGTGGACGCGCTCGATCAGTGCATCCCAAGGCGGATGCAATGCATCGGGACCCAACGGTCCCCCGGCCGCGGCGAATGCTCCCGACAGCACCGTACGGCGGGTAGCCGGGTCCCATTCCCAGGCGATCATGTCCGCGGCACCGAGCGCGTCGCGCAGGCGTTCCTCGCTGCGCTCGACATCCAATTCGGCTGAGCGCCGCGCGAGCGCGACGGTCAGCGTCGCGTGCAGCTCGCGCGTATCGTAGGGCTTGACCAGATACCCAAACGGGGCGATGTCGCGGCAGCGGCGCAGCGTCTGGCTGTCGGCGTGGGCGGTGAGAAACACCACCGGTACGCGGTATTCGGCGACAAGCCGCCTGGCCGTGTCGATGCCGTCCATCGCGCCGTCCAGCCGGATGTCCATCAGCACGATGTCGGGCCGGCGTTCGCGCGCCGTGCGCAGCGCCTGGTCGCCGGAAGAGGCGACGCCGGCGATTTCGTAGCCGAGCTCGCCCAGCCGCTGGGAAAGATCGAGCGCGACGATGCGCTCGTCCTCGACGATGAGTACGCGTTCAGGTGCCATGGGGGCGGATGGGTCCCGTGTCGAAGTCAATCGTATATCGCGTGCCGGCGCCGCTGCGGGTGTCGATCCGTGCGCCCATCTGGTCGGCGAGCAACGGCACGAGTTGCAGGCCGAGCGTCCGCGGGTAGTCGTGATCGGGATGTTCCGGCAGGCCGACGCCGTCGTCGGCGACCACCAGGCGTGCCGCACCGCCGGGCTCACAGGTCAGGGCCACGCTGAGCGTGCCGCGGCGTTCGTCGGGGAAAGCGTGCTTCAACGCGTTCGTCAGCAGTTCGCTCAGCAGCAGCCCGCAGGAGACGGCGCGGTTCAGGTCCAGCATCACCGGCTGCAGATCCAGGCGCAGGGCAACCCGCTCGCGCGGAACGGACAGGCTCGCCAGCAGCAGCGCGCTCAAGCGGCGCACGTACTCGGCCAGATCCAGGCGCGAGAATTCCTGCTTCTCGTACAGCAACTCGTGGATGAGCACCATCGCGCGGATCCGCGCCTGGCTCTCCAGCAGGGCGGCGCGCAACTGCGGTGCACGCGCCGATTGCAGGCTGAGCAGGCTGGAGATCACCTGCAGATTGTTCTTGACGCGGTGGTGGATCTCGTCGAGCAGGACGGTCTTCTCGGCGAGCGCCGCCTCGACGCGGGCGAGTGCCGCGCGCCGCTCGGTGTTGTCGTGGGCGGTTTCCAGAACCATCTCCGGCTGGCCCGGTTCAGACACGAGTTCCATGCGGCAGTCCACGTCGAGCGTGCGGCCGTCCTTGGTGCTCTGGCGAACCTCGCCCTCCCAGCGCCCTTCCTCGCGAAGCCGGGCGAGCAGGCCGTCGAACCCCCCGGGAAACTCGGTGCGCAGCAATTCGCGCTTGTGCCTGCCCCGGGCTTCCTGTGCGGTGTAGCCGTAGAGATGCTGCGCACCGGTGTTCCAGTACCGGATCCGACCGTCCAGTTCCCAGGTGAAGATCGGGTCGAAGGAGTTGTGCAGCATCCGCGCCTGGCGTCGCAGCGCTTCCTCGGCCTTCCGGCGCGCGGATACGTCTGCGATCGCGCACAGCACCAGCGTGCGGCCGTGCAGGTCGATGAGATTGAGGTCGATCTCGACCGGAAATTCTCCGCCGTCGAGCCGTCGCGCGAAAAGATCACGGCCGGTGCCCATGCGCCGCGAGCGTCCATCGCGCAGGAATGCGGCGCGAAACGACGGGTGCGCATGCCGGTGGTGCTCCGGGATCAGGGCTTCGACAAGTGTTCCCAGGAGGGCGTCGCGGCCGAATCCGAACATCGACTCCGCCTGCGGATTGGCGTAGTGGACGTGGCCGTCGGTGTCGCAGAGCAGCAGCGCGGTGGTGGCGGAATCGACGATCAGGCGAAACAGTTCGCCGTCGAAGTGGTTGCCGGGTTCGTGCCCGGGGATCGGTTCCAGCGCCATGTGTGGGCCCGGCCGGGGGCGTCCGAAGGTCCGTGGATGCAAGGCCACCGTCGGAACGGGCCCATCCCTGCGCTGCGACCGACTGCGACCGTGACGTACGCCGGGGCGGGCCGTGAGGGTTGCGGCGCGCGCCCCGGCGCCGTCACGCGGATGAGGCTACCTGCGCCCGATGCACGAAGGAATCAGGGAATCCCTTAATCGCGCGCTCCCGGTGCGTGGGAACGCCACGCCGCCCGTGCCCGGGACGGCGAGCGTCTAGCGCAGGAGCAGGGCGGCGCCCGCGAGCACGACCACGCCTACGGCAATGGCGGCGACGATGAGCGCCCGGTTCGACTTCGGCGGGGCAGGCGGTGCCGGTTGCGGCGCACGCTGCGCCGGGCGCGCGGCGCCTTGCTGGGTCGTGGTCTGGGCCCGCTCGCGCGGATTCTGGCTGCCGCTGCCCGTGGCCGCGGGCCGGGGCGGGGCATCGTTCCTGGCGTTGAACACCGGGGCGTCGGAGGAGCCCGGGCGGATGATTACGGTCTTTTCGAAGTCCTCGTCTTCGTCCATGCGAGCCCCCGGGAACCGGCTTTGGAAATGCGATGCAGTGTACGGCAGTTCTTGGCGACTGTCGCGCCCCCGGGGTGCCTGCGAGTACCCGGGCGTGCGTGCGATTCAATAAAACTGGATTCGGCCGATGGCGCAGTCGATGCGATCGGCCGTGTCCGTGATGCCGCCCGGCGCGCGCGCCGGGCCTCAGACCTGGAACTGTCCGACCAGCTTGTCCAGTGCCGACGCCATCTGCACCAGTTCACGGTTGGCGTCCGCGGTCAGGCGCGCACCGTCGACCGTGGTCCCCGTGACCTCGCGGATATGGCCGATGTTGCGGTTGATCTCCCCGGCCGCCTTGCTCTGCGCGTCCGAAGCGCCCGCGATCTGGGAATTCATGCCGTTGATCGTGCGCACCGACTCGGTGATGACGTCGAGAGAAGCGTGCACCCGGTTGGCCTGCTCGACTCCGGTCGAGGCCACGCGCCGGCTCTCGTCCATCGCCTGGACCGCGTCGCCGGTGCTCTTCTGCAGCCGCGCCACCATGCTCTGGATCTCGTCGGCCGAGACCTGGGTGCGCTGCGCCAGCGTGCGCACCTCGTCGGCGACGACGGCGAAGCCGCGGCCCTGCTCGCCGGCGCGGGCGGCCTCTATGGCGGCGTTCAGCGCCAGCAGGTTGGTCTGCTCGGCGATGCCCTTGATGACGTCCAGCACGCCGGCGATGTGGGTGCTGTCCTCGGCCAGGGTGCGAATGACCGTGGCGCTGTGTTCCACGGTCCGTGCCAGCGAATCGATGGCGCTGATGGCATCGCGCACGACCACCCGCGCGTCGTCCGCCTCGCTCGCCGCGGCATGCGCCGCGGTGGCGGCGGCAGCCGTGTTCATGGCGACGTTCTGCACGCTGCTGGTCATCTGCGTCATGGCGGTGGCCACCAGCTCGGCCTGCGATTGCTGTGCCGAGGTTCCGCGCATGGTGCTGGCGACCACGTCCTGCATGCCGACCGCCGCGGCATTGAGCCGCCCGACCGAATCGCGCACCTGATGCACCATCCCGCCCAGGTGCTGCTGCACGAGCGCGGCGCAGCGGGCGACCTCGCCGATCTCGTCGCTGCTGGTGACCCGGACGGGGCGCGAGAAGTCGCCATCCGCCAGCCTGCGCAGATCGTCGACCAGGGCGTGCGTCGGAGCCAGGATCCCACGCGAGACGAACGCGACGAAGACGGCGAATGCCGCCACGATCGCGCCGGCCATCAGGATCAGGGTCGTTCGGCCGTTGCGGTCCAGGCCGCGGGCCTCGTTCACCACGCGTTCGTCGATCATCCGCTGCATCGCGTCGGCGGCCCGGCCCAGGGCCTGCCCGGCGGTGCGCGCATCGGCCGCCGGCGCCTGCAGGTGCCTGGCGAGATCATCCAGCACTGCCGCGTACTGCGCGGCCTGCGGCGCGCTGCGCAGGGCCTGCACGCGCTGCATCGCCTCGGCCAGGGTGCCGCCGCCGGACCCGGCCGTGATCAGGGACGACTGCACCTGCCGCAGGCTGCGCTCCAGGGTCAGATCCTGCTGCAGCAGGGATTCCATGCGGTGGGCGCTGGACCACAGCATCGCCAGGCCGGCGGCCGCGGCGACGCATAGCATGGCGGTGCCCGCGCCGGTGATGGCGAGCAGCTTGATGCGAATACTGGATACCAGGAACTTCACACGGCCCCCTCGATCGCTGTCGATTCGTACGGCGGGTCACGAGATGGACCCTTCGGTCTGGTTTTCGGCGCGGCGGGAGGATCCTTGAGGGCCGCGGCGCTCCGTGCTCACGGGCTGTAGGCGCGATCGAGCCGGCGGTAGCTCAGCGACTCGGTCAGGTGTTCGGTGGTGATCGCGTCGGCGCCGTCGAGGTCGGCGATCGTGCGCGCCACGCGGCGCATGCGCGCCACCGCGCGCGCCGACAGTTCCAGCCGTTCGGCGGCGGCGGCGAGCAGGCCGGCGTCCGCGCGCGAGAGCGCGCAGAAAGTCTCCAGCTCGGCGGCGCCGAGCGCGGCATTGCTGCGGCCGGCGCGCGCGATCTGGCGCGCGTGGGCGGCGGCGACCCGCGCGCGCACCGCCGCGCTGGCTTCGGGCCGGGTGGCGTTCCCGCGTTCGCCGGCGCGCGCGAGCAGTGCGTCGCGCGGCAGCGGGGGCACGTCGACGTGCAGGTCGATGCGATCCAGCAACGGTCCGGAGATCCGTGCCCGGTAGCGCCGTACCTGATCCTCGGTGCAGCGGCAGCCCCCGCGTGCCGTGCCGAGCAGGCCGCAGGGGCAGGGATTCATCGCCGCCACCAGCAGCACGCGTGCCGGAAAGGTCGCCCGGCGCGCGGCGCGGGCGATGGTGATGCGGGCCGATTCGAGCGGCTCGCGCAGGGACTCCAGCACGCGCCGGTCGAACTCGGGCAGTTCGTCCAGGAACAGCACGCCGTGGTGCGCGAGCGAGATTTCCCCCGGCCGAGGGACGGAGCCGCCGCCGACGATCGCCGCGGCCGAGGCGCCGTGGTGCGGGGCACGGAACGGCCGGATCCGCCACGCGCTCGGATCCACGGCGCCGCAGGCCACCGAGTGGATGGCGGCGCTCTCCAATGCCTGGACCTCGTCCATCGCCGGAAGGATGCCCGGCAGGCGCGTGGCGAGCATGGTCTTGCCGGTGCCGGGCGGGCCGATGAAGAGCAGGTTGTGGGCGCCTGCCGCAGCAATTTCCAATGCGCGCCGCGCCTGATGTTGTCCGACCACGTCGGCGAGATCCTCGCACGGCGCCGCCGCCGGGCCGGCGTCGCCATGTACCGCGGACAGGACGCGCGCGAGCCGTTCGCCTCCGGCCAGGTGCGCGGCCACCGCCAGCAGGCTGGCGGCGGCACGGCAGTTTGCTCCTTCCACCAGCCCGGCCTCGGCGGCATTGGCCGCCGGCAGCACCAGGGTGCGGCCGCCGTCGCGCACCGCAATCGCCACCGGCAGCGTGCCGCGCACGGGACGCAGTTCGCCGGTGAGCGCGAGTTCGCCGATGAACTCGTGCTCATGCAGCGCCTCGGCCGGCACCTGGGCCGTGGCGGCGAGGATGCCGACGGCGATCGGCAGGTCGAAGCGCGCGCCCTCCTTGGGCAGGTCGGCGGGGGCGAGGTTGACGGTGATGCGGCGGGTGGGGAAGTCGTAGCGCGAGGCGAGGATGGCGCTGCGCACCCGGTCCCGGCTCTCCTTCACCACCGTCTCGGGCATGCCGACGATGGCGAAGGCCGGCAGGCCGTTGCTGACGTGGACTTCGACGGTGACGGGCGGTGCGTCGATGCCGCAGCCGGCGCGGCTGTGGACGATGGCGATCTGCATGGCGCGCTCCCTGCGCTGTGGCGGCGGCCGTCCTGGCCGCCGGGTTGCAGTGAGTGTAGGTGGGTGCCGGGTGCGAAGCAACGCGATGCGCGCCGGTGGCCGCGGCGCGGCCATTCAGGAACCTCACTCTGATGAGTGCCAGGGATTGCCTGGGCACGATTGAAGCCTTGAATCGCCCCTTCGTCGTCGCGAGCGCAGCGAAGCGATCCATGTGGCCTCGATGACGCCGGCAGCGCGTGGATTGCTTCGTCGCTTCGCTTCTCCCAATGACGGAGGGCGGTCCAGGCTCCGCGGCGGATCGTACGCGAATGCACCGTCGTGACTCGTCGTGGCGCGCGATGCGGCGAAATCAGTGCAGGAATTTCGTGTCGCGGCGCTGGATCCGAGTTAAACGGGCGGGCGCGAAACTTGCTCTGACGTTCATGCAATCGCCGCGGTGGCCTACGTCACCGGGCGGCGCGATCCAGACGGCCTTGCCGTCGCGGCTCCGGGCCCACAAAGCGTTTTTCCCCCTCCCGCCACGCTTTGCCGGAGCCGCGATGGCTCCCTCCGGGGCGTTCAGCCCGGGCCGGCGCGCTGGCCCGACTCCAGATCGCGCACGCGCTGCTCGAGCGCCTCGAGCCTGGCACGCGTGCGCGCCAGCACCGCGCTCTGCACTTCGAACTCCTCCTGCGTCACCAGGTTCATGCGCGCGAACGCGCCGGCGAGCGCCGCACGCAGGTTGTTGCGCAGGTCCTCGCCGAGCGCGGCGCCGCCCGGCAGCGCCGCGATCACGCGCGATGCGATCGCCTCGAAGCGCTGCGACGGGGACTGTTTTGCTTCGTTCATCCGTCGATCCTCAACCGTCGATCCACCCGGGTGCAGCGCTGGCATTCGTGCATCGCTTTGGTGCACGCGCCCGCTCGCATTGACGTTCCGCGTTCATGACAGGCGTCAGATTGCGGTGCTAACCAAATGAAATAAAGCGGATTCCCGAGATTGGCATGAGCCATGCTCATGGCCGCTCCAGTGCCTACGACGTTTACCCAGACCTGGAGGAATCGACCATGATCCGTTCTGCTGCACCGCTCGCCATTCTACTCGCACTCGGCACCGGCTCCGCCGTCGCGGAGGAACCCGAACCGGCCCACAGCCTCTCTGCGAACGTCGCAATCACGAATGACTACGTATTCCGTGGCGTGACCCAGACCCAGGAAGACCCGGCGATCTCGGGCGGCTTCGACTACACCTACAACCCGTTCGGCGCCTACGTGGGCGTCTGGGCCTCGAACATCGAATTCGCGGGCGGCGCCGGCGGCGACGCGGCGACCATCGAGACCGATTTCTACGGCGGCTTCCGCGGCGCCTTCGCCAGCGGCGTGACCTGGGACGTCGGCGGCATCTACTACGGCTACCCGGCGCAGAACGAGGATGCCGGCGCGGTCGGCGACTACGCCTACTGGGAGGCCAAGCTCGCGCTCGGCTACACGTTCGAGAACGCGCCCTTCACGCCCACGCTGACCGGTTCGCTCTACTACTCCCCGGACTACTTCGGCGAGGACGGCGACGGCGTCTACGTCGGCGGCGTGCTTTCGCTGGTACTGCCGCACGACTTCGGCCTGGCCTTCGCCATCGGCCACCAGAGCGTGGACGGCGACGCGACCACCGGGCCGAACGGCTATGACTACACGCACTTCCGTATCGGCGCGTCCAAGACCTTCAAGAACGTGACCATGGACCTGAGCTACCACGATACGGACGACTCCGCCGAGTGCGGCGGTGCGCTGTGCGACGGCCGCGTCGTATTCACGGTGTCCACGGTGCTGGATCTTCTTTGACGACTACGCGCGTGCGGGACGCGCAGGAGGAGTGCAACCGATGAAACTCATCACAGCCATCATCAAGCCGTTCAAGCTCGACGACGCCCGCCAGGCGTTGTCCGAGGTGGGCGTGCAGGGCATCACCGTCACCGAGGTCAAGGGATTCGGGCGCCAGAAAGGCCATACCGAGCTCTACCGCGGCGCCGAGTACATCGTCGACTTTCTTCCCAAGGTGAAGGTCGAGGTGGCGGTGTCCGACGACCAGGTCGACGCCGCGATCGACGCGATCCGGCGCGCGACCAGCTCGGGGAAGATCGGCGACGGGAAGATCTTCGTCACCAACCTGGAACAGGCGGTACGCATCCGCACCGGCGAGACCGGCGCGGATGCCTTGTAAGGGGAAACGACCATGAAGAAGATATTGCTCACCATCGCGCTGTGCGCCACCGTCGGCATGGGGCTGCCGGCGCTGGCGCAGGACGCGGCGGCGCCCGCGGCCGAAAGTGCCGCACCGGCGGAAGCCGCGCTGGCGCCTGCCGCGGAATCGGAAGCCCTGGGCGCCGAAGCGACTGCGGCCGAAGAGGCCCCAGCCGCCGCGGCCGAGGCCGCGCCCGAGGAGGAAGCCGCGGCGGCACCTGCCGCGCCCTCGCCGGACAAGGGCGATACGGCATGGATGCTGACCTGCACCCTGCTGGTGCTCATGATGAGCGTGCCCGCGCTGGCATTGTTCTACGGCGGCCTGGTGCGGTCGAAGAACATGCTGTCGATGCTGATGCAGGTGTTCGTGACCTTCTCGCTGGCGACGGTGCTCTGGTGCGCGTACGGGTACAGCCTGGCGTTCACCGAGGGCAACGCCTTCTTCGGCGGGATGAGCCGGGCGTTCCTGGCTGGCACGTTCGACTCGGCGAGCGGCGTGTTCTCGATGGCCGCGACCTTCAGCAAGTCGACGCCGATCGCCGAGCTGGTGTTCGTGGCGTTCCAGGCCACGTTCGCCGCCATCACCTGCTGCCTCATCCTGGGTGCGGTGGCCGAGCGCATGAAGTTCTCCGCGGTCCTCATCTTCATGGTGATCTGGTTCACCCTGAGCTATGTCCCGGTCGCGCACATGGTGTGGTTCTGGATGGGTCCGGACGCCTACACCGATCCGGGCGTGGTCGATGCGATGAACGGCAAGGCGGGCTTCATCTGGCAGATGGGCGCGCTGGACTTCGCCGGCGGCACGGTGGTGCACATCAACTCCGGCGTTGCCGGCCTGGTCGCCGCGTGGATGCTCGGCAAGCGCATCGGCCTGGGCAAGGAGGCGATGTCGCCGCATAACCTGCCGATGACGATGATCGGCGCCTCGCTGCTGTGGACGGGCTGGTTCGGCTTCAACGCCGGCTCGGCGCTGGAAGCCAACAACTTCGCCGCCCTGGCCTTCATCAATACCTTCCTGGCGACCGCCTGCGCGGTGCTGTCGTGGACCTTCGCCGAGTGGCTGCTCAAGGGCAAGCCGTCGATGCTGGGCGCGGCCTCCGGCGCGGTGGCGGGCCTGGTGGCGATCACTCCGGCAGCGGGCAACGTCGGCATCGCCGGTGCGTTCGCGATCGGCACCATCGCCGGCGTGGTGTGCCTGTGGGGTGTGAGCGGCCTGAAGCGCATGCTCGGCATCGACGACGCGCTGGACGTGTTCGGCGTGCACGCGGTCGGCGGCATCACCGGCGCGTTGCTGACCGGCGTGTTCAACGCGCCCTCGCTCGGCGGGCCGGGCCTGGTGACCGACTGGGTCACCGTCGCGGGCGGCTTCCCCGGCATCGGCACCCAGGTGCTGATCCAGGCCAAGGCGGTGGGCGTCACGGTCATCTGGACCGCGGTGGTCGCCTTCATCGCCCTGAAGATCGCCGATGCGATCGTCGGGCTTCGGGTTTCGCAGGACGAGGAACGCGAGGGCCTGGACATCAACTCCCACGGCGAGACTGCCTATCACATGTAACCGTTTCCTCCTTGAGCGGTGTATCCATTGGGCGCCTTCGGGCGCCCGTTTTTTTTCCGCTTCCGGGGCACACCCCGGTCATTGTCGCCGTGAGCCGCCCCTTCGTCGTCGCGAGGGCAGCGAAGCGACCCATGCGGCCCCGATGCCGGCGGCAGCGCGTGGATTGCTTCGTCGCTTCGCTCCTCGCAATGACGATCCGCATGGTTGCGGGCTGGAAATCACAACTGGCGCGGTGTTGCAGGCGATTGCCGCCGAGTTGCATTCGCCGGCCTTCGCGAATCAGGGAATCCCTGATCCCGTATTAGGGGATTTCCGCAATGGAGGGCCCCGGGCCGGATCCCGATAACCCTGCCAAGGCTGGGGAATTCCCGTGACGCAGCGTGTGGGTCCGAGAGGCGGGCCGGGCTGCGTAGTCAGAACACGGGATCCCGGAGAGGGAGAAACCTTCCATGAATCACCCGACCGGCGATGGTCCGGCACCGACATTGCGGGAACTGCTCGTGCAACTGGCGCCGCTCGCGGCCGTGGCGGGTGCCGGCGCGCTGGCGGTCGGAACCGTCGCGGGCGGCGCGCAGGCAATCCTGATCGCGAGCGTGCTCGCGCTCGCCGCCGCCATCTCGGCGTGGTTCGTCGCCGGCGGCGTCCGCGCGCGCTGGCAGCGCTCGGTCCAGGCCCAGCGTGCCGCGCTCGAGCGCGAGTTCGAACGCAGCCGCGCCCTCGACGAGGCCGGGCTGCGCGCACTCGGTGCGCAGGTACTGCCGATCTGGTCGCGCAACCTGGAATCCGTGCGCTGCGAGACCGGCGAGGCCATCACCGCCTTGAGCGGCCGGTTCGCGGACATCGTCGCCCGCATCGACGCGACCACCGGCCGCAGCGGTGGCGGCGCCGGCGGGACCGAGATCGGTGCCATGCTCTCCCGGAGCGAAGTCCACCTGCGCTCGGTCATCGATGCATTGGAGTCCGCGATTTCGCAGAAGCTGGCGATGCGGGGCGAGATTGAGACCCTGGTCGCGTTCACGGATGAACTGCGCAACATGGCCCGCGACGTCGCCAGCCTGGCCGACCAGACCAACCTGCTGGCGCTCAATGCCGCCATCGAGGCGGCGCGCGCAGGGGAGTCCGGGCGCGGTTTCGCCGTGGTGGCGGACGAGGTGCGCAAGCTCTCGACGCTGTCCGGCAGCACCGGCCAGCGGATCACGGAGAAGGTCGAGGTGATCGGCGAGGCGATCGCATCGGCGGTGCGCTCCGTGGAATCCTCCGCCAATCACGACGCGCAATCCGTCGCCCAGTCACAGGAGCGCATCCGCGAAGTGCTCGAAGACGTGCACCGGTTGACCGCCGGGCTGGCGCAGTCGGGAGCGGTGCTGCAGCGCGAGAACGAGGCCATCCGCAGCGACGTGGGCGAGGCGCTCGTGCACCTGCAGTTCCAGGATCGCGTCAGCCAGGTGCTCGCCCATATCGGCGACAGCCTGGAGCGGGCCCGCGCCGCCGCCGACGCAGGGCGCATCGACACCGGCACGGTCGGGGACATCGTCGCCTCGCTCGCGGGTTCCTACACGATGCGCGCGGAGCGGGACAACCATGCCGGCGGCAGTGCCGCCGCGGCGACGCCCGCCGATGGCATCACATTTTTCTGAGGAGAGCCGGCTTGGCAAAGAACATCATGGTCGTCGACGACTCCGCTTCGCTGCGGCAGGTCGTGAACATCGCGCTGAAGAGCGCAGGCTACGACGTCGTCGAAGCCTGCGACGGCAAGGATGCACTCGCCAAGCTCGGAGCGCAGAAAGTGCACCTCATCATCAGCGACGTGAACATGCCGGTCATGGACGGCATCGAGCTGGTCAGGCAGATCAAGCAGCACCCGCAGTACAGGTTTACGCCGATCATCATGCTCACCACGGAGTCGGCCGAGGAGAAGAAGCTCCAGGGCCAGGCGGCCGGCGCCAAGGCCTGGGTCGTCAAGCCGTTCCGCCCCGAGCAGATGCTGCAGGCGGTGTCCAAGCTGGTCCTGCCCTGAGATCGCGCCGATGGAAGTGACCAGGATCGAAACAGCCCCCGGCGCCTGCAGGCTGGCCTTGCAGGGCGAGATGAACATCTACACGGCGGTGCAGATACGCGACGCGCTGGCGGAGGCGGTGCGGGCGCACGGGCGCGTCGAACTGGACCTGGGCGCGGTCGGCGAGATGGACTCGGCCGGCTTCCAGCAGATCTTCCAGGCGCACCGTGCCTGTACCGGCGCCGGCGGCGAATTCAGGATCGTGGCGATGAGCGACGCGGTTCGGGAAGTCCTGGAACTCTACCGTCATGCCGATCGCCTGGGCGGCGGCGCCTGAGGAATGAGCATGAATCTCGATGCCGCCGTGCAGATGTTCCACGCCGAGAGCGACGAGCTGCTCCAGCGCATGGAATCCACCCTGCTGCAGTTGCAGTCCAGCCCGCAGCGTACCGAGGTCGTCGACGAGCTGTTCCGGGCCGTGCACACGATCAAGGGAACCGCGGGCATATTCGGCTACGACGCCATCGTCGCCTTCACCCATGACGTGGAGACCCTGCTGGATCGGATCCGCTGCGGCGAGGACGCGGCGGACGCCGACGTCGTGTCGTTGCTGCTGGCCTGCGGCGATCACATCCGCGCGTTGATTGCGCCCGCGATGCAGGGCACGCCGATCGACGCGGAGCTGGCCGCGCGCGGAGCGCAGCTCACGGCGCGCGTGCTGGCTCGCTGCGGTGCCCCGGCGGGTCGTACCCCGGCGCCACCGGATTCCACGCCGCCCGCGGCCGCCGACGTTTCACGGGCGCCGCAACGCTGGCGGCTGCGACTGCGCTTCGGCCCGGAAGTCCTGCGCAACGGGATGGACCCACTGTCGATCCTGCGCTACCTGGCGACTTTCGGGGAGATCGAGCCGTTGCAGACGCTCACGGATCGCATGCCGCCGTGGGAGGAGATGGATCCGGAAGCCTGCCACCTCGGATTCGATCTGGTTTTCGCCAGCGCCGCCGGCCGCGAGGCGGTCGACGCGGCCTTCGATTTCGTACGCGCCGACTGCGAGATCCTCATCGAGCCGCTCGACGGCGGTTGCGCCGGCGATTCCGCCGCCGGGGCAGGGATCGCTGCCACCGGGACCGAGGCCGATGCACCCGCCGCCCAGGCCGCGGGCACCGACGCGCCGGGACCGGCACGGGAGCCGGCGGACGCACGCCGCGCGGCCCCCCGGTCCCTGCGGATCGACGCAGGCAAGCTCGACCAGCTCATCGACGTGGTCGGCGAGATCGTCATCGCCGGGGCCGGGCTGCAGTTGTCCATCCAGCGCAGCGGACAGCCGGACCTGGTGGAGCAGTCCGAGGCACTCGCGCGGCTGGTCGAAGAGGTCCGCAACAGCGCGCTGGCGCTGCGGATGGTGCCGATCGGCGCTTCACTGCACCGCTTCCAGCGCGTGGTCCACGATCTGGGCCGGGAACTCGGCAAGGACGTGTCCCTGGCCATCGAGGGCGCGGACACCGAGCTGGACAAGTCGATCGTCGAGGCAATCGCCGATCCGTTGACGCACCTGGTGCGCAACGCGCTCGATCACGGCATCGAGGCGCCTCGGGAACGGCGCGCGCGCGGCAAGCCGGCGCGCGCCAGTCTGCGCCTGTCGGCCCGCCATGACTCGGGCAGCATCGTGATCGAGGTCGGCGACGACGGCGCGGGCCTGGACCGCGAGCGGATCCTGGCCAAGGCGATCGGCCGCGGGCTCGTGGCGAGCGGCGACGCGCTCACCGATCGCGAGGTCTACCGCCTGATCTTCGCTCCCGGGCTGTCGACGGCGGACAAGGTCAGCAACCTGTCCGGCCGCGGCGTCGGCATGGACGTGGTCAAGCGCAGCATCGAGGCGCTGCGCGGCTCGGTGGATATCGAGTCGGAACCCGGCGCCGGCACCACCGTGCGCATCCGCCTGCCGCTGACGCTGGCCATCATCGACGGCCTGCTGGTCGGCATTGGGCAGGCGCGCTACGTGATCCCCCTGGACTCGGTGCACGAGTGCATCGAAATCGGCGCCGCGGAACGCGCCGCCGCGGCCGCGCGCGGCTACATCGACCTGCGCGGCACGGTGCTGCCGCTGTTGTGGCTGCGCGAACGATTCGCCTGCGGCGGCCCACCGCCGCCGCGGCGGGAGAACATCGTCGTCATCCATCACGGTGGCAATTGCCTCGGGGTGGTGGTGGACGATTTGTACGGCAACACGCAGACGGTCATTCGGCCGATGTCCGAGGTCTTCCGGCACCTGGACTGCTTTTCCGGCTCGACCATTCTCGGCGACGGCGGCGTGGCGCTGATCCTGGACGTCGCAGGGCTGGCCGACCTGGCGCGCGGGCCGGTCGCGCGCGGATCGCAGGCCGCCTGAACCGTTCCCCGAACCAAAACCTATTCAGGAGTATGACGATGGCAATGTTGGGCTGGATGAACCAGGCGCGCCTGAGCGGTGCGCTGGCGCTGGAGCTGCGGCAGGCGCTGCGCGCCGCGGGCGAGGGCGCCGACGTGCGCGTGGACGAGTCCCGCTACCAGGGCGAGTCGCTGGAGCTGGCGCGCGCCATCAACGAACTGTGCGACCACAATGCCCGCGCGCGCGCCGGGGCGGCCGCGGCGGTGCGTGCGGCAGCCGATGGCGCGAGCGCCCCGGTGTTGTCGCAGGGTACCGGCGAGTTCGGCCAGGCGCTCGATGCGCTGCGCGAGCGGCTGCAGTCACTCGGGGCGGCCACGGAAGAGGCGCAGGGTATCCGCCACGCGCTGGACAAGGTGACGACCAACGTCATGATCGCCGACTGCGACGGGGTCATCAGCTACATGAACGAGTCGGTCACGGCGATGCTCACCAACGCCGAGGCCGACCTGCGCAGGGAGCTGCCCGGCTTCGAGGTCAAGTCGCTGATCGGTGCCAATTTCGATCGGTTCCACAAGAACCCGGCCCACCAGCGCAACCTGCTCGCGCACCTGCGCGGCACGCACCGGGCCCAGATCAAGGTCGGCCCGCGCAGCTTCGCGCTCACTGCGAACCCGATCTTCGACGGCGCCGGCAAGCGCATCGGCTCGGTGGTCGAGTGGAAGGATCGGACCGACGAAGTCGCGGTCGAGAACGAATTGGGAGCCATCGTCGGCGCGGCCGCGGCCGGCGACTTTTCGCGCCGCCTGCGGACCGAGGGCAAGGACGGCTTCTTCCTGCAGCTCTCCAGCGGGATCAATTCCGTGGTGGAGAACTGCGACACCGCCTTGAACGAACTGTTGCGGGTGTTGGGCGCGCTGTCGATGGGCGATCTCACCGAGCGCATCACCAACGATTACGACGGTACCTTCGGCCGGCTCAAGGACGCCTTCAACGCCACCGCCGAAAAGCTCGCCGATACGATCCAGAAGGTCGGCACGATGTCGGAGATGATCCGCAGCGCTTCCGAGCAGGTCAGCGCGACCGCGCAGGCCCTGAGCCAGTCGGCCACCGAGCAGGCGTCGGGCGTGGACGAGACCAGTGCGTCGATCGAGCAGATGTCGGCGTCGGTCGGCCAGAACACCGAGAACGCCAAGGTCACCGACGGCATCGCCAGCAAGGCGGCGACCGAGGCCCTGGAAGGCGGCGAGGCGGTCAAGGAGACCGTCGTGGCGATGAAGCGCATCGCCGAGAAGATCGGCATCATCGACGACATCGCCTACCAGACGAACCTGCTGGCGTTGAACGCGGCGATTGAGGCCGCGCGCGCCGGCCAGCACGGCAAGGGCTTCGCGGTCGTCGCCGCCGAGGTGCGCAAGCTCGCGGAGCGCAGCCAGGTGGCGGCGCAGGAGATCGGCGGGGTGGCGTCCAGCAGCGTCGATCTCGCCGAGCGTGCAGGCAAGCTGCTCGACACGGTGGTGCCCGCGATCCAGCGCACTTCCGATCTGGTCCAGGAAGTCGCCGCTGCGTCCAACGAGCAGTCCGGCGGCATTTCGCAGATCAGTGCGGCGATGAACCAGCTCAACCAGGCCACGCAGCAGAACGCCTCCGCGTCCGAGCAGCTCGCGGCCACCGCGGAGGAGATGAGCGGGCAGGCGCAGCAGTTGCGCCAGCTCATGGCGTTCTTCAAGGTCGAGGAAGGCGCCGATGCGGCGCCCATCGCCCAGGAGCGCGGCGGGCGCGGCAGGCCGTCCGGAGCGAAGCAGGGCCGGCGCCCGGCGACGCGCGTCGTCGACACCGCGGCGGCCGTCGGCGGCTCCTACGTGCGGTTCTGAGGGCGCCGGACATGAACGCCGTGGTACAAATGGCCGCCCCGGCGGGCGGCGAGGAGATGGCGGACGAGCAGCAGCAGTACCTCACGTTCGCGCTCGGCGACGAGGTCTTCGCCCTGGGGATCCTCAATGTCAAGGAGATACTGGAATTCAGCGGGGTCACGCCGATCCCGATGATGCCCCCGGTGGTGGCCGGGGGCATCAACCTGCGCGGCCGCGTCGTGCCGGTGGTGGATCTCTCCGTCCGCTTCGGCCGGCCGCCGATCGTCGCCTCGCGCCGGACCTGCGTCATCATCATCGAGGTCGGGCCGGCGGGTGCAGGCCAGGACGTCGGCGTGATCGTCGACGCCGTGCACCATGTGGTGGAGATACCGGCGCCGGAAATCGAGCCCCTGCCTGCGTTCGGCGCCAGGCTGCGCGCGGATTTCATCGCCGGCATGGCCAGGACCGACGGCCGCTTCATGGTCATCCTGGACGCCGGCCGGGTCCTGGAAATCGACGAACTCGCCGAGATGGTCCGCGAGCGCGCCGGCGAAGCGGCGCCCTAGGAACGCCCGGCGATGTCCAATGCGGCGTGCATCGAGGCGGCCACGCAGGCCGAGCTGCCGGGCATCTCGGGCCCGGCGCTCACGCAGGCCGAATTCTCGGCCGCCTGCCGCTGGCTGTACGAGACGGCCGGCATCAGCCTGTCGCCGCACAAGAAGGCGCTGGTGGCGAGCCGGCTGGCCAAGCGGCTGCGTCACCGCAACCTGGCCTCGTTCGGCGATTACCTGGCGATCGTCACCGGCGGGGAGGACCCGGCCGAGACGCAGATCGCCCTGGATCTGCTGACCACGAACGAGACCTACTTTTTCCGTGAGCCGGCGCACTTCGAGTTCCTGCGCGAGGCGGTGCTGCCGGCGCGTGCGCGCGGCAGGCCGTTCCGGGTCTGGAGCGCGGCGTGTTCCACCGGCGAGGAGCCCTATTCGATTGCCATGGTGCTGGCGGACGTGCTCGGCGCCAATGGCCCATGGGAGATCGTCTCCTCGGACATCAGCACGCGGGTGATGGAAATTGCCCGGCGCGGCTGCTACCCGATGTCGGCCACCGACCGGATACCGCCGGAATTGCTCAGGCAGTTCGCGCTGCGCGGCGTCGGCGACTGCGAGGGCACCTTCATGGTCGACGAACCTTTGCGCAAGCGGGTGCGGATCGTCCCAATCAATCTCAACGCGACGTTGCCCGGGATCGGCGAGTTCGACGTCGTATTCCTGCGCAACGTGATGATCTATTTCGACAGCCAGACCAAGCGGGCGGTCGTGTCCCGGATCCTCGCGCGGCTGCGACCGGGCGGGCACCTGTTCGTGAGCCATTCCGAGTCCCTGCACGGCATCGACGATACGCTGCTGGCCCTGCGTCCGTCGGTCTACCGCAAGCACTGACATGGACGCGGCGCCGCAGGATTGCCTGGAGATTTTCCTGAATCCGGGCGAGCTCTTCTTCGGCTCGGATCGCACCCGGATCCGCACGTTGCTCGGTTCCTGCGTCGCGGTCACGGTCTGGCATCCGCGCCACCGCCTCGGCGGCATGTGCCACTGCGTGCTTCCGGGGCGCTCGCGCGGCGGCTCCGGGGTCGCGGACCTGCGCCACGTGGACGACGCGCTCGACACCCTGGTGCTCGACTTGCGCTCCCAGCGCGTGCCAATGCACGAGGTGCAGTGCAAGTTGTTCGGCGGTGGCCGCATGTTCTCGTCCCTGTACGAGGACGGCGAGGCGGTCGGGCGGCGCAACGTGCAGAGCGCGCTCGATGCCATCGACCGGGTCGGCCTGCGGCTGTCCGGCTGGCATACGGGCGGGAACGGGCATCGCAATGTCGTGCTCGACCTGTGGAGCGGGGCCGTGTGGGTGCGGTACGGGCAAGGCGCAGACGGCGATGAGCCGGTGCGGATCGATCCGCGCGGCACCGCGCCGGCTCCGGCCGCAACGGCGCGGACGGAGCGCAAGGCGTCATGAACCGCGTCGGCGTCGTCATCGTCGACGACTCGGCCGTCGTGCGCCAGGTACTGGCCGCCGAACTCGGTCGCGATCCGGGCATCGAGGTGATCGCGGCCTGCCCGGATCCGCTGCTGGCACTGGAGCGGATGAAAGCGCGCTGGCCGGACGTCATCCTGACCGACGTGGAGATGCCGCGCATGGACGGCGTCACCTTCGTGCGCAAGATCATGTCCGAACGGCCGACGCCGATCGTGGTGTGCTCCTCGCTCACCGAGACCGGCGCGGCCACCACGGTGCAGGTACTGGCGGCGGGCGCGGTCCAGGTGGTGGCCAAGCCGCGGCTGGCGGTGAAGCAGTTCCTGCTCGACGCCGGCGAGAGCCTTGCCGACGCGGTGAAGTCCGCGGCCCGCGCCCGGGTCGCGCGCATGCTTCCGGCGCAGGTGAAGCGGCCCGTTCCCACGCCCGGCAAGACGACTGCAATCGAGGCGATGGCACGGACCACCGACCGCGTGGTGGCGATCGGCACCTCCACCGGCGGGACGCAGGCGCTGGAGACGGTGCTCACCGCGCTGCAGGCGGACTGCCCCGGCATCGTCGTCGTCCAGCACATGCCCGAGCGGTTCACCGCCGCTTTCGCGGCGCGCCTGAACGGGCTGTGCGATATCGAAGTGCGCGAGGCGGCCGGCGGCGACCGCGTGATGACCGGCCGCGCACTGATCGCGCCGGGCGGCCGGCACATGCGCCTGGTGCGCAGCGGCGCGCAGTACCAAGTGGAGATCGTCGATGGCCCGCCGGTCAACCGCCACCGCCCGTCGGTGGACGTGCTGTTCAACTCCGTGGCCAAGGTTGCCGGGCGCAATGCGCTGGGGATCATCATGACGGGCATGGGCGACGACGGTGCGGCGGGACTGGCGCAGATGCGCTGCGCCGGCGCGCGCACGCTCGGCCAGGACGAGGCCAGTTGCGTGGTCTACGGCATGCCGGCCGCCGCGATGCAGCGCGGTGCGGTCGAGCGCGAGATCCCACTCGGCCAGATTGCCGGCGAAATCGCCCGGATCCGATCCTGAATCGAGCGCGCCCGCGCGCGGGCACCGCGATGGTGCCGGCGGGCAGTGGATTGCACTGCAACGGGGCAGGACCGCCGCCCGGCTCCGGTTCCACGCCCGGCATCATCGCCAAGCCCTTGTGATTGCACGCGCTCGTGCGCGTGGCCCGAGCCTTGCTAAAGCTCCTTCGGAGCGGGAGAGGCGGTGCGTGCGCTGCCGCGGCTCTCGAAAAAATGGACAACTAGGGTTCCGATCCGGCGACTGCCGGGTGACTGGTCCGAGAGTTGTCGACCTTCCGGCGAGCGCGAAGGTTACACGGCGGGACAAAAGCCCGGGAGAACTGCACGAATGGCAGCTCCCGCTTGCGTCCACGAACGGTAACCCTCGGAGGGTCCTGGCATGAAAGCAACGCGCACCACCGGCAGCCGCGCTTCGGCGCGCACCTTCGCCACCATCGCTTCCGTCCTCGTCCTGTCGTTGTTCGCGGCCCTGCCCGCGGCGGCGGCGCCCAAGAAGAAGTTCGACGTCTGCTGGAGCATCTACGTCGGCTGGATGCCGTGGGACTACCTGTCCCAGTCCGGGATCATGAAGAAGTGGGCCGACAAGTACGGCATCGAAGTGAAGATCACCCAGATCAACGACTACGTCGAATCCATCAACCAGTACACGGCCGGCAGGTTCGACGGCTGCAGCATGACGAACATGGACGCGCTCACCATCCCGGCCGCGGGCGGCGTGGATACCACCGCGCTCATCGTCGGCGATTTCTCCAACGGCAACGACGGCGTGGTGTTGAAGGGCGCCAAGGCGCTGCCGGCGATCAAGGGCCGGAAGGTGAACCTGGTCGAACTGTCCGTCTCGCACTACCTGCTGGCGCGCGGGCTGGAGAGCGTCGGTCTGTCCGAGAAGGACGTGACCACGGTCAATACCTCGGACGCCGACATCGTCGCCGCCTACGCGAGCCCGGACGCCACCGCGGTGGTGACGTGGAATCCGCAGCTTGCCGAAGTCAGCGCCATGCCGGGCAGCACCCTGGTCTTCGACTCCAGCCGGATACCGGGCGAGATCATCGACCTCATGGTCGTGAACACGCGCACGCTCGCTGACAATCCGGCCTTCGGCAAGGCGCTGGTCGGTGCCTGGTACGAGGTCCTGGCGTTGATGAGCCGGGACGACGCCGCCGGCAAGGCCGCGCGCACCGCGATGGCCCAGGCTGCCGGTACGGACCTGGCCGGCTTCCAAGCCCAGCTCAAGTCCACGCGCATGTTCTACGCGCCGGCCGACGCCGTGGCCTTCGCCACCGGCGCGCAGCTGCCCGAGACCATGAAGAAGGTCGCGGCGTTCTCGTTCGCGCACGGGCTGATGGGCGAGGGCGCCCGCGACGCAGAGGCGATCGGCATGCTGTTCCCGGGCGGCGTGCAGATCGGCGCCAAGGGCAACGTCAAGCTGCGCTTCGACGCCGGCTACATGAGCCAGGCGGCGCAGGGCAAGCTGTAAGGGAGCCGCCGCGCGCCGCGGCCAGCTAGTGTGCACCCCGTGCGGACCCGCCGACCCGGCCCGCGGCGCGGGGCGATGCGTGATCAGGCCGCGGCGCGCGGCCGGCGGAGCGCCGACATGCGCAGACTGCTGAACCTGCACCCGAACCCCGGCACGCGCCTGGCGCTGGCGATCCTGCCGTTCGTCGCGGTCCTGGCGACGTACCTGGTCGCATCGCAGCTGCGGCTGGCGGAGAACCCGGGCGACAAGATGCTGCCGGCGTTCTCGAGCTTCGCCGAGGCGATGCACCGGCTGGCGCTGGAGCCCAGCGCGCGGACCGGCCAGTACGACTTCTGGCGCGACACGCTGGCCAGCCTCCGGCGCCTGTCGATCGGTGTCGGCGCGAGCGCCGCAATCGGACTGACGCTGGGCCTGGCCATGGGCGTGGTGCCGGTGCTGCGCGCCACGGTGTCGCCATTCGTCGCCTGCCTGTCGATGGTGCCGCCGATGGCGGTGCTGCCGATCCTGTTCATCGCCCTGGGCCTGGGGGAACAGGCCAAGATCGTCCTCATCGTCATCGGCATCGCGCCGGGCATCGTGCGCGAAATCGAGTTGCGGGCATTGGAGATCCCTGCCGAGCAGATCATCAAGGCGCAGACGCTCGGCGCCTCGACCTGGCAGTACGCGTTGCGCGTGGCGCTGCCGCAGGTCATGCCGCGGCTGCTCACGGCCGTGCGCCTGCAGCTCGGGCCGGCCTGGCTGTTCGTGATCAGTTCCGAGGCGATCGCCGCCACCGAGGGCCTGGGCTACCGGATCTTCCTGGTCCGGCGCTACCTGGCGATGGACGTGATCCTGCCCTACGTTGTCTGGATCACCCTGCTCGCGTTCGCGATGGACTTCGCGCTGCGCGCGGCCTCGCGCCGTCTGTGCCCCTGGGCACCGGAGGCGGGAGCGCGCGCGTGAGCGGCCTGGAGATCCGCAACGTCTGGAAGAGCTATGCGGACCAGGTCGTCCTGGAACGCATTGCCCTGCGGGTTGCGCCCGGCGAGTTCTGCACCATCGTCGGCGCTTCCGGCTGCGGCAAGTCCACCTTCCTGCGCATGCTGCTCGGCGCCGAGACGCCCAGCCGCGGCGCGATCCTGCTCGACGGCGAGCCCCTGCCGATCGAGCCTGATCCGCACCGCGGCATCGTGTTCCAGCGTTACTCGGTGTTCCCGCACCTGAGCGCGATCGAGAACGTGCTGCTCGGGCTGGAATTGCAGGCCGCACCGCTGCTCGGGCGCTTTTTCGGCGCGCGCCGGCGCGATGCGGCGGCGCGCGCACGACGGATGCTCGAAGCCGTGGGCCTGGCCGGCGACGCCGGCAAGTATCCGGCGGAACTTTCCGGCGGGATGCAGCAGCGCCTTGCGATTGCGCAGTCGCTCATAGTCGAACCGCGCGTGCTGCTGCTGGACGAGCCGTTCGCCGCGCTCGACCCCGGCATCCGCGCCGACATGCAGGGGCTGGTGCGATCGCTCTGGAACGAGCGCCGGATCACCGTGTTCATGGTGACGCACGACATCGAGGAGGCGTTCCGGCTCGGCACGCGCGTGCTCGTGTTCGACAAGCCGCGCCTGGACCCGCACGCGCCCGGCGCCTACGGTGCGCAGATCACCTACGACATCGCGCTCGACCGCGCCGACCGCCAGGCGCGCGCGGCGATCGAGGCGCGCCTGAACGCGGCGCGACCCGCGCCGACGGACCCGCCGATGCCGGCGCATCGGCAGCAGACGGAGACCAGCTCATGACCGCAATCCTGCCGCAGGCCCCGCCGGGGCCGCTGCTCTGGACCGAGGAACTGCACGACGGCGCGCACCGATCGTTCCTCATGCGCCGCGGCACCAGCCTGCGGCTGACCGACCTGGAAGGCGCGGCGAACTGCTCGGCGCTGTTCTTCAATGCCGACTGCATGCTCGAACGCTACAACATGCCCGATACGCTCAAGGCGCAACACGTCGCCTACCTGACTTCGGGCCGGGTGTGCTACTCGGACATGGGCCGGATCCTGGTGTCGATCACCGGCGATTCGTGCGGCTGGCACGACACGATCTGCGGCCTGTCCACCGCCGCGGACCTGGAGCGGCGCTGGGGCCGGCGCCGGTTCCAGGAGCACCGCAACGAAATGCACCGCGACGCGCTCTCCGGCGTGCTCGTCGAGCTGGCCAAGTGGGGGCTGGGCCGTCGCGATCTGGGCGCGAGCGTGAATTTCTTCTCCAAGGCCTGGGCGGACGGGGACGGGCGGCTGAACTTCGTGCCGGGCAATTCGCGGCCGGGAGACCACGTCGATCTTCGCGCCGAGATGAACTTACTGGTCGTGCTGTCGGGTGCGCCGCATCCGCTGGACGCTGCGCCCGAGTACCGTCCGCGACGCCTGCACCTGGCCCTTTGGCGCTCGCCGCCGGCGAACGAATTCGATCCCTGCCGCGTGTCCTGCCCCGAGAACGCGCGCGGCTTCGTCAACACCGAGCGCTTTTTCGCGCAGTGAGCGCGCTGACGACGACAGGAGCAGCGACATGACCATCGACTCCTTCCAGGCGCCGGCCGCGCGCATCCAGTCCGCCGTATACGACGCCGTGATCCCCGCCGGGGAACCGTGGCTGCATCCGCTGCGCGCCGGCCAGCGGTTGCGGATCGTGGATCTCGAGGGCAACCAGGCGGTGGACACGCTGTTCTACAGCGCGGCCGATCCGGCCGAGCGCTACAGCGCGGTCGACACGATCCGGCTGCAGGGCGCGTTGTACCTGACCACCGGCAGCGTGCTGATGTCCACCGCGCAGCGGCCGATGCTGGAGATCGTCGCCGACACCTGCGGCCGCCACGACACGCTCGGCGGTGCCTGCTCGGCCGAGAGCAACACCGTGCGCTACGCGCTCGACAAGCGCTACATGCACAGCTGCCGCGACAACTTCCTGCGCGCGCTGGCGGACAACCCGTACGGCATCGGCAAGCGCGACATCACCCACAACATCAACTTCTTCATGAACGTGCCGGTGACGCCGGCCGGGGGGCTGACCTTCGCCGACGGCGTCTCCAGCCCCGGCAAGTACGTGGAGATGCGGGCATTGATGGACGTGATCGTGCTCGTGTCCAACTGCCCTCAGCTCAACAACCCCTGCAACGCCTGGAATCCCACCCCGGTGAGCATGCTGATCGCGGACTGACCCTGCCATGCACGCCGCCGTGATCCCGGGTGCCGGAGAAGCAAGAGATGTTCGATAAGGTACTCATCGCCAATCGCGGCGCGATCGCCTGCCGCGTCATGCGCACGCTGCGCCGGCTCGGCGTGCGTGCGGTCGCGGTGTACACGCGCGCGGACGTGGAATCGCTGCACGTGCGCATGGCCGATGAGCGGGTGCTGGTTGGCGACGGACCGGCCGCGTCCAGCTACCTGGATGCCGACCGGATCCTGCAGGCCGCCCGCGCCACCGGCGCCCGGGCGATCCACCCGGGCTACGGATTCCTGAGCGAGAATGCGCTGTTCGCCCGGCGCTGCGAGACCGAGGGCATTGCGTTCGTCGGCCCGACCGCCGAGCAGATGCGCTCGTTCGGCCTGAAGCACGTCGCGCGCGAACTCGCGGCACGCTGCGGCGTACCGCTGCTGCCGGGGTCGGATCTGCTCGCGGACGTGACCGCCGCTGCGTCCGCCGCGGAGCGGATCGGCTATCCGGTGATGTTGAAGAGCACCGCCGGGGGCGGCGGGATCGGCATGCAGCGCTGCCATGACGAGTCCGATCTCCGCGCGGCATTCGCGTCGGTCGAGCGGCTGGCACGCAACAATTTCGCCGACGCCGGCATCTTCCTGGAGAAGTACGTCGAGCGCGCCCGGCACGTGGAGGTCCAGGTGTTCGGCGACGGCCGCGGCACGGTCATCGATCTGGGTGCGCGCGACTGCTCGGTGCAGCGTCGCAACCAGAAGGTGATCGAGGAAACGCCGCCGCCGAACATCCCCGCCGAAACGGTCGCGCGCCTGTGCGCGACGGCGACCGCGCTGGCCGCCTCGGTCCAGTACCGCTCGGCCGGCACGGTGGAGTTCGTGTACGACGACGAGCGCGGCGAGTTCTATTTCCTGGAGGTGAACACCCGGCTGCAGGTCGAGCATGGCGTGACCGAGCAGGTCTGGGATGTCGACCTGGTCGAGTGGATGCTGCGGATCGCGGCCGGGGAGACGCTGCCCCTGGCGAGCCTTCGCGCCGGCCTGAGTCCGCGCGGGCACGCGGTCCAGGCGCGCCTGTACGCGGAGGATCCGGCGCACGGCTTCCGGCCCTCGACCGGCCTGCTCACGCGGGTGACCTTTCCGCAGGCGCCGGCGCTGCGGGTGGATGCCTGGGTCGAGACCGGCGTCAACGTGCCGCCGTTCTACGACCCGATGCTCGCCAAGCTGATCGCCCATGGCGCGGATCGCGACGCGGCGCTGGCGGGGCTCGCCGGTGCGCTGGAAGGCACGCGGATCGATGGCGTGGAGACCAACCGCGAGTACCTCAGTTGCATCCTGGATCACGCAGCGATGCGCGCCGGGCGGCCCTGGACGCGGATGCTGGAGGACCTGCCGGCGCCGGTGGACGGGATCGAGGTGGTCGAGCCCGGCACCATGACGACGGTGCAGGATCATCCAGGGCGCACCGGCTACTGGGCGGTGGGCGTGCCGCCCTCGGGCCCGGCCGACGCTTTTTCGTTTCGCATCGCCAACGCCGTCGTCGGCAACCCGGCGGATGCCGCCGGGCTGGAGATCACCGTCAGCGGGCCGCGATTGCGCTTTCATCGCGATGCGATCGTGGCGCTGGCAGGTGCGCCGATGCCTGCCGAGCTCGACGGGCAGCCGGCGCCGTTCTGGGAGCCGGTTGCGGTGCGTGCCGGCAGCGAACTGAAAATCGGCTCGCTGCGTGGAACCGGCGTGCGTGCCTACCTGGCGATCGGCGGCGGGATCGACGTGCCGCCGTATCTGGGCAGCCGATCGACGTTCACGCTCGGCGGGTTCGGCGGCCATGGCGGCCGCGCGCTGCGGCCGGGCGATCGGCTGCGGATCGGCGCCGCGCCCGCGGGGACTGCCGCACCCTGGCCCGCGCGCGCCGTCCCGCACATCGACCGGCATTGGACCCTGCGGGTGGTGTACGGGCCGCACGGGGCGCCCGACTACTTCACCGGCGCGGACATCGACGCCTTCTTCGCCGCCACCTGGGAGGTGCACTACAACTCCAACCGCACCGGGATCCGCCTCATCGGGCCGCGACCGCAATGGGCGCGCGAGGACGGCGGCGAGGCCGGGCTGCATCCTTCGAACATCCACGACAATGCCTACGCGATCGGCGCCGTGGACTTCACCGGCGACATGCCGGTGGTGCTGGGCCCCGACGGCCCGAGCCTGGGCGGCTTCGTCTGCCCGGCGACCGTGATCGAGGCCGATCGCTGGCAGCTCGGGCAGATGAACGCGGGCGATCGGGTCCGCTTCGTGCCGGTCACGCATGCCGGGGCCCGCGCGCTGGCCGAGGCGCGCGAAGACCTGCTCGCCCGGTGCGAGCCAACCCCGGTCCGCGCCCCGCGCGCCGCACCACGCTCGGCGATCCTGCGCACAACGCAGGATCGGAGCGGCAATCCTCTGGTGCGCTACCGGCCCGCGGGCGACGACTACCTGCTGGTGGAATTCGGCCCGCCGGTGCTCGACATCGCCCTGCGCGCGCGCGCGCACGCCTGGATGGGCTGGTTCGAACGCCTGGAGGCGCCCGGGATCGTCGACCTGACGCCCGGGATCCGTTCTCTGCAGATCCATTACGACCCGCGCCGGTTGCCGCGTGCCGAGCTGATGCGGCTGGCGCGGCGCGCCGAGCGTGATCTGGCGGACATCGACGACCTGCGCGTACCGTCGCGGATCGTGCACCTGCCGCTGTCCTGGGACGATCCGGCCACGCGGCTGGCGATCGAGAAGTACACCCAGTCGGTGCGCCCCGACGCGCCCTGGTGCCCGAGCAACATCGAGTTCATCCGCCGCATCAACGGGCTGCCGGACATCGAGTCGGTGCGGCGCACGGTCTTCGACGCCAGCTATCTCGTGCTGGGGCTGGGCGACGTCTACCTCGGTGCGCCGGTGGCCACGCCCCTGGATCCGCGCCACCGGCTGGTGACCACCAAGTACAACCCGGCGCGCACGTGGACTCCGGAGAACGCCGTCGGCATCGGCGGTGCGTATCTGTGCATCTACGGAATGGAAGGGCCCGGCGGCTATCAGTTCGTCGGCCGGACGCTGCAGATGTGGAACCGCTTTCGGCAGACGCGCGAGTTCGCCGGCGGCCGGCCGTGGCTGCTGCGGTTCTTCGACCAGATCCGCTTCCACCCGGTGAGCGCGGACGAATTACTCGACATCCGCGCCGAGTTCCCGCTCGGGCGCTATCCGCTGAAGATCGAGGAGGCCGGGTTCTCGCTGCGCGAGTACCGCGCCTTCCTGGCCGCGAACGCCGGATCGATCGACGCCTTCCGCGCCACCCAGCAGGCCGCGTTCCGCGCCGAGCGCGAGCGCTGGATCGAGCAGGGCCAGGCCGTGTTCCACGGCACCGACGATGCGGGCGTCGTCCAGGAGCAGTCCGCGCTGCCGCCTGACGGCGCCGAAGTCACCAGCCCGGTGGCCGGCAGCGTCTGGCAGCTTTCGGTGACGGTGGGCGAGCGGGTGCGCGCCGGCCAGCAGATCGCAGTGGTGGAGTCGATGAAGATGGAGATCGCCGTGCAGGCCACCGCCGACGGCGTAGTCCTGGAGCTGCCGTGCGCGGTCGGTGCGCAGGTGCACCCGGGCCGGCGCCTGGCCGTGATTGCGCCGCCCTGAGCACGGCGCGGGAGGATCGAGGATGGATCTCGCCGGATTGAGCCTGGATCTAACGTCGCTCGCGGCCGCCTACCGCGATGGCGCATCGCCCGTCGAGGTGATGCACGAGGTGCTGCGGCGCTGCACGGCGCACGCGGGGCGCGGCATCTGGATCGCGCTGCGATCCCCGCACGACGTGCTCGGAGACGCCGCCGCGCTGGCGAGCCGCCCCGCGGACGCGCTGCCGTTGTACGGCGTGCCGTTCGCCATCAAGGACAACATCGACCTGGCCGCGGTCGAAACCAGCGCGGGATGCCCGCAGTTCGCGTACCTGCCGCAGCGCTCGGCGCATGTGGTGCAACGGCTGGTAGAAGCCGGCGCGATCCCGATCGGCAAGGCGAACCTGGACCAGTTCGCCACCGGGCTTTCCGGCACCCGGTGCGTGGATGCCTACGGGTTCTGCACCAACAGCTTCGATCCGGCGTTCATCGCCGGCGGATCGAGCTCGGGCTCGGCGGTCGCGGTCGCGCTCGGCCTGGTGGCGTTCGCGCTGGGCACGGATACCGCCGGGTCGGGGCGCATCCCGGCGGCGTTCAACAACCTGGTGGGCGTCAAGCCCACCCGCGGCCTGCTCGGCTGCAGCGGGGTGGTGCCCGCGTGCCGTACGCTGGACTGCGTATCCATCTTCGCGCTCAACGCCGCGGACGCCGGTGCGGTCTTCGAGGTTGCGAGCGCGCCGGATCCGCAGGATCCCTACGCGCGCGCGGACCGGCTTCAGGCGCCGCCGCTCGCCGCTGGGCCGGCCCGCTTCCGGTTCGGCCTGCCGCGCCCCGGGCAGCTCGTGTTCGACGGCGATCCGGACGCCGCGCGCAATGCCTTCGCCGCCGCCGCCGGCGTGCTCCAGGCCGCGGGCGGCGACCCGGTCGAGATCGACTTCGCCCCCTTCGCCGAGGCCGCGCAGCTACTGTACGGTGGCCCGTGGGTCGCCGAGCGCTATGCGGCCATCGCCGGGATCGTGGAGTCGTGTCCCGAGGCGTTGCATCCGGTGACGCGGGCGGTGATCGAACCGGCCCGCGGCCTCGGCGCCGTGGAGGCGTTCCAGGCCCAGTACCGCCTTCAGGCACTGCGCGTCCGCGCGCGCGCCGTTCTGGATCGCGTCGATGTCGTGCTGACGCCGACCGCGCCGGCCCTGTACTCCGTGGCGCAGATGCTGGCCGATCCGGTGACGCTCAACAGCCGGCTCGGCTCCTACACCAATTTCATGAACCTGCTGGACCTGTGCGCGATCGCGGTGCCCTCGGGCTTCACGCCGGACGGCCTGCCGTTCGGCGTCACCCTGTTCGCGCCCGCCAACGCCGACCTGCGCCTGCTCGACCTCGCCGCGCGTATGGAGTCGATCCTGCGCCTGCCGCTCGGTGCGACCGGCGTCGCATGGCGGCCCCCCGCCGGCCGTGCCGATCACCCCGGTGCGGCAATCGAGCTGGCGGTATGCGGCGCGCACATGCGCGGCCTGCCCCTGAACTGCCAGCTCACCAGCCTGGGTGCGGTTTTCCTGGGCCGGGTGCGCACCGCACCGGCATACCGCCTGCACGCGCTGACGCGGTTTTCCCCGCCGCGCCCCGGCCTGGTGCGGGTCGCCGGCGGGGGGATGCCGATCGAGTGCGAGATCTGGTCCGTGCCGCGGCACCGCTTCGGTGATTTCATCGACCTGGTGCCGGCGCCGCTCGCCATCGGCCGGATCGAACTCGAGGACGGGCGCTGGACGCACGGATTCCTGTGCGAGCAGCACGCGACGGAAGGTGCGCCGGACATCAGCCGCCACGGCGGCTGGCGCGCCTGGCTGGTCGAGCAGACCTGATGGCGGCGGGCCGCGCCGCAGGCGCGGTCGCCGGCACCATTACCTCCGGGATGAAATAGTGCGTGCCCGCACGCGGACGGTGCGTGTGCGGCGCCGTTGCGCCACAATACGCCGCCATGGGGGTGGCGGTCGCGGCGGCTGCCCTTTAGAACGCAAGACGGAGGAAAACAATGAAGCTCGTCACCGCAATCATCAAACCTTTCAAGCTCGATGACGTACGCGAAGCGCTTTCCGAAGTGGGAGTCCAGGGCATGACCGTGACCGAATTGAAGGGGTTCGGCCGCCAGAAGGGCCATACCGAGCTCTACCGCGGCGCCGAGTACGTGGTCGACTTCCTGCCCAAGGTCAAGCTCGAGGTTGCGGTGGCCGACGATCAGGTCGATCGCGTCCTGGAAGCGGTGCGCACCGCGGCCAACACCGGGTCGATTGGCGACGGCAAGATCTTCGTCCTCGACCTGGAGCAGGTGGTTCGCATCCGCACCGGCGAGACCGGCCCGGAAGCGCTCTGAAGCATTCGTGATCCGGATGGGGCGGCCACGGCCGCGCCGCCGGGGCGTGAGTTCCGGGACGGACGGGGTCCCGGGCTGGTCCAGATTCCAGAATCAATCCAAGGGGGAATAGAAATGACGATACGCGCGTGGCGGTTGCCGGCGTGGCTGGGCGCGTCGTTCGCGGCTCCGGTGGCGTGTGCGGCCGCAGAGACGACCATCAACGGCGCGGACACGGCCTGGGTGCTGACGTCGACCGCGCTGGTCCTGTTCATGACCATCCCCGGGCTGTCGCTTTTCTACGGCGGACTGGTCCGCACCAAGAATGCGCTGTCGATCCTGATGCAGTGCTTCGCCATCACCTGCGTGGTTTCGCTGGCCTGGGCGCTGATCGGCTACGGCCTCGCGTTCGGCGACGGCGGCACGCTGCAGGCGTACATCGGCTCGGGCCGCTGGCTGCTCGACGGGGTGACGGCGCAATCGGTACACCCGCGCTTCCCCAACATTCCCGAGTCCGTATTCCTCGCCTACCAGATGACGTTCGCCATCATCACCCCGGCCCTGATCGTCGGCGGGTTCGCCGAGCGCATGCGCTTTCCGGCCATGCTCGCCTTCTCGGTCCTGTGGCTGGTGGTCGTCTACCTGCCGGTGTGCCATTGGGTCTGGGGCGGCGGCTGGCTGGGGACGCGCGGCCTGCTCGACTTCGCCGGCGGTACCGTGGTGCACGTGAACGCGGGCGTCGCCGCGCTGGTGGCCGCGCTGATGATCGGCAGCCGGCACGGATTTCCGAACCACGCCATGCCGCCGCACAACATGCCGCTGGTGGTCACGGGGGCGGCGATGCTGTGGGTCGGCTGGTTCGGGTTCAACGCCGGCAGTGCCCTGGGCGCCAACGGCTCGGCCGGCATGGCATTGCTGGTGACGCACCTGGCGGCGGCGAGCGGCTCGCTGGCGTGGATGGCGGTGGAATGGGTGAAGTTCGGCAAGCCGAGCGTGCTGGGCATCGTCACCGGCATGGTCGCGGGGCTGGGTACGATCACGCCGGGGTCGGGCTACGTCGGCCCGCTCGGCGCCATCACCATCGGCCTGACCGCCGGCGTCGTGTGCTTTTTCGCTACCCAGTACATGAAGCGCGTCCTGCGCGTCGACGATTCCCTGGACGTCTTTCCGGTGCACGGCGTGGGCGGCATCCTCGGCACCACGCTCACCGGCGTGTTCGCATCGCAGGCCCTGGGCGGCGTCGGGCTGGCCGAAGGCGTCGGCATCGGCCAGCAGGTGACGACCCAGGTCATCGGGGTGCTGGCCTCGGGCCTGTGGAGTGCGGCCTGGACCTTCGTGCTGCTCAAGGCGATCGACGTCACGATCGGCCTGCGGGTCTCGCGCGAACAGGAGACCCAGGGCCTGGACGTCGCCGATCACAACGAGAGCGGCTACAACCTGTAGACACGCCGTTCGGCCGGCCGTGGGCAGCGGGAGGCGCTCCCCGCGGCCGGCTTCAGAGGTTGCGGTGCGCGCCGTCGCAGTTCGGCGCGCGCTGGGTGCGCTTGCAGCCGCACAGCCACAGCGTGCGCTTCTCGGCGACTTCGAACTTCACGGGCGTGAACTCGCTGCCCTGGTGCGAGCCGTCGCAGAACGGCTGGCGTGCCGACTTGCCGCAGGAACACCACCAATAGGAACCCGGCTCCAGATCGACCTGGTACGGAGCCTTCTGTGCGCACACCGGATCGCTCATCGCATTGCCCCCCGAGGCGTGGAATTTACCAAAGGTTTAATTCTAGCAGCAGCGGCGGCGCCGCAACCCATCGGTCGCGCGCGGTCCGGCACTGTAAAATCCATACCTCTGCCCGTACAATCCGATGCCCGACCTTCGTGAACAGCCCGCATGGCCGAACCGAAACTCGTTGACAAGGCGATCCTGAAGACGCTCGTGCCGCCGAGCGCCCTGAACGCGGAGAACTTCCAGGAACTCGCCGGCAAGGCGTACGTCGAGGAGATCCCGGCGGGCAAGGTCATCTTCAAGCAGGGCGACCTGGACCGCAAGACGACCTACCTGTTGGAAGGAGAAGTGCTGATCGTCACCGAGCGCGGTACCACGACGCTGGTCGGCGGCAGCGATCTGGCCCGCCACCCGATGGCGAACCAGCAACCGCGCACCGCAACGGCCACCGCGAAATCGGCCTGCAAGATCACCCGCTTCGACAGCGATCTGCTCGACATCCTGCTCACCTGGGATCAGCTTTCCGGCATCGAGGTGAGCGAGATCGCGCACGGCGAGGAGGACAGCGACAGCGACTGGATGACCCGCATCCTGCAGTCGCAGGCCTTCCAGCAGGTGCCGCCGGCGAACATCCAGGCGATGTTCATGCGCATGCAGGAACTGCCCGTGCGCACCGGCGAGGTGATCATCCGCCAGGGCGACGACGGCGATTCCTACTACATCATCAAGTCCGGCAAGGCGAAGGTCACCCGCGCCTCCAAGACCGGCGCCGACCTCATGCTCGCGCAGTTGAGCGACGGGGACGCCTTCGGCGAGGAGGCGTTGCTGTCGGAGGCCAAGCGCAACGCCACCATCACCATGGTGACCGACGGCGTCCTCATGAAGCTCTCCAAGGAGGATTTCAACGCCCTGCTCAAGGAGCCGATGCTGTCCTGGGTCACGTGGGACGACGCGGAAAAGCGCGTCCGCGAGGGTGCCGCGTGGCTCGATGTGCGCCTGGAGAGCGAGCACGCCAATTCCGGCCTGCCCGGCAGCATCAACATCCCCTTGTTCATGCTGCGCCTGAAGGCCGATTCCCTTCCGAACAACCCGCCCTACATCATCTACTGCGACACCGGGCGGCGCAGTTCGGCCGCGGCCTTCCTGCTCGGCGAGCGCGGGTTCCAGGTCTATGTGCTCAAGGGCGGGCTGATGGAGCGCGCCAAGAAGGCCGGCGCCTGAGGGGCCTGCCGTGAGCGCCGCCGGCGCGGCGGACCTGTACTGCGTCTTCGGCAACCCGGTCGCGCACAGCAAGTCACCGTTCATCCATGCCCGGTTTGCCCTGCAGACCGGGCAGCACATCCGCTACGAACGCGAACTGGTCGAGCCCGGCGCCTTCCAGGCTGCGCTCGATGCATTCCGGCGCCGTGGCGGCCGCGGCTGCAACGTCACCGTGCCCTTCAAGCAGGATGCATGGCGCTGCGCGCGGATGCGCACTGCGCGTGCCGAGCGCGCCGGCGCCGCCAATACCCTGGCATGGGACGATGCCGAGGGTGCCTGGCTCGGCGACAATACCGACGGCGTCGGCCTGCTGCGCGACCTGCGCGACAACCACGGCGTGCAGATCCGCGGCCGGCGCGTCCTCGTGCTCGGTGCGGGCGGCGCCGCGCGCGGGATCCTGGCGCCGTTGCTCGCCGAGAACCCCGAAGCGCTGCAGATCGCCAACCGCACCCCCGCGACCGCCGAGACGCTCGCTGCCGGCTTCCGGGACCTGGGCGCGGTCAGCGGGGGCGGGCTGAAGACCGAGCGCGTACCCGACATCCTCATCAACGCCACGTCCATCGGCGTGCAGGGCGCGCAATTCGCGGCGGGCGACATCGCCATCGGGCCGCACACCCTGTGCTACGACCTGAGCTACGCCAGCGCGGCCGAGCCTTTCGCGCGCTGGGCACGCGCGCGCGGGGCGGTTCGGATCATCGACGGCCTGGGCATGCTGGTGGAACAGGCGGCGGAATCCTTCACCCTCTGGCGCGGTGTCCGGCCGGCGACCGGTCCGGTCATCCGGGCGCTGCGCGAAGCGCAGGAAAATCCCTGCTGAACGCGCTTGACACGAGCCGATTCCAGCGTCTTTCTTCGCCTCCCCGGCGACAGATATGCACAATCGCGCGGTTTACGCGTCGAATCGCAGCGCGGCACCGCGAAATCCCCGGGAAAACGTGCGATGCAGTGTCTAACGCATTGAATATAAACAACTCGCAGGTTTGAACAAATTTTCACCATTTTAACTGGACGGTAATAATTACGCGGCCTGCGGCGATTGTTCCGGCAACCTTCCACAGAGTTTTCCACAGGTTCTGTGAGTAAGGAAACAATCGTAGGTTCGTCATGTCGTTAGCGTGCTTTCCTGCGGCATCATTGAGCTTCGGCGGATGCGCCCGGAACCATCTCCGCGGCGCAGTCGGACAGGCGCACGAACTCCGCCACCGAAAGGGTTTCAGCCCGGCGTGACGGATCGATGCCCGCGGCCTCGAACGCCGCCGGCCCGGCCAGGCCAGCCAGCGCGTTCCTGAGCGTTTTACGACGCTTTCCGAATGCAGCGCTCACCAAGCGGGCCAGCTGCGCGGCGCTGCGCGCCGGCGGCACCCACGGCCGTGGTTTCAGCCGCACCACCGCGGACTGCACCTTCGGCGGCGGCCGGAAGGCCCCGGGTGACACGGGGAACAGGAATTCGATGGCGCACCGGTATTGAGCCATCACGCTCAAACGCCCGTAGGCCCGGGAATCCGGCGCGGCAGCCAGGCGCTGCGCGACCTCGTGCTGCAGCATGAACACCATCTCGGCGATGCGGTCGGAAGCGTCGAACAGGTGGAACAGCAGCGGCGTGGAGATGTTGTAGGGCAGGTTGCCCACTACCCGAAGTGGCGCGTCCGCGCCGGCCAGCGTGCGCAGGTCGAACCGCAGGGCGTCCGCGCAGTGGACGGTCAGCCCGGTCACGGAGCAGAAGCGCTCGCGCAGGTGCGCGGCCAGATCCCGGTCGATCTCGATGACGTCGAGCGTGCCGGCCTGCTCCGCGAGCCGGGCGGTCAGGACGCCCTCGCCGGGCCCGATTTCCACCAGCCGGTCGGTGGCCGCAGGGGCGATCGCGGAAACGATCCGTTCGATGACGCGCGGATCGTGCAGGAAATGCTGTCCGAAACGCCGGCGCGGAATATGCCGGCCGCCGCTCACGGCTCAGGCCCGGGCGCGGGCGAATGAGGCCATCGCCAGCGCGGTCGCGATGGCCGCACGCAGGCTGGCCGGGCTGGCGCGCCCGGTTGCCGCCAGGTCCAGCGCAGTGCCGTGATCGACAGAGGTTCGCACGATCGGCAGTCCGAGCGTGACATTCACGGCTTCATCGAAGCTGCGGTGCTTGACGACGGGCAGGCCCTGATCGTGGTACATGGTCAGGACGGCGTCCACTTCCGCCAGGCTGGCCGGGACGAACGCCGTGTCCGCCGGCACCGGGCCGCGCAGGTCCAGGCCGCGCATTCGCAGCCGGGCCAGGGTCGGAGCGATGACGTCGCGCTCCTCGGTGCCCAGATATCCGCCTTCGCCTGCGTGCGGGTTCAGGCCGCAGACGAGCACCCGCGGGGTGGCGACGCCGAACCAGCGCCGCAGGTCGCCGGTCAGCACCTCGAGCACGGTTTCCAGGAGCGTGGGCGTAATCGCGCCCGGGACCTGCGACAACGGCAGGTGCGTGGTTGCCAGCGCCACGCGCAGGCCGGGCGCGTTCATGAGCATCACCGGGTGTGCGGCGCCGGTGAGCCCGGCGAGGAATTCGGTGTGGCCGCTGAACGGCTCGCCCGCGTCGTTGATGATGCCCTTGTGCACCGGGCCGGTCACCATCGCGTCGAAGCGGCCGCGGAGGCAGCCGCCGGCCGCGGCGCGCAGCGTCTGCAGCACGTAATGCGCATTGCGCGCATCGGCCACTCCTGCGCGCACTTCGGTGCCGGCCGCGACGTGCAGGCAACGCAGGTGCCCGGGGCGGTGCAAGGTGCGCGGTGCATCCGCGGTACAGGTGTCGATCGTGACCGCCAGCCCGAGGATCCGCGCGCGCGCCGCGAGCATGTCGGCGTCGGCTATCGCGATCAGTTCCGCCGCCAGCGGCCCGGTCGCAAGCGCCAGTGCGAGGTCGGGACCAATACCCGCCGGCTCACCGGGCGTCAGTGCAAGCGAAGTGGGCTGCATTGGCGGCCGGGCCCGGCGCAGCGGGCCGTCAATTCAACCGGTACTCTACATAGGCCTCATCGCGCAGCCGCCGCATCCAGGCGTCGCCATCCTCCTGGATTTTGCGCTTGCGGATGATTTCCCGCGCCCGCGCGCGCCGGACTTCCTCCGTATCGTCGTGACGGCGCCTTTCCAGCACGCGGACGATGTGCAACCCGAACTGGGTCTGGAACGGTTCGGAGACCTCGCCCGGTGCGAGCGCGTTCATCTCCTCTTCGAACTCCGGCACGAGATCGCCGGGGCTGACCCAACCCAGGTCGCCGCCGTTGACGGCCGTGCCGCGATCGTCGGAGTGCGAGCGCGCCAGGTTCTCGAACGACTCTCCGCCCATGATGCGAATGCGCAGTTGCTGCAGGCGGATGCTCGCGTCCTCGGGGGAAACCAGCTCGTTCGGCCTGATCAGGATGTGCTCGGCGTGCGTCTGGTCGACCACGTGTTGTTCGCCGGTGCGCGAACCGAGCACCTGGAGCAGGTGGAAGCCGCTGTCGCTTTCAAGGATCTCGCTGGTTTCGCCCGGACGCAGCACCCCGACGAGGTCGGCGAAGATCGACGGCACGCTGCTCGCCTTGATCCACCCCAGGTCGCCGCCCTGAGCCGCCTGGCTGCCCTCGGAGCGCGTCCTGGCGATGGCGCTGAAATCGGCGCCGCCGACGATTTCCGTGCGGATAGCCTCGATTTCGGCGCGCCTGGCGTCGCGCGTCGCCTGATCCGCATCGGCCGGAACGGAGACCAGGATGTGCCGCAGGTGATACTCGAGTTCGATGGACGCGTCCTGCTGCAGGCTGCCGAGCTGGTTCTCGATTTCGCGGTCGGTCACCACGGTCCGGTTCTCCACCTCCCGTTGGCGCAGGCGCGATATGGTGATTTCGTTCCTGATGTCCTCGCGAAAACGGCCGAACGAAAGGCCATCCTGCTCGATGATTTCGCGGAACTGGGCCAGCGTGAGCTTGTTGTCCGCCGCGATCCGGCCCAGTGCCTGGTTCAACGTCTCGTCGTCGACGCGGATCCCGGTACGAGCAGCCAGGCCGAGCTGGATCTTCTGCATGACGAGGTGGTCCAGCACCTGCTTCTGGAACACCGTCATCGGCGGCGGTTGCGCGCCCTGCTGGCGCATCTGGGCGAGCACGCGCCGCATCTGCGATTCCAGCTCCGAGGCCATGACCACGTCGCCGTCGACGACGGCGACGATCTGGTCGATCGGCGTGTCGGCGCGCGAAGCGGCGCCCGCTGCGAGCGCGGCGAGCGCCGCGAGAAGTACGATGATTGGCTTCATTGGCTGAAACGCGTGCTTGCCGGCGCCGGCCGGGTGTGGGTGGTCATCGACCGGCCCGATCAAAAATCCGGTTCGTAACCGGGAACCGTCTTGCTGAAGAACGTCTGCGTCTGGCGGCCGATGCCGGCCAGCCCCTTAAACTCGATCTGCACGAAGAACCCGGTGTTGAAGGTGCCGTCGGCGGTGCGAAGGAACCGGCGAACCGCCGCCCGCACACCCCAGCAGCAGCTATTGTATTCGACGCCGCCGACCACTTCGAGCGTAGATTCGTCCTCCAGGGAATAGTTCCAGCGCCCCATGAGGCCCCAGTTCTCGGTGACCGGCCAGCGGATGGACAGGTCGGTCTGCGCGACGTCGGTGATTGCACGCCGCAGGCGATAGTCGAAGTTGACGATCGCACCCTCGCCGTCACGGTAGCGCAGGCGCAACGCGCCCTTGCGGGTCTGCTCGGCAGCCGGATCCCACTGCAGTGCGCCGCCGACGCTCCACTCGCGGGTCAGGCGCGCCGTGGCCTCCGCGACGATTTCCGAGGTGTCGGCGGTCTGCGGCAGGCCGCCGGGCACGACGACCTCGCGGTCGGCGAAATAGTAGATCTGGCCGATGCCGGCCCGCAGGCGCTCGAACCCGGTGGTGGAGTCGATAATCCGCGATTGCACGCCGACCGAGACCTGGTTCGTGTCGCCGACCCGATCGCCGCCGCCGAAGCGGTCGTCGCGGAAAAGCTGCGAAAAGGAGAAGTCGTACAGGCCGGTATCGAACACCGGCACGTCGTTCTGGCTGACCTTGGGAATGTAGAGGTAGTAGGCGTGCGGTTCGAGGGTCTGCACCATTCGCACGCCCGCGAAGTGGAGATCGCGTTCCAGGTCCAGGCCGGTGTCCAGGCTCGCGGCCGGGATGGCGCGCGAGATGCTGTTGCCGCCGACCGTATTGCCCTCCAGCCAGTACTGCGCATAGCGCAGTTCGAGCTTGGGCACGAAGAAGTAACCCGGCGTGCGCACCGGCAGCGACACCGCCGGGCGCAGTTCCATGCGTGCGCCGACCGTACCGGCCTCGCGATCGAAGTAGGTGAGGTTCGCGACGGTGTTGAACGCAGGCCGCCAGTTCCGTTCCGGAAAGTAGGTCGTGACGTAGAATTCAGGAAGCCGCGTATACGGGCCGAAGGCGGCCAGACTGCGATCCACGCTCTGGTAGCGCAGCACGCGCATCCGGCCGTACCAGAAACGGCCCCAGTAGTTGAGATCCCCGCGCTGTTCGAGGTAGCGCGTACTGGTGACGCTCAGGCTGTTGCCGAAATCCTCGAAGTAGCGGTTGTCCGTGACGTCGTTGTAGAGCACGTATGCGCTCGCGTTTCCGTCCAGGAATCCCTGCGCGTGCTCGATCTTGACCAGCGCGCGCGTGCGGTCCTCGTAGCCGCTGTCCTGCGGCAGGACTTCGAGTTCGGCCGTGCCTTCGCCGTTGTCGAGCAGGTACCGGAACTGGCCGCCGAGCATGATGCCCCGGTCGCCGAGGATGCGCGGCGTGAAGGTCGCGTCGTATTCGGGGGCGATGTTCCAGTAGTACGGGATTGCGATGTCGGCGCCCGAGGCGGTCTTGTTGCCGAAGACCGGAGCCAGGAACCCGGACTTGCGCTTGTCGCTGAGCGGAAAGGTGAGGTATGGCAGGTACAGCACCGGGACGTTGCCGACCCGGATCGTCGCATGCCGGGCGCTGCCGATGTCGCGCTCGCGGTCCAGGTTCATGCGCCGGGCGGCGAACCGCCAGGCCGGCTCCCGCCCGGGGCAGGTGGTGTAGTCGACCGTCTCCAGTTCGCTGCGATCATTGGCAAAATCGATGCCGATCATCCCGGCCTTGCCACGGCCGCGCCGGCCGATGAGCTGGTAGCGGCCGTCGAGCAGCTCACCGAACTCGGTGTCGAACCTGACCTCCCCTTCGGCACCTTCCCAGTAGAGTGAGTCGGTCCAGAATCGCGCCGAGCCGATGAAATGGGCGCGCCGCGTCGCATCGTCGTAGGTCATGCGATCGGCCACCAGGGACTGCCCCTGGCGCACGACCGTGACGCCGCCGGTGAAGCTCGACGTGCCCTGTTCGGCGAACTCGCCTTCCTCGGCGGTGACCTGCGTGGCTCCAGCTTCGAGCGGGTCGTCGGCGGTCGGCTGCGAGGGAATGTAGGCGTCGTTCGGGCAGACCGCCCAGAGGTCCTCGGGCGACGGCTCGCGCGCGTGCGCCGGTGCCACCGCGAGCAGGGCGAAGAACAGCGCGGTCGGGTACCGGATCAGGGACATGAGCAGGCGGTTTCGAGCGATGCCGTACCATCGCACAGATGTGCCGCAGCGGCAATGCGGACGGGCATCAGTGCTTTTCGCCGGCGCCGGCCAGGAGCGCGGCGATGAAGCCGAGCCGCTCGGCGGCGGTGTGGATTTCCAGGATGCGTTGGCGTGCCGGCAGCGGCAGCGGCAGCAGCTCCGCCAGGCGGTATCCCACCCAGTTGGCGTCGTCCCAGGCGGCGTCCTGGCCGCCGGGCACGCCACCGAGCCGCTCCAGGATCCGGTGCAGCAATTCGCGCATGCCGGCCAGATCCTCCGGCACCGCCGGTGCGATCTCGTCCACCAGCGCTTCGACCGTCGCGGTCTGCAGTTCGTTGCGGTCGGTGCTGCGATCGCGGATCAGGAACCGTTGCCCGCCCTGGGCGACGATATTGAGCAGACCGCCCTCGCCGCGATCGAAATCGCGGATCCGCGCGAACGTGCCCACGGTTTCGGGAGTCGCGGCGGTGCCGACTTCGGATCCGGAACGGATCAGGACGACGCCGAACGGCTGGTCGGCGCGCAGGCACTCCCGGACCATGTCGACGTAGCGCCGTTCGAAGATCCGCAGCGGCAGCAGGCCGCCGGGATACAGGACCGTGTTGAGCGGAAACAGGCTGACGCTGGTCGTTTGCATGTTGCCTCTCCGCGGCGTTTCAGGCGTTGCCGGCGCGCGCGCGCAACCGATCGGCGAGCCGATGGTGGATGCCGCCGAAATCACCGTTGCTCATGACGAGCACGTGGTCCCCGGGCCGCGCCGCGCCGGCGAGCCGATCGACGAGCGAGGGCAGGTCGCGATCGACGCTGCGCGCGGCCAGCCCGGCGGTCTCGGCGGCGAGATCCCAAGGCAGTTCCGGCGGCGCGAACAGCGCGCACATGTCCGCGCCGGCCAGCGCCGGGCCGAGCTGCTCCTTCTGCACGCCCATCTTCAGGCTGTTCGAACGCGGCTCGAACACGGCGATGATGCGGGCGCCGCCGACCCGTTCGCGCAGCGCCGCGATGGTCGCTGCAATCGCGGTCGGATGGTGCGCGAAATCGTCGTAGATGCAAACCCCGGCCACCTCGGCGACCCGTTCCAGGCGCCGCCTGGGCGCCCGGAATGTGGCCAGCGCGGCGCAGGCCGCGGCGGGTTCGAGCCCGGCGGCGGCGGCACAGGCAATCGCCGCGGTGGCATTGCGCGTATTGTGCTCGCCGTACATCGACCAGAGTACGCTCCCCGCGGCCGCGCCGGCGCGGTGGATGTCGAACGCGCCGCCGCCTTGCGTCCGGTAGCGCCAATCGGCGCCTGCATCCGGCCCGAAGGTCTCCTGGGTGCTCCAGCATCCCTGCGCGAGCATCCGATCCACCACCGTGTCCGGCTTCGGGCGGATGATCCTGCCGCCGCCCGGCACGGTACGCACCAGGTGCTGGAACTGGCGCTCGATGGCGGCCAGATCGGGAAAGATGTCCGCGTGATCGAACTCGATGTTGTTGACCAGCAGGATTTCGGGCCGGTAGTGCAGGAACTTGGAACGCTTGTCGAAGAACGCGGTGTCGTACTCGTCGGCTTCTATCACGAACCATTCGCCGCCGCCCAGCCGGCCCGCGCGGTCGAAGTTCTCCGGCATGCCGCCGATCAGGAACCCGGGATCGACGCCGGCATGCTCCAGTATCCATGCGACGATGCTGGTCGTGGTGGTCTTGCCGTGCGTGCCGGCAATGGCGATGACGCGCCGCTTCTCCAGTACCGCCTGCGCCAGCCACTGCGGGCCCGAGGTGTACGGCAGGCGGGCGTCCAGCATGTATTCGACCGCGGGATTGCCACGCGAGAGCGCATTGCCGACCACGACGAGGTCGGGCCGCGGATCCAGGTGCGCGGGATCGTAGCCCGGCATCACCTCGATGCCCTGTGCCTGCAGCATCGGCCCGATCGGTGGGTAGGCCGCGCGATCGGAACCGGTGACGCGATGGCCCAGGTCGCGGGCGATCAGCGCCAGCGCACTCATGAACGTTCCGCAGATTCCCAGGACGTGGATGTGCATGTCCGCCTCGGTGTCGTGGCCGCGGTGCGAACCGGCGCGTCGTGCCCGCTCACGCGGGACCCGCGGCGGGCGCAGCGGGCATCAGCGGCGAAGTGGCCAGGAAAGCCAGGATGAAATACATCAGTGCCACCGCCAGCCCGGCCGCGAAGCGCACCGACAGTGCGTGGCGGATGACGTGCGCGGTCACCGCCAGGCCCCAGCCCAGGAACGCGAGCCAGACCAGGGCGATGGTCTGGCGCGCGATGCCCATTGCCGGCATTCCCAGGGCAAATGGCGCGGCCAGCGCGGTCATCACCAGCCCGGATCCGGCCAGCGCGGTGATCGTCTGCGGGGCGCGCGCAGCGTGGCCGGCCGCCTGGAGCACGGCGATGGTCAGGCCGACCGTGACTGCCATGTCGACCAGCGCCGCCAGTGCCGCGGTGTGCGCGGGCATCGCGAACGCATTCACCGCGGCGCTCGCCGCCATGTTGGCCGCGACCGCCATGGCCGCGGCGCCGTTCGAGGCCGGCATGTCCTGCGGCCCCAGGCGCAGGCGGCAGACGTCGAAGAAAGCCCTCAGGAGCAGCGCCGCGGCGTCCAGGAACGAACCGGCGCCCGTCATCGGCGGCGTGGGTCAGCGCGCCGCGCGCGCGGCCGCGCCGTAGCGGCGTTCCACGTAGTCGTCCACGATCGCCTGGAACTCCTCGGCGATGCGGTCCCCCCGCAGCGTCATTGCCTTCTGGCCGTCGATGAACACCGGCGCAACCGGGGCTTCGCCCGAACCGGGAAGGCTGATGCCGATGTCGGCGTGCTTGCTCTCGCCGGGGCCGTTGACCACGCAACCCATCACCGCGAGCGTCATGTCCTCCACGCCGGGGTAGCGATCCTTCCACAGCGGCATCTGCGTGCGCACGTAGCCCTGGATGCGGTCCGCGAGTTCCTGGAAATAGGTGCTGGTGGTGCGCCCGCAGCCCGGGCAGGCGGTCACCATCGGCGTGAACGAACGCAGCCCCATGGTCTGCAGGATTTCCTGGGCGACCACCACCTCGCGCGCCCGGTCGCCGTTCGGCTCCGGGGTGAGCGACACGCGGATGGTGTCGCCGATGCCGTTCAGCAGCAGGTAGCCCATCGCCGCGGTCGAGGCGACGATGCCCTTGGAACCCATGCCGGCCTCGGTGAGCCCCAGGTGCAGGGCGTAGTCGCAGCGCGCGCCGAGATCCTGGTAGACGGCGATCAGATCCTGCACGCCGCTCACCTTGCACGACAGGACGATGCGCTCGCGCGCCAGCCCGATCTCCTCGGCGCGCGCGGCGCTTGCCAGCGCCGACACGATCAAGGCTTCGCGCGTGACTTCCGCGATGTCGCGCGGCTCGGGCAGGCGGGCGTTCTCCTCGATCATCGAGGAAACCAGATCGGCGTCGAGGCTGCCCCAGTTCACGCCGATCCGCACCGGCTTGTCGTGCTTGATGGCGACCTCGATCATGGTCGCGAACTGTGCGTCCTTCTTGCGCCCGAAGCCGACGTTGCCGGGATTGATGCGGTACTTCGCCAGCGCCCGCGCGCAGGCGTCGTACTGCGTGAGGAGCTTGTGGCCGTTGTAGTGGAAGTCGCCGATGAGGGGCACGCGGCAGCCGGCGGCATCGAGCAGATCGCGGATCCGCGGCACCGCGGCTGCGGCTTCCTCGGTGTTGACCGTGATGCGCACCATCTCCGAGCCCGCGGCGGCGAGCTGTTGCACCTGGCGGGCGGTGGCGACCGCGTCGGCGGTATCGGTGTTGGTCATCGACTGCACCGCGACCGGCGCATCGCCGCCGATCCGCACCCCACCGACCCTGACCTGGACGCTGCGGCGTCGCGTAACCGGAAGTTTCATGCAGGATTCCCTCGACTGTGCCCGCGTGCTGCGTCGCAACAGCGCAGTCTAGCCAAAGCGCCCCGCCAAGTCATGCCGCCGGAACGCCCCGGGGCGGCGATGCCGGCGCGGGCGGATGCTGCGATCGATTTCACGGTTCGCGATGCGGCCCGACGGGGATGTGAACGCGTTCACGGCGGCCGCCCGCGGTGGGAATGTATCGTCCGTCGCACGCATCGAGTCCGATTTCACAGCTCGGCGGTCGCTCCCACCTCCCTCCCCCCGAAACGAGCGATCACCGGGCTTTTTTTTGCCCGCGCCGCGCCGGGATCGCAACTCCGGGGTGGCAGGCTCAGCCCGCTGCCTCCGCCGCATCGCCGGTCTGCTCCAGCCGGTACCCGTGCTGATAGACGGACGTGAGCTTCCAGCCGCTCTCCGGCGCAATCCCGAGCTTGCTGCGGATGCGGCTGACGTGCGTGTCGACGGTGCGGGTGTTGATGTCCGGGTTCCGCCCCCAGACGTTCTGCAGGATGTAGCCTCGCGACAGCACCCTGCCGACGTTGCGGAACAGGAACGCGGCCAGTTCGTACTCCTTCTGGGTAAGATCGATCGCGGCCCCGCCGCGGGTGATCGTGCGGTGCTCCTGGTCGATCACGTAAGGGTCGAGGTCGATGATCGGCTTGGCCTCGTCGGCCTGCAGGGCGCGCCGGGCGACGGCGCTGATCCGCGCCAGCATCTCGCGCTCGCGCACCGGCTTGGTGATGTAGTCGTCGGCGCCGTGTTCGAGCGCGCGGACGATGTCCTCCTCGCGATCCATCGTGGTGATGAAGATGATGGGAATGCGCCAGTCCAGGTTCTCGCGGACCCAGTCCAGCACCTCCAGCCCGCTCATTTCCGGCAGCAGCCAGTCGAGCAGGAGCAGGTCGAAGCTCTCGCGCTTGACCTGGCGCACGAAGGTGCGCCCCGCGTCGAAATGTTCGCAGATGTGGCCGGCGTCGATCAGCCACTTGCGCAGCAGCCGCGCCTGGTCGATGTCGTCCTCGAGCAGTGCAACTCTCACAACGCCTCCCCCCTGGAATCGTCGATGGATGCCGCGCCGCGGCTGCCTCCGGCTGCGTTGCCGGCACCGCTCGTCGCTTTGGTATTATGGCCGCAGGGCTCGGTTGACGGGAAGGGTTCGCGAGGCGGCAGGCGATGACAGGCAGCGATGACGAGTGGCGGGAGAAGCTGACACCGGCAGAATTCGCGGTGTGCCGCGGGCACGGCACCGAACGCGCCTTCACCGGCGAGTACTGGGACAAGAAGGACGATGGCCTGTACCGATGCCGCTGTTGCGGCGCGGTCCTGTTCGATTCCAGGACCAAGTACGACTCGGGCAGCGGCTGGCCGAGCTTTTGGGCGCCGGCTGACCCCGCGCGGGTCGGTCGCACCGAGGACTTCAGCCACGGCATGCATCGTATCGAGGTGCATTGCCAGGCCTGCGATTCGCACCTCGGGCATGTGTTTCCGGACGGCCCGGCGCCTACGAACGAACGCTACTGCATCAATTCCCTCTCGCTGCGCTTCGACTCGGAGCGGGAAGAACGCTGAGCGCCCGGCTTCAGCCCGTGGCTGCGGACGATTCCGGCGCCGCGGGATGAAACCAGGCCAGCTTTTCATGTAGCCGCACGACCTCGCCGACGATGAGCAGGCCGGGCGGCCCGGCGCCCGCGGCCCGCGCGATGGCGGCGATGTCCCCGATGGTTCCGATAAGCACCCGCTGGCGCTCGGTGGTGCCGTGCTCGACGAGGGCGGCGGGCGTTGCCGGGTCCAGGCCGTGCGTGCACAGATCCCGCCCGATCAGTTCGAGCGCTCCCACACCCATGTAGACGGCCAGCGTCTGGCGCGGTTGCACCAGCGCCGGCCAGTTGAGATCGAGGCGGCCGTCCTTCACGTGGCCGGTCACGAAAACCACCGACTGGGCGTAATCGCGGTGCGTCAGCGGGATCCCCGCGTAGCTCGCGCAGCCCGAGGCCGCGGTGATGCCGGGCACGATCTGGAACGCGACGCCCTCGCCCGCCAGGGTTTCGATCTCCTCGCCGCCGCGACCGAAGATGAACGGGTCGCCGCCCTTCAGGCGCACCACGCGCTTGCCGGCGCGGGCCAGATCGGCGAGCAGGCGGTTGATGTCCTCCTGCCGGACGGTGTGGTGCTCGCGGCGTTTGCCGACATAAATCCGTTCTGCATCGCGGCGCACGAGGTCCACCAGCGCGGGGTTTACAAGGCGGTCGTAGACCACCACGTCGGCCTGCTGCATGAGACGCAGTGCACGGAAGGTCAGCAGGTCCGGGTCGCCTGGACCGGCGCCAATCAGGTAGACCTCGCCGTGCGCGGGCAGGCCGGCCGCGGATTCGATCGCCTCGTCGAGCGCGCGCCGGGCGGCGGCTTCGCGGCCGGCGAAAAGCAACTCGGCGACCGGCCCCTGCAGTACAGTCTCCCAGAACCGGCGGCGCGCGCGCGCGTCGGGCACCCTGCGTCGCATGCGTTCGCGCAGGTCCGCAGCGAGCGTGGCCAGCCCGCCGTAGGCGGAGGGGATCATGGTCTCCAACCGGGCGCGGAGCAGGCGGGCGAGCACCGGCGATGCGCCGCCGGTGGAAATCGCGATCTGAACCGGGGCGCGGTCGACGATCGACGGCATGATGAAGGTGCAGGCAGCGGGGTCGTCGACCACGTTCACCGGGATCCCGCGCGCCCGGGCCGCGTCGGCCAGCGCATGGTTCGCGGCGCGGTCGTCGGTGGCGGCGATGGCCAGACGGCAGCCGTCCAGGTCGGCGTCCGCGAACGCCCGCGCAAGGTGCGCGATGCGGCCCGTGCGTGCGAGATCGGCGAGTTCCCCGCTCGCCAGCACCGGTGCCACCACGGTGACCCGGGCGCCGCTGCGCAACAGGCGATTCACCTTGCGCGCGGCAACCTCACCGCCGCCTGCAATCAGGCACGGGGCGGATTCGACGTGCAGGAAAACGGGCAGGTGGGACATTCGCGTGCCCCCGTGCGAATCAATGCAGCGCGCGCGCGGGGCGAGTGCGCGCGGGCCGGCTCATGTGTTCTCGACGACGATTTTCGGGAAGCGGGCGCTGAAGTCGCGGGCGCGCAGCGCCACCTTTGCGGCGACCCGGCGCGCGATCTCCACGTACTCGCGCGCGGCGGGCGAATCCGGCTCCACCGCCACCGTCGGCCGGCCATTGTCGACGCCCTCGCGGATGCGGATGTCCAGCGGCAGCGCGCCAAGCAGGTCCACGCCATACTGGCGCGCCATCGCCGCGCCGCCGCCGCTGCCGAAGATCGGCTCCTCGTGGCCGCAGTGGCTGCATACGTGGGTGCTCATGTTCTCCACGATGCCCAGCACCGGCACGTTGACCTTCTCGAACATCTTCAGCGCCTTGCGGGCGTCGAGCAGGGCGATGTCCTGGGGGGTGGTGACGATGATGGCGCCGGTGACCGGGATGCTCTGGCAAAGCGTGAGCTGGATGTCGCCCGTGCCCGGTGGCAGATCGACGACGAGGTAATCGACGTCCTGCCAGCGCGTGTCGTTCAGGAGTTGGTTGAGCGCGCCGGTGGCCATCGGCCCGCGCCAGATCATGGGCGTCTCCTCGTCCACGAGGTTGCCGATCGAAATCGCCTGCACGCCGTAGCCGATCATCGGCTCCATGGTCTTGCCGTCGCGGCTTTCCGGGCGGCCGCCGCAGCCGAGCATGCGCGGCTGGCTGGGGCCGTAGACGTCGGCGTCCAGCAGGCCGGCGCGCGCGCCTTCCTGCTGCAGGGCGACGGCGAGATTCACCGCCGTGGTCGACTTGCCAACGCCACCCTTGCCGGAGGCGACCGCGATGATGTTCTTCACGCCCGGCAGCGGCTTGGCACTGCGCTGCACGGCATGCGCGACGATCCGGGAGGTGACGTCGACCGCGACTTCGCGCGCGCCGCTGCCGGCCGCGACCGCCTCGCGGATGCGCGCGGCCAGGGTGGCGCCGTAGCGCGCTGACGGAAAGCCGAGTTCGATGCCGATCCGGACCCGGTCGGCATCGATCGCAATCGAGGATACGGCCCTGGCGCTGACGAGATCGGTGCCGAGGTAGGGATCGGGCAGGGCGGCGAGGATGGCTTCGATACGGGGCTTGTCGATGCTCATGACCGTGTCCTGGCGGGCGCGCACAGGCGCGCGCTGTCGAAGCGGGGGCGCGCAGTTTACACTATGGAAGCCCGCTCCGCGCGGCGAATACCCTTAAGCCGCCATGACCGATCACCGCCGCAGAATTCTCGTCACCAGCGCACTGCCGTATGCCAACGGACCGATTCACCTCGGCCATCTGGTCGAGTACATCCAGGCCGATATCTGGGTCCGGTTCCAGAAGCTGCGCGGCCACGAGTGCTGGTTCGTCTGCGCCGACGACGCACACGGCACGCCGATCATGCTCAAGGCGCAGGCCGAAGGCGTAACACCGGAGGCGTTGATCGCGCGCATCCACGGCGAGCACCGCGCGGACTTCGACGGATTCCTGGTCGGCTTCGACAACTACCACAGCACGCACTCGCCGGAGAACCGCGCCTGGGCCGAGCGCATCTACCTGCGCCTGCGCGAAGGCGGCCACATCGAACGGCGCAGCATCCGCCAGGCCTACGATCCGGTGCGGCGGATGTTCCTGCCGGATCGCTTCATCCGCGGCACCTGCCCGCGCTGCGGCGCGGCCGACCAGTACGGCGATTCGTGCGAGGTCTGCGGCGCCACCTATTCGCCCACCGATCTCGGCAACCCCGTGTCGGTACTGTCGGGCGTGGCGCCCGTGGAGCGCGAGTCCGAGCATTACTTCTTCCGCCTGGGCGACTTCACCGAAGTCCTGCGTGCCTGGCAGGCGCGCGGCGCGCTGCAGCCGGAGGTGGTTCACAAGCTCGAGGAATGGTTCGCCGCGGGACTGGCCGACTGGGACATCTCGCGCGATGCCCCGTATTTCGGCTTCGAGATCCCGGATGCACCCGGCAAGTATTTCTACGTCTGGCTGGACGCACCAATCGGCTACCTCGGCAGCTTCCAGCACCTGTGCGATCGAACCGGCGTGCGCTTCGACGATTTCTGGGCACCGGGCGCGGCCGACACCGAGCGCTATCACTTCATCGGCAAGGACATCACCTACTTTCACGCATTGTTCTGGCCGGCGATGCTCGCCGGGGCGAACCTCGCGCTGCCGGACGCGCTGTTCGTGCACGGCTTCCTGACCGTCGACGGGCAGAAGATGTCCAAGTCGCGCGGAACCTTCATCACCGCGCGCACCTACCTTGAGCATCTGGATCCGGAACACCTGCGATACTACTTCGCCGCCAAGCTCGGCGCCGGCGTGGTCGACATCGATCTGAACTTCGCCGACTTCGCCGGGCGAGTGAACGCCGATCTGGTCGGCAAGTACGTCAATATCGCCAGCCGCTGCGCGGCGTTGCTGAACCGTCATTGCGGCAGCCAGCTCGGCACCGCAATCGACCCGGCCGGTGCCGAGGTGCTCGGCCGCATGCGGGCGCAGGCCGACGCAATCGCCAGGGCGTACGAGGGCCGTGAGTTCGCCGCCGCGGTGCGTGCGATCATGGAACTCGCCGACCAGGCCAACCAGTACATCCAGGCACGTGCGCCGTGGGAAAAGGCCAAGGCGCCGGACGCGCGCGGCGAGTTGCAGGCGATCTGCGCGGCGGCGCTGAACATGTTCCGGGTGCTGACGATCTACCTCGGGCCGGTGCTGCCGGTGCTGGCCGCGCGCGCCGAGCGGCTGCTGGCGGTGGCTCCGATGAAATGGTCGGATCTCGGCCTGGATTTGCTCGGGCAGGCCATTTCCGCCTTCGAGCCGCTGACCGCGCGCGTGGATCCCGCCCGCATCGAGGCGATGACCGCGGCCAGCCGCGAGACGCTCGGCGCGGCGGGCGCGGCCGCCGTGCCCGCCGCGCAGCCGGCACCCGCGGCGAAGTCCGGTCCGGCCGCGTCGGTGGTGGCGCCTGCCCGGCCGCCGGCCGGGCAGGATGCGGCGCAGGCGCCGATCGGCATCGAGGACTTCGCACGCATCGATCTGCGCGTCGCGCGCGTGGTCGAAGCGGGCCCGGTGGAAGGCGCCGACAAGCTGCTGCGCCTGACGCTCGACCTGGGCACCGAACGCCGCAATGTGTTCGCCGGGATCCGCTCCGCGTACGAGCCCGCCGCACTGGTCGGCCGCCTGGTGGTCGTGGTCGCCAATCTCGCGCCGCGCAAGATGCGTTTCGGCGTGTCCGAGGGCATGGTGCTCGCCGCCGGCCCGGGCGGATCGGACATCTTCCTGCTCGCCCCCGACAGCGGCGCCGAGCCCGGGATGCAGGTCAAATGAGGCGCGCCGGGTCCGGCGGCTGAGCGGGCGGCAATGAGCGGTTCGCTGGCGGCCCTGCTCGCGACGATCTGCGCCGGCAATCTCGTCGTCGATCATCTGCTCGGCATCAGCGCGGTACGGTCGGCCGCGCGGAACACGGACGCGGCCGATGCGCTGGCGCTCGGCGGCGCGGCCGCGATCCTGGTGACGGCGCTCGGTGGTGCGGCCGCGCAATGGCTGCTGGACCTGGTCGGGGCGGCCGCGCTCGTGCTTCCGGCCACGATGCTGATGGCGCTGGCGGCGGCGCGTGCGGTCTGCGCGCTCGCGGCTCGCCTGGCGCCGGCGCATGAACCGTTCGCCGCGCTCGAACTGCTGCTCGCGTTCGATACCGCCGTGCTCGGCGCCGCGTTGCTCGTACAGCACGAAGCCGGCGACTGGTCCGACGCCGCGGCGACCGCGATCGGCCTCGCGATCGGCTTCGCGCTCGTCACGCTCGCGCTGGCGGCCCTGAGCCAGAGGCTGCGGGCCGCTCCGGTGCCGGCGGCCTTCGCCGGGTTGCCGATCGTGCTGCTGACCCTGGCACTCGCAGCGCTGGCCGGCACCGGCTTCCACGGCCTGGGGACGCGCTGATGCTCGCCGGCATCGCGATGATCGTGCTGGCCGCGGCGGCGCTCGCCTGGCTCGCCGGCGCCGCGCAGGACGGCACGGGGGCGGATTTGGACGACCGCATCGATGCCCTGCTGCCGCAGACCCAGTGCGGCCAGTGCGGGTTCGGCGGCTGCCGACCCTACGCAGCGGCGATCGGCGCCGGCTTGGCCGGCATCGACCGCTGCCCGCCGGGCGGCGAGCGAACGCGGCGCGCGCTGGCACAGTTGCTCGGTGTCGATCCGGTGCCGGGGGCGGTCGCCGGTCCCGGGCCGGTGGTCGCCCGGATCGACGAATCCGCCTGCGTCGGCTGCGCCAAGTGCATCGCCGCCTGCCCGGTGGATGCCATCGTCGGTGCGCCGCGGCGGATGCACACTGTGATCGAGTCCTGGTGCACGGGATGCGGGCTGTGCCTGCCGCCATGCCCGACGGACTGTTTCTCTCTCGTGCCCGCCGCGCGCCGCGTGGAACTGCGCCTGCGGGAGCACGCATGAAGCAGGCGCCGCACGGCTTCACCGGCGGTGTCGTGCTGGCCGCGTTCAAGCCGGACGCGGGTGCAATCGAGGATGCCGGCGTGCCGCAAGTGCTGCACCTGCCATTGAACCGGCACGTCGGTACGCCGGGTGTCGCCGTCGTGGCGGCCGGCGAACGCGTTGCCCGCTTCCAGGTGATTGCGCGCGCCGGATCATACGTCGGCGTGCCGCTGCACGCCCCAACCTCCGGCGTGGTGCTGGCCGCGGGCCCGGAGTCGATCCTCATCCAGGCCGATGGCCTGGACCGCGGCGCGCCGGCGGACCCGATCGATTGGCCCGTCGCGAGCCCGGCGCAACTGCGCGATGCCATCGGCGCGGCCGGTATCGTAGGCATGGGCGGCGCGGGATTCCCGGCGCGCGTCAAGCTGCGCGAAGCGGCCGCGCGCGCACCGCGGATGCTGATCGTCAACGCGGTGGAATGCGAGCCCTCGATTGGTTGCGACAGGGCGTTGCTGCGTCACCGCGCGCGCGAAGTGTTCGATGGCGCCCGGATCCTGGCACGCGCGAGCGGCGCCCCGCGCTGCGTGCTCGCCGTGAAGCAGGGCGACGACGTCCCGCAGGACTCCGGCGGGATCGAAGTCATCGCCGTGCCCGCGCGCTACCCGGCCGGCGGCGAGAAGCAACTCATCCAGGCACTGTGCGGCATCGAACTCGCCTCCGGTGCGTTGCCGATCGAGGCCGGGGTGTTGATGCACAATGTCGGCACCGCCGCGGCGGTGTACGCGGCGGTCGTGCGCGGCGAGCCGCTCGTATCGCGCGTGGTGACCGTGGCCGGCGCGGTGGCGCGCCCCGGGAATTTCCAGGTCCGCATCGGCACGCCGATCGCGTACCTGATCGAGCGCGCCGGTGGTGCGGCCGTCGCGGGCGCACGCATCCTGTCCGGCGGGCCGATGATGGGCCACCCGGTGGACGACCCAGGCGCCCCGATCGTCGGCACGACCAACGGCGTACTCCTGCTGGCGCCGTCGGCGCCCGTCGCCGAACAACCCTGCATCCGCTGCGGCCGCTGCATCGAGGTCTGTCCGGTCCAATTGCAGCCGCAGGCCTTGCTCGCGGCCGCACGCGAAGGGAATTTCGACCGCGCGCAGGATCTGCATCTGTTCGACTGCATCGAATGCGGTTGCTGCGCGTATGTCTGTCCGAGCCGCATTGGCCTGGTGGGCGAGTACCGCGCCGCGAAGTCGGCCGTCATGCAGGCCGATGCCGCCTGGCGGGCCGCGCAGTCGGCCCGCGCTCGCCACGACGCGCATGAGGTCCGGATCGCCCGTGCGCCGCCGTCGCCGTCGGCGACTTCGGCCCGCGCGCCGCGCCAGGACTACATCGCCGCGGCCATCGCGCGCGCGCGCCGGGACGGGAACGGCGGGGATTGCCCTCCATGACGCAATCGCACGCGCGCCGGGCCGGGAGCCGGCGGCGATGACCGGCAACGTGCAATTGCACGACGGCGGCTCCGTGGCCGGATTGATGCGCACGGTCCTGATCGCGCTGGTACCGGCGGCGGTGGCCGCCGTCGCGTACCGGGGCGTGGGTGCCGCGGTGCAGATTGCCCTGGCGGTGCTCGCGGCGCTCGCGGCCGAAGCGCTGGCGCTGCGGTTGCGGGGCGTTCCGGTACGGCCCGTTTTGAGCGACGGCAGCGTGCTGCTCACTGCGGTGTTGCTGGCGCTCGCCCTGCCGCCGGCCGGGCCCTGGTGGCTGGCGCCGGTGGGTACCGCATTCGCGGTGTTGCTGGTGAAGCATGCGTTCGGCGGCCTGGGCGCGAATCTGTTCAACCCGGCCATGGCCGGAGTCGCGTTGCTGCTCGCGGTGTTCCCGGCGCAGATGAGTCGCTGGCCGGCATCGCCTCCGCAGGCGGGGACGCAGCTCGCGGCCGTGTTCGGCACCGACGGAGTCGACGCGGTGTCCGGTGCAACCGCGCTGGCACAGGCCAGGACCGCACTGCGCGGCATGCGGATGCTCTCGGAACTGGAACCCGCGCAGGCCTGGGGCCGCATCGGCGCTGCCGGCGAGGAGTGGGTGAACCTGGCATTCCTGATCGGCGGGTTGTGGCTGCTGTGGCGGCGCGCGATCGGCTGGCGCATTCCGGCCGGCGTACTCGTCGCGATTGCGGTGCCGGCGGCCCTGGCGCACGGCGCCGATCCGGATCGCTTCCTGCCGGCCATGTTCCACCTGTTCAGCGGCGCGACCATGGCCGCGGCGTTCTTCATCGCCACCGATCCGGTGACCGCGCCGTCGACGCCGCGGGGCATGCTCGTCTTCGGCGCCGGTGTCGGCGCGTTGATCTGGTCGCTGCGGACCTGGGGGGCACACCCGGACGGAGTCGCCTTCGCGGTGCTGGCGATGAATGCGCTTGCGCCGCTCATCGAGCGCGGTACCGCACCCAGGGTACTGGGGCGATGACGCCGACGGCGCCGGTGCGCGACCGGGTCGGCATCGCCGCGGTCTGCGCGGCGGCGCTCATCTGCGCCGCGTCGCTCGCCTGGCTCGATCGGGCGAGCGCCCCCGCACTGGCCGCGAGCCGGGCTCGCGCGCAGTGGCAGGTGCTTGCGATGGTGTTGCCGTCCCTGCGCCCGGGCGACGTGCCGGACGGACCGTTTCCGCTTGCCGATCTCGGCTGCGCGGCCGGCGGTCGCCACGGCGCCGCGTGGATCGTCCGCCGTGCGGGTCAGGCCGTCGCCGTGGTGCTCGATCGGGTCGAGGCAGCGGGATACTCCGGGCCGGTCGCCGTCACCGTCGGCACCGATCCCGAGGGGCGGGTGCTCGCGGTGCGCATCGCCGGGCACCGCGAGACCGCCGGGCTCGGCGACCGTATCGGCGCAACGCGATGGCTGGATGCTTTCGCCGGCGCGACGATTGCCGATGCCTGGGAGCCGCGCTCCGCCGGCGGCGATTTCCAGGCACTGTCCGGCGCGACCATCAGTTCGGCCGCGGTGATGCGCGCCAGCGCCGCCGCGCTCGGGTGCCTCCAGCGCGTGCTCGATCGTCACGCCGTCGGGGACGCGCGCGGGCCGTAGAATCGCCGGCGGTTCGCGCCGGTGTCGCTGTGTCAGAATGCCGCCGCGCCGCGCGGAGGGGTGCCGCCATGCTCGAACAGATCGCCATCGTCCTGCTCGCCGCGGTTCTGCTCGTGCCGCTGTTTCAGCGCCTGGGCTTCGGATCGGTGCTGGGATACCTGATCGCGGGGCTGGCGCTCGGGCCATGGGGCCTGCGCGTCGTCGGCGACGTCGAGGCCGTACTGCACTTCTCCGAACTCGGCGTGACGCTGCTGCTGTTCGTCATCGGCCTGGAACTGCAGCCGTCGCGGCTGTGGGCGCTGCGCCGGCCGGTGTTCGGGCTGGGCAGCGCACAGGTCGGCGTCACGGCGGCCGTTGCCGGCGCGATTGCCTGGTTTGCGGGCGTGCCCGCGGTCGGCGCCGCGGCGATCGGCATCGCGCTGTCGCTGTCGTCGACCGCCTACGTGCTGCGGATGCTCGCCGAGCGCGGCGAACTGGCCGCACGCCACGGCCGCGAGGCGTTCGCCATCCTGCTGTTCCAGGACGTGGCCGTGATCCCGGTGCTCGCGCTGCTGCCGATCGCCGCGGTCGCGGACGCGGCACCCGATCCGCTCGCGGCGGCGCGCGCGATCGGCGCACTCGCGCTCATGCTGGTGCTCGGCCGGTACGTGCTGCAGCAGGTCTTCCGCGCGGCCGCACGGCATACCGACCGGGAGATCTTCACCGCTACGGCGCTGCTGGCGGTTGCCGGCACGGCGTGGCTGATGACGCAGGCGGGGTTGTCGACCTCCCTGGGCGCGTTCATGGCCGGCGTGCTGCTGGCGGATTCGGAATTCCGCCATGAGATCGAAGCCGTTCTCGAACCGTTCAAGGGCCTGTTGCTCGGGTTGTTCTTCATCGCCGTGGGCATGTCGGTGAATCTCGGCCTGGTGCGTGCCGAGCCGGTCGTGCTGCCGGCGCTCGCGGTCGGGCTGCTGGCGCTGAAGATCGCCGCGACGTACGCGGTTGCGCGGTTCTCGGGCGCGAATCAGGACCAGGCCCGCAAGCTCGCGGTCGCACTCGCGGCCGGCGGCGAGTTCGCCTTCGTGCTGCTCGCGCTCGCGGCGAGCCTGGGGCTCCTGGATGTCCGCGGCGCGGACGCGCTCGTGGTGGTGGTCACGCTGACCATGATGCTGGCGCCGTTGCTGCTTGCCGTCGAGGATCGCATCCGCCGCCATCGCGCCGAACACCCGGCCGAGCCCCAGTACGACCGGATCGACGATCCGCCGCGCAAGGTGGTGATCGTGGGCCTGGGCCGGTTCGGCCAGATCGTCGGCCGCATCCTGCGCATGCGCGGGATCCCGTTCACCGCCCTGGACGCGAGCGCCGAGCAGGTGGACTTCCTGCGCCGGTACGGCAACAAGGTCTATTACGGCGATGCCTCGCGCCGCGAACTGATCCAGGCCGCCAAGGTCGACCAGGCCGCGCTGGTGATCGTCGCGGTCGGCAATCTCGCCCAGTCGATGAAGATCATCGACGCACTGCGCCGAGCCTGCCCCGGGGTTCCCATCTTCGCCCGGGCACGCAACCGCCAGCACTGCTATGCGCTGATGGACCTGGGCGTGCGTTGGCTGGTGCGCGACACCCTGCATTCGAGCCTGGCGATGGCGCAGGAAGTCCTCGCCGCATTGGGCGACCCGCCGGATCGGGCCGGCCGGGCGGTTCGGACCTTTCGCGACCACGACGAGCAGCTGCTCCGGGAACAGCACGCCGTACAGCGCGACGAGGCCGCGCTCGTGCAGAGCGCGCGCGACGCCGCCGAGGAGTTGCGCAGGCTGTTCGAGCAGGACGCCGGCGGCGATCCCGAGGTGCGCGAGACCGCGCTCTGATCCCCGGGACCGCTGCCCCGGGGTGCGCGGGCTGCAGCATAATCGGGAGTTTCACGGCAAACGAACAGGGCGCGTCGATGGCGCTGCCCGCCAGGAGAGAGAACATGATCCCCAGGACACTCTACAGCGCCGAACACGAGCAGTTCCGCGACTCGGTGCGCCGGTTCGTCGAGCGCGAGATCGTGCCGCAGCACGCGCGCTGGGAACACGAGGGCATCGTGCCGCGCGAGACCTGGCTCGCCGCGGGCGCGGCAGGCCTGCTGCTGTGCTCGGTGCCCGAGGAATACGGCGGCATGGGTGGGGATTTCCTGCACTCGTGCGTGGTGATCGAGGAACTGGCGCGCGTGGGTGCTTCCGGGCCGGGCTTCGGGCTGCACTCGGAGATCGTCGCGCCCTACATCCTGCGCTACGGAAGCGAGGCGCAGAAGCGCGAACTGCTCCCGGCCATGGCCCGGGGCGAGATCGTCGGCGCCATCGCCATGACCGAGCCGGGTGCCGGCAGCGATCTACAGGGGATCCGCACCCGCGCCGTGCGCGACGGCGACGATCTGATCGTCAACGGCTCGAAAATCTTCATCACCAACGGCCAGAACGCCGACGTGGTGATTACGGTCGCCCGAACCGATCCGGACGCCGGCCACAAGGGCATCAGCCTGGTGCTGGTGCGTCGCGGCGACCCCGGCTTCGAGCGCGGTCGAAACCTGGAAAAGATCGGCTGGAAGGCGCAGGACACCTCCGAGCTGTTCTTCAACGACGTGCGCGTGCCCGCCGGCCGGATCCTCGGCGAGGCCGGGCGCGGATTCCGCTATCTCATGGAACAACTCGGCCAGGAAAGGCTGACGGCCTGCGTCCGCGGTGCTGCGGTGCTGGAGTCGATCCTGGAGCAGACGGTCCGCTATACGAAGGAGCGCCAGGCCTTCGGGCAGCCTTTGTTCGAGCAGCAGAATACGCGCTTCAAGCTCGCCGACGCCAAGACCCGGGCCGTGGTGTGCCGTACCTTCGTCGACCGCTGCGTGGAACTGCACATGCAAGGCACGCTGGACTCCACGCTCGCGGCGATGGCCAAGATGTACGTCACGGACCTGGTGTGCGAAGTGCTGGACGACCTGCTGCAGATGCACGGCGGCTACGGCTTCATGTGGGAATATCCGGTGGCACGCGCCTGGGCGGACAACCGCGTGACGCGGATCGCCGGCGGCACATCGGAAATCATGAAGGAGATCATCAGCCGCGCGCTGTGAACGCGCTCGCGTTGCTCCCGGCCGGGATGCGCGGCCGTCAGCCGTCGACTTCCATCACCCAGCCGTGCGGATCCGGCGCCAGCCCGCGCTGGATCGCGCTGATGTGATCGAACAGGCGCTGCGCAAGCTGGCCGACGCCGCCATTGCCGATGCGCACGCTCTCGCCCTTGAAGACGAACTCGCTGACCGGCGATATCACCGCCGCCGTGCCGGTGCCGAAGGCCTCGGTCAGCCGGCCGTTCTGCGCGCCTGAGATGATTTCGTCCACCGTGATCGGTCGTTGCGCGACCGGCACGCGCCAGTCGCGGGCGATTTGCAGCACCGTGTCGCGGGTGACGCCGTCCAGGATGCTGCCCGTGAGCGGCGGGGTCACCAGGGTGCCGTCGATCATGAACGCGATGTTCATCGAGCCGACCTCCTCGATGTAGCGCCGCTCGACGCCGTCGAGGTAGAGCACCTGGGCGCAGCCGTGGCGGTGCGCGTCCTCGCCGGCGGCGAGGCTGGCGGCGTAGTTCCCACCGGTTTTCGCCGCGCCGGTTCCGCCCTTGACCGCGCGCACGTATTCGTCCGCGACCAGGATCTTCACCGGGTTGAAGCCCTCCGCGTAGTACGCGCCGACCGGGCACAGGATGACGAAGAACAGGTAGCTGTGCGCCGGCCGCACGCCGAGAAACGCCTCGGTGCCGATCATCGCCGGGCGGATGTACAACGAGGTGCCGGGGAGCCGGGGCAGCCACGCGCGGTCGGTGGAAACCAGCGTGCGGATCGCTTCCACGAACATCGCTTCGTCCAGCGGCGGCATGCACATGCGGCGCGCCGAGCGGTTCATGCGCTCGGCGTTCTTCGTCGGGCGGAACAGCAGCGCGGTGTCGCGCGGGGAGCGGTAGGCCTTCAGGCCCTCGAAGATCTCCTGGCTGTAGTGCAGGACCGCGGCCGAGGGGTCGAGCGACAGGGGGCCGTAGGGTACGACGCGCGGGTCGTGCCAGCCCCGGCCCGTGTCCCACTGCATCAGGAACATGTGGTCGGTGAAGTGGCGGCCGAAGACGAGATCCTCGTCGCGCGGCCGGGGCCGGGGGTGAGCGGTGAGCGTGATCGGGATTTTTGCTGTCGTCATCCGCGAAAGTGTACTACGCCAGGGCCGTTTTTAAGCCCCCTGCGCGGGCCGATCCGGCCGGGCCCCGCCCGTGCGGAGTCCGGCCGGCGCCGGTCACTGCTTCTTGTTCTTGCCGCGGGAAAGCACCTTGGCGACGAGATCGGAGTTGTCGCGCATCATCAGCGGAGTGTTGACGATGCGCTCCACGTGCCGGGCCTGCTGGCGGTCCAGGTCCCAGCACAGTTCCACCGCCAGCTTGGCCACGCCCTGGACTTCCGGGGGACGCAGTTGCAGGCGCTGGCAGAAGGCCCAGACCTCGTCCTCGAACTTGTCGTCCGGATACACGGCCTGGACGAAGCCGGCCATCATGGCGGTGCGGGCATCGATCTGCTCGCCGGCCATGCTCAGCCACTTGGACCAGCCCACGCCGCACAGGCGGGTGAAGCGGCTGGTGCCGCCGCTGCCGGCGATGACGCCGATGTCGATCTCGGGCAGGCCGAAGCGGGCGCTCTCGGCGGCCAGGCGGAAGTCCACCGCGCCGGCCATCTCCACGCCCAGCCCCAGGCACGGGCCGTGGATGGCCATGACGATCGGTTTTTCGACCGCTTCCATCTCGTCGAGGAAGATGTGCAGGCCACGCCGGTAGTCGCGGCGCACGGCGACCATCGACGGCGCATCTTCGTGGGAGATGCCGCCGTCGCCGACGATGTCCACCCCGGCGGTGAAGTATCGGCCCTTGGCCTTGATCAGCAGCACGCGCAGGTCGTCGCGCTCGCGCAGGTCCTCCACCGCCTGGAAGATGACATCGCGCATTTCCTTGTTCATCGCATTGAGCTTTTCGGGGCGGTTCAGCGTCACGATGACGACGCCGTCCTTCTCTTCGCGCAGCGCTAGCTGGGACATCGGCCGACTCCTGTTGGGAAAGCGGCGAGTATAAGCCGAGCCGCAGCGCCGGGTCCGGACCCCATGGCGCCGGGCGAGCCGAAAAGGTCCAGGACGGACCTTTTCGGCAATAGACTAAAACAGCCCCGTAATCCGCCCCTGCTCGTCGATGTCGATGTTTTCGGCCGCCGGCACCTTGGGCAGGCCCGGCATGGTCATCATGTCGCCGCAGATGGCGACGATGAAGCCCGCGCCGTTGGCGAGCCTGACCTCGCGCACGTTGACGGTATGCCCGGTCGGCGCGCCGCGCAGGCTCGGATCGGCACTGAAGGACATCTGCGTCTTGGCCATGCAGATGGGAAAGTGGCCGTAGTCCTTCGACCAGTCCGCGAGCTGGTTGCGCACGCGCGCGTCCGCCGTGACCTGTCCGGCGCCATACACCTGCCTGGCAATCGCCTCGATCTTGTCCCACAACGACGCCTCGTCCGGGTAGACGTAGGAATGCCGTGCGCCCTGGGCCGCGGCCTGGACCACCGCGTGCGCGAGCTCCTCTGCGCCGGCGCCGCCGTGCGCCCAGTGCCGGGCAACCACCGCCTTCCCGCCGAGCGCCTCGACGCGCGATTTCAGCAGCGCCACCTCGGCGTCGGTGTCCTGCGTGAAGTGATTGATCGAGACCACGCATGGCATGCCGAAGCAGTCGCGGACGTTCCGCAGGTGGCGCTCCATGTTGACCAGCCCCTTTTCCAGTGCCTGCAGGTCCTCGCGCCCGAGGTCGGCCTTGTCGACCCCGCCGTGGTACTTCAACGCCCGGATCGTCGCCACCAGGACCACCGCCCGCGGCGCCAGCCCGGCCTTGCGGCACTTGATGTCGAAGAACTTCTCCGCGCCCAGGTCGGCGCCGAAGCCGGCCTCGGTGATCACGTAGTCCGCGAGCTTCAGTGCGGTGCGGGTGGCCATCACGCTGTTGCAACCATGCGCGATGTTGGCGAACGGGCCGCCGTGCACCAGGGCCGGGTTGTTCTCCAGGGTCTGGACGAGGTTCGGTTTGATCGCGTCCTTGAGCAGCGCCGCCATCGCCCCGTGGGCCTTGAGGTCGCGGGCGTGGATCGGCTTCCTGCCGCCGCGCGCGTAGCCGATGACGATGCCGGCCAGGCGCTCGCGCAGGTCCCGGAGCGAGGTCGACAGGCACAGGATGGCCATGATCTCGGAGGCGACCACGATGTCGTAGCCGTCCTCGCGGGCGTAGCCGTTCGCGGTGCCGCCCAGGCCGACCACGATTTTCCGCAGGGCGCGGTCGTTCATGTCGACCACGCGCTTCCACTGGATGAGGCGCGGATCGATGTCGAGCGCGTTGCCGTGGTTGATGTGATTGTCGATGAGCGCCGCGAGCAGGTTGTGGGCGGCGCCGATGGCGTGGAAGTCACCGGTGAAATGCAGGTTGATGTCTTCCATCGGCACCACCTGCGCGTAGCCGCCGCCGGCCGCGCCGCCCTTGACGCCGAAGCACGGGCCGAGCGACGGCTCGCGCAGGCAGATGATGGTGCGCTTGCCAATCCGGTTCAGTGCATCGCCCAGGCCCACCGTCGTGGTGGTCTTGCCCTCGCCGGCGGGCGTGGGGCTGATGGCGGTCACGAGAATCAGCTGGCCGTCCGGGCGGTCCTGCACGCCTTGGATGAAGTCCAGCGACAGCTTGGCCTTGTAGTGGCCGTAGGGGTCCAGGTGCCGGGCATCGATGCCGAGGCGCTCGCGCGCGACGTCGGTGATCGGCCGGAGCGTGGCTTGCTGCGCGATTTCGATGTCCGACGGCATGGCGGGCGGTCCTCCTTGGGTATGCGATTCGGGGCGCCTGCCGCTGGCGCGGTGGACTCGAAGCCGCGGCGCTCCCAGGGCCCGGGAGTGTACCGTGGCCGCGCCGGAGTCCGTAAGGCGCGGATCGGAAAAGCTGTATGCATCCAGCGTCAAAGCCCGGCCCGCGCGCAGGCGAATTTTCGATTGGCAAACGGGGCCGCTTCTGGTACGTTTCGGACGTGCCGCGCGCTGCTTTCATCTTCACCGATCCGTCCCTGCGCGTGACTGCCGGCGCGCCATCTCCACACCGGGGCGAAACGCCGTGAGCGAGACCCGATTCATCTTCATCACCGGCGGCGTGGTGTCCTCGCTCGGCAAGGGCATCGCCGCGGCGTCCCTGGCCGCAATCCTCGAAGCGCGCGGCCTGAAGGTCGTCCTGCTCAAGTTCGATCCCTACATCAACGTGGACCCGGGCACGATGAGCCCGTTCCAGCACGGCGAGGTGTTCGTCACCGACGACGGCGCCGAGACCGACCTGGACCTGGGCCACTACGAGCGCTTCGTGCGCGGCCGCACCGGCCGCAACAACAGCTTCACCACCGGCCGGATCTACGAGAACGTCATCCGCAAGGAACGCCGCGGGGACTACCTGGGCGCCACCGTGCAGGTCATCCCGCACGTGACCGACGAGATCAAGGCCTCCATCGAACTCGGCGCGGGCCATGCGGACGTCGCCCTGGTGGAAATCGGCGGCACCGTCGGCGACATCGAGTCGCTGCCGTTCCTGGAGGCGATCCGCCAGATGCGCATCGAGCTGGGCACGCGGCGGACGCTGTTCATCCACCTGACCCTGGTGCCGTTCATCGCCTCGGCCGGGGAGATGAAGACCAAGCCGACCCAGCATTCGGTCAAGGAACTGCGCTCCATCGGCATCCAGCCCGATGTCCTGCTGTGCCGGGCGGACCGGCCGCTGCCCGATTCCGAGCGGCGCAAGATCGGCCTGTTCACCAACGTCGAGCAGAGGGCCGTCATCTCGGCGATCGACGCCGGCTGCATCTATGAGATCCCGCTGCTGCTGCACGAGCAGGGACTGGACGCGATCGTGGCCGAGAAGCTCGGCCTGGCGAACCTGCCGCCGGCGGACCTGCACGAGTGGGCCGCGGTGGTGGACGCCATCCAGAACCCGCGCGGCGAGGTCCACGTCGCCATGGTCGGCAAGTACGTGCACCTGGCGGATTCCTACAAGTCCCTGGCCGAGGCGCTCACCCACGCCGGGATCCACACCCGCACCACGGTTCGGGTCCACTACGTGGATTCCGAGACGATCGAGCGCGAGGGGACCGACGTGCTGGCCGGCATGGATGCGATCCTGGTCCCGGGCGGCTTCGGCCGGCGCGGCATCGAGGGCAAGATCGCGGCGGCGCGCTACGCCCGCGAACGCGGAGTGCCCTACCTGGGCATCTGCCTGGGCATGCAGATCGCCGTCATCGAGTACGCGCGCGACGTCGCCGGCCTGGGCGGTGCGCACTCCACCGAGTTCGATCGCGGCACGCCGCATCCGGTCATCGCCCTCATCACCGAGTGGCGCGGCGCGGACGGCACCACCCAGCAGCGCAGCGAGGGTTCGGAAAAGGGCGGGACGATGCGCCTGGGCGCGCAGACCTGCCGGCTCGCGTCCGGCAGCCTGGCCCGCGAGATGTATGACGCCGATACCGCGCAGGAACGCCACCGCCACCGCTACGAGTTCAACAATGACTACCTCCAGGCCCTGACCGCCGCCGGCCTGAGCGTGTCGGGCCGATCGGAGGACGGCGCGCTGGTGGAGATCGTGGAGATCCCGAACCACCCGTGGTTCATCGGCTGCCAGTTCCACCCCGAGTTCACCTCCACGCCGCGGGACGGCCACCCGCTGTTCACCGGCTACATCCAGGCCGCGATCGAGTACCAGGCGCGCCAGCAGCCGAAGCATGCGGTTATGTGATTTCGAGGCCGGTCCGGACCGGCCGCTGTTCCTGATCGCCGGCCCCTGCGTCATCGAAAGCGAAGCGCTGGTCCTGGAGGTCGCGCACGCACTCGCGGCCATGACGCGCGAGCTGTCCATGCCCTTCGTGTTCAAGGCCTCCTGGGACAAGGCCAACCGCACCTCGCACGCCAGCTATCGCGGCCCGGGGCTGGAAGCCGGGCTGAAGATCCTGGAAAAGGTCCGCCGGGATGTGGGCGTGCCGGTGCTCACGGACGTGCACGAGGACTCCCCGCTGGCCGAGATCGCCGCGGTGGTCGACGTGCTGCAGACCCCGGCGTTCCTCGCCCGCCAGACCGATTTCATCCAGAAGGTCGCGCGCCAGGGCCGGCCGGTGAACATCAAGAAGGCGCAATTCCTGGCGCCCTGGGACATGCGCCACGTGGTCGACAAGGCCCGCGCCGCGGGCAACGACCGGATCATGGTCTGCGAGCGTGGGGTTTCGTTCGGCTACAATCAGCTCGTGGCCGACATGCGCTCGCTGGTGGTGATGCGCGAGACCGGTTGCCCGGTGGTGTTCGACGCCACCCACAGCGTGCAGCAGCCGGGCGGCCAGGGCGCGTCCTCGGGCGGGCAGCGCGAGTTCGTGCCGGCGCTCGCCCGTGCCGCGGTGGCGGTCGGGATTTCCGGGCTGTTCATGGAGACGCATCCGCGCCCGGATGAAGCGCTCTCCGACGGGCCGAATTCGTGGCCGCTGGGACGGATGCGGGCGTTGCTGGAAGAATTGCGCGCGATCGACGCGGTGGTCAAGGCGGCGCCGCTCGCGCACTGAACCAACCATCGAAGGGGGCTTTCCAAGGTGTCGGAGATCAGGCAGATACGGGCGCGCGAGATCATCGATTCGCGCGGCAACCCGACCGTGCAGGCGGACGTGGTGACTGCGCGTGGTGCGGTCGGAACGGCGGCCGTGCCTTCGGGCGCCTCCACCGGCGAACGCGAGGCGCTGGAACTGCGCGACGGGGATCCGAAGCGCTTCGGCGGCAAGGGCGTGCGCAAGGCGGTCGCGAACGTCACCGGCGAGATTGCCGCGCGCCTGGCCGGCATGGACGTGCAGGGCCAGTCCGAGCTGGACGCCGCGATGATCGCGCTCGACGGCACGCCGGCCAAGGGCCGCCTGGGTGCGAACGCAATCCTGGCGGTGTCGCTCGCTGCGGCCCGGGCCGCGGCCGCCGAGCGCGGACTGCCGCTGTACCGGCATCTGAACGAGGCAGCCGAGTACACGATGCCGGTGCCGATGATGAACATCATCAACGGCGGTGCGCATGCCGACAACAACGTCGACATGCAGGAATTCATGGTGCTGCCGGTCGGCGCCGGCTCGATGGCGGATGCAATCCGCTTTGGCGCCGAGATCTTCCAGGCGCTGAAGTCGGTTTTGAAAGGCCGCAGGCTCAACACCGCGGTCGGCGACGAGGGTGGTTTCGCGCCGGACCTGCCCTCGAACGCCGCGGCGATTGACGTCATCCTGGAGGCGATCGGAAAAACCGGCCTGTCCGCCGGCACCGACGTGATGCTCGGACTGGACGTTGCCAGCAGCGAGTTCTACCGCGACGGCCGCTATCAGCTGGCGGGCGAGGGCAGGGATCTGGACTCCGCCGGCTTCGCGGACGTCCTCGCGGGCTGGGTGGACCGCTACCCGATCGTCACCATCGAGGACGGCATGGACCAGAATGACTGGTCCGGCTGGCGCCTGCTCACCGAGCGCCTGGGCAAGCGCGTGCAACTCGTCGGCGACGATCTGTTCGTCACCAACAGCGCGACCCTGCGCGAAGGGATCGAGCGCGGCGTGGCCAACTCGATCCTCATCAAGGTGAACCAGATCGGCACGCTCACCGAGACGCTCGACGCCGTCGCCACCGCGCGCAAGGCCGGCTACACCGCGGTGGTCTCGCACCGCTCGGGCGAAACCGAAGACACCACGATCGCGGACCTGGCCGTCGCCACCGGTTGCGGGCAGATCAAGACCGGCTCGATGTCGCGATCGGATCGCGTCGCCAAGTACAACCGGCTGCTGGTGATCGCCGAGGAACTCGGAGCCGCCGCCCGTTATCCGGGCCGGCGCGCGTTCTACAATCTCGGCTGGGATCGTTGAGCGCAGGTATCGCGTGACCAGGCTGCTCGCCGCAATACTCCTCGGGTTGGTGATCGCCCTGCAGTGGCGCGTATGGTACGCGCCGGGCGGCCTGCAGACCGTCGGCACGCTCCAGCACGCGATCGAACGCCAGCGCGCGCAGAACGCCGAGCTGGTCGAGCGCAACAGCGCGCTCGGCGCGGAGGTCGAGGATCTCAAGAGCGGCCTGGATGCGGTGGAAGAGCGTGCACGCAGCGAGATGGGGATGATCCGCGAGGGGGAGATTTTCTACCAGACGATCCAGGCCGAGCCCGCCCGCGGCGGGTTGGCTGCCCTCGGCAGGTAGCCGGTGGGATCGGCGCCGGTGATCTGGGCCGTCGTGCCCGCGGCGGGGCGCGGGTTGCGCATGGGCACCGGCATTCCCAAGCAGTACCTGCAGCTCGCCGGCCGGCCGATCCTGCGCCACACCCTCGACCGCCTTCTCGCTCACCCGGGCATCGCCCGGATCGTGGTCGCGCTTGCCGAGGGCGATCCGCACTGGCCCGCGCTCGGGCTGGCCGACCACCCGCGGATCCTCACCGTGGCCGGAGGCGGCGAGCGGCACGAGTCCGTTCACGCCGCACTGCGGCGTGCGCTCGATCTCGGTGCGCCGGGCGACTGGGCCCTGGTGCACGACGCCGCGCGGCCATGCGTGTCCGCCGCGGATATCGACGCGCTCATCCGGGCCGCGACGGCGCACCCGGTGGGTGCACTGCTCGCGGCGCCGGTGCGCGACACGATGAAGCGTGCGGGCGAGGACGGCGAGGTGGCGCAGACGGTCGAGCGCGCCGGGTTGTGGCACGCGCTGACGCCGCAGATGTTTCGCCTCGGCGAACTGATCGATGCGCTCGACGCGGTACGCCGCGACGGCACCGCCGTCACCGACGAATCGCAGGCGATGGAGCGCGCCGGGCGCCGGCCGCTGCTGGTGGCGGGCAGCCCGTGGAACATCAAGGTCACCGAGCCGCGGGATCGGCAACTCGCCGAACTGCTCCTGGGGCTGGAACAGGCAGGCTAGGAATGCGTATCGGACAGGGTTTCGACGCACATCGCTTCGCTCCCGGGCGCCGGCTGGTGCTCGGTGGCGTGGAAATCGCGTACCCGCTCGGCATGCTCGCGCATTCCGACGGCGACGTGGTCATCCACGCCCTTTGCGACGCACTGCTGGGCGCGGCCGGGCTGGGCGACATCGGCCGGCATTTCCCGGACACCGACGCTGCGTATGCCGGCGCCGACAGCCGGGTGCTGCTGCGGCAGGTCATGCAGCGCGTGAGCGCACGCGGGCTGCGCGTGGGCAATGCCGACCTCACCATCGTCGCGCAGAAACCGCGCATGGCACCGCATATCGCGGCCATGCAGGGCAATCTCGCCGCGGATCTGGGTGTCGGCGCCGATGCGGTGAACGTCAAGGCCACCACCACGGAATCCATGGGGTTCACCGGTCGCGAAGAAGGCATCGCGGCGTTCGCGGTCGTGCTGCTGCTCGACTGAAACCGGCAGCCTGCCGGTTCCGGCGCCGGGTCACGTCTGCGCGCGCGCCGTCATGCTTGTTGACCTGCGCTTTATCCACAAGTCTCGTCCATATGCTAATCTCGGCCCGCGTCGTCGCCGGAGGACCGCTGAACCACGGATTGGCGCGTGGCATCGCGATGTGATCGCGGTGCATCCAGGATCGCGTTCATCCGTCGGGTGCGTCCCCTCGCTGGCGTGCGGCGCAGGCCGTGTCAGTCACACACCCAGGCTAGGAGATTCACGATGAGTGCGATCCGCATCACCAACGATGCCCTGTTCGACAATTTCCGTCAGTTGCGCATCGAGGTCGAGCCAGAGCTGGCAACGGCCTGGATGTTCATGCAGCCGCATCCGCGGCCGTGTTTCACCCCGGAACTGCTCGACGAGATCCAGCAGTACCAGCGCATGCTGGTGCATTACCGCGGCCACCTGCCCCAGGGCAACGAACTGGTGCGGATCGACTATCAGGTATTGGCGTCGTCGGATCCGGCGATATTCAACCTCGGCGGCGACCTGGAGCGTTTTCTGCGTTGCATCGAGAACCGCGACGCCGAATGGCTGCGCCGCTACGGCTACGCCTGCGTCGAGGCGGGATACCGCAGCCTGACCGGCTACGACCAGTCGATAACGACGATCTCGCTGATGCGCGGCGAGGCGCTCGGCGGGGGCCTGGAGTCCGCGCTCTTCAGCCACGTGATGATCGCCGAGCGGGACGCGAAGATGGGCCTGCCCGAGGTGCTCTTCAACCTGTTCCCGGGGATGGGTGCGTTCCAGCTCATCGCCCGGCGTACCAGCGCGGCGCAGGCGCAGCGCATGATCCAGAGCGGCCGCATCTACGGCGCCGAGGAACTGTATGACCTGGGCATCGTCGACGTGCTCGCCGAGCCCGGCGACGGCATCGCCGCCCTGCATGCGTACGTGAAGTCCCATCGCCGGCGCCAGAATGCCAACCTCGCGATCGAGCGCGTGCGCCGGCTCGCGGCGCCGGTATCGTACGACGAGCTGACCAAGGTCGTGGACATCTGGGTGGACGCGGCCATGCAGCTCGACGAGCGCGACCGCCGGACGATCCAGCGCCTGATCCGCAGCCAGAACCGCCTGCCCGGTGCACCAGCCGTCCAGGCCGCCGAGCCGCCGCTGCGCGAGGTGGGCTGAGGCGGGCGACGCGCCGCCGCTTGGGTGGGCGGCGGCGCGTCGGAGCGCTCGGGGATCAGCCGGCTGCGCTCCCCGGCCGCTCGACGTAGGCTTCCAGTGCCGAGCGTGCGCGCGCGAATTCGTTTTCCAACTCCTCCGCCAGCCGCGATGCATGCGCGCGCATGTCCTCGCGGGTATGGCGCGCGGTATGCGCGCAGGCCTGGGCCAGCGCATGCGCACCGATGCTGCGCGCACTGCCCTTGAGCGCGTGGGTCAGGTCGCCCACCTGGCCGGCGTCCGCCGCGCGCAGCGCGGCGCGAATGTCGGCGAGTAGCTTCTCGCCGTCGTTCACGAACCCGCGTACCAGTTCGGGCATGAACTGCGGGTCCTTGCTCAACGCCGAGAGTTCGTCGAGCGTGGCGGTTTCCAGCACTGGCCCGCCGAGCGCCGGGCGGCGTGGCGACGGCACCACCTTCAGGTGCGACTCGCGCCGGCGGGTGCCGGCGCGTCGCGCACCGCCGCCGCTGGCCTCGAAGACCTGCAGCACGGTGTCCAGCAGGCGCTGGGGTTCGATCGGCTTGGTGAGATAGGCGTCGATGCCGGCCTCCTCGCATTCGCGCGCGGCCTCGGCGGTGGCATTGGCGGTGAGGATGACGATCGGCGCACGGCGCTGGCCCGGACGCGAGAACCGGTACACCTTGGCGGCCTCGATGCCGCCCATCACCGGCATCTGCATGTCCAGCACGATCACGTCGTAGCCCGCGCGTTCCAGCGCGTCCAGCGCCTCCTCGCCGTTGCCGACCACGTGCACGCTGTGGCCACCGTGTTCGAGGATCTTCGTGATCACCTTCTGGTTGGTCGGGTTGTCCTCGCCGACCAGGATCCTCAGGCCCGTGAGCGGTGCCAGCTCCGCGCGCGCTTCCGACTGGGGCGGGCGCTGGGCCGCCGGCGCTGCCAGTTCGACGCCTGCGGCGTGCAGGACGTTGATGAGCAACGGCTCGGATGCGGGCAGATCGACCACGCACAGGTAGCCGGCGCGCAGCGCGGCATCGACATCCAGCCCCGTGCCGGCCGGCGCCAGCAGCACCAGCTTGGGCAGGGTTCCGGTGGCGCTCTCGCGCATGGCTTGCGCGACGAGCAGCGCATCGAACCCCGCGCCACCGGTGATGAAAACGCAATGCGGGCGTGCGCCGTCGTCCACGGCGCACGCTTCCAGCGCGGACTTCGCATCCGCGACGTTCTCCCAGCTCGCGCCGAGCCGGGCGAGGGCCGCGGTGAAGGCGTCCACGCGCGCGTCGCCCGCGCCGACCAGCAGCACGCGCGCGTGCGCCAGGCGCGGGGCGTCGCGGCCCTGGAACTCGAAGGGAACCTCGAACCAGAACGTGCTGCCGGCGCCCGGTTCGCTGATGACCCCGATCCGCCCGTTCATCAGTTCCGTGAGCTGCTTGGCGATCGCGGTGCCCAGCCCGGTACCGCCGTAGCGGCGCGTGGTCGACTCGTCCGCCTGGGTGAACTTGTCGAAAATCCGCATCTGCGCGTCGCGGCTGATGCCGATGCCGGTGTCGCTCACCGCGAAATGCACGGTCACCGCGGTGTCGGTGGCGGCCGAGACCGCGACGCGGACTTCGATCCTCCCGCGCTCGGTGAACTTGACCGCGTTGCCGATGAGGTTGATCAGCACCTGGCGCAGGTGCAGCGAATCCCCGCGCAGGCGGAACGGCACCGTGGGCGCCACGTGCAGGTCCATGCGCAGTCCCTTGGCACGCGCCTGCGGTTCGAACATCCGCACCGCGTTGTTGACCGTGTCGTGCAGGTCGAAGTCGGCGTGCGCGATTTCGGTCCGGCCTGCCTCGATCTTGGAGATGTCCAGGATGTTGTTGATGAGCGCGAGCAGGGTCCGGGCCGAGCTCTGGATCGTATCGACGAACTCCTTCTGATCGGTGCTGAGCGGGGTGCGGGTGAGCAGATCGCTCATGCCGATGACGCCGTTCAACGGCGTGCGGATCTCGTGGCTCATGTTGGCCAGGAACTGGCTCTTGGCCTTGTTCGCCTCTTCCGCCGTGCGCACCGCCTGCTGCATGCGCCGGATCAGGATCGAGGCGTACAGGTCGACGGTGATGAAGGCGATCAGCATGCCCACGCCGAGCGTGCGCTGCTCGATCCAGTACGGCGTGGTGACCAGCACCCAGCCGAAGCAGGCGACGGTCAGCGAGGCGTTGATCAGCAGGTAGCGATTGCCGTAGCGGAAGGCGTTGCCGAGGGTAACGAAGAAGTACATCGCCACCAGCCAGGCACCCAGCTCGCCGGTGGCGGCCATCGCGTAGCTGATGCCGGCCGCGTCGAGCACGATTCCGGCCACCCGCCGCGCCGGGCTCACGCGCGGGAAGGCGACGATCGCCAGCAGGATGGCGATCGCGAGCAGTACGTACAACGCCGAGATCGGCGTCGCGTGCCATACCACCGCCGCCGCGTCGCCGCCGATGCGCAGGTACGCCAGCCAGACCGCACCGGCGATCAGCCGCAGCGCGGCCTGCTCGTGCTCGGTATCCTCGCGGGCGGCGAGCCGGCACCGAAGCCAGTTGAGCGGGGATGAGCGCCTTGGTGTGGGCGGGGAAGCGGGCATGCGGGGGTCTCAGTCGACGTCCTGCAGGGGACGGTGGTCGAGTTCGAAGCGCGCGACGCGGTCGAGCTGGGCGCCGAATGCCTCGACGCATTGCGGGTCGAAAGCCGCGCCCTTGGCGCGCATGAGGATTTCGACCGCCCGATCCATCGACACCGCCGCGCGCCACGGCCGCGGCGAGGTGAGCGCGTCGTAGGCGTCGACCACCGCGACGATGCGCGCCGGCAATGGAATCGATTCGGCGCGCAGCCGGTGCGGATAGCCGCTGCCGTCCCAGCGCTCGTGGTGCGCCAGGGCGACCACCGCGGCCTGCTGCAGGTACGGCGAGCGATGTTCCCCGAGGAAGGCGTGGCCGAGCGAGCAGTGGTTGCGGACCACGTCGAATTCCTCGGCCGTGAGCCGCTCGGGCTTGAGCAGGATGCGATCCGGCACGCCGATCATGCCGACGTCATGCAGCATCGCGGCCAGTTCTATCGCCTCGGCCTGCTCCTCGGGCAGGCCGAGGCGGCTGGCGATCAGCCGGGCGAAGTGCGCCGCGCGCACGGTGGCCTGGCCGGTCGGATCCTCGCGGTAGACGGCGTGGCGGGCGAGAATGAGCAGTGATTCACGCTCCCGATCGCGCAGCAGCCGGGTCGCGTCCGCCACCTGCTTCTCGAGCCAGCGCGAACGATTGCGCAGCATCTGCGCCTGCCGGCGCATCGTCAGCAGGTTGTGGCAGCGCGCCCGGCACTCGTGGTGGTCCACCGGCTTGTTGAGGATGTCGGTGGCACCGGCCTCCAGCGCCTGGTAGCGCACGATGCGGTCGTCGACGACGGTGATGACGATGATCGGTACGTCAGCCAGGCCCGGGATCGCACGCAGGCGGCGGATGAACTCCACGCCATCCATCTCCGGCATCTTGTAGTCGGTGAGGATGAGGTCGGGCCGGTTGGCCTGCGCCCAGGCGAGCGCGGCGAGCGGGCTCGAAAAGCTCTCCAGCACCAGGGTCGCGTCGAGCGACGCCAGGAGTTCTTCGAGAATGAGCCGGCTCGTCGACTGGTCGTCGACAATCATGACCGTCGCCACGGACATCTCCCGCTTTTGGCACCGCGGCGTTCAGCCCGACGCCAGGGTGCAGCCGGCACCTGCGCGTCGCTACAGGCCAGCGGACGCGCCGTGCCGTGTGGAACTCGGTGCCCGATTATAGGCCTGCAATTGGCTCTGACCAGCCTCGCCGCGCGGCATTTTCAGGGATTTCGTGCCGTGGTTGGCGACTTCAACAGCACGTAGACCGCACCCGTGCCGCCGTCGGCGGCGCGTGCGGAACAGTACGCGAGCACCGTGTCGCTGCCTGCCAGCCACTGCGCCAGGTTGGACTTGAGCACCGGCACGCGGTCCGGCGAACGCTGCCCCCGGCCGTGCACGATGCGTACGCCGCGGTAATGCAAGCTCATGGATTCCTTCAGGAATGCGTCGACCGCGCGGTGCGCTTCCGCGACCGTCATGCCATGCAGGTCCAGTTCCGCCCGGCATGGGATCGCGCCACGGCGCAGTTTCCTGAACAAGCCGGGCTGCACTCCGGCGCGGATGAATCGCAGGCTGTCGCCTTCGGCCGCCGGCAGCGGCTGCATCGGCGCGTGCAGGCCGGCGAGGGCGGCGTCCTGGACGTCGGCGCGGCGATGCCGGGGGATCGGCGCGGGCCGGCGGCGGCGCAGTTCGGCCCGGCCGTCGGCCACGGGCCGCACCGGGCCGATCGTGCGGCGGAACAGGTCGGAGTCGTCGTCGCCGGCCACGGGGCTGGCGCCCGGATCAACAGTCGCGCGCGAACCGGCGCGCGGCGCGGAACATCGGCAGCCACGGGCCGTCATCCCCGCGCCACGGCGGCGGCAGCCAGGAGCACTGCACGGCCCGGAACACGCGTTCCGGGTGCGGCATCATGATCGTGACCCGGCCGTCGGCGGCGGTGAGCGCGGCGATGCCGAGCTCCGAGCCGTTGGGATTGGCCGGGTAGGCCTGTGTCGGCAGGCCGCGATTGTCGACGTAGCGCATGGACGCCGTGCCGTCGGCGAGCACCGAGGCCGCCGTTCCGGCAGCGTCGAACGAGGCGCGCCCCTCGCCGTGCGCGACCACGATCGGCAGCCTCGCGCCCGCCATCGGCCCGAGCAGCACGGAGGCCGAGGGCAGCACTTCCACCATGACCAGCCGGGACTCGAACCGCGCCGAGGCGTTGGACAGGAATCGCGGCCAGTGTCCGGCGCCGGGGATGAGTTCGCGCAGGTGCGCGAACATCTGGCAGCCGTTGCACACGCCGAGCGCGAAGCGATCCGGGCGGGCGACGAATGCGGCGAATGCCTCGCGGGCGCGGTCGTTGTAGAGCAGCGTGCGCGCCCAGCCGGCACCCGCGCCGAGCACGTCGCCGTAGGAGAATCCGCCGCAGGCCGCGAGCCCGGCGTAGGCGGCCGGATCGAACCGCCCGGCCACGAGATCGGTCATGTGCACGTCCACCGGCGCGAAGCCGGCGCGCTCGAAGGCGGCGGCCATCTCCACGTGTCCGTTTACGCCCTGCTCGCGCAGGATCGCGACCTTCGGCCGCGCGAGCGCGACGGCCGGTGCCGCGGCCGGCTCGGGATCGGGCACCGGCGCGAAGTGCAGGCCCGGGTCGGCGAGGTCGGCGATTACCTCGAATTCGGCATCGGCCGCCTGCGGATTGTCGCGCAGCCGGCGCATGCGGTGGTGCACCGTGGACCAGCGCCGCAGCAGGGTGCCGAGATCCTCGTCCAGCAGCGCACGCCCGTCCCGGCGCAGCGTCAGGCGCAGCGCGTCGGCGGGGGCGCCGATGCGGTGCGTGCAGCCGGCGAGCGCGGGGTCGCGATCGAACTCGGCGATCACGGCCGCCACGTCCTGGGCCCGTACCTGCACCACCGCGCCGAGTTCTTCGTTGAACAACGCCGCGAGTGAATCCGGGCCGAGCGGATCGAGGTCGATCGCCAGCCCGCAGCGCCCGGCGAACGCCATTTCCGCCAGGGCCGCGTACAGGCCGCCGTCGGAGCGGTCGTGATAGGCCAGCAGGAGTTCCGCATCGTTCAGGATCTGGATGGCGCGGAAGAACGCCGCCAGGCGCGGTGCGCTGTCCACGTCCGGGCAGTCGTCGCCGATCTGCCCGCAGACCTGCGCGAGCACCGACCCGCCCAGGCGCTGGCGGCCGGCCCCGAGATCCACCAGCAGCAGTTCGGTCGGCCCGCAGTCGCGCTGCAACTGCGGCGTCAGCGTGCGGCGCACGTCGGCCACCGGCGCGAAGGCGGACACGATCGGCGACACCGGCGCGATCACCGCGTGCTCGCCGCGCGCATCGCGCCAGACGGTCTTCATGGACAGGGAGTCCTTGCCGACCGGGATCGCGATGCCGAGTGCCGGGCACAGCTCCAGGCCGATCGCGGCGACCGCGTCGTACAGCCCGGCAGCGTCCGCGCCGTGGCCGGGCGCGGCCATCCAGTTTGCCGACAGCAGTACGTCCGGCAGGCGCAGGACGCGCGCTGCCGCGAGGTTGGTGAGCGCCTCGCCGACGGCCATGCGCGCCGCGGCCGCCGGATCGATGAGCGCCAGCGGCGTGCGCTCGCCGACCGCCATCGCTTCGCCGGTGAATTCGCGGAAGGAACTCGCGGTGACGGCGCAATCCGCCACCGGCACCTGCCATGGGCCGACCATCTGGTCGCGGCAGGTGAGCCCGCCCACGGTGCGGTCGCCGATGGTGATGAGGAAGCGCTTGTCGGCCACGGCCGGGAAGCCCAGCACGCGCGCCGCGGCGGTGGCGAGATCGATCCCGCCCAGATCGAGCCTGGGGCGTGGCGCATCGCGGCGGCGGGCGTCGATCGCCAGCTTGGGCGGCTTGCCCAGCATCACTTCCATGGCGATGTCGATCGGCGCGGCGCCGAGCAGGCGATCGGTGACGAGCAGGCGGCCGTCGTCGCTGGCATGCCCGACCACCGCGTACGGACAGCGCTCGCGCTCGCATGCGGCCGCCAGGCGCGGCAGCGCCGCCGGTGCGACGGTGAGCACGTAGCGCTCCTGCGCCTCGTTGCACCAGATCGCCAGCGGGCTCATGCCGGAATCGGCGTTGGGGATCTCGCGCAGTTCCAGGCGGCCGCCACGGCCGCTGCCGTGCAGGATCTCGGGGATGGCGTTCGAAAGCCCGCCCGCGCCGACGTCGTGGATCGACAGGATGGGGTTATCGGTGCCCAGGCTGCAGCACCAGTCGATCACTTCCTGGCAGCGGCGCTGCATCTCGGGGTTCGCGCGTTGCACCGAGGCGAAGTCCAGATCGGCGTCGCCGCTGCCGCTGGCGGCCGAGGACGCCGCCCCGCCCCCCAGGCCGATCAGCATCGCCGGGCCGCCGAGCACCACCACCGCGGCGCCGGCCGGGGTTTCGCGCTTGTCCACGTGCGCGGGGCGCACGTTGCCGAAGCCGCCGGCGATCATGATGGGCTTGTGGTAGCCGCGCTGTTCCGGTCCGTCCGGCCCGGGCACCGCGAGTTCGAAGTTGCGGAAGTAGCCCGCCAGCCCCGGCCGGCCGAACTCGTTGTTGAACGCCGACGCGCCCAGCGGGCCATCGAGCATGATCTCCAGCGCCGAGACGATCCGGTCCGGCTTGCCGACGCTCGCCTCCCAGGGCTGCTCGAAGCCCGGGATGCGCAGGTGCGAAACCGTGAAGCCGGTGAGCCCGGCCTTGGGGCGTGCGCCGCGGCCGGTCGCGCCCTCGTCGCGGATTTCCCCGCCGCTGCCGGTGCCGGCGCCCGGGTGCGGCGCGATCGCGGTGGGGTGGTTGTGGGTCTCGACCTTGGCCAGGATGTGCACGTCCTCGTCGACGAAGCCGTACTCGCGCGTGTCCGGCGCCACCAGCAGGCGGCTGGCGCGGTACCCGGCCGTGACCGCGGAGTTGTCCTGGTAGGCGGACAGCACCCGGCCGGGGTTGCGGTCCATGGTGTTGCGGATCATGGCGAACAGCGAGTGCGGCTGTTCCTGGCCGTCGATGGTCCAGCGGGCGTTGAAGATCTTGTGCCGGCAGTGTTCGGAATTGGCCTGCGCGAACATCATCAGCTCGGCGTCGGTCGGGTCGCGGCCGGCCTCGCGGTAGGCATCCAGCAGGTAGTCGATCTCGTCCGCCGACAGTGCCAGTCCCAGCGCCGCGTTCGCCTCGATAAGCGCCTCGCGGCCATGGCCGGTGACCGCCACGCTGCCGAGCGCCGCGGGTGCCGCGTGCCGGAACAGCGCATCGAGCGCGGCGCCCGGGTCCAGTACCGTCTCGGTCATGCGGTCGTGCACCAGCGCCGCGATCCCGGCGCGCCGGCCGGCGTCCAGCGGGCCGCTTGCCGTGTCCACGTACCAGTCGGTGATGCGTTCGATGCGCTCGACCGCATCCAGTCCGCAGTTGCGGGCGATGTCCGTGGCCTTGGAAGACCAGGGCGAGATCGTACCCAGCCGCGGCGCGACCACGAAGGCGGGCGTGCCGTGCGCCGCGGTGCAGGCACCGCCGAGCACCTGCAGCAGGCGCGCTGCCTGCGCACCGGCGAGCGGCCGCGAGCAGGCGACGACGTGGCGGTGCCGGGCGTCGATGCGGACCAGGTCGGGGGCGAGCGTACGGAGCCGATCCGCGATGCGGTCGAGCTGGAACGGCGTGCACGCGGGGCCGCCGGGATGGCACTGGATCTCGATGGAGGCGGGTGTGTTCGACATGGCCGGCGCGACGCGGGCCATGATACGTGATGCGGCGGGGCCTGTCCCGGCGGGCGTGACGGCGCCGGGGTCGAGCCCGCGCCGTATCCCGCACCGGTCGCGCGCATGGCCTGCGCGCCCGCCTCGGGTAGACTGTGGCGATGAACGACGATGCGGCCGACACCCTTGCCCGCCTGATCGCGCGCTGCGTTGCGCGATTCGGCGCGCGGCCGGCCCTGGTCGATGGCGATCGGCGCTGGACCTACGCCGCCCTGGATCGCGATCGCCGCGCCGCCGCGCGCGCCTTCATCGCCGCCGGCGTGCAGCCCGGGGATCGGGTCTGCCTGTGGGCGCCGAACAGCGCGGAGTGGATCATCGCCTGCCTGGGCCTGCAATCGGCCGGCGCCGTGCTCGTGCCGACCAAACCGCGCTACCAGGGTGGCGCGGCGGCGGACAACGTCCGCCGCAGCGGCGCGCGGATCGCGGTGACCGCCGGCGAGGTCCTCGGTGTCGACTATCCGGCGGCGCTGCGCGCGCAGCGCCTGCCTGCGCTGGAGCGGATCGTGGTCCTCGGCGCAGCCGATGCCGCGGACGACGGCTGGGCACGGTTCCTCGCCGCAGGCGAAGCGGTCGATCCGGCGCTCGCCGAGGCACGTGCGCAGGCCGTCGGGCCCGACGATCTCAGCGACATCATGTTCACCTCCGGGACCACCGGCCAGTCCAAGGGCGTGATGCTGTCCCATGCGCAGACCGTCCGCACCTACACCGGCTGGTCGCAGTCGGTCGGCCTGTGCGCGGACGATCGCTACCTTGTCCCGGCACCGTTCTTCCATTCGTTCGGCTACAAGGCCGGCTGGCTGGCAGGCTTCATCGCCGGCGCGGCGGTCTACCCGCTGGCGGTATTCGAGGTCGATCCCGTGCTGGCGCTGATCCAGCGCGAGCGCATCACCTGCCTGCCCGGGCCGCCGACGATCTTCCTGTCCATCCTCGCGCACCCCCGGCGCGCCGCGTTCGATCTCTCCAGCCTGCGGCTGGTGGCCACCGGCGCGGCCAACGTCCCGGTGGAGATGGTGCGACGGTTGCGCACCGAGATGGGCATCGGCGTCGTGCTGACCGGCTACGGGCTGACCGAGGCCAGTGCGACCGTGTCCATGAGCCGGCATGATGACGACCCCGAAGTGATCGCCACGACCGTCGGCAGGCCGATCGCCGGCGTGGAAGTGCGCTGCGTGGACGCGCGGGGGCGGTCGGTAGCGGTCGGCGAGCCGGGCGAAATCCTGGTGCGCGGCTACAATGTGATGCGCGGCTACCTGGACGATCCGGCCGCGACCGCCGCCGCGATCGACGCCGAGGGCTTCCTGCACACCGGCGACGTCGGGGTGATCGATGAGCGCGGCTACCTGCGGATCACGGATCGGATCAAGGACATGTTCATCGTCGGCGGGTTCAACTGCTACCCGGCCGAGATCGAGAACACGCTGTACCGCATGCCGGGGATCGCGCAGGTGGCGGTGATCGGGGTGCCCGACGCGCGCATGGGCGAGGTCGGCAAGGCGTTCATCGTGCGCAAGGCCGGCGCCGATCTCGCCGCGGACGACGTCGTCGCCTGGTGCCGCGCCGAGATGGCGAACTACAAGGTGCCGCGCCACGTCGAGTTCGTCGACGCCCTGCCCCTGAACGCCTCGGGCAAGGTCTTGAAGCACCAGTTGCGGGCGTCATGAGCAGCGGCGCCATCGCCGCGAGTCCGAACCCGGAATGTCCCCGGTCCCCGCACTCGCCGGCCGTGCGGGTTCACCTGGATCCTGGCGCCAAAGCGCCCCTTGTACACGGAGGATGAAAGCATGAACGTACGTCAATCGACCCGTTGCGCCGCCGCGCTCGTCCTGGCGCTTGGCGCCGGCAGCGCCGGCGCCCGGACCATCGGCATCATGGGCGACAGCCTTTCCGATACCGGCAATCTGTCGGCCGCGCTGAGCTCGGTGTCGTTCGGCCTGGTCGACATCCCGTCGAGCGACACCTACTACCAGGGCCGGTTCTCCAACGGTCCGATCTGGGTCGATTATCTAGAGTCCGCCAATCCGCAATGGTCCGTGGTCAGCATTGCCGTCGGCGGCGCCTACACCGGCAGGTACGGTGAAGTCGACAACACGGGAGACAACGATTTCGCGGCGGTGCCGATCTTCGGCGGTGCCTTGCAGAACGCGGCGACCGGGCTGGCGTCGCAGCGGGATTCGGTGCCCGACCTGCACGGTACGGACGTTTCCGTGGTGATCTGGGCCGGGGCGAACGACCTGCTGTATGCCGCGGACCTGGGCTACGCAACCGCGTCCGACATCGTCACTCAGGCCATCGCCAACATCGGCGCGGCGGTCGACGCGATGCTGGCCAAGGGCGCGGACGGCGTGTACGTCGTCAACATGCCGGATCTCGGGCGCACGCCGCGCGCGCTGGTGGAGGGACGGCAGGGCGAACTGACCGCGGCGGCCAGCCTGTTCAACCAGCAGCTCGCGATCGATGTCATCGACACAGCCATGGGCGTGCGGCTGATCGACGTCGCCACGCCGTTCGCTGCGCTGCTCGACGCGCCCCTCGACTTCGGGTTCACGAACGTGACCCAGGGTTGCTTGGACGATTTGTTCGACACCACGCCCTGCGCCGATGCGCAGGGGTTGTTGTTCTGGGACGAGTTGCATCCAACGACCGCGGGGCACGCCGCGATTGCCCAGGCGTTCCAGGATGCGCTGGCGCCGGTACCCGTGCCGCCGGCGCTGCCGCTGCTGGCGGGCGGCCTCGCGCTTCTCTGGCGCCGCCGGTCCGCGGCCTGACGTGGCGGAGCACACCGACGCTGCGACGATCGCACGCGCCCGGGAGGAACGGCGCCGCCATTGGTACGCGGCCGGCATCTACGGCTCGCGGTCCGTCGGCGAGGCGCTCGATGCGGGCCTGTCCACCTGCGGTGGCGCGACGCTTGATTTCTACACCGTCTCCGGTCACCGCCGCACCACGGTAGCCGAGGCCGGTGCGCACGGGCGGCGCCTGGCCGGGGCGTTGCGCGGGCTCGGCATCGGTCCCGGCGACGTGGTCGCGGTGCAGATGCCGACGCAGTACGAATCCGCCGTGCTTTACCAGGCGGTGTTCCGGGCCGGCGCGACGCTGCTGCCGATCGTGCACATCTACGGCCCGGCCGAGGTCGGGTTCATCCTGCGCCAGTCGCGGGCCCGCGTGCTGGTCATTCCCGATCGCTGGATGAAGATCGACTTCATCGACCGTCTGCGGCAGATCGGCTCCCTGCCGGATCTCGAATACACGATCGTGTTCGGCACCGACGTGCCGGCCGGCGCGATCGCCTTCGAGGAACTCCAGGCGCGTGCCACGGATGCATTCGAGCCGCCCCGGCAGAGTGCCGACGAACCGTGCCTGCTGCTGTACACCTCCGGCACGACGGCGGAACCCAAGGGCGTGCGCCATTCGCACAACACGCTGATCTCGGACTGGTCGGTATCGAGCTACGTCAACGACGGCAGCTACCTGTGTTGCTTTCCGGCCGGGCATACCGCGGGCCTGAATTTCATGGTGCGGCCGTGGTTCCACCCGATCTCCACGGTGTACATGGACCACTGGCAGCCGGAACTGGCCGCCGAACTGATCCAGCGCCATCGGGTGCGGCAGTCCGGCGGCACCCCGTACTTCCTGGTATCGATGCTGCGCGCGGCGCAGGCCGCCGGCCGCGATCTGTCCACGCTGGAGTTCTTCTCGATGGGCGCGGCTTCCGTCACGCCCGCGCACGTCCGGCTGGCCGAGGAGCACGGATTTCGCGCCGGGCGCTGCTACGCGCTCACCGAACATCCGACCGTGACCGAACAGCAGCCGCACTGGCCGTTCGACAAGCGCGCCCGGACCGACGGCCGGCCGATGCGCAACAACGAGGTGCGGATCCTCGACGCGGACGGGCAGCCGCTGCCGGCGGGCGAGACCGGCGAGGTCGCCACGCGCGCGCCGGAGCTGTTCCTCGGCTACACCAACCCGGCGCTGGATCTGGAATGCTTCATGGCCGACGGCTGGTTCCGCACCGGCGACATCGGCCACCTGGACGCCGAGGGATTCCTGACCATCACCGATCGCAAGAAGGACATCATCATCCGCGGCGGCGAGAACATCTCGTCCAAGGAAGTCGAGGATGTCCTGGCCGCACTGCCCGCCGTGTCGGAGGCGGCGGCGGTCGCGATGCCGGACGAACTGTACGGGGAGAAGGTGTGCGTGTTCGTGACCGTCCGGCCGGGCGCGTCGCTCACGCTCGACGAAGTCGTCGCGCATTTCCGTGCCAGCGGCGTGGCGCGGCAGAAGACGCCCGAGCGCCTCGTCGTCCTGGATGAGTTCCCGCGCACGGCGTCCAGCAAGATCAAGAAATTCGAACTGCGCGCGCGACTGCGGGCCGGCGCCGTGGACGGCCGGGCCGGATCCGCATCCGGCGTCGGGCAGGCGTAAGGCCGCCACCGAAGGCCGTGGAGCCTGCGGGGGCGCGCATTCGTCACCGCGGCGGATGTGGGCGGTGCGTCCGTGCGCCGGAGCAGGAGCAATCGGAAGATGAGCGACGCAGAACCCGAAGTGCTGTACACCGCCGCGGATGGCGTTGCGGTGGTGACGCTCAATCGTCCGGCGGCGCGCAACGCCATGACCTACGAGATGGCGGTGCAGTTGCGGCAGGCGATGCTGCGGGCGCAGGGCGAGGAAGCCGTGCGAATCGTCGTGCTCACCGGGGCGGGCGCTGCGTTCTGCGTCGGGCTCGACGTCAACGCCATCGTCTCGACCGCCGACCACGGCGCACCGCAGCGTTACATCGGCGCACTGCACTGGCCGCTCGATCCGGCGATGCGCCACGACTACCAGGCCACGCACAATTATTTCCCGGGCATCGACAAGCCCATCATCGGCATGCTGAACGGCGCCACGGCCGGCCTCGGCCTCATCTACGCGGCGTTCTGCGACTTGTGCTTCGCCGCCGACAGCGCGGTGTTCAGCACCAGCTTCGCCCGCCGGGCGGTCGCGGCGGAGTACGGCATCGCGTGGTTGCTGCCGCGCCTGGTCGGGCAGGCGCGGGCGGCGGATCTGCTGCTGTCCGCGCGCAGGTTCGATGCGGCGGAGGCACTGCAAATCGGGCTCGTGGCGCGCGTGTATCCACGTGCCCGCCTGGAGGCGGAAACGATGGCGTACGCGCAGGACATCGCGCTCAATTGCGGGCCGCTGGCGCTGAGCGCCATCAAGCGCCAGCTCTGGGAGGCGCCGTTCCAGACGCTCGCCGAAGCCAACATGCTGTACAAGCGCCTGCTGAAGACCTGCACGGATTCCGCCGATCTGCGTGAAGCCGCGCTCAGCTTCCTGGAGAAGCGTCCGCCGCGATTCACCGGGCGGTGAGTGCGCGGGAACGCGGCGGACCTGACCGGCGATGCCGGGCGGTGTTTCATGGCCCGCCGCGATCCGCGGCGCGAGGCTCAGGGTTGTGCCTGGTAGACCAGGTTGAACGGCGTATGGCAGGCCCGGCGGAAGCGGGTGAAGCCGGCGTCGGTGACGACCGCGCGCATCCTTGCTTCGCCGGCCTGCGCGCCGAGCGCCAGCCCCACCTCCTGGGCCATCGAGCAGGGCGTGCAGATCAGGGTGGAGCCGGCGTAGAAAGCCCGTCCGATCGGATTGAGGTTCTCCTCCACCCGATCGCCGGCGTAGGGTTCGACGATCATCCACGAGCCCTGCGGCGCGAGCGCGGACAGGACGTGGCGCGAAGCGCCCACCGGATCGCCCATGTCGTGCAGCGCGTCGAACACGGTGATGAAGTCGTATCCGGTGCCGGCGAACGTCTTGGCGGTCGACACCTCGAACCGGCAGCGCCCGGCCACGCCCGCCTCGCGTGCGCGCTCGCGCGCGGTGGCGATCGATTCGGCATGGCCGTCGAAGCCGATGAATTCGGACTCGGGGTAGGCCCGTGCCATCAGGATGGTCGATGCGCCGTGGCCGCAGCCGATGTCCGCGACCTGCGCGCCGGCCAGCAAACGTTCGTGCATCCCGTTCACGGCCGGGATCCAGTGCTGGATCAGGTTGCCGACGTAGCCGGGGCGGAAGAAGCGCTCGATGCCATGGAACAAGGCGTGATCGTGCTCGTGCCAGCCGACGCCTTCGCCGCTGCGGAAGGCGTCGGCGAGCCGGTCGTGGATGCGGCTCGCGGCCAGCGTGGTCTGGAAGGCGCCGACCACGAACGCGGGGCTTTCCTCGTCGGCGAACATCGCCGCCTGCTCGGGCGTGAGCACGTAGCGGCCGCTCGGTGCGAGGTACTGCACGTAGCCGGAAGCCGCGTGCGCGTTCAGCCACTCGCGTACGTAGCGCTCGTGGGTGCCGGTTCGATCGGCCAGTTCGGTGGATGTCATGGCGCCGTGGTCGGCGAGCGCACGATACAGCCCGAGCCGGTCGCCGATCAGCACCAGCGGGGCTAGCGAGACGGCGCCGAAGTCGACGATGGCCCGTCCGAGCAGTTCATTGAGCTTGGATTCGTCAATGCGGGTTTGCATGAGTGCCTCCTTCGGGTTCAACGAGCCCGCATTCTCGGCTCGACTCCAGGCCGGTGCTTTGCAGCGCGGCCGCGATAATTGACCGATGCGCGCGTGAACGCCGCGCGCTTGACCGCCCGGCCGGAAACATTGCCTGCGCGGCCGGCGATCAGTGAACCGCCCCGGGTCATCGCGAGGCCGAACCGGGGTGGCCCCGGCCGATTGCAGCCATGATCCGCGCCTTCGTCGTCGCGAGCGCAGCGAAGCGACCCACGCGGCCTCGATGGCGGCGGCGCGTGGATTGCTTCGTCGCTTCGCTCCTCGCAATGACGGCGTGCGGTTCCTGGATAGCGCAGCGAAGCAATGCATGCCGCCTCGACATCGTTGGCGAAGCGTGGGTGGCCGCGCCCGCTACGCGGGCTCGCAACGACGGAGTGCGGTTCAGGCGTTGGCGGCGCTGCGGCCGCTGCAATCCACGCGCAGCCGGTGGCATCGAGGCCGCTTGGGTCGCTTCGCTGCGCTCGCGACGACGAATCGCGGGCATGTGACGGCGTCCGGGTGCGCCCGCAAACGGCTGCGCGGGCGGGCCGTCGCGGTGCCGGCCGGCCTCTGGTAGTCTGATTGGCGATGGACGCTCTCTCGGAGCTTCTGCGCGCCGTCAAGCTGTCCGGCGCGATGTTCTTCAATGCCGAGTGCGTGGCGCCCTGGTGCGTGCGATCGCCGGCGTCCGAGGCGTTCGCTCCCTACGTCGCCACGGCCGCCAGCCGGATCATCGAGTTTCATCTCATCGCCGACGGGCGCGGCTACATCCGGGTCGGCGAGGAGGCGACGCCGCTGACCGCCGGCGACATCGTCATGCTTCCGCATGGTGATCCGCACTTCATGGGCAACGGACAGGGCGGTGAAACCGTCGACGGTTCGGCGGACCTGCCCAGGATGCTCAGTGGCCGGATCGAACTCTCCCGGATGGGGGGCGGGGAAGGCGAACGCACGCGCCTGATCTGCGGCTATCTCGCCTGCGAGGCGCGGATGATCCTACGCGTGCTGGCGGGGTTGCCACGCGTGCTGCGCGTCCACATACGCCAGGATCCGTATGGCGAGCTGCTCGAGAACATGATCCGCCACGCGGTCAATCAGGTCACCGACGCAACGCCGGGCGGCGATGCGATCGCGGCCCGCATGGCGGAAGTCCTGTTCGCCGAGGTGTTGCGCCGCTACGTGCTGCAATTGCCCTCGGGCCGTACCGGCTGGCTGGCCGGCGCGGCCGATCCCGGCATCGGCAGGGCGCTCGCGGCCATGCACCAGCGGCCGGGGCATGCATGGTCCCTGGACCTTCTGGCACGCGAGGCGGGCGTGTCGCGCTCGGTGCTCACGGAGCGCTTCGCGCGTTATCTCGGCCAGGCCCCGATGGCCTATCTGGCCGACTGGCGCCTGGAACTGGGTGCCGAGTCGCTGCGCACCACCAGCCGCAGCGTGGTGCAGATCGCCGAGGAAGTGGGGTACGAGTCGCAGGCCGCCTTCAATCGCGCTTTCAAGCGCCGGTTTTCCACCCCGCCGGCCCGCTATCGCCGGAGCTGGAGGACCGGGCGCCCGCAGGGCGAGCGCTTCGGCGAACAACTGCGCTGATCGAGCGCGGGCCCGAACGCCACCGACACCCGCTGGCTTGGACAGCCGTCAGGCCGGGGTCGGAAATCCCAGCGCCTTCCACTTCTCGGCGTTCGCGGCCACGCCGTCGGCGATCGCCTTCCAGCGCGCGGGGCTGGTCTCGGTGATTCTCATGTCGAACGAGGTGGCGCCGCGGAACTCCAGCACTTCCACCCCGTCGGGCCCGGCCTCGTAGCCGTAGGGCTGGTGGGCCGGCAGGAAGAAGCCGCCGCCGGCTTCGAACGTGCGGTTGCCCATGCGCAGGCTGCCGGCAACGACGTAGTACAGGCAGTCGACGTCATGGGTGTGGCGCACGAGCTTGAAGTCCGGCGCGAAGCGCAGGCGCACCAGGCTCAGGCCGGCCTTGGGATCGCAGAACACGACGCGCATGTCCGCGCCCTGGGCGAGCAGCGCGCCGGTCGCCTCGGGGTCGATTCCGGGCGGGAACGTGATCGGCTGCATGATCTCGTAGTTGTCGGCGACGGCGTTGCCGTCGAACGTCGAAAACCGGGCATCGTCTGCTGTTTCGGTTGCGGTCGTGTTCATCCGAATGGCTCCTGATGGCGGTCGGGCCGATGGCTGGAGCGCACCTTCACAGTGCGCCGTGGCCGCGATGCGGCCGGATCATCACTGCGCGGCCGCCCTCCCAGGCGGCGATCACGTGTTCGCCGGGGCGGATCTTCTCGGGTACCTCGTCGAGCGTCATCTCCACGCCCAGGTGCCCGCGCACGAAGCTGCGCGCGTCGAGTCCGAGCACGACTTCGCTGCCGGTCTCATCGTCGCGGATGGTGATCGCCTCCGGCCGGACCGCAACCACGTCGCCGATGATCGGGCGGTGCGCCGAGGCCGGCAGCACGCGCAGATCCATCGACAGCCGGAAGCGGTCCGAGCGATTGCGCATGCCGCTGTGCGGCGTGGTGAGCGAGAACATCAGCACGTCGCCGGGGTGGTAGTCGCTGCGCCGCCAGGCGTCGTCCGGGATCGTCGCGGGGGCGATCGCGGGCGGATTGCCCACCGCCTCGTGCATGATGCCGCGCGTATGCCAGCCCTCGGCGACGGCCAGGCCGCCGCTGCGCGCGTCGATGTCCACGAGCGGGATCCAGCACACGCGGAAATCGATGCCGCGGTTGGAGTAGCCGTCCTGGTGCCGATAGACGAAGGGGTCCGCGCCGTCGTCTGCGCCCGGCGGCACGACGCGGTGCTCCGTGATTGGCACCCACCAGGGTGCCTCGCCGAGCGCCGCGCGGAAAAAGCCGTCGATCGACGGCGTACGCACGAAGCGCTGCCAGGATCCCGAGGTCTCGATCGGCACGACCTTGAAGGGAAAGTTCGACAGATCGGCGCCGTTCCAGATCGGTACTTCGCTGCCGGGGGCGATGACGCCCATGCCGGCGAGGATGTCGAGCCAGGTGCGCCGTACGGCGGCGACGGCCTCCAGGTCCAGCACGCCGCGGAAGAACAGGTAGCCGTCGCGCGCGTACTGCGAATCGAGCCGTGCCCGGTTGCCGAGTGCATCGTTGGCGATATTGAGTGCTTTCATCGGTCCGACTCCGTCGGCGACCGGACCGTTGCCGGCCCGGTCGCCGCGTGCAACGTCATTTGGACTCCGAAATCTTCTTGAGGTTGTCCAGGCCGCCCTGGTAGACGCCCTCGATGGTGGAGGTGGCGGTGGCGTCGTCGGCGTCCTTGGCCGGCGCCGGGCCGGTGTCCTTGCGCTTGAAGCTGCCTGCCCAGGTCACCTTGCTGGCTTGCTTCGAGGCTTCCTCGACCTTGATCGTGGATTCGTAGCTGCTGACCGGGAGCACGCCTTCCAGGATGTTGTACTTCATCGACCGGCCCTTGGCGTCGTAGGCGAGCAGCTTTTCACGGATGGTGCCGCCGTCGCCCAGGGTCAGCAGGCGCACGGCGCCGGGCGCGTTGTTGCCGCCCTCGACGATCTCGGCCTTGGCAACGGCCGGATGCCACTTGTTCAGACCGTCGAAATCCTTGACGCGTTCCCACACCTCGCCGGCGGGCGCGGCGATTTCGACCGATCGGGTGACCGTCAGTACCGGCGCGTCGCCGGCGCAATGGCCGCTCGCGGCGGCGGACAACAGGGCAAGACCGACCCAGAAGCGTTTCATCGAGGCATTCCTTTCTTTTTCCGTTCGAAGCGGTGTTCGTGGCGCCGGCCCCATCCGCCTGGGTGCCGATGGCGCGGGAAGTATCGCAGGGCATCCGGGGGCGCGCCAGATTGGGGCGCAGCCCGCCGCGCGCGCTCAGCGCAGTTCGTCGACCCGTACCCACAGGCTGCGCTGCACGGCGCCGTGGATGCGGGTGGCGGCGCCGAGGGTGCCATCGACGCGTGCACCGGCATCGCCGGCGGCGCTGATGCTGATCCATTCGCCCAGCCGCCCGGCAACCGTGGTTCCGGCCTCGGCGTAGTCGATGGCGCCACCGCCTTCGGGAGCAAGCCGCGACTGACGCGGGCGGATCTCCAGCGTGACCGAGTCTCCGGACAGCCGCGGCACGGCATAGAACCCCGAGCCGACATCGCGATAGTCGATCGTGTCCTGCACCACGGTGCCGACGCCGTCGGTGTAGACGCCGCGGCCGGCAAGCGGGACGGACGTGCCGGTGTCGATCCAGGCGGGCGTGCCTTCCAGCGCCTGCACGCGGTATTCGCCGCGCTCGTCGGCGGTAGTGCGCGTATGCAGCGAGCGCACCGCCACGCCGGAACCGTCCCCGCTGCGGTACCGCCCGTCGAGGCCGGCCGCCATCCCGGCCGCCGAGGAATCGACGTCCTGGCGCACCGTGATCATCAGCCGGCGCGGTGCCCGGTCCAGCTCGGCGATCACGGTCATCAGGTCGGCCATGTTCCTGGCCGTGGTGCGCAGGATGAGCTGGCTGCCGGTGCCGGTGACCGCGGCACCGGGCACCGCCAGCGGCTTCAATACGGGGATCAGCGATTCGGCGCTGCGGTGCCGGAGCTGGACTACCTGCATCGTCATCGCGGCCGCGTATGCGGTCCCCGCCGCCAGCGCGGCGAGCAGCCATGCAATCGCGACCGCGTGCCTCACAGCGACAGGCGCCTGAAGTTCGGATCGGGCTCGCCGGCGTCCCAGACCCGATCGAAGCGCCGCCGCAGCTCGCCGGCGCCGGTTGGTTCGTGGAAGTCGGCCGTGCCCTCGTAGCGGTCCGCCAGCGGGCGGTGGATGTAGCCCTGGTCGTCGGCGATCAGCATCGCCTCGTTGAAGTCGCGATAGTCATGCCCCGGCACGCGCAGTTCGACGAAGCTGCTCAGCGCCTGGGCCAGGGCGATCAGGCGGTGGCCGCGGGCCACCGGCGTGGCCGGATCCATGACGATGATCCGCAGGCGGCTGAACCGGCTGCGCAGGGCGAACGCCTTGGCCGCGGCGACGAACTCCAGGGTGTCGTAGACCAGCGGATCCAGGTGGCGGCTGGAGAGGTCGAGCGTGCGGCGGGCCTGCCCGCACAGCGCGATTGCGACCTCGCGGTTGTCGGCCGCCGACTCCAGCACCAGCGGCTCGCGGGTCTGGCCGAGTACGTGAGCGCCGACGTCCAGCGCCATGGGATCAGACCTCGCGCGCCAGGCGCGCGGCGATGCCGGTGTAGGAAGCCGGCGTCAGGCGCTGGAGGCGATCCTTGTCCGCCTGCGGGATCGCCAGCCCGGCGATGAACGCGCGCAATGCGTCGCGCCCGATCGCCTGGCCGCGCGTCAGTGCCTTCAGTTGCTCGTAGGAGTCGGCGATGCCGTGCCGGCGCATGACGGTCTGGATCGCCTCGGCGAGCACTTCCCAGGCGCCGTCGAGATCGGCTTCGATGCGCGCCTGGTTCACCTCCAGCTTGGACAGTCCCTTCAGGCAGGCCTGGCACGCGAGCAGCGTGTGTCCGACCGCGACGCCGATGTTGCGCAGGGTGGTGGAGTCGGACAGATCGCGCTGCCAGCGCGATACCGGCAGCTTGGCGCCCATCTGCTCGAACAGGGCATTGGCGATGCCGATGTTGCCCTCGGCGTTCTCGAAATCGATCGGGTTGACCTTGTGCGGCATGGTCGACGAGCCCACTTCGCCGGCGACCGCGCGCTGGCGGAAATAGCCGATCGAGATGTAGCTCCAGACGTCCCGGCACAGGTCCAGCATCACGGTGTTGAAGCGCGCGAGCGCGGCGCCGTATTCGGCGATGAAGTCGTGCGGTTCGATCTGGGTGGTGTAGGGATTGGATTGCAGCCCCAGCGCGGCCAGCACGCGTTCGGACAGCGCCGGCCAGTCGATTTCGGGGCAGGCGGCGAGGTGGGCGTTGAAATTGCCGACCGCGCCGTTGAGCTTGGCGAGGATCGGCACCGATTCGAGCTGCCGTGCCTGGCGCTGCATCCGGTATGCGAACACCGCCATCTCCTTGCCGAGGGTGGTCGGCGTCGCCGCCTGTCCATGGGTGCGCGCCAGCATCGGCCGGTCCGCATGGGCGTGCGCGAGTTCCCGCAGGGCATCGACGACGGCGTTCATCGCCGGCAGCAGGTGCTGCGCCCGGGCCTGTGCCAGCATCAGCGCATACGCGACGTTGTTGATGTCCTCGGAGGTGCAGGCGAAGTGGATGAAGGCGATCGCACGGGCGAGTTCCGGGTGCGGTTCGAAACACTCGCGCAGCCAGTACTCCACCGCCTTCACGTCGTGGTTCGTGCGCGCCTCGATGGCCTTGACCCGGCGTGCGGCCTGTACGTCGAACCGGGCGGCGAGGTCTTCCAGCGTGCGTGCGGCGTCGTCGCCGAACGGAGCCAGGGCCTCGAATGCAGGGTCCTCGGCGAGTGCGCGCAGCCACTCGACTTCCACCCGCACGCGCAGGCGGATGAGGCCGTACTCGCTGAACAGCGGGCGCAGGACGTCGAGCTTGCCGGCGTAACGGCCGTCGACGGGAGACAGGGCGGTGAGGGCGTCGGGGTCCATCGAAGCAGAGGGTATTGCGATGCCGGCATGATAGCACCGGCATGGGCGCCACCGTCGCGCGGAATCGCGCTATCATCGGTCACCCGCCCGGCGTGTCGCGTCAGGCGCTTCCGACCACGGCCGATACGCACCATGCAGTCCCTCGAACTCACCCGTCCCGACGATCTGCACGTGCACCTGCGCGACGGGCCCGCGCTCGCCGCGGTGGCCGGGGAAACCGCGCGCCAGTTCGCACGCGCGATCGTGATGCCGAACCTGAAGCCGCCGGTGACGACCACCGCCGCCGCGGCGGCTTATCGTGCCCGCATCCTCGCCAGCCTGCCGGCGGATTCGGGATTCGAACCGCTCATGACGCTGTACCTCACGGACAATACCCCGGCCTCGGAGATCCGGGCGGCGCGCGCGAGCGGCTTCGTGCACGCGGTCAAGCTCTACCCGCAGGGCGCGACCACCAACTCCGACGCCGGCGTCTCGTGCCTGGAGCGCACCCATGGCGCGCTGGAGGCGATGGCCGAGGTCGGCATGCCGCTGCTGGTGCATGGGGAGGTCACCGATCCGGACATCGACGTCTTCGATCGCGAGGCGGTGTTCCTGGACGAGGTCCTCGCGCCGCTGCTGCAGCGCCTGCCCGGCCTGCGCGTGGTGCTCGAGCACGTCACCAGCCGCGCGGGCGTGCAGTTCGTGCAGGCCGGGCCGGACGGCGTCGCGGCGTCAATCACCCCGCATCACCTGCTGCTGAACCGCAACGCGATGTTCGAGGGCGGGCTGCGTCCGGACCACTACTGCCTGCCGGTGATGAAGCGCGAGCAGGACCGGCGCGCGCTCCTGCAGGCCGCGACCGCCGGCACGCCGAAGTTCTTCCTGGGCACGGACAGCGCCCCGCACGGCCGCGCCGCCAAGCTCGCCGCCTGCGGCTGCGCCGGCATCTACAACGCGCACTGCGCGCTGGAACTGTACGCGGAGGCTTTCGAGGAGGCCGGAGCACTGGAGCGGCTGGACGACTTCGCCTCGCGCTGGGGTGCGCAGTTCTACGGCCTGCCGCGCAATACCGGGCGCGTGCGCCTGGTCCGCGAGCAGTGGCGGGCGCCGGAGTCGCTGGCGTTCGGCGACGAGCGCCTGGTGCCGATGCGCGCGGGTCAGACGCTGCGCTGGAAGATGCGATGACCGCGCAGGTCGCGCACCGTTTCCGGGGCTTCCTGCCGGTGGTGGTGGATGTCGAGACCGGCGGCTTCAATCCGCAGACCGACGCACTGCTGGAAATCGCCGTCGTGCTGCTCGGGGCGGACCATCCCGGCCACTGGCTGCGGCGCGAGACCGTCGCCTTCCACGTGCAGCCGTTTCCCGGTGCGCGCCTGGAACCGTCCGCGCTCGCATTCAACGGCATCGATCCGTTCCATCCGTTCCGGCTCGCCGTGCCGGAGGCCGAGGCGCTCGACAGAATCTTCGCCGCGGTGCGCGCGGCGGTCGCCGAGGCAGGTTGTACCCGTGCGATCCTGGTCGGGCACAATCCCGCGTTCGATCTCGCCTTTCTCAAGGCCGCCGTCGAGCGCGCGCGCGTCAAGCGCAACCCCTTCCACGCCTTCAGCACCTTCGACACGGCTTCGCTCGCCGGGCTGGCGTACGGCCAGACCGTGCTCTCGCGTGCGGTACGGGCCGCCGGCCTGGCGTGGGACGAGTCGCAGGCGCACTCGGCGATCTACGACGCCGAGCGCACCGCCGATCTGTTCTGTTCGATAGTCAACCGCTGGCACGAGCTCATGGAGGGCTTCCAGGCACGCTGAACGATGCCCACCGGCGCCTCAGGCGCCGGCGTGCGGACGGATCCGTTCGGCCCAGGCGCGCGCTCGGGCGAGCGTCGTGCGTTCGTCGATGTCCACCAGCGCACCTGAGCGCACGCGCCGAACGCCGCCCACCCATACGTCGGCCACGTCCCCGCGACCCGCGCAATAGACCAGTTGCGACAGCGGATCGTAGACCGGCTCCGCGTGCAGGCCGGCCAGGCGCACGGCGACCATGTCGGCCTGCTTGCCGGGCAGGAGCGAGCCGATGCGCTGGTCGAGGCCGAGCGCGCGCGCGCCGCCGAGCGTGGCGGCGTGCAGCGCCGCGGGGGCGGGCAGCGCGGTCGGATCGCCCGCCACGGCCTTGGCGAGCAGCGCGGCACTGCGCATCTCCGAGAACATGTCGAGATCGTTGTTGCTGGCGGCCCCGTCGGTGCCGATCGCCAGGTTGATCCCGGCGTCAAGGAGGCGTTGCGCAGGGCAGAACCCGCTGGCGAGCTTCATGTTCGACTCCGGGCAGTGCACCACGCTGCAGCCGTACCGCGCCAGCAGGTCCAGATCGGCGTCGCAGACCTGCGTCATGTGCACCGCGCACAGTCGCGGCGACAACAGGCCCAGGCCCTGCAGCCGGCGCAATGGCCGGGCGCCGGTGGCGGCGATTGCATCGGCAATCTCCTGGGCGGTTTCGTGCACGTGGGTGACGATCGGCACGTCGAGTTCGTCGGCCAGGATGCGCACCCGTTCCAACGCGGCATCGTCGACGGTGTACGGTGCGTGCGGGGCGAACGCGGTCGAAATCAGCGGCGCATCCCGGAACCGATCGTGCACCGCCAGGCCCTTGCCCAGGTATTCGTCCACGCTCGCCGCCCAGCGGCTCGGAAAGCCGATGACGATGAGCCCAATCACGGCGCGAATGCCGGCCTCGACGGCGACCTCGGCGGCGACGTCCGGATGGAAGTACATGTCGCTGAAGCAGGTGGTGCCGGACTTCAGCATCTCGGCGCACGCCAGCCGCGCGCCGTCGCGGACGAAATCAGGCGTGACCCAGGCCTGCTCTGCCGGCCAGATGTGTTCGGTCAGCCACTGCATGAGCGGCCGATCGTCGGCGAACCCGCGAAACAGGCTCATGGCCGCGTGCGTATGGGCGTTCACCAGCCCGGGAACGAGCGCGTGTTCGTCGAGGTCCGCGCTTTCGCGCGCGCGAAAGCGCCTGCGCGCCTCGTCCTGGGGCAGCAGCGCGACGATGCGCCCGGCGTCCATCGCCAGCGCATGGCGGTGCAGTACCGCGCCGTGCGGCTCCACCGGTATGATCCAGCGCGCGTTGACGAGGGTGTCGATGTCTTCCAAGGCCGATGCCCTTCGTGGTTGACAGTGGCGATCCGCGATGACGCGGCAGGGTGATTGAATGCAGGAGAAGGTGCAAGCGGCGGACGAGGGTTTCGAGGCGGTTGCCTGGCGCGACGATGCGGCGTACCTGCTCGATCAGCGCCTGCTGCCGCAGCGCGAGGAGTATCTGCGGATCGAAACCGCCGCGGCCATGGCCGAAGCGATCGGTGCCATGGTCGTGCGCGGTGCGCCGGCGATCGGCATCGCCGCAGGCTACGGCGTGGCGCTCGCGGCGCGGGCCGCGCATGCAGGCGGCGACCCCGGGTGGCGGGTGTCGTTCGCGGCCGAGTGCGCGCGCCTGCGTGCCGCCCGCCCGACCGCGGTCAACCTCGGCTGGGCGGTCGATCGCCTCGTCTCGCTCGCCGCCGGCCTGCAGGGCGATCCGTTCCCGGCGCTGCTGGACGCGGCGCGGACGATCCATGCCGAGGACATCGCGGCCAACCGCCGCATGGGGGATCTCGGCGCCGCGTTGATCGGCCCGGATGCGGCCGTAATCACCCATTGCAATGCCGGGGCGCTGGCCACCGGCGGCTACGGTACCGCGCTCGGGGTGATCCGCAGCGCCTGGCGCGACGGCCGGATCGCACGGATCTACGCCGGGGAGACCCGGCCGTGGCTGCAGGGTGCGCGCCTGACCGCCTGGGAACTGCAGCGCAGCGGGTTGCCGGTGACGCTGGTGGCCGATGGCGCGATGGCGCACCTCATGCGCACGCGCCGGATTGACTGGGTCGTGGTCGGCGCGGATCGGATTGCGGCCAACGGCGACGTCGCGAACAAGATCGGTACCTACAGTCTGGCCGTGCACGCCCGCGCCCACGGCGCACGCTTCATGGTCGCCGCGCCCCTGTCGACCTTCGACCCCGCCATCGCCGACGGCGCCGCCATCGAGATTGAAGAACGCGATCCGGGTGAACTGCTGCAACTGGGCGGCCGCCGGATTGCCGCCGCCGGCGCGGGCGCCTGGAATCCGGTGTTCGATCTCACGCCGGCCGCGCTGATCGACGCCATCGTGACCGAGCGCGGCGTCGTCGAGCGGCCGGACGCAGGCCGCATCGCCCGCCTGCTCGGCTGAGCGCCGGCCCCGCGGCCGCGCGGAACTGGCGTATTTCCGCGCGGTTGGCTGTGCTACAATCGCGCGGTTCCGAACGCCCATTATTTTTCTTTGAATTTCAACGAGTTTCCAATCCCGCACCGTGTCCGATCCCGGCAAGCAGCTGCAACCCGTCAACATCGAAGACGAGATGCGTCAGTCCTACATGGACTACGCCATGAGCGTCATCGTCGGCCGTGCGCTTCCGGACGTGCGCGACGGCCTCAAACCGGTCCACCGCCGCATCCTGTTCTCGATGCAGGAGGCGAACAACGTCTGGAACCGCCCCTACGTGAAGTGCGCGCGCGTGGTCGGCGACGTGCTCGGCAAGTACCACCCGCATGGCGACAGCGCGACCTACGACGCGCTCGTGCGCATGGCGCAGGATTTCTCCATGCGCTACGTGCTGGTGGACGGCCAGGGCAATTTCGGCTCGGTGGATGGCGACCCGCCGGCGGCCTACCGCTACACCGAGTGCCGGATGACGCAGCTCGCGTCCGAGCTGCTGGCGGACATCGACCGCGAGACGGTCAACTTCGTCGCCAACTACGACGGCAAGGAACTCGAGCCCACGGTTCTGCCGACCCGCGTGCCGAACCTGCTCGTCAACGGTTCCAGCGGCATCGCCGTGGGCATGGCGACCAACATCCCGCCGCATAACCTGGGCGAGATCGTCGGCGCCTGCATCGCCCTCATCGACACCCCGTCCCTGGACGCCGGCGCGCTGATGCAGCACGTGCCGGGGCCGGATTTCCCGACCGCCGGCCTCATCAGCGGCGCCGGCGGGCTGCGCGAGGCGTATCTCACCGGGCGCGGCCGCATCACGGTGCGCGCACGCGCCACGATCGAGACCGATGACGACGACCACACCCGCATCGTCGTCACCGAACTGCCGTACCAGGTGAACAAGGCCCGCCTGATCGAGTCGATCGCGGCATTGCACAAGGAAAAGCGCATCGAGGGCATTCGCCCGGACGGCCTGCGCGACGAGTCCGACAAGGACGGCATGCGCATCGTCATCGAGCTGCGCCGCGGCGAGGTGCCCGAGGTGGTGCTGAACAACCTCTACCAGCACACCCAGATGCAGACCGCGTTCGGATTCAACATGGTCGCGCTGGTGGACGGCCAGCCCAGGGTGCTCAACCTCAAGCAGCTCCTGGAGTGCTTCATCCGCCATCGCCGCGAAGTGGTGACCCGGCGGACGCTGTACGACCTGCGCAAGGCGCGCGATCGCGCCCACATCCTGGAAGGCCTGGCGGTCGCGCTCGCCAGCATCGATCCGATGATCGACCTCATCAAGGCCTCGCCCGGCCCGGCCGAGGCGAAGGCCGGGCTGATGGCACGGGCCTGGGCGCCCGGGGTGGTGTCGGCGATGGTGGCCCGCAGCGGCTCGGCGCTGTCCAGGCCGCTCGACATGCCGCCCTCGTGCGGGCTGCACGATGACGGCTACCACCTGTCCGAGAGCCAGGCGCAGGCCATCCTCGACCTGCGGCTGAACCGGTTGACCGCGCTCGAGCAGGACAAGGTCTTCAAGGAGTACGAGGAGATCCTGGTCAACATCGCCGACCTGCTCGATATCCTCGCCCGCCCCGAACGCCTGATGCAGGTGATACGCGAGGAACTGATCGAGATCCGCGAGAAGTACGGGGACGTGCGTCGCACCGAGATCGTGGATGATCACCGCGATCTGCGGCCGGAGGACCTCATCAGCCAGGAGGACGTGGTCGTCACGCTCTCCCACGCCGGCTACGCGAAGTCGCAGCCGCTCGATGCCTACCGCGCCCAGCGCCGCGGCGGGCGGGGCAAGGCCGCGACCTCGGTCAAGGAAGAGGATTTCATCGACAAGCTGTTCATCGCCAACACCCACGACACCCTGCTGTGCTTCTCCACCCTGGGCAAGGTGTACTGGCTGAAGGTGTACCAGCTTCCGCAGGCCGGGCGCACCGCGCGCGGCAAGCCGATCGTCAACCTGCTGCCGCTGGCGGAGAACGAGCGCATCACGGCGCTGCTGCCGATCACCGCGTTCGAGGACGATCGCTTCGTACTGATGGCCACCGCCAACGGCACGATCAAGAAAACGCCGCTGTCGGAGTTCTCGCGGCCGCGCCCGAGCGGCATCATCGCCATCGATCTGGCGGGTGACGACAGCCTGGTGGACGTCGCGCAGACCGACGGCCGCCAGGACGTGATGCTGTTCACCAGTGCCGGCAAGGCGATCCGCTTCGACGAGGACGAGGTGCGTCCCATGGGCCGGCCGGCGCGCGGCGTGCGCGGGGTCAGGCTGGTCGAGGGCCAGCGCGTGATCGCGCTCATCATCCGCGAACCGGACAGCGCCATTCTCACGGCGACGGCCAACGGCTACGGCAAGCGCACCCCGGCGGAGGACTATCCGCGCCACGGCCGCGGCGGCCAGGGCGTGATCGCCATCCAGGCGAGCGATCGCAACGGCCCGGTGGTCGGCGCCATCGCCGTGCGTGCCGACGACCAGATCATGCTCATCAGCGGCCAGGGTACGCTGGTGCGCACCCGGGTCGCGGACATCTCCCTGGTCGGGCGCAATACCCAGGGGGTGCGGCTCATCCGCCTGGCCGAAGGCGAGCATCTGGTCGGCATCGGCCGCATCGTCGACGACGAGGGCAACGGCAACGGTGCCGGAAGCGGCGATGCGGCGCCCGAAGGCGCGCCGGCCGACGCGCCGCCGGGCGCGCCGGATCCGGGCTCCGATCCCGGCGCCTGACGCCGGAGGGTTCGCACGATGGCCGATTCAGACGCCCTGACGCAGATGCGCGAGCGCATCGATGCGATCGATGCCCAACTCATCGAAATCCTGAACGATCGCGCGCGGCTGGTGCAGCAGGTCGCGCACGTCAAGGCGGCGCAGGGCGACACGGACAGCTACTATCGCCCCGAGCGCGAGGCGCAGATCCTGCGTCGGGTGCTGGAGCGAAATCCCGGCCCCCTGGCCGGCGCCGGCCTGGTGGCGATCTTTCGCGAAGTCATCTCGGCCTGTTTCGCGCTGGAGCAGGGGTTGCGCGTGGCCTATTTCGGTCCGGCGGGAACCTACACCGAAGCGGCAATGTACAAGCATTTCGGGCGCGCGGTCGCCGCCGTGGCCTGCCCGGCGATCGACGACGTGTTCCGCGCGGTGGAAACCGGTGAATGTGCCTGCGGCGTGGTGCCGGTGGAGAACTCCTTCGCCGGCGCCGTAACCCAGACGCTCGACCGCCTGGTGGATTCCAGCGCGCGGATCTGCGGCGAAATAGAACTGCCGATCCATCACCAGCTTCTGGTGCGGGATCCGGCGCTAGACATTTCGCGCGTCTACGCCCATGCCCAGGCGCTCGCCCAATGCCGCGGCTGGCTTGCCAAGCATCTGCCCGGCGTGCCCTGCGAGGCGGTCGCCAGCAACGGCGAGGCGGCACGGATGGCGTCGCAGGCGCCCGGTACCGCAGCGATCGCCGGAACCGATGCGGCCACGATCTACGAACTCGCCGCGCGCGCCCGAAATATCGAGGACGACCCGCGCAACTCGACCCGCTTCCTGGTCATCGGCGCGCGCGCCACGCCGCCGAGCGGCGACGACAAGACCTCGCTGGTGTTCGCCGCGGCGAACCAGGCCGGTGCGTTGCATCGGGCGCTCGGTGCGTTCGCCGAGCACGGCATCAGCATGACGCGCATCGAGTCGCGCCCATCGCGTCGCGGCAACTGGGAGTACCTGTTCTTCGTCGACATCCAGGGCCATGCCGACGATCCGAAAGTGGCGCTGGCGCTGGAGGAGTTCGCCCGCCGCACCAGCATGCTCAAGCTCCTGGGCGCCTATCCGCGTGCGGTGCTCTGACGTACCGCGCGTGCCGGCGCCCGGCGTCTTCGCGGTGCCGGCATGAGTCCGGCGCGCCTGGCGGTGATCGGCGTCGGGTCGATCGGCGGGTCCTTCGCGCGCGCGCTGCGCGCCGCCGGCGCGGTCCGCGAAGTCGTCGGCTTTGGCCTGGATCGCGCCGACCTGGAGCGTGCCCGCGCGCTCGGCGTCATCGACGCAATCGCGCCCGATCCCGCAGCCGCCGTCGCGGGGCGGGATCTCGTGGTCATCGCGGTGCCGGTCGGTGCGGTCCGCGACGTGCTCGGGGCGATCGCCCCAAGCCTGCCTCCGGCCGCAATCATCACCGACGTCGGCAGCGTCAAGACGCAGGTGGTCGCGGATGCGCGCGCCGTGCTGGGCGCGGCGTTTGCGCGATTCGTCCCCGGCCATCCGATCGCGGGTACCGAGCGCAGCGGCGTGGACGCCTCGGACGCCGCCATGTTCAGCGGCCGGCGCGTGCTGCTGACGCCGGTGGCCGATACCGCCCGTGGCGCCGTGGAGACCGTCGCCGCCGCCTGGCGCCTGGCCGGCGCGCATGTGGAGGAGATGGAACCGCAGCGGCATGACGCCATCCTGGCCGCCACGAGCCATCTGCCGCACGTGCTCGCATTCGCGTTCGTCGATTGCATGCTGGGCATCGACGAGAGCCGGGCGACCTGGCGTCACTCCGGCGGCGGGTTCCGCGATCTGAGCCGCATCGCCGCCTCCAGCGTCGACATGTGGCACGACATCCTGACCGCCAATCGCGAGCCGGTGCTCGATTGCGTGGATCGGTATCGCTCCGCGCTCGGACACTTCGCCCAGGTGCTGCGCAGCGGCGATGGCAGCGCCCTGCGCGCATTGCTCGAGCGCGCGCGTGCAGCGCGCGTTGCATTCTCTGAGGATTCGGCGGTCGGGGACTGAGGCATGCGATTCCTCGTGCAACCCGGCGGCCGCCTGCGTGGCCGCCTGCGTGTCCCGGGCGACAAGTCCATATCGCATCGCGCGTTGATGTTCGGCGCCATCGCCCGCGGCCGTACCCGCATCGACGGGTTGCTCGCCGGCGAGGACGTGATCGCGACCATGCGCGCGTTGCAGGCGCTCGGCGCCCGCATCGACTTCGACTCCGGCGCCAATCGGGTCGAGATCGACGGTCGCGGCCCGGATGTGCTGCACGCGCCGGTCGCGATGCTGGACTTGGGCAATTCCGGCACCTCCATCCGCCTGTTGACCGGCCTGCTGGCGGGCATGGGGATTGGCGCCAGCCTCACCGGGGACGCTTCGCTGCGGCGCCGGCCGATGCGGCGCGTCACCGAGCCGCTCGCACGCATGGGGGCGGTCATCGACTGTGCCGCCGGCGGCACGCCTCCGGTGACGATCGCGCCGGGCCACCGGCTGGCCGGGATCGACTACACCATGCCGGTGGCGAGCGCGCAGTTGAAGTCGGCACTGCTGCTGGCCGGCCTGTCGGCGCGCGGCCGCACCTGCATCACCGAGCCGGCGGCGACGCGCGACCATACCGAGCGCATGCTGCGCAGGTTCGGCGTCACCGTGCACGTTAACGGGAACCGGGCCTGCGTCGATGGCGGTGCGACGCTCGCGGGCGCCGACGTGAGCGTCCCGGCGGACATCTCCTCGGCGGCGTTCTTCCTGGTCGGCGCCAGCATCGCCGAGGGCTCCGACGTGGTCCTGGAGCACGTGGGCATCAATCCGACCCGCACGGGAATTCTCGACTGCCTGCAGGCCATGGGCGCCGCAATCCAAGTGCGCGACGCGCGCGACTGGGACAGGGAGCCCACCGCCGAACTCGCGGTGGGCTCAGCGCCGTTGCGCGGGATTGACGTCGATCCGGCGCTGGTGCCGCGGGCGATCGATGAATTTCCGGCGCTGGCCATCGCGGCGGCGTGCGCCGGGGGCCGCACGCGGGTGAGCGGTGCGGAGGAACTGCGGGTCAAGGAGAGCGACCGCATTGCCGGTACCGCGGCCGGCCTGCGCGCCATCGGCATCGACTGCGAGCCCACCGCGGACGGCCTGATCGTCCAGGGTGGACGGATCCGCGGCGGGGTGGTGGACAGCCATGGCGATCACCGCCTCGCCATGGCGTTCGCGATCGCGGCACTGCGCTCCGCCGGGCCGATCGAAATCCTCGACTGCGCAAACGTCGCGACCTCGTTTCCCGGTTTCGTCCAGGCCGCCGCCGGGCTGGGACTGCGGATCGAGGTCCACGCGGACTAGCGATGGCGGTGGTACCGGTCATCGCGGTCGATGGACCGAGCGGCACCGGCAAGGGCACCGTGAGCGCTCGCGTCGCCGCCGCGCTCGGCTGGCACCTGCTCGACAGCGGCGCGCTTTACCGTGCAGCGGCGGTCGCCGCGCTCGCCGCCGGGCTCGACCTGGAAGACGGGCCGGCGGTCGCGGCGCTGACCCTGCGTGCCGACGTGCGCTTCTCCGGCCGGCCCGGCAACGGAGAGACCGCGGTGCTGCTGGATGGCCGCGACATCACCCGGATGTTGCGTACCGAGGAAGCCGGTACCGCAGCATCCAGGGTCGCCGCGCTGCCGGCGGTGCGCGCGGCGCTGCTGGAACGGCAGCGGGCGTTCCGGCGGGCTCCCGGGCTGGTGGCTGACGGCCGCGACATGGGTACCGTGGTTTTCCCCGATGCGCAGGCCAAGTTCTTCCTCACCGCGAGCCCTGCCGAGCGCGCACGAAGGCGTTATAACCAGTTGATAGAAAAAGGGTTGGATGTTAACCTCAGCAAGCTGACCCAGGACATCGTCGAGCGCGACCGGCGCGACAGCGAACGCGAAATCGCGCCGCTCGCGGCGGCGGCCGACGCGATCGTGCTCGACACGACCGATCTCGGCATCGAAGCGGTGCTCGATCGCGTGTTCACCCACCTCGACGCGCTGGGCCTGGGAGCGGATACAGCGGTCGGACCTCGTCCCTGACGGCACGAGGCCCGGTCGTATTCATCAACCATCAACAGGAGTGCGGTTATCCTGCGGACCTCGGCGTCCGGCCGCACAGGGTCAAACCTTTGAGCATCACGACTGAAAGTTTCGCGGAGCTTTTCGAACAGAGCCAGATCGAGCGCAAGATGCGCCCGGGCACGATCGTCACCGGTACCGTGGTCGAGATCCGGCCCGAGGTGGTGATCGTGAACGCAGGGCTGAAATCCGAGGGCGTCATCCCTGTGGAGCAGTTCTACAACGATCACGGCGAACTGGAAATCAAGGTCGGCGACAGCGTCGACGTCGCGCTCGACACGGTCGAGGACGGTTTCGGCGCCACGCGCCTGTCGAGGGAGAAGGCCAAGCGCGCGATGGCCTGGCAGCGCCTGGAGAAGGCGCACGAGGACAACGCCACGGTCACCGGCGTCATCACCGACAAGGTCAAGGGCGGGTTCACGGTGGAGATCGAAACCATCCGTGCCTTCCTCCCCGGTTCGCTGGTGGACGTGCGCCCGGTGCGCGACACGACTTACCTGGAGGGCAAGCCGCTAGAGTTCAAGGTCATCAAGGTCGATCGGCGCCGCAACAACGTCGTCGTCTCCCGCCGTGCGGTGGTCGAGAGTGAGTCGAGCGCCGAACGCGAGGCGCTGCTGGAGAACCTCAAGGAAGGCACGCTCACCCGCGGCATCGTCAAGAACCTCACCGACTACGGCGCCTTCATCGATCTGGGCGGCATCGACGGCCTGCTGCACATCACCGACATGGCCTGGCGCCGCGTCAAGCACCCGAGCGAGATCGTCAAGATTGGCGACGAGGTCGACGTCAAGGTGCTCAAGTTCGATCGCGAGCGCAACCGCGTCTCGCTCGGCATGAAGCAGTTGGGCGAGGATCCGTGGGTCGATCTGACCCGCCGCTATCCGGTCGGCTCGCGCCTGTTCGGCAAGGTCACCAACATTGCGGACTACGGCTGCTTCGTGGAGATCGAGGCCGGGGTCGAGGGCCTGGTGCACGTGTCCGAGATGGACTGGACCAACAAGAACGTGCATCCCTCGAAGGTGGTGCACCTGGGGCAGGAAGTCGAGGTCATGGTGCTCGACATCGACGAGGAACGTCGCCGCGTCTCGCTCGGCATGAAGCAGTGCATGCCGAATCCCTGGGAGGATTTCGCCGCCCGGTTCAACAAGAACGACCGCGTCGCCGGCACCATCAAGTCGATCACCGACTTCGGCATCTTCGTCGGCCTGGAAGGCGGCATCGATGGCCTGGTGCACCTGTCCGACATCTCCTGGAACGTTCCGGGCGAGGAAGCGGTGCGCAACTACAAGAAGGGCGACGAGATCGAAGCCGTGGTGCTGGCGGTCGATGCCGAGCGCGAGCGCATCTCCCTGGGCGTGAAGCAGCTGGAGAAGGATCCGCTGTCGAACTACATGGCCAGGCACGAGAAGGGCTCGGTCATCACCGGCGTGGTCAAGGCCGTGGATGCCAAGGGCGTGGTCCTGCAGCTCGAGGACGGCGTCGAAGGCACGATCCGGGCTTCGGAGCTCTCCCGCGACCGCATCGACGACGCGCGCAAGGTCGTCAAGGAAGGCGATACGGTCGAGGCGATGTTCATCGGCGTCGATCGCAAGAAGCGCAGCGTCACCCTGTCGGTCAAGGCCAAGGAGACCGAGGAGGAGGCCGCGGCGATGCAGGAGTATGGGTCCGACAACGAAGTACGTTCGACCAAGCTCGGCGATCTGCTGCGCCAGCAGCTCGACAACCAGGAGTAAAACCGGCCGGGCGGAGCCGCCAGGCTCCGCCCGGGCCATTCCAATGGCGGCGAGACGACCATGCTAAACGACGAAGACGACAAGTCCGGCGCGGCGATGACCAAGTCCGAGCTGATCGAACGGCTCGTACGCAAGCAGGCGCAGCTCGGCTACAAGGACGTCGAGCTGGCGGTCAAGACGATGCTGGAGCACATGGCGGCGACGCTGGCCTCGGGCGAGCGCATCGAAATCCGTGGGTTCGGCAGTTTTTCGCTGCATTACCGTCCTCCGCGCGTGGGCCGCAATCCCAAGTCCGGCGATCCGGTTTCGCTGCCGGCCAAGTACGTGCCGCATTTCAAACCCGGCAAGGAGTTGCGGGACCGGGTGAACAGCAGCGCGCGCACGCGCGCCATTCGACCGGCGCCGGCGACCCCGCGCAGTGCCTAGGCGGCTCTGCCGCGCGGGCGCGCACTGACTCGCAACGGGTGCCGTTCCGATGTTGGCGCGGGTGATGTCCTGGCTGTTCGCGGCAGTCCTGCTGCTGCTGTTCGTGCTGGCAATCGCGTTCCATCAGCGCAACCAGGGCACCGTCATCCTGGATTTCTACGCCAGCACACGTCCCCTGCCGGTATCGATGGTCGTCATCGGGTCGGTCGCCGTCGGCGCGCTTCTGGGCTGGCTCACGGCGGTGGCGCGCCTGGTCGGCGCGCGCAGGCGCATCCGGCGCCTGCTGCGGGAACAGCGCCGCTTGCAGGATGCGCTCGCGGCCGGCGCCGGGAATCGCGGCGATGCTTCCTGAGGGAGTCGCCGGGGGGCTGTTCTGGCTCCTGCTGCCGGTGGCGGCCGCCTCCGGGTGGCTGGCCGCGCGGCGGCGTTTCGGCGCGGGCAGCCGGCGTGCCGGCGCCGCGCGCGGGATCTCCGCCGATTATTTTCGCGGCCTGAACTACCTGCTCAACGAACAACCCGACAAGGCCATCGACGTCCTGGTCAAGCTGCTGGACGTCGATGGCGCGAACGTCGAGACCCACCTTGCTCTGGGCAATCTATACCGTCGCCGCGGCGAGGTCGATCGGGCCATCCGCATTCACCAGAATCTCATCGCCAAGCTCGCGGCCAATCACGAGCAACGCAGTCATGCCGTACTGGAGCTGGCGATGGACTACATGCGTTCCGGATTGCTCGATCGGGCCGAGGGCCTGTTTCGCGAACTGCTCGAGCAGAAGATGAATGCCGTCGAAGCGTTGCAGCATCTCATCAACATCTATCAGCAGGAGCAGGACTGGGACAAGGCTATCGAAACCGGTCGCCAGCTCGAGTCCGTCGCCGGGCGCCGGCTCGACAACATGATCGCCCACTTCCTGTGCGAGAAGGCCGAAGTCGCGCGCGTCCAGCGCGACTGCGCGCGTGCCCGCAGCCTGGTGGAGGAGGCGCTGACCGTGGATCGCAATTGCGTCCGCGCCAGCATGATTGCCGGTGCGGTCGCCGAGCTGGAGGGGCGGCTGGACGACGCGATAGACGCCTACGCGCGCGTCGAGCGCCAGGATCCGCAGTTCCTGCCCGAGGCCGTCCCGCACCTCGTGGAGTGCTACCGGCGGCTCGGTCGCGACGGCCACCTGCAATCGTATCTGGAGGCCATCGCCAATCGCCAGGCGGGCATCACGCCCGTGCTCGCACTGGCTGATCTGGCCCGCGATCGCGGTGACCTCGACGCTGCCATGCGCCACGTCGCCGACGAACTGCGCCGCCGTCCCACGGTGCGCGGCCTGGATCGATTCGTGCATCTGGCCATGCACAAGAGCGACGGCCAGACGCGCGAGGTACTGGCGCTCCTGAACGGATTCACCACCCGGCTGCTGGAGTCCAAGGCCACGTACCGCTGCGAGGACTGCGGCTTCTCCGGGCGGTCCCTGCATTGGCAGTGCCCGGGCTGCAAGAGCTGGAACACGGTCAAGCCCATCCATGGCATCGAAGGTGAATAGGCGCATCGTCGTCGCGCTTGATTTTGCCGATCCGCGCGCGGCGCTGGAGTGTGCTGCGCGGCTGGATCCCGGTGCCTGCCGCGTGAAGATCGGCAAGGAGCTGTTCACGCGCGCGGGGCCCGAAGTGGTCGGGCGTTTGCGCGGGCTGGGTTTCGAAGTTTTCCTCGATCTCAAGTTCCACGACATTCCCAACACCGTCGCAGGCGCCTGTGCCGCCGCGGCGGAACTGGGCTGCTGGATGATCAACGTGCATGCCAGCGGCGGCCGGGCCATGCTCCAGGCCGCGCGCGCCGCGGTGCCGGCCCGCGCCGGCGCCCCCTTGCTCGTCGCCGTGACCGTGCTGACCAGCCTCGACGACGCGGCGTTGGCCGAGGTCGGCGTCGGGCGCGGAGCCGCGGCCCAGGCGCGCGCGCTGGCGTTGCTCGCGCGCGAGTGCGGCCTGGATGGCGTGGTCGCATCCGCGCACGAAGTGGCCGACCTGCGCGCGGCCTGCGGGGCGCAGTTCAAGCTCGTGATCCCGGGGATCCGGCCTGCCGGAAGCGCGGCGGGCGATCAGCGCCGGGTCGCGACACCCGCGCAGGCGGTGCGTGCCGGCGCGGACTTCCTCGTCATCGGCCGTCCCATCACGCAGGCGCCGGATCCGGCGCGCGCGGTCGCCGATATCCAGTCCGGCCTGGAGGGCTGAAGCGCGGATGCGAGCCGAAGTGCAGCCGCCGGCGCCGGCGGACGACACCGGTACCGCCAGCGTACTCGCACCGCCCCTGCCGTCCACGGCGGGCGAACGGGTGTATTGGCGGCATCTGCCCGGCGCAGCCAAGTCACTGGCGATCGCCCGCGCCGCGCGCGCGCATGCCGGACCGATACTGCTGATCGCCGCCGATACCCACGGCGCGCAGCTCATCGTCGAGGAGCTGCGATTCTTCCTGGCGGGCACCGACGCGCCCGCGCTGCGGATCTTCCCGGACTGGGAGACACTGCCCTACGACCGCTTCCCCCCCTACCAGGACATCGTCTCCGAGCGCGTGGCGACGCTGGCCGCGCTCGCCGGCGGCGAGCGTGCAATCGTCGTCGCCGGTGCGGCCACCCTGTTGCAGCGACTGCCGCCACGCGGCTTCATCGACGCCCATGCCTTCATCCTGGCGACCGGCGAGCGGCTGGATCGCGGTGCGTTCCAGCGCCGGCTCGAAGGCGCGGGCTACCGCCGGGTCGGGCAGGTGATGGAACACGGCGACTACGCATTGCGCGGGGAACTCGTCGACGTGTTCCCCATGGGTTCGGAACGGCCGTTCAGGCTGGATCTGTTTGACGAGGAAATCGAGTCGATCCGCTTCTTCGACGCCGAGACGCAGCGCTCGGCCGAACCGGTCGAACGGCTGCGCCTGCTGCCGGCGCGCGAGTTTCCGCTCGACGATGCCGGCGTCGCGCGCTTCAAGGCGGCATGGCGGGCGCGCTTCGAGGGCAATCCGGCGCGCTGCGCGGTGTATGCCGACGTCGCCAACCGGTTGACGCCCGCGGGTATCGAGTACTACCTGCCACTGTTCTTCGAACGCACCGAGTCGATGTTCGACTACCTGGATCCGGCGGCGCTGGTCATCGCCGAGGAGGGCGTGGCGGAGCACGCCGCGCGGTTCCGCGACGATGCCGTGCAGCGTCACGAACTGCTGCGTCACGACGCCGAGCGACCGATTCTCGATCCGGGCGAGCTGTTCTTCGACGCCGATTGGCTCGGTGGCTCGGTCGGCAGGTTCCGCGCCATCGACCTGGGCGACCCGCCACGCAAGCGTACGCCCGGCGTGCACCAGTTCGCCGCCACCGTGCCGCCGTCGATCCCGATAGACGCTCGTGCACGCGATCCGCTCGCGATGCTCAAGCAATACCTCGCCGCCTCCGCGCGGCGCATCCTGCTGGTGGCCGAGTCGGCCGGGCGACGCGAGAGCATCCTGGAGCTGCTGCGCGGCCACGGCATCGCGCCCGTGCAGGTGGACGGTTGGAACGCTTTCCTGGACGGCGATCAACGCCTGGCGCTCGCGACGGCGCCCATCGGCCGCGGTGCGGAGCTGGCCGCGCCGGGGCTGTCGATCGTCGCCGAGTCCCAGCTCTACGGCGAACGCGCGGCGCAGCGCCGCCGCCGGCGCGCTGCCGCGCGCGATACCGAGGGCATGATCCGCAACCTCGCCGAGCTTGCGGTCGGCGCGCCGGTCGTGCACGAACAGCACGGCGTGGGCCGTTACCTCGGCCTGACCGCGCTCGAAGTCGACGGCGTGCAGGGAGAGTTCCTGCTGCTGGAGTACGCCGACGGCGACAAGCTCTACGTCCCGGTGGGGGCACTGGAGCTCGTCTCGCGCTATACCGGCCCAGATCCGGATCGGGCGCCGCTCAACAAGCTCGGCAGCGGCCAGTGGCAGCGGGCCCGCGAACGCGCCGAGGAGCGCGTGCGTGACGTGGCCGCCGAGCTGCTCGACCTGCACGCGCAGCGCGCCGCACGCCAGGGTCACCGCTTCAGCGTCGATCCCGGCGCGTATGCGGCTTTTGCCGCGGCGTTCCCGTTCGAGGAGACTCCGGACCAGGAAGCCGCCATTGCCGCGGTGCTCGCCGACATGCAGTCGGCCAAGCCGATGGACCGCGTGGTGTGTGGCGACGCCGGCTTCGGCAAGACGGAAGTGGCGATGCGCGCGACCTTCGTGGCGGCGCTGGACGGCCGCCAGGTCGCGGTCCTGGTGCCGACCACCCTGCTCGCGCAACAGCACTTTCAGAACTTCAAGGATCGCTTCGCCGACTGGCCCGTGCGGATCGAGCTGCTGTCGCGGTTTCGCAGCCGCAAGGATCAGGGCGCGGTCCTGGAGGCTGTGGCGGCAGGGACGGTGGACGTGGTCGTCGGCACCCACAAGCTGCTCTCCGAATCGCTGCGGTTCAAGAACCTCGGCCTGCTCGTCATCGACGAGGAGCACCGGTTCGGAGTGCGCCAGAAGGATCGCATGAAGGAGTTGCGCGCCGAGGTGGACATCCTCACCCTCACCGCGACGCCGATCCCTCGCACGCTGGACATGGCGCTGTCGGGAGTGCGCGATCTTTCGCTCATCGCCACGCCGCCGTCGCGGCGCGTACCGGTGACCACGTTCGTGCGCAAGTGGGACGACGGTCTCCTGCGCGAGGCGATGCTGCGCGAAATCAATCGCGGCGGGCAGGTGTTCTTCGTCCACAACGACGTCGAGACCATCGAACGCATGACCCAGACGGTGTCCGCGCTGCTGCCGCAGGCGCGGGTGCGCTTCGCCCACGGTCAAATGAGGGAGGTCGAGCTGGAGGCGGTGATGCTGGACTTCTACCACCTGCGCTTCAACGTGCTGGTGTGTTCGACCATCATCGAGACCGGCATCGACATTCCCAGCGCCAACACCATCATCATCAACCGCGCGGACCGCTTCGGACTGGCCCAGCTCTACCAGCTCCGCGGCCGCGTCGGCCGCTCGCACCACCGGGCCTATGCCTATCTCGTGGTGCCGGAGAAGAACGCCATGACCGCGGACGCGGTGCAGCGCCTGCAGGCGATCGAGGCGCTCGAGGACCTCGGCATCGGCTTCACGCTGGCGACGCAGGATCTGGAAATCCGCGGTGCCGGCGAGATGCTGGGCGAGGAGCAGAGCGGCCACATGCAGGCCATCGGCTACGGGCTGTACATGGACCTGCTGCGGCGCGCGGTCGCCGCATTGAAGAGCGGGCGCGAACCGACCCTGGCGCAGCCGCTGCGCAGCGGCCCGGAGGTCAAGCTGGGCGTGGCGACTCTGATCCCGGAAGACTACCTGCAGGATGTCCACGCCCGCCTGGTGTTCTACAAGCGCATCGCCGGCGCCCGCAGCGACGCGGAACTCGACGATCTCGCCGAGGAACTGGTGGATCGATTCGGCAACCTGCCCCCCCAGGCGCGCAGCCTCCTGCGGCTGGCTGCGCTGAAGCTGCGCGCCGGTGCGATTGGCGTGGTGCGGATCGATCTCGGGCCCGAGGGCGGGCGGATTCAGTTCGGTGCCGACGCGCGCGTCGACGGCGCCGCGGTGGTGCGTCTCATCCAGACCGATTCCGAGCACTATCGGCTCGAAGGCCGCGAGAAGCTGCGCATCCGCAGGGCGTTGCCGGATCCGGAGTCGCGATTCCAGGAGTTGGACCGGTTGCTCGAACGCATCGCATTGAAGGCCGTCGCATGAAGCGCCCGCGCCTCGGGCCGTGCGTGGCGGCGTTGCTCGGCGCGATGCTGGCGCAGGGCGCCGATGCCGGCGCGCCGGCATCGGGCCGCGCAATCGCGCCGACCGCCGTCGAGGCCGATCCGAAAGCGGTGCCCGGGCAACCTGCCGCGCCGCCGATTCCATGGCTGCAAATCGAGGTGATCGTGTTCCGGCCGCTGCAGGCCGATCCGCGCGCGGTCGCCGACGATGGCGCGCCCGATACGGGCCGTGCCGTGGTATTGCCCGACGAGCCGGTGCCGCTCGAGCAGGCCGTTGCGGCCGTCGACGCGCGCACGCGGTTCGAGCGCGTACCGCCGCTGGAGTCGCGCCTGCAATCGGTGCGCGAGCGGCTCGAACGCAGCGGCCGGTATCAGGTCCTGATGCAGCAGTCGTGGCGCCAGCCGGGCGGTGTGCAGGCCGGGCAGGCCGTGCGACTGACCGAGCCCGCGGTCGCGGATGTCGGCGCGCAATCGCCGGAATCGGCGTCGGTTCCATTGCCGCCGGTGCTGCCGGTGCCGCCGCTGCTGGCCGGCACGGTACGCGTGCGCGACGGCGCGTCGCTGCTGATCGATGCGGACGTGCTCTTCGCCGGCGATGCGGTGCCGGCGCGGTTGACCGAGACCCGCAAGGCCCGGGTCGGGGAACTGCATTACTTCGACCATCCGCGGCTGGGCCTGATCGTCGAAGTGAGCGACGTGCTGCCCGAGGAGGCGCGGGGCGCGCAGGACGAACCGCCCGATACCGGGGGCGATCCGGAGCCCGGCCCCGCCGCCGCCGGCCAGATCATCTATCCTGAGGACGACTGATTGGCGAGCGGACCGCGGGCGGCATGACACAGGAACTGCATCATCTCGTCGGCGGCAGGCACGTGGCCGGCACCAGTGGCCGGTTCGGCGACGTATTCTGGCCGATGACCGGGCAGGTTGGCGCGAAAGTGCCGCTGGCCGATGCCGCCGAAGTGCGCGCCGCGGTGCTGAACGCACGTGCCGCGCAGCCGGCGTGGGCAGCCACGAACCCGCAGCGCCGGGCACGGGTGCTGGCCCGCTTCGTCGAACTGCTCAACCGCGACATGGATGCGCTCGCGCTCGCGCTCGCGCGCGAACACGGCAAGACGATCGCCGACGCTCGCGGGGACGTCCAGCGCGGCCTGGAGGTGGTGGAGTTCGCCACCGGCGCGCCGCACCTGCTCAAGGGTGAATTCACCGGCGACGCCGGCCCCGGCATCGACATCCACTCGCTGCGCCAGCCGCTCGGGGTGGTCGCCGGCATCACGCCGTTCAACTTCCCGGCGATGATCCCGATGTGGAAGTTCGCACCCGCGATCGCGTGCGGCAACGCGTTCATCCTCAAGCCCTCCGAGCGCGATCCGTCCGTGCCGCTGATGCTGGCCGAATTGATGCTGGAAGCGGGGCTGCCGCCGGGCATCCTCAACGTGGTCAACGGCGACAAGGTCGCGGTGGATGCGTTGCTCGACGATCCGGATGTCGCCGCAATCGGATTCGTGGGCTCCACGCCGGTCGCCGAGTACGTCTACCGTCGCGGCACGACGGCCGGCAAGCGCGTACACGCATTCGGCGGCGCCAAGAACCACATGATCGTGATGCCCGACGCCGATCTGGATCAGGCGGTCGAGGCGTTGGTCGGCGCCGGCTACGGCTCGGCCGGGGAGCGTTGCATGGCGGTCTCGGTGGCAGTGCCGGTGGGCGAGGCGACCGCCGACGCCCTGATCGAAAAGCTCATCCCGCGGGTGCGCAGCCTGCGCATCGGTCCATCGACCTCGGAAGATGCCGATTTCGGGCCGCTGGTCACGCGCGAGCACCTGCGCAAGGTTCGGGACTACGTATCGCTCGGCATTGCCGAAGGTGCGCAGCTTCTGGTCGACGGCCGGGACCTGCGCCTGCAGGGGTACGTCGACGGCTTCTACATGGGCGCCTGCCTGTTCGATCGCGTCACCGCCGGGATGCGGATCTACCGGGAGGAAATCTTCGGCCCGGTGCTGTCGGTGGTGCGCGCCGCGGATTACGCCGAAGCGCTGCGGTTGCCGAACGAGCACGAGTACGGCAACGGCGCGGCGATTTTCACCCGCGACGGCGACACCGCCCGCAATTTCGCCGCCAGCGTCAATGCCGGGATGGTCGGCGTGAACGTGCCCATCCCGGTGCCGCTCGCCTACTACACCTTCGGCGGCTGGAAACGGTCCATGTTCGGGGATCTCAACCAGCATGGGCCGGATGCGTTCCGCTTCTATACCCGCACCAAGACGGTCACCAGCCGCTGGCCCACGGGCGCCCGGGAAGGCGCCCAATTCGTGATACCGACGATGAAGTAGTCGTGCGCTGGCGCCGGATCAGGCGGTCACGGACAGCCTGGACAGCGTCGCCGCGAGGAGTTCGAGCACCCGCGCCATGCCGCGTTCGAGCGTCGCCTGGATGTCGTCCATGGTGAGCGGCCCGGCAGCGCGGCCCGCGGCCCGGTTGGCGACCAGGGCGCAACAGGCGTAGTCGATATCCAACTCCCGAGCCAGGCCCGCTTCGGGCATCCCGGTCATGCCGACGATGGTGCAGCCGTCGCGCTCCATGCGGTCGATCTCCGCGGCCGACTCCAGCCGCGGGCCCTGCACCGCCCCGTAGGTACCGCGATCGAGCACTTCGATGCGTTCGGCGGCCGCCGCCGCGAGCAGCGCGGCGCGGCCGCGCTCGCCGTACGGGCGCGTGAAGTCCACGTGCGTGACCGCGGCGCCGGAGCCGTCGCAATAGGTGTGCTCGCGTCCCCAGGTGTAGTCGATGATCTGATCCGGCACGACGATGACGCCGGCTTCGGCGCGTGCATCGATTCCGCCCACCGCGGCCACCGCGATCACGGTGCGCACGCCGGCGGCGTGCAGTGCCCAGAGATTGGCGCGGTAGTTGATCCGGTGCGGGGGCACGCCATGCGCGCGGCCGTGGCGTGGCAGGAATGCGACCTCGGTGCCCGCGAACCGGCCCACCAGCAGCGGTGCGGAAGGCGCGCCCCAGGGCGTGTCCAGCGCCTGCTCGCCCAGCCGTTCGAGCCCTGGCATCGCGTCCAGGCCGGTGCCGCCGATCACGGCGATGCGCGGGGCGCTCATTGCGACGCCACCGCGAACACGCCTGGCGCATTGCGCAGGTAGCCGCGGTAGTCCATGCCGTAGCCGAACAGGTATCGGTCCTCGCACTCCAGCGCGGCGAAGTCGGCGTGCGGGATCGAGTCCTGGCGCGGCAGGCGCTTTTCCACCAGCACTGCGGTGAGCACCTCGGCGGCACCGCGGCCGAGGAGTTGATCGCGGATCGCGGCCAGCGTGTGGCCTTCGTCCAGTACGTCGTCCACTACCAGCACGCAGCGGCCGGCGACGCTGGCCGGCGTGTCGCGCAGCCAGTGCAGCACCCCGCCGCGGGTCGCGCCGCGGTAGCGCGTGGCGTGGATGTAGTCGACCTCCAGCGGAAAATCCAGGTGGGTCAGCAGCAGGCCCAGCGGCACGACGCCGCCGACCATGACGCCGAGCAGCAGCGGATTGCGGTCGCCGATGCGCGCTGCGATCCGGCCTGCCATCGTCTTCACCGCCGCGGCGATCTGTTCCGGCGAAAACACGCGCTCGGCCGCGTTGCGTACCTGGAGGATCTCCTGCGGCAGGTCGCGTTGCCCGCTCACGCGTGGCCCTGAAGGGCCTTGCGACCGGCCCAATCCTTGGCGAACTGCCACGCCGAGCGGCCGCTGCGCGACCCGTGCGCCAGCGCCCATGCCAGCGCCTGGGTGCGCAGGGCGGGATCCCCGCTGTCCCGCGCGCCCAGCCGGCGCAGCCAGTGGGCGACGATTTCCAGGTATTCGTCCTGGCTGAAGGGGTGGAACGACAGCCAGAGCCCGAAGCGCTCGGAAAGCGAAATCCGCTCCTCCACGGCCTCCGCATGGTGGATCTCGCCGTCGACGTTGCGGGCCTCGAGATTGTCGGCAAGACGCTCGGGCAGCAGGTGCCGCCGGTTGGAAGTGGCGTAGACGATGACGTTGTCCGGGGTGCGCTGGATCGAGCCGTCGATCATGGCCTTGAGCGCCTTGTAGCTGGCGTCGCCGGTCTCGAAGGACAGGTCGTCGCAGTAGACGATGAAACGCTCCGGCCGCTGCCCGAGCGGCGTCACGACGTCGGGCAGGTCGAGCAGGTGTTCGCGATCGATCTCGACCAGGCGCAGGCCGCTGGAGGCGAACTCGGCCAGGATGGCCTTGACGAGCGATGACTTTCCGGTACCGCGCGGCCCCCACAGAAGGGCGTTGTTCGCCGGCAGGCCGGCGAGGAACTGGCGGGTATTGGTGACGAGCGCGTCGCGCTGCCCGTCGATGCAATGCAGGTCCGCCAGGCGGGTGCCCAGGCGCGCGTGGACCGGTTGCAGCCAGCCCGGGCCGAACGCCGCCCGGCGCCAGCGCAATGCCACCGACTCCCCCCAGTCGATCGCGGCCGGGTCGCGCGGCAGCAGGCGTTCGATCCGATCGAGCAGCGCTTCCACCCGTTCCAGGATCCGTTCCTGGCCGCTCATGCCGGCCGCCCGTGCGTGTCCGCCGCCGCTGGCAGCAGCGCCTGGAGCGACAGCGGTGCCGGCCTGTGGATGCCGAACCCCTGGGTGAAATCCACGCCGAGATCGGTGACCGTGGCGAGGATGTCGTCGTCCTCCACGCACTCGGCCACGGTCTGCAGCCCCATCACATGGCCGATCTTGTTGATGGCGTCGACCATCACGCGGTCGATCGGATCGTTGACGATGTCCTTGATGAAGCTGCCGTCGATTTTCAGGAAGTCCACGGGAAGATTCTTGAGGTAGGCGAAGGAGGACAGCCCCGAGCCGAAGTCGTCGAGCGAGAACCGCAGGCCCAGTCGCTTCAATTCGGTAATGAATGCGACCGCGGTGTTCAGGTTGGAGATGGCCGCGGTCTCGGTGATCTCGAAGCAGACCGAACCGGGAGCTAGCCGCGTCTCCTCGGCGCAGTTGCGCACGAAGCCGATGAAGCCTTGGTCCGAGATGCTCGTGCCGGACAGGTTGACGGTGGCCAGCAGCGCCGGCGGCGCACCGCCCAGGTCGCGCAGGCGCGCCAGCAGGGAGAACACCCGGGTGACCACCCAGCGGTCGATGGCCGGCATCAGGTTATAGCGCTCGGCCGCGGGAATGAACGCGCCGGGCGTCACGACGCGGTTGTTGTCGTCGAGCATGCGGACCAGCACCTCGAAGTGGCGCACCGGTGCCGTGCCTGCTGCGAGCGGCCGGATGTCCTGGTGGTAGAGCACGAACCTGGACTCGTCCAGCGCCTTGGTGATGTCGGATACCCAGTGCATCTCGCCGTGGCGCAGCACCATCACCGCGTCGTCCGGCTGGTAGACGTGAACCCGGTTGCGGCCCAGATCCTTGGCCACGTAGCAGGCCACGTCGGCGGTGCTGAGCAGTTCCGATGTGCCCGTGCTGCCGGCCTCGATCGCCACCAGGCCGATGCTGGCGCCGATCTCGAAGCTCTTTTCCAGCCAGGTGAACCGGAAGGCGCGCACCGCGCGCAGCAATTCCTGCGCGACCGACTCTGCCTGGACGATGTCGCAGTCCTCCAGGAGCAGGCCGAATTCGTCACCGCCCAGGCGGGCGAGGGTGTCGCGCTGGCGCAGCTTGTTGCGCAGCAGCGCGGCGAGCTGCTTGAGCAGTTCGTCTCCCGCGACGTGGCCGCAGGTATCGTTGACGAGCTTGAACTGGTCCAGGTCGATGTAGCCCAGCGCGTGCCGGCGGCTCTCCGCGCGCGAGTTGTTCAGCGCCCGCTCCAGGCGCAGCTCGAATTCGCGCCGGTTCAGAAGGCCGGTGAGCGCGTCGTGGTTGGCGTGGTAGCGCAGCAGCGCTTCGGCCTGGCGCTTGGCGCGGCGGATGTTCGCCTCGCGCAGTTCGCGTTCCACGGCCGGGACCAGGCGCGCGAGATTGTCCTTCATGATGAAGTCGTGCGCGCCGGCTTTCATGGTCTCGACGGCGCGGTCCTCGCCGATCGCGCCCGAAACCACCAGGAAGGGCAGGTCGAAGCCGCTCTGGCGCAGCACCTGCAGGGCCTCGGCGCTGGAGAACCGCGGCAGGGAGTGATCGGCGATGACGACGTCCCAGGTGCCTTGTTCGATCGCCGACTGCATCGCCTCGCCGGTGTCGACGCAGGCGTAGTCTATCGAGTATCCACCCTTGCGCAGCGCCATGACGATGAATTCGGCGTCGTCGGCGTTGTCTTCGACGATGAGGACCTTCAGGGAGCTGCCCATGTCGCCGTCCGCTCCGACCTGCCGCCCGTCTGGCGTGCGGGCGCCAATGTTAGCAGCACGACCGCGCCGGGGCACGCGCGGGCGTCGCCCGCGTCAGGCGTCGGGATCGATGACGCCGACATTGCGCTCGACCCAGTACTCGCCGATGGCGCGCAGGCTGGCGGCGAATTCGGCGTAGTCGACCGACTTGCGCACGTAGCTGTTCGCGCCGTGCCCGTAGCTGTCGAGCACGTCGCGAGGGTCGCTGGAGGAGGTGACGACGACCACCGGCACGTAGCGCGTGGGGCCGTAGCCGCGGATCATGCGCAGGAGCTCCAGGCCATCGACGCGTGGCATCTTCAGATCCAGGACCACCACCGCCGGCATGTCCGGCGGCTGGCGGTCGGCCCAGCGGCCTGTGCGGCGCAGATAGTCCAGCGCCTGTGGTCCGTCCTGGGCGACCACCACGCGGGTCGCGGGAGAGTGGCGGGCGAAGGCTCGTACCGTGAGGTCGGCGTCGTCGGGGTTGTCCTCGACGAGCAGGATGGTCCTGTCGACCGGGCCGCTCGGGTTCATCCTCGTGCTTGCAGCGCTCTTCAGCGTTCGTTGATGAGCTTGTTCAACAGCGCTTCGACCGCGCGCTTGTTCTGCAGGTAGTGGATGGTTCGCGGCGCGGCGATGCCGAGCTTGGCGCACAATCCGGGCGCGAGGTCGATGTCGGTAATGTAGAACGGATACGCCATGCCGCTCAACCGGCGCTCGTAGATGTAGCGGGCCGCGGCGTCGAACACCCGCGCGCCGAGTTCCACGGCGGAGAACTCGGCTTCCCCGCAATACAGCGTATAGGTCGTGGCTCCGGAGGAGTCGACATCGCCGACGGCCTGCACGTCCAGGTAGTGCTCGGCGCCGGGCATCGGCGCGGACATCGGTACCAGGCGCCAGGCGCGTCCGTGGCGTTCGATGCGATGGAATTCGGTGAATGCGGCGCCCGCCGAGCCATTCAGGCCCGCGATGCGGCGCTGCACGGCCGCGAGCAGCCGCGCGAAGTGTTCGGCGGCGAGCCCGGCATCCCCGGCGTCCACGCGCTGGTGGAACAGCGCACCGTCCTCGTCGACTGCGTAAATGTCCACGCCGCCGGCGTTCTCGTGCAGCCCGCACAGCACGGTCCCCCGGCGGTGGCGATCGTAGAGCAGCGGCAGCGGCGAATCCGGCAGGGAGCCGGGATCGAACCGAACCCGGGTATAGCCGGGCCGCGCCTGTTCGAGCTCGCGCAGCAGTGCCGCGTGCGAGTCCGGCGCGGCGAAGCGCGGCGCGCCGTCGTCGGCGTCGAGCACCCATGCGCGCTCCTCGATCTCGATCACGTAGCGCCGCCGGCTGCGCCGGCCGGGTCGGAACCAGGCCAGCAGGTCCGCGAACAACGCCTGGAGCCTGCCGGCGATCGCCTGGCCGAAGCCGGAGTTGAAGCACAGCGATTCGGGCGGCTCGGGGGCCTCGGCCGCCATGGCCCAGCGCAGCCACTCGCAGGCGCAGGCCATGAGGCCGGCGGCGCCGGTGTAGTGGTGGGTGAATACCTCGGCCCAGCTCGACACCAGCACGAGATCGAACTCGCGCGCCAGGTTGTGCCGCAGGCCGCTGTAGCGCAGGGGGTCGGCGTCGTTGGTGGTCAGGTGCTCGTTGGCGCGCAGGCGTTCGCGCAGCGGCTGCACGCCGACGTTCGCGAACAGCATAGCGTGGCGCAGCTTCGGCACGTGCTGCAGATCCTGCATCGTCGGGTCGGCACCGGCCCCACAGGCCCGCAGGCGATCGCATTGGGCCAGGATCTGCCGCGCCTCGCGTGCGCCGAGTTCGCCGTCGCGGCCGGGCGTCGCGATCGGCGTGTGTTCGTCGGCGATGCCGTTCAGGCCGCACCACAGCAGGATTTCCACCGCGCTGCGCGAACGGCGCAGTACCGCCGGATCGTGCGCTTCGCCGGCGACCGCGGCCGCACGCTGCAATTGCCACCCCTGGCCCGGGGGGTCCGCGGCGGTCTCCGTAAGCGCCAGCCGCGGTTCGCACAGATCGGATTCGATGCCGCGGTTGACGAATTCGATCTTGCCCGGCTTGCGTTCGAACGCCGCATACAGCTTGCGCCCCAGCACGGTGAGATCGCCCCCGGTGATGCGCGAGGTCTCGGCGCGCTCGCGCGCGAAGCGCGAAATCTGCCGGTAGCTCTGGGTGAGCGCGCTGACGAGGTCGCGCCGCTCGGACTGTACGGTCTCCAGCTTCCAGTGCTCGCGGCCGTCGAGCAGGAGCAGCCGGCTGCGGTCCCAGCCCCAGCGCGTGGTCAGCTCCTGCATCAGCTCGTGGCGCCACGGGATCCCGCCGTCCGGCCGCGTGCGCGTCAGGCGATCGTCGACCTTGATGTAGAAGCAGCGTCGCAGCAGGTCGAGCCGCGCCGCGTCGGCGCGTGCCATCAGGTATTCCTCGACCTTCGTGTACATCTGCACGTACGGATCGAGCCGGGCGAGGTCGGTGCAGCCGTCGTACAGGGCGCGCTTGTAGCGCATGCTCAGCAAGTCGATGCGCGGGTGTTCCTCCGCGTACACCTCCATCAGCAGCAGCTTGAGCACCGACTTGTAGGGCGAAGTGACGCCTTTGTACAACTGCCAGACGGTGGCGCCGAAGAACTCCTCGGCCGGTATGGCGCCGACCGGGCCGAAGTCGATGAACTCGCCGGTGCCGACGAAGCGGCGCCGGATCAGTTCGCCCGCAAACGCGCCGTAGTCCGGCTCGCGCTCCGGCGGCACCGCCCACCACAGCGGGTTGCAGCCCGCCAGTACCAGGCCGGAGCGGTAGAACTCGTCCAGCAGCAGCGTGTGCTGGGTCGAGCCGCTGCTTTCGGCCGAAAGCGCCAGCGTCCGGCCCTCGCGGAAGCCCTGGGCGTCGAAGACGAAGAAGTGCACGTCCAGGCCGATCTCCGCCGCCCAGCGCTCCACGCGTGCGGCCTTTTCGGCAAGCTCGGCGAGACGCGGTTCGGGCACCCCGGGGACCGGGCAGAGCCAGATGTCGAAGTCGCTGCCCTGCGCGTAGCCGATCGAGCCCGCGCTGCCCATCAGGTACATGCCGGCGATCTCGTGTCGGAAGCTGGCGCGGCGCTTGGAGGTGAAGGCTCGTGCCATGCGCTGGGCGACAGAGATTTCGTGCGTGCCGGGGGCGAAGTCTCGGATCCCGGCCGGCGTCGCGCTGGAGACGTAGCCCGGCAGCGCGGGATCGTTCAGGTGGAATATGAGCGGCAGAAGATCGATGAAGTCGCGTTGCCGGGGCGTCAGCATCTCCCGAGCCCGCCGGAGCCGCTCCCGATTCACCGCCAGGAACCGGGCCAGGGCCTTGCGATCGACATCGACCTCGATCGGGGACTGCGGGGGACTCGACTGCATGGCCGCAATATCGGCCGGATGGGGCTGTTCCTTGACCGCCTCGCAGTCCCCCGGCCACCGCCTCTCCGGCTGCGAAAGTCGATGTTTTTACAGGCGAAGTCTGCTAATCTCGGTGCCCGATCACAGGCACTGCGGTGCGTCGTGAGCGCGCCGCCCACCTGACTCCAGGAGCAGATCCGAAATGTTTTCCAAAGACATGCACATCGCCGGCTTCGACCCCGAATTGTGGGACGCGATCAGCGCCGAGGGCAGGCGACAGGAAGAGCACATCGAACTCATCGCCAGCGAGAACCACGTCAGCCCGCGCGTGCTGCAGGCCCACGGGACGGTGCTGACCAACAAGTACGCGGAAGGCTACCCCGGCAAGCGCTACTACGGCGGTTGCGAGCACGTCGACGTCGTCGAGCAGCTGGCGATCGACCGTGCCAAGGCCCTGTTCGACGCCGACTACGCCAACGTCCAGCCGCATTCGGGCTCGCAGGCCAACGGCGCCGCCTATCTGGCCCTGGTACCGCACGGGTCCACGATCATGGGCATGAGCCTGGATCACGGCGGGCACCTCACCCACGGTGCCAAGGTCAATTTTTCCGGCAAGATCTACCAGTCGGTACAGTACGGCCTGGATCCGGCCACCGGCCTCATCGACTACGACGCGGCCGAGCGGCTGGCGATCGAGCATAAGCCGAAGCTCATCATGACCGGGTTCTCGGCCTATTCGCGCCACATCGACTGGGCCCGGTTCCGCGCCATCGCCGACCGGGTCGGAGCCTTCCTGGTCTCCGACATCGCCCACGTCGCCGGCCTGGTCGCCACCGGCCTGTATCCGAGCCCGATCAGGTTCGCGGACGTCACCACCACCACCACGCACAAGACCCTGCGCGGCCCGCGCTCGGGCCTCATACTCGCGCGCGCCAACGGCGACATCGAGAAGAAGCTCAACTCGGCGGTTTTCCCCGGGCTCCAGGGCGGCCCGCTCATGCACGTCATCGCAGCCAAGGCGGTCGCCTTCAAGGAGGCCATGGCGCCGGATTTCAAGGACTACCAGTTGCGCGTGCTCGCCAACGCCCGCGCGATGGCGGGCACCTTCATCGAGCGCGGCTTCAACGTCGTCTCCGGCGGCACCGACAACCACCTGTTCCTGGTCGACCTGGTCTCCAAGGGCCTGACCGGCAAGGCCGCCGACGCCGCGCTGGGCAAGGCGCACATCACCGTGAACAAGAACGCCGTGCCCAACGATCCGCAGCCGCCCTTCACCACCAGCGGCATCCGTGTCGGCACGCCGGCAATGACCACGCGGGGCGTCACCGAGGCCGACGCGCGCATGCTCGCGGGATGGATGTGCGACGTGCTCGATCACATCGACGACGAGGCCGTCAGCGCGCGGGTGCGCGGCCAAGTGGGGGAGCTGTGCCGGCGCTATCCGGTCTACGGTTGAGCCGCGGAACACGGTTCGCGGTACGCGGCGGCGTGCGGCCGGGGCCGCGCGAACCGCGGCGTGCCGCCGCGGGCCGGCCCGCAGGGCGCGGAGCCTGATCCGGTGCGCTGCCCGTTCTGTGCCTCGCTCAATACCCGCGTCGTCGATTCGCGCCTGGTCGGGGAGGGGGAACAGATCCGGCGCCGGCGCGAGTGTGACGACTGCCACGAGCGCTACACCACCTACGAGACCGCCGAGCTGTCGATGCCGCGGATCGTCAAGAGCGACGGCCGCCGCGAGCCGTTCGACGAACACAAGCTGCGTGCCGGCCTGGAGCGCGCGCTGCGCAAGCGGCCCGTGCCGGCGGAGCGGATCGACCGCGCGGTGGTGAACATCGTCAAGCAACTGCGTTCGGCGAACGAGCGCGAGGTCGATTCGCGCCGGGTCGGCGAATGGGTGATGGAGGAATTGCGCGCGCTGGATCAGGTGGCCTATGTGCGGTTCGCATCCGTGTACCGCAGCTTCGAGGATGTCCAGGCCTTCCGCGACGAAATCGAGAGGCTGGAGCGCGCGCTGCCGCCGGAAGCCAAGCGCCAGCAGCTCGAGCTGCTCGAACCGGCCGACGAGGGCCCGGGCCGCGCCGGACGTGGCCGCTGATCCGGCCTTGATGGCGCGGGCGCTCGCGCTGGCACGGCGCGGCCTGTACTCGACCCGCCCCAATCCGGCGGTCGGCTGCGTCCTGGTCCGCGACGGCGTAATCGTCGGCGAAGGCTGGCATCGCCGTGCCGGCGAGCCGCACGCGGAAATTCATGCACTCGCCCAGGCGGGCGCGGCGGCCCGCGGTGCCACCTGCTACGTCACCCTGGAGCCCTGTTGCCACCACGGCCGTACACCGCCGTGCGCGGATGCACTCATCACCGCGGGCGTGGCTCGCGTGGTGGCGGCCATGCGCGATCCGAATCCGCGCGTGGACGGGGGCGGACTGGCGCGGCTGGCGGACGCGGGCATTGCCGTCGAGCACGGGTTGCTCGCCCAGGCCGCCGCCGAACTGAACCGAGGATTCGTGCACCGCATGGTCCACGGCCGGCCGTGGGTGCAGGCGAAGATGGGCGCCAGCCTCGACGGGCGTACCGCGCTGCCTTCCGGGGAAAGCCGCTGGATCACTTCCGTCGAAGCACGTCGCGACGTGCAGCGGCTGCGTGCGCGGGCCGGCGTCATCCTCACCGGGATCGGCACCGTGCTCGCCGACGACCCCGAGCTGACCGTGCGCGAGCCGCCCGTGGGATTCGAACTGGCACCGACGCTGCGCGCGGTGCTCGACAGCCGGCTGCGCATCCCGCCCGCCAGCAGGGTGCTCGCCGGCGGCGGTACGCTCGTGTACACCGCCGTGCGCGATGATGCCGCGCGCACGGCGGTCGAAGCCCGCGCGGCCACCGTCGTGCAGATCGAAGGCGGCCCGCGACCGGACCTGGGCCGGGTGCTCGCCGACCTCGCTGCGCGCGGCGTGAACGAGGTGCTGATCGAAGCCGGACCGACCCTGTGCGGCGCCGCGCTGCAGGCCGGGTTCGTCGACGAGCTGGTGCTGTACCTGGCACCGCGGCTGCTGGGCGCCGGCCGCGGCGTGGCGGTGCTCGACGGCGTCGATTGTCTCGCCGACGCACCGGCGCTGCGGATCGTCGAGGAACGCCGCATCGGCCCGGACCTGCGCCTGGTGCTCGCGCCCCTGCGCTGATGATCCGCGCGCGGCACGGGCCGGCCGCTGCCGCGCTTTTCCGCTACACTGTCGGCCTTCATTCCAGGGGCGACTACGCGCGTGTTCACGGGCATCATCGAGGCCATCGGCGAAATCACGGCGATCCAGGCGAGCGGCGCGAGCGCGGTGCTCAGCGTCGATCGCGGCACGTTGCCCGGCGGGCCGTTCGTGTCTGGCGAGAGCATCGCCGTGAACGGGGTCTGCCTGACGGTGACCGGTTTCACCGGCGCGCGCTTCCACGCCGACGCCTCGCGCGAGACGCTGGCGCTGACCACGCTCGGCAGCCTGAGGATCGGCGCGCGCGTGAACCTCGAACGGGCGCTGGCCGCCGGCGCGCGCCTGGGCGGGCACCTGGTCAGCGGCCACGTGGACGGGGCCGGGCAGGTCCTCGCGCGCGAGGCCCAGGGCGGCTCGGAGCGCTTCACGTTCAGGGCGCCGGCGGAACTGGCGCGCTACATCGCCCGCAAGGGTTCGATCGCCATCGACGGTGTGAGCCTGACGGTCAACGCCGTGCGCGGGGCGGACTTCGACGTCCAGATCATCGCGCATACGGCCGCCAACACGGTGATCTCCGGCTACCGGCCCGGCGATCGCGTGAACCTGGAAGTCGACATCATCGCCCGCTACCTGGAGCGGCTGCTGACGGCTGGCGCTACGCCCGCCTCCGGCGTGACGCACGAGGCGCTCATGCGGGCCGGCTTCGCGGGCGCCGCGAATTGAGCGGCGTTCCCCCTTCCGGCGATCGGACCATGGACTTCGACAGCATCGACAATCTCATCCACGACATCCGCGCCGGGCGCATGGCGATCATGGTCGACGAGGACCAGCAGCGCATGGAAGGGCAACTCGTGATGGCGGCCGACATGGTCCGTCCCGAGGACGTGAACTTCATGACCCGCTTCGCGCGCGGCGTGGTGTCGCTGGCCATCACGCGCGCGCGCTGCCAGCAGTTGCAGTTGCCGCTCATGGTCCGAGACGGCCATCTCGACGACGGCAGCCGGTCGACCGTGTCGATCGAGGCCGCGCGCGGCGTGACCACCGGGATCTCGGCCGCCGATCGCGCGCACACGATTCGCACCGCCATTGCGCGCGACGCGCGCCCGCTGGACGTGGTCCAGCCCGGGCACGTGTTCCCGTTGCTGGCGCAGCCGGGCGGCGTGCTGGATCGTGCCGGCTACGCCGAGGCGGCCGTGGATCTCGCGCGCCTGGCCGGCCGCGAGCCCGCCGGCGTCGTGGTCGACATCCTCGACGAGAGCGGAGCGATCGCCGACGGCGACGCGTTGACGCGTCTGGCCGACGCGCACGATCTGCGCATCGGCTCGATCACTTCGCTGATCGAATACCGCATGCGGCACGAGATGACCGTCCGCCGTGCCGGCGAATGCACGCTGCCGACCGAATTCGGCGAGTTTCGCCTGGTGCTGTACCGCGAGACGCTGCGCGATGCCGTGCATATCGCGCTCTTCCGCGGCGATATCGATCCCAGGTGCTCGACGCTCGTGCGCGTCCACGTCGAAAACCCGCTGTGCGACCTGACCGGCAGCCTGCGCGGGGACTGCGGCTGGCCGTTGCGCGACGTGCTGCGCCGGATCGGGCTGGAGGGCGGAGTGGCGGTGGTGCTGCGCGGCCAGATCGAAGCCGAGGACATGGTGCAGCAGGTGCTGCGATACGCCGGCAACACCGACGCGCTGACGGCACCGCTGCGCGAGCCGGTACGCACCGATCTGCGCGTCATCGGCCTGGGTGCCCAGATCCTGGTGGATCTCGGCGTGCGGCGCATGCGCGTGCTGAGCTCGCCGCGCCGGTTCCACGGCCTGTCGGGCTTCGGGCTGGAAGTCGTCGAGCACGTGACCTGACCGGCGCCGGGAGCGGTGCCGCGACCAGAACGAGGGGAGTTTCCCGTGACTGAAATCAAGACCATCTCCGGCCAGATGACGGCGCCGGAGGGCCTGCGGGTCGGCATCGTCGCCGGCCGGTTCAATGCCTTCATCGTCGATCAACTCCTGGCCGGCTGCCTGGATACGTTGCGCCGGCACGGCGTCGCCGAGCGCCAGGTCACGCTGGTGCGCGTGCCCGGCGCGTTCGAGATGCCGATCGTGGCCAAGCGCCTCGCCGCCAGCGCGCGCTACGACGCGATCATCGCCCTGGGCGCGGTCATCCGCGGCGCCACGCCCCATTTCGACTACGTCGCCGGCGCGTGCACGCGCGGCCTGTCGGCGGTCGCGCTGGATACCGACACCCCAATCGCCTTCGGCGTGCTGACGGTCGACTCGATCGAGCAGGCGATCGAGCGCGCCGGCACCAAGGCCGGCAACAAGGGAGCCGATGCCGCGCTGACCGCGCTGGAGATGGTGTCGGTGCTGCGTCAGATCGAGACATGAGCGGTTCGCGCAATCGCGCCCGCAGCAAGGCGCGGCGCTGCGCGGTGCAGGCGCTGTATCAGTGGCAGCTCGCCGGTCATCCGCCGGCGGACATCATCAAGGAGTTCGTCGCCGAGCGCGAGACCGAGGGCGCGGACATCGAGTACTTCGACCGGCTCGTGCGCGAGATCCCGCGCTGCGCGCCCGAACTCGAGCGGCGCCTGGGGACGGTGACCGACCGCGAATGGCTCCGCATCGACCCGGTGGAACGCGCGGTGCTGCTGGTGGGTGCGTTCGAGCTCGAACACTGCCCGGAAATTCCCTGGCGCGTGGTCGTCAACGAATCGATCGAACTCGCCAAGCTGTTCGGCGCCGAGCAAGGGCACCGCTACGTCAACGCCGCGCTGGATCGCCTCGCGCGCGACCTGCGTGCCGTGGAGATCGCCGGCTGAGGCCGACGACGGCCGCGGGCACGCGTACATGGCGCCCGGCGAATTCGACATCATCGCGCGATGGTTCTCGCGCGGGACGAACCGTGGTGACGTCGCGCTCGGCGTCGGCGACGACGCCGCCCTGCTGGCACCGCGCGCCGGAATGCGTATCGCGGTCGCCGTGGACACGCTGGTCGGCGGCGTGCACTTCGACGTCGCCACGCCCGCCGCCGCCGTCGGCCACAAGTGCCTGGCAGTCAACCTGAGCGACCTGGCGGCGATGGGCGCGGAGCCCGCCGCAGCGCTTCTGGCCCTCACCCTGCCGGCGGCGGACGCGCACTGGATCGAGGCCTTCGCCGGCGGCCTGTTCGCACTCGCTGATCGATACTCGGTCGCGCTGATCGGCGGCGATACCACCCGTGGACCGCTGTGCATCAGCGTGACCGTGCTGGGCTATGTGGCACCGGGACGGGAACTGCGTCGCGCGGGCGCGCGCCCGGGCGAAGCGATCTACGTCACCGGAACGCCCGGCGAGGCGGCGCTCGGGCTTGCCCTGGCGCAGGGACGGATCGATCTGTCGCCGGTGCTCGGCGCGCTCGCCATCGAACGCCTGCACCAGCCGCAACCGCGCGTCGCCACCGGGATGGCACTGCGCGGCGTCGCCAGCGCTGCGATCGACATCTCCGACGGCCTGTGCGCCGATCTCGGGCACCTGCTGGCCGCCAGCGGTGTCGGCGCCGAGATCGATGCCGACGCCCTGCCGCTGTCGCCGGCGCTGCGCGCGGTCACGCCGCGTACGCGCGCACTGGAGTTTGCACTCGCCGGTGGCGACGACTACGAACTGCTGTTCACCGCGCCGCCTGAAGCGGTGGATGCGGCGAAGGCTGCGCTCGACGCCGCCGGCGTGCCGATCACGCGCATCGGAACCGTTCGCGCACAGCCCGGGCTGGTCGTTTCCGGCGCCGATGACAGCGGCGCACGGCTCGGCGCGGGCGGCTTCCGGCACTTCTGAGCCGCCGCTATAGTGGCCAGCGTGGGTGCCCGGGGTCGCGATAGGCGGCGTGCGGGCGCCGCGATGTCGCCTCGAAGGCGTCCGATCCGCGGCGTCGGCGATCCCGCGGGCGGACGCGCATGAACGGCGGGGGTGGCGATGGACGACGAGTTCCTGTCCTGTCCGTTGTGCCGGGCACAGGTGGACGCGGCCTGCGACTGCGTCGCGACGCCGGTTTTCCTGACGCGCCGCGATCCGCTGTGGCGTTACGCGGGGCGCCGCATCCACCGGCGCTGTTTCCTGGCCTGGCCGCTGCGCGCCGAGTTCGTCCGCAAGTTCAATGTCGTCGGCGCGGGCCTCGTTCGCATGGGCGGGTCCGGCGAAATCGAGGAGATTTTCGGGACATGATTGGCCGCTCTCGCGTGAGACCGACGCCCGCCCCGGTTGCCGGGTGCCGATGCGGGCCGCGGCCGTGACCGGCACACGCAGCGGCGCGCGCATCGTCGTCGACGTGCTGCGCGACGAAGGGGTGCGCCGGGTGTTCGGCAACCCCGGCAGCACCGAACTGCAACTCATCGATGCCATCACGGCCAGCGGCGACATCGACTACGTGCTGGCGTTGCACGAGCAGTGCGTGATCGCGATGGCCGACGGTTACGCGCAGGCCACCGGCCGTCCGGCGTTCGTCAATCTGCATACGATGTCCGGCCTGGGCAATGCGATCGGCGCGCTCACCAACGCGCGCGCCAACGGCGCCCCGCTCGTCGTCACCGCCGGCCAGCAGCACCAGCGCATGCTGCATGCCGATCCGCTGCTCGCCGACGATCTGGTGGCGATCGCGCGGCCGGTGTCGAAGTGGGCGCACGAAGTACGCGCGGTCGAGGAGCTCGAGGTCTACCTGCGGCGGGCGTTCCTCGACGCGATGACGCCCCCGCGCGGTCCCGTGTTCCTCAGCCTGCCCTGGTCGCTCATGGTCGAGGAGTGCAGTGGCGCGCCGCTGACGCGTTCGCGGATGGATCGCGCCGCGGTCGCCGGCGGCCTGGATGAGTTCGCGGATGCGCTGACGCAACCTGCGCCGGGCGAGGTTGCGCTGGTCCTCGGTCCGGAAATCGTGCACGGCGCGGCGGTCTCGCAGGCCGTCGCGCTGGCCGAGGCGATGGCGGCGCCGGTGTTCGGCGGCCCGATCGGTCCCGTGGGCGTTTATCCGCCGGCACATGCCTGCTGGCGCGGCGTGCTGCCTTCCACGGCCGCGGCGACGCGCGCACGCCTGGCCGGTTTCCGGCGCGTGTTCCACATCGGTGGCCAGCCTTTCCAGGCATCCTCGCTCAGCGAGGGGGAGCCGCTGCCGGAGGGGGTCGAACTGCTGCACCTGTCGCCCGATCCATACCAGATCGGCAGGACCTGTCCGGTGGCGTTGGGTGCGTCGGGCGATCTGCGTGCGTCCCTCGATGCGCTCGTGCCACTGGTCCGTGCGCGCGTGGACGCCGGCGCCGTGGCACAGGCGCTCGCGGCGGCCGCGGTCACCCGGCAGGCGCAGATGGCGCAGGCCGATGCGCGCGCGCGCGACGCCTACGGCGCGGTGCCGATCGCCGCGGTCGCCGCGGTGCACGCGTTGCTGGATGCTCTGCCGGAAGATGCCGTGGTGGTCGACGAAGCCGTGAGCAACAGCCACCACGTGCGGGCGTTGCACCTGTGGCACACGCCGGGCCGGATGTACTCGGGCAAGCAGATCATCGGCTGGGGCATGCCGGCCGCGGTCGGCATCGCGCTCGCGCACGAACGGCGCCTTCCCGTGCTGTGCATCAACAGCGACGGCGGCGCGCTATTCTCGCCACAGGCCCTGTGGAGCGCGGCGCACGAGCGGGTGCCGGTGGTGTTCGCCATCCTCGTGAACAACGAGTACGGGATCCTGAAGAATCTGCTGGCGGGCGTTGCCGCCGGTGAGAATCGCCCGGTGGCCGGCGCATCCGTGGACCTGGACAATCCGCGCGTGGACCACCTCGCGCTGGCCGCCGCGTTCGGCGTACCGGCCGAGCGGGTCAAACACGCCGCCGATATCGGCGACTGCGTCCGGCGCGCGTTCGCCGCGGGCGGACCGCGGCTGGTCGAGATCCCGATCGCGACCAGCCGTTGATCCGCCGCGGCGCCGCCGCGCTCAGGCGGCGAGATTGCGCAGCACGTACGGCAGGATGCCGCCGTTCTCGTAGTAGTCCCATTCCTTGGGGGTATCCACGCGCACCGTGGCGCTGAAGCGCACGGTGGTGGCGTCGTCCTTGCGCGCGGCGAGCACGTGGACTTCCCTCGCGCCGCGATTCAGGCCCTCAATCGTGAAGGTCTCCTGGCCGGTCAGGCCGAGCGACTGCGCATTCTGGCCGTCCTTGAAGGTCAGCGGCAGCACGCCCATGCCGACCAGGTTGGAGCGGTGGATGCGTTCGAAGCTCTCGGCAATCACCGCGCGCACGCCCAAAAGCAGCGTGCCCTTGGCGGCCCAGTCGCGCGATGAGCCGGTGCCGTACTCCTTGCCGGCGAGGATGATGAGCGGCGTGCTTTCCTGGCCGTAGCGCACCGCGGCGTCGTAGATGCTCATCTGCGTCGACGAGGGAACGTGGATCGTCACGCCGCCCTCCACCCCCGGCACCATCAGGTTCTTCAGGCGGATGTTGGCGAAGGTGCCGCGCATCATCACTTCGTGGTTGCCGCGGCGCGCGCCGTACTGGTTGAAGTCCTTCGGGTCGACGCCGTTGGCGATCAGGAATTTTCCGGCCGGGCTGTCCTTCTTGATGTTGCCCGCGGGCGAGATGTGATCGGTGGTGATCGAATCGCCCAGCAGAGCCAGGCAGCGCGCGTTCTCGACGGGCTTGATCCCCGGCGGCTGCTTCGACATGCCGACGAAGTAGGGCGGGTTCTGGATGTAGGTCGAGTCGTTGCGCCAGGCGTAGCGGTTGGCCTCCGGAACCTGGAGCCCGGCCCAGCGCGCGTCGCCGGCGAAGACGTTGCCGTAGCTCTTCTTGAACATCTGCGCGTCGATGCCTGCCAGCGCCGCCGCGATTTCCTCGCCGGTCGGCCAGATGTCCTTCAGGTAGACCGGCTTGCCGTCCTTGCCGGTGCCGATTGCATCCTTGTCGAGATCGATGTCGAGCGTGCCGGCGAGCGCGTAGGCCACCACCAGCGGCGGGGAGGCCAGGAAGTTCATCTTCACCTCGGCGTGGACCCGGCCCTCGAAATTGCGATTGCCCGAGAGCACCGAGCACACCGCGAGGTTACCGTCGCGGATGCCCTGGCTGACCTCGTCGGGCAGCGGACCGGAGTTGCCGATGCATGTGGTGCAGCCGTAGCCCACGGTGTGGAAGCCGACCGCTTCCAGCGGCTGCATGAGCCCGGCGCGGGTGAGGTAGTCGGTGACGACCAGAGAGCCCGGGGCCAGCGAGGTCTTGACCCAGGGCTTGCGCGTCAGGCCGCGTTCGACGGCTTTCTTCGCCACCAGGCCCGCGCCGATCAGCACGGACGGATTGGAGGTATTGGTGCAGGAGGTAATGGCGGCGATCACCACCGCGCCGTCCTTGAGTTCGTAGCTGCCCGCGGGGGCGGCGACGCTTGCGCTGCCGCCGGTGCCGCGGTCCTTGACCATCGGGCCGAGCGCGTCGCGGAACACCGACCGTGCGTTGGCCAGCGCCAGGCGGTCCTGCGGCCGCTTCGGTCCGGCCAGCGACGGCACCACGGTGCCCATGTCGAGTTCGAGCGTGCTGCTGTAGCTGGTGTCGGCGGTGCCGCGCTCGCGCCAGAAGCCCTGGGCCTTGGCATACGCCTCGACCAGGGCGAGCTGCTCGTCGCTGCGCCCGGTCAGGCGCAGGTAGGCGATGGTCTCGGCGTCGATCGGGAACAGTCCGCAGGTGGCGCCGTACTCGGGCGCCATGTTGGCGATGGTGAGCCGGTCGGCCAGGGCCAGCGCGTCCAGGCCGTCGCCGAAGAACTCCACGAACTTGCCGACCACGCCGTGCTTGCGCAGCATCTGGGTCACGGTCAGGACGAGGTCGGTGGCCGTGACGCCGGCGGCGAGCCGGCCGGTCAGCCGGAAGCCGACCGTCTGCGGGATCAGCATGGTCACCGGCTGGCCGAGCATCGCGGCCTCGGCCTCGATGCCACCGACTCCCCAGCCCAGCACGCCCAGGCCATTGACCATGGTGGTGTGCGAGTCGGTGCCGACCAGCGTGTCCGGGTACGCCCAGGTGTCCGCGCCGTCGGTGCGCGTGAACACGGTGCGTGCCAGGAATTCGCAGTTCACCTGGTGCACGATCCCGGTATCCGGCGGTACGACCTTGAAGTTCGCGAATGCGTTCTGACCCCAGCGCAGGAACCGGTAGCGTTCCTCGTTACGCTCGAACTCGATCTCGGCATTCTTGGCCGCCGCGTCCGGGCGGGCGAAGAAGTCGACCTGGACGGAGTGGTCGATGACCAGTTCGGCCGGGGACAAGGGATTGATCCGGTTCGGGTCGCCGCCGAGCGCGGCCATGGCGTCGCGCATCGCGGCCAGGTCCACCACTGCCGGCACGCCGGTGAAGTCCTGCATCAGCACGCGCGCCGGGGTGAAGGCGATTTCCTTGTCGGGCTCGGCCCCGGCATCCCATTGGGCGAGCGCCTCGATGTCCTCGCCGGTGACGTTCACCCCGTCCTCGGTGCGCAGCAGGTTCTCCAGCAGGATTTTCTGTGCGAACGGCAGGCGGGCGACGGCCGGGTAGCGGGCCTCCAGCGCCTTCAGGCTGTGGATCTGATAGGTCTTGCCGCCGGCGGCCAGGGCGGTGCGGGTGCCGAAACTGTTGTTCATCGTCGCTCCAGGTTTTTTCGGGTGCGATCCGGGGATGATCGCCGGCTCGCAATGCAAGAAGAAGGCCCATTATCCGGCAATTCGCGGTGGTGGAGAAATCCCGCCGCGTGCGGTCCGCGCGGAAGGTGGCAACGGCATTGCGCAACGCCGGCCGGCGATGGCCAGGGTGCCGTGGGAACGCCTCCCGGTAGGAACCGCGCCTGGGTCCGAGCGCACGGGACGGCATGAACGAAAAACGAGACGCCGTTCGCCTTGTCGATACGGCGCGAGCCCGAATGCCGGCTAAGATTCCGCGCAACCATTCCAATCGGGAGCATCGAACCATGAAATTGCACACGGACCGTGTCATCGGCGCGGCAGTCGTGGCGCTGGCCCTGCAGGCGCCGGTCGCCGGTGCCGCAACCCTGCCCGGCGCCAGGCTGTTCGTAATCGATCAGGAATCCACCGTCCAGGCGTTCTTCGTCGGCGGCGAAGGGGCCGGGCTATCCAACGATCTGTACCTGCATTCGCCGTCCTACGAGCCGGTCATCTTCAACAACCACAGTGCCGGGTTCGGTGAGTCCCACGACCTCGGTTTCTTCGCCCCGGGCACCGAGCTCGTGTTCAGGCTGCACACCAGCGACGACAACGACTTCTTCACCGGCGCCGCGGCCGAAAATCCCGATGGCGTGATCCATGCCGTCGTCGACGATGAATACGTCAACAGTGCCTTCGCCTCCGGGCCGCTGGTGCTGGTGAGCTTCGAGGATCTCTTCGACGGCGGGGACTTCAACTACGAGGACATGGTGTTCGCGCTGAGCAACGTGACCGCGGTCCCGGCCCCGGTGCCCGTTCCGGCGCTCGCACCGCTGGCGGGCCTGGCGGCGCTGGGCTTGCTGCGCCGGCGTCGGCTGCGTTGATGACGGCGGCACCCGGCGTTCAGCGCCGGGTGCCGCGCCGGTTTCGTCGCGGCGCCGGCGCGCGTAACTCCACCCCACCCAGGAAGATGCCGACGATCAGTTCGACGCCTGCCGGCCCGGCGGGTTTTCCGGGCAGTTCACCAAGCCCCATCATGTGGCGGAAGCCCTCGTAGATCATCCGGTTGAACAGCCGCGACAGCCATAGCGGATCGCACTGGACGATGCGGCCTTCGCGCATCAGTGCCTCGAAGTAACCTCCCAGCGGTTGCAGTACCGCCTGGAATTCGGAGGCCCACAGTTCCCTGGCGAGTTCGGGGAAGCGCTGGATCTCGCTGTTGATGATCCGCTGCAGGCCGATGTTCCTCGGCCGGGTCTGCCATTGAAGGATCCGAAGCGCCGCGTCGCGCAGGACTTCGCGCGGTTCGCGGCGGTCCTCGACCGTGATCGCTATCGCTGCGATGTCGTCCCGGTTGATGCGGGCGATCACCGCGCGGAACAGGGCGAGCTTGTCCTGGAAGTGCCGGTAGATCGTCATTCGCCCGGCGCCGGCGCGCCGCGCCGTGCCGTCGATGCTGGCGGCTTCGAAGCCCTTGTCGAGAAATTCCTCCTCGGCGGCCGCCAGGATCCGTTCAATCGAACCCGGCATGGCGCGTGCGGCCGGCCGCGCCCGCCCGTCGTGCGCGGCGGATGCGGCACGGCGGCGCGCCGAAACGCGCCCGCCGGATGTCTGTCGGGAACGATGTGCGTCCGTCATGGCTGTTCCTTGTCTGGTTCAAACAGCAGGTGTATCTTCGGCCCTTCTCGCGAGACGGGAGTGTATCGCCGATTCGATCGCCGGCCGATGCCTGCCCGCCGTAGCGGCCAAAGGGGGAATTATGCGCAAAGCGAGCCGTTCGTGGTCAATTCATGCGTGGTGCATCGAGGCGTTGCGCCCGTTACGGCGGCGCGACGTTCGGTTCTCGGCGCCGCTGGCCTGGAATCGGGGCGAACGGGATCCAAGGCTGGGACTTCGGCGCCCGGCGGTGCTGGTGGCGCTGCTGGCCGGCGCCTTCGCGGCCGCGGCGCAGGAAGTGTTGCCGCGCCCGGAGTCCGCGCCCGCGGCCGTGATCGGTACCACGCTGTCGGATTCCACGCCCGCGCCATTGCCGCGCCTGGACGCGCCCAAGGGCGCGCCGAACGTCATCCTCGTGCTGCTCGACGACGTCGGCTTCGGCCAGACCAGCGCCTTCGGCGGCGGCATCGCCACGCCGGCGCTGGACCGGCTCGCCGCCGAAGGCGTGCGCTTCAATCGCTTCCATACGCATGGGATCTGCTCGCCGACTCGCGCCGAACTGCTCACCGGCCGCAACGGCCATCGCGTCGGTTTCGGCACCGTGACCGAAAGCCCGTGGGGCTTTCCGGGGTACACCATGACCTGGCCGCGCTCGGCGGCGTCGATTGCCGAGGTCCTGCGCCTGAACGGCTTCGCCACCGCGGCGTTCGGCAAGTGGCACAACACCCCCAAGTCCGAGATCAGCCCGGCCGGCCCGTTCGATCATTGGCCCACGCACCTGGGATTCGACTACTTCCTGGGCTTCCTGGGCGGGGAGACCGATCAGTTCCATCCCTCGCTGTTCGAGAACACGCGCTACTACCAGCCGCCGCCGCGGCCCGACTACCACCTCACCACCGATCTCGCCGACCACGCGATCGACTGGATGCGCGCGGTGAAGTCCGCGGCGCCGGATCGGCCGTACTTCCTGTACTTCGCCACCGGTGGCACGCATACGCCGCTGCAGGTGCCGCGCGAATGGATCGACCGCTTCAAGGGCCGGTTCGACGGTGGTTGGGATCGGTACCGGCAGGAGACGTTCGAACGCCAGAAGCGCATGGGGATCATCCCGGCCGACGCGGTGCTCACCGCCCGGCCCAGGCAGATGCCGGCCTGGGACAGCCTGGACGCGGATCATCGAAAGGTCTACGCGCGGATGATGGAAACCATGGCGGGTTTCACCGCGCACACGGACCACGAAGTCGGGCGCGTGCTCGAAGCGGCCCGGGCGCTCGGCCAATGGGACAATACGCTGGTCATCTATGTCATCGGCGACAACGGCGCGTCCGGCGAGGGCGGAATGGAAGGGCTGGTCGACTGGCTGACGTTCCTCAACGGCATCCCCGAGCCGTTCGCGGACAAGCTTGCGCGGATCGACGAGCACGGCAGCGCGAAGCACATCGGCCACTTTCCGGTGCCGTGGGCACACGCGATGAACACGCCCTTTCAGTGGACCAAGCGCGTCACCTCGCATCTGGGCGCCGTGCGCAACGGCATGATCATGACCTGGCCGGGGCGGATCCACGACGGGGGCGCGATCCGCGGCCAGTTCCACCACGCAATCGACGTCGTGCCGACCCTCCTGGAGGCGATCGGTCTGCCGGCACCGGCGGTGGTCGACGGCGTGGCGCAGAAGTCGATGGATGGCACCTCGATGCTGGCGGCGGCGCTCGACGCCCGGACCCCGGAACGGAGGCTGACCCAGTACTTCGAGGTCGGCGGCAACCGCGCGATCTACGACCGCGGCTGGTGGGCCGGCGCGTATGCGACCTTTCCCTGGGATCCGGTGGGCAGGCCGGTGGATCTCGCCAGGGCGAAGTGGGAACTGTACCGCCTGGACGACGACTTCACCCAGGCGCACGACCTGGCCGCGAGCGAACCGGCGAAGCTGCGCGAACTCCAGGATCGGTTCCTGGTCGAGGCGGGCCGCAACGACGTCCTGCCGTTCACCACCGGCCGGCCGATCGTGCCGGGCGGCAGCGTGGTGCCCGAGCGCCGGCAGTTCACCTACCACCCCGGTGCCGTGCGGATCCACGAAGCGGTTGCGCCGCCGATCAAGAACCGCTCGTGGTCGATCGAGGCCCAGGTGGAGTCGCTCGCCGACGGCGTGCTGCTGTCGCAGGGCAATGTCACCGGCGGCGGCTACAGCCTGTTCGTGCAGGACGGAACGCTGAAATTCGCCTACAGCCTGTCCGGCGCGCGGCGCACGGTGATTGCCGCGGATGCACCCCTCGCAGCCGCCGCCCGGCAGCTGCGTGCGGAGTTCCGATACGACGGCGTCGCCGGCCGGGACT
>JBFXBD010000007.1:0-143096 GCA_050183625.1 Gammaproteobacteria bacterium
CTGATGGCCTACGAAACCAAGGTCAAGGAGACCAAGCGGCGCGCGCTGACCCGGCTGGCCAATGAGCTTGGCCAACAACTGGTGCCGCTACAACAACAGACCCAAGCCTAGGGGGTTCATGGAAAGGCCGCGCCGGACCTGGGTCCGGCCGATTGATGCCATGAACCACCGTCGTCGCGAGCGCACGCGAAGCGACCCACGCGGGCTCGATGCCGCCGGCAGCACGTGGATTGCTTCGTCGCTTCGCTCCTCGCAATGACGGGGTGCGGTTCATGGATAGGCCGCGCCGCGGCCGCGACAATCCAGGCGGCCTCGACCATTTCGGCGCCGCGTGGGTCGCTTCGCCGCGCTCGCGACGACGAACAGGCGGTTCATGGATTCAATCCGCGGGGGCTGCCCCGGTTCGGCCTCGCGACGGCACCAGTGACCGTCGATCCGCCCCGGTTCAGGGGCGGCGGCGCAGCGCGCAGAGCGCGCCAAGGCCGGTGCCGAGCAGCCACAGGCCGGCCGGCAGCGGAACCGGCTCCGGGAAATTGCCCGTGGTGACGACCGCGCCGAACGCACCCTCGGTGGCGCCCGGCGTATTGTCCCAGGGGCTGGCGTCACCCAGCGACTCCCAGCCCGCGAACGTGGTGAAGTTCTCGACGATGGTGAAGTCCTCGAAGCCGCCGCCGTCGAGCAGCGACTCGTTGAGCCGGACGTTGTCGACGATGAGGCCCGTGGCGATGATGGTGTCCGACACGTCCACGGCCGCGAACCCAAGCAGGATTTCGCCGTCGCCGTCGAACGTGACCTGCGCGCTGCGGAAGTACGATTCGCCTTGCGCGGTGAGTTGATCGATGAAGCGGCTGTCGGTCGCAAGCTCCAGTTCGTCGCTGACCGCAGCCAGGCGCGTCAGGGCGCCGTTCACGCTGAAGAACGCGAAGTCCAGGACGCCGTCGTCGGCCCCGTTGGGTCCTTCGTCGGTGCCGAAGAACCAGTCGAAGGTCAGGACGTCGCCCGCGGCGACGGTGATCGTCCGGCGCAGCGCCGAGCCGCGCGTGACCGGATCGGCGGGTTCCTCGAGCGCACTGGGATTGATGCCTTCCATGCTCTCCAGCGAGGTGCCCAGGAACGCGGCGATGTCGGCCGCCGAAGCGGTGAACGCGTGCGCCCCCGGCGGGCAGGCGAGGCCGGCAAGCAGCGCGGCGGAGGTGATCGTGGTCTTCGTCATCTTCGGTAACTCCTTGTCCCCTGGAATGTGCGGGCCGGATTCCGCGCCGAAATCGACGCAACCCGGACGGTCCCTCGGCAATAAGTTCATGACGCCATGCGCGCGGCGCCGGTTCTATGCGATGGCAGGAGCCGCCGATGGCCGGCGGCGAAGGCCTGCCAGACATGCCGCGGCGGAACCCAGCAACAGGATACCCGGGGGCAGGGGAACGGCGGAGATCGTCGCGTAGAAATACGTCGAGTCGAACAGGTAATCGCCCTTGTCCGCGATCTCGAAGTCGAGCACCGAACCGATGCCGAGGGTGAGCGGAATGCTGAAATCAATGCCGATGCTGTCCGTGCCGGAGCCTTCCCAGGTGAGCAGCGGCGTTCCGTCGAGGTAGATATTGGCGACGATGCCGTTGCCGCCGTTGATATCGGCGTCGGCGATGTGGCCGGTCAGCAGTACGGCGCCGGCGACGGTGCTCGCCCAGCGCCGCACCGTCGTGTTCGGCCCCTGTGGATGACCGCCGTAGGACCAGAGGTAGGTATAGGGCTGGAAGAAGGTCGATATCCGCCAGTGAGGATTGCTGGTGGTGCTGCTGTCGCTGATGTAATGGATGAGCTGCGTGAAGGTCGAATCGTTGCCGATTTCGGTGAAATAACCGTAGTACCAGCCGTTCTGGCCCTGCACGCCGGAGAAATCAGCCTGCGAGTCCGCGATTACCGGCGCGGCGCGTGCGGCGCCGGCGGCTGCGATTGCGACGATGAGCGTGGTCGCGATGGTGCGCCAGGGTGATGGCCTTCGAATTCGCATCTTCGCCTCCTCCCGGGGATTGGACTGTCGATCCGAAAACGGGAGCAATCAGCGCGCCAATGTCGATACTGTTTTCCATTTCAGCAGGTTACGTCGACCGCCGGAGTCGCCCCACCCGGAAATGTAAGAATTCCTGACACCGGGCAGCAGCCATTCGATGGCCAGGCTGCGCAGTGCGCGTGTACGCCGGCCGATGCGGCGACCCTTCGGCCTACGTGGGCCCGAACGTCAGACGTTGAATCGGAAGAAGATCACGTCCCCGTCGGCGACGAGGTAGTCCTTGCCTTCCAGGCGCCACTTGCCGGCGTCCTTGGCGCCCTGTTCGCCCTTGTGGTGGACGAAATCCTCGTAGCCGATCACCTCGGCGCGGATGAAGCCCTTCTCGAAATCGGTGTGGATCACGGCCGCAGCCTGCGGCGCGGTGGCACCACGGCGCACGGTCCAGGCGCGGCACTCCTTCGGCCCGGCGGTGAAGTAGGTCTGCAGGTCCAGCAGCTTGTAGCCGGCGCGAATCATGCGGTTCAGGCCCGGCTCGGTCAGGCCCACGGCATTGAGCATCTCGTCGCGGTCCGCGGCGGGCAGCGCGGCGAGCTCGGCCTCGATCGCGGCGCAGATCACTACGCACTCGGCGCCTTCGCGTGCCGCGCGCTCCTCGACCAGCGCCGAGTACGCATTGCCGCCCACGCCCGCCTCGTCGACGTTGGCGACGTAGAGCACGGGCTTGGCCGTGAGGAGCTGGTACGTGCGCAACGCTTCACGCTCCTTGTCGTTCAGATCCAGGGCCCGCGCCGGCGTGCCGGCGTCGAGCGCGGCTGCCACGCGGCCGAGCAGCGCGGCGAGCTCGGCGCTGGCCTTGTCGCCGGCCTTGGACTGCTTGGCGGCGCGATCCTGCGCGCGCTGCACGGTGGCCAGGTCGGCGAGCGCGAGCTCCACGTCGATCGTCTCCATGTCCGAGTTCGGATCCACGCGCCCGGCGACGTGCACGACGTTCTCGTCCTCGAAGCAGCGCACCACGTGCGCGATCGCCTGCACTTCGCGGATGTGCGCCAGGAACTGGTTGCCCAGGCCTTCGCCCTTGGCCGCGCCGCGCACCAGGCCGGCGATGTCGACGAATTCCATCGTGGTCGGCACGACCGACTTGGGCTGCACGATGCCGGCGATCACGTCCAGGCGCGGGTCGGGCATGGCCACCACGCCGACGTTCGGATCGATGGTGCAGAACGGATAGTTCGCGGCCGCGATCCCGGCGCTGGTCAGGGCGTTGAACAGCGACGACTTGCCGACGTTCGGCAGGCCGACGATTCCGCATTTGAATCCCATGGTGTGACGATCCCGAAGTTCGCGAGTAGGGACAGGGCGACGGCCGACGGCTCAACCGGCGGCGCCGTCGCGGTGCAGTTCGTTCATCGCCTGCTGCGTGCTGCCGGCGGCGACGAGGTAGGCGAGATCCGCGCTGCGGCCGATGGCCGCGTCGATGAGATCGCGGTCTGTGCGCGATGGCCGGCCGAGGACGTAATTGGTGACGTCGCCGCCGCCCGGCGGACGGCCGATGCCCAGGCGCAGGCGCTGGTACTGCTGGGTGCCGAGCACGGCGATGATGTCGCGCAGGCCGTTGTGCCCGCCGGCGCCGCCCCCGGTCTTGAGCCGGGCGACACCGGGCGGCAGATCGAGTTCGTCGTGCGCGACCAGCAATTCGTCCACGCCGATGTCGAAGTACTTCATGGCCGAGGCCACGGCGCGGCCGCTGTCGTTCATGTAGGTCAGGGGCTTGAGCAACCGGACGTCGTGCTCGCCGATGCGGCCGCGCGCGAGGGCGGCGTTGAAGCGCGCCTCCTTGCGGAAGGCAACGCCGGCCCGGTCCGCCAGTACATCGACGAACCAGAAGCCGGCGTTGTGGCGCGTGGCCTCGTACTCGGCGCCGGGGTTGCCCAGGCCGACGATGAGCGCGAGCGCTGCCACCCGGGCCGCGTGCGGCCGGTGGCCGCGATCAGCCCTTGCCCTTGGCGGGCTCGGCCTTCTTGGCCGGTTCCGCCTTCTTGGCAGGCTCGGCCTTCTTCGCGGCATCGCCCGCGGCGGCGCCTTCGGCGGCGGCACCCGCGGCCTCCTCGGCCTCGACCTTGGGCTGCTGCACCGACACCACCGGCTGCGAGCGATCACCGCCGTGCGCCAGCGCCGCCGCGCGAACGCCTTCGGGCATCGCGAGATCGCCGACGTGGATGGTCTGGCCCAGGCCGAGCTCGGCCACGTCCACGGCGACGAACTCGGGCAGGTGGCGCGGCAGGCAGAGCACTTCGATCTCGTTCATCAGGTGGGTGATGATGCCGCCTTCCTTCGCGCCGACGCACTTGTCCTGGTTCAGGAAGTGCAGCGGCACGCGCATGGTCAGCTCCTGGTCCTCGTCGACCCGCTGCAGATCGAAATGCAGCACCTCGGCGCGCACGGGTTCGCGCTGTAGATCCTTGAGCACGACCTTCTCGCTCGAATCGCCGATCTTCAACGTGAGGATGTGGGAGAAGAAGGCCTCGTTCTCGGTCTGGTGGCTGAAATCCTTCTTCGAAGTCTGCAGGTTCAGCGGCTCGCGGCCGGCGCCGTACAGGACCCCGGGAACCAGGCCGGCGCGACGCAGGCGGCGGCTCGCACCCTTGCCCTGCGTCGTGCGCATCTCTGCGATGATTTCGAAATTGTTCATTGCGTATCTCCTTGACGATGAATTGCCGCGCCGTGAGGCGTGGCGGTGTGCCCCGGCACCCGCGACCAGGCGCCGGAAAATGCGGGATTCAGTCCACGAACATCGAGCTCAGCGACTCGCCCAGGCAGATCCGGCGCAGGCCCTCGGCGAGCAGTTCCGCCACTGAGAGCTGGCGGATGCGGGCGCAGCCGGCGGCCTCCGGCCGCAGCGGGATGGTGTCGGTGACGACCAGTTCGTCGAGCACCGAGGATTCGATGTTCGCCACGGCCTTGCCGGACAGCACCGGATGCGTGCAATAGGCCACCACCCGCCTGGCGCCGTGCTCCTTCAACGCCTGCGCCGCCAGGCACAGCGTGCCGGCGGTGTCGACCATGTCGTCGACGATGACGCAGCTGCGACCGCGCACGTCGCCGATGATGTGCATGACCTGCGCCTCGTTCGGGTTCGGGCGCCGCTTGTCGATGATGGCCAGCTCGGCGTCGTCCAGGCGCTTGGCGAGCGCGCGTGCGCGCACCACGCCGCCGACGTCGGGCGAGACCACCATCAGGTCCGGACCTTCCTTGCGCCACACCTCGCCCAGCAGCACCGGGGAGGCGTAGATGTTGTCGAGCGGGATGTCGAAGAAGCCCTGGATCTGATCGGCGTGCAGGTCCACGGTGATGACGCGGTCGGTGCCCGTGGCGCCGATCATGTTCGCGACCAGCTTGGCCGAAATCGGCACGCGCGCCGAGCGGGTGCGACGATCCTGGCGCGCGTAGCCCAGGTAGGGGATGACCGCGGTCACGCGCGCCGCCGAGGCGCGGCGGATCGCATCGATCATCACCAGCAGTTCCATCAGGTTGTCGTTGGTCGGCGCGCAGGTGGGCTGGACCACGTACACGTCGCGGCCGCGCACGTTCTCGATAATCTCGACCTGCACCTCGCCGTCGCTGAAGCGGCTCACCACGGCCTTGCCGAGCGGCAGGTGCAGGTGGTTGGCGATCGCCTCCGCCAGGCGCGGATGGGCGTTGCCCGAGAACAGGGTCATCGAATCCAGGGACATGGTCGGCTCGCGTCGCACTGGCGCTCCAATACCTGACCGGGCCGCCTGGCGGCGCCTGGCGCCGGCGTCTGGGCCGTCAATCGCCTGCCCGGCGAGCGAGCAGCGGCGAGACGTTGATTGTCCGCGTGATGAACCCGGTCCACGGCGAGGGCAGCTCACGCGCGACCGCCTCGGCACCCTCCCGCGCCTGGAACCGGGCAAAGATGCAGGCTCCGGTTCCGCTCATCCGCGCCGACGCGTGCCGCCCGAGCCAATCCAGTGCCCGGGCGACCTGCGGGTAGCGTATGCGGACCACCGGCTCGCAGTCATTCCGACCCCGGCCGGCGAAAAGGTCGAGCATTGTCATCGGCGGCGTATTACGTGTCAATTCAGCGGCCTTGAAGATCTCCGCGGTGGGCACGGTGCAGTCGGGCTTGACCACCAGCAGCCAGGACTCGGGGGGGTCGATCGGCGTGAGGATCTCGCCCACGCCCTCGGCCCACGCGGCCCGGCCACGCACGAACACAGGCACGTCCGCGCCAAGCGCCAGGCCAATCTCGGCGAGCCGCTCGGTCCCCAGGCCAAGCCCCCAGATTGCGTCCAGGGCGACCAGGGTGGTCGCGGCGTCCGAGCTGCCCCCACCCAGCCCGCCGCCGGCGGGGATGCGCTTGTCGACGTGGATGTCCGCACCCCGGGTACTGCCGGTCTGCTCCTGCAGCCGGCGCGCCGCCCGAACCACGAGATCGGCGTCCTCGGGTACCTCGGCCAGGCCACCGATGCGTCGCACGGCACCGTCAGAGCGCGGCTCGAAATGCAGGGTGTCGGACAGTTCCAGGAACTGGAATGCGGTCTGCAGCAGATGGTAGCCGTCCGGCCGCCGGCCGACGACGTGCAGGAACAGGTTGATCTTGGCCGGCGCCGGCCAGGACTTCACGGAATCGTCCATCTACGCACGGCCAGTCGCAGCGTGGCGCGTGCACTCGTCAGCACCAGTCGTACCGGGACGAGATAGTTTCCGGAAGTGGCATAGTCGGAAAGTTCGATGCGCCAGCCGCTCTGCTCGAGCATGCGGGTGTGGCCGGCGGCATCGATCTGCAGATCGTCCACGGCGGCCTGTGGATCCGGCAGGCCGCGCACCCACCAGCGCAGGCCGGCGACTGGCAGGCTCCAGCCCAACTCGCGCTGCATGAGCGTCTGCGGATCGGGCGCCTGCAACATCCGGGCATCGGCGCTGCGCAGGGTCACGCCGCCGGCATCGCCGGAAATTTCCACCGTGCCCTGGCCGAGCGGACCGGACAGGCGCAGGGCGTAGGCGTCGGCATCCTGGGTCCAGTGCAGGCTGGCGCTGAATGCGTTCTTTTCGGCGCGTATCGCGATCCGACCGTCGATGTCGAATCGATCCGGGGCGGGTTTCCCGGCGGACGGCGCGCGTGCGGGCAACACCGAGCAGCCGCCGAACAGGGCGGCGCAGCACAGTGCTGCCGCCAGGCGTCGCCGGGCGGGGCTCACGCGCGGGGCCGCCGCGAGCGGTGTGCGCGGTTCAATTGGGTTGCAGCCGCTTGATGGTTTCGAGCAGCGTCTGGTCGCCGGGAGTGTTCTTCAGCGCCGCTTCCCAGACCTCGCGCGCACCCTGGCGATCCCCCGCCACCCACAGCACCTCGGCCAGGTGCGCAGCCACCTCCGGATCGTCGCGCAGCGCCCGGGCCTTGCGCAGGTACTCCACCGCCTCGGCCAGCCGGCCGAGGCGGTACAGCACCCAGCCCATGCTGTCGAGGATGTAGAAGTCGTCGGGGCTGATCTCCAGCGCGCGGGCGATGTACTTGTAGGCCTCGTCGTAGCGCTCGGTGCGATCGGCCAGCGTATAGCCGAGCGCGTTAAGCGCCTGGGCATTGTCCGGCTCCTTCTCGAGAATGGCGCGCAGATCACGCTCGAGCACGTCCAGGCGGTTCATGCGCTCGCCCAGCATCGCCCGCACGTACAGCAGACCCGAGTCGAAACCCTTGGCAAGGGCGTCGTCGTAGAGCGACATCGCCTCGTCCAGGCGGCCGCGATCGGTGAGGATCTCGCCCTGGACCCGAACGCGCCGGATCTCCTGCTCGGGCGTCTCGGGCGCGAGTTCGCGCAGCACGCGGTCGGCATCCTCGGGCCGTGCGGTGCGCGCGTAGACGAACGCGGTGCGAAGCTGGGATTCGAACCAGTTGTCGCTGTCCGGTCCGACCTTGCCGTACCAATCCAATGCGCCGGCGTCGTCCTTGCGGACCTCGGCGATCTGGGCCAGGTAATAGGCGGACTCGTCCACACGCTGGTTGCGTTCGACCAGGCCCTCGAAGCGCTGCTTGGCGTCGTCGAGCTTGTTCGCCTGCAGGTACAGCAAGCCGAGCGCGTACTGCACGTCGGCGTTGTCGGGCGCCACCGCGGCGACGCGCTCGAACTCCGCTCGCGCCTCGTCGTAGCGCTTGGCGTCGGCCAGCACGCGCGCGTACATGAGCCGCAGATCGAGCTGGGCCGGTTGCGCGGCCAGCCGCTCCTCGAGCCAGCGCAGCGCCTGGTCCTGTTCGCCACGCTTCTGCAGCAGGCCGACCCAGGTGCCGGCGACGCCGATGTTCACCGGGCCGGACTGCGCGAGCCGGCCGATCGCATCGCGTGCCTTGTCGGCGTCCTCGGCACGGATCGCCAGCAACGCGTAGGCGGTCCACGCATCCAAATCCTGCGAGCGGCGCTCGACCAGGCGCTGCATGACGCTCAGCGCCGCGGCCTTGTCCTGCTCGCGGCTGAGAAAACCGGCAATCATGCGCAGTTTCTGGCCGCTGTCGGCCTGATCCGAGGACAGCACCGCATCGAGTTGGGCGAGGGCGCCTTCGACGTCCCCGGAGCGGATCTTCATCGCCGCGATCACCTGGCGCGCATCCAGGCTGGCCGGATCGAGGGCCAGCCAGCGCTCCGCGGCCTGCAGGGCGAGGTCGTTGTCGCGCGCGAACACGGCGATGCGCGCGGCGCGCTCGGCCACCTGCGGATCATCGAGCCGCCGGGCGAGCGCCATGTAGCGGTCCAGGGCCGTAGCGACATCGCCGCGGTGGCCCGCGATCTCGGCCACCAGGACGTCGTACATGGTTTGCCGGCTTACGCCCGGCGGCGGCGGACGGCCGTCATCGGCTTGCGCCGCAAGCCCGGGCATCCCGCCCTGCGGGCGCGGGCCCTGGGTCGTCGCGCAGGCGCTCAGGCACAGCGCCGCCAGGACCACCGCGAAGGGCCGGAGGCTGGACCAGAGAAACGTCGTAAGCATATGAATTGCGGCCTTTCACGTACTGCGGCGGCCGCGTCCGCGAAGGCGGAGCAGATGTCGGCGCCAGTGTAGCGTAATCATCCGGCACGCGCTCGCCGGTCGCGGCCGCTGACCACATCGGACCGCACCGGCGCGCCGGGGTTGCATGGCGCGTGCGCGCCGCGTTCTTGAGTCGCACGCATTTCTTGGGGAGAATGCGGGCCCGAATTCGGCTTTTTCCGGGCAGTTTCGCCCTTATGTCGCTGGCGGTCATCGGCATCAACCATCGCACGGCCCCCATCGACGTGCGCGAGCGACTCGCGTTCGCAGACGCCGAACTGCCGGCCGCACTCGCCGAGGTCCGGTCCCTTCCCGGGGTCAACGAGACGGCTATCCTCTCGACCTGCAACCGCACCGAGATCTACTGCGATCTGGACGGCCCGGCCAATCACGAACCGACGCGCTGGCTGCTGGACGGCCGCGGCGCCAGGGTCCGGGACCTGGCCCGGCACCTGTATCGACACGACGAGCCGGATACCGTACGCCACCTGATGCGCGTTGCCGCCGGGCTGGACTCGATGGTTCTGGGCGAGCCGCAGATCTTCGGCCAGATGAAGTCCGCCTATCGCACCGCGGTACAGTGCGGCACCGTCGGCAAGATCCTGAACCGGCTGTTCCAGCATTCGTTCGCGGTGGCCAAGCGCATCCGTACCGACACGGCCATCGGCTCCAGCCCCGTGTCCGTGGCGTTCGCGGCGGTACGGCTCGCCGAGCAGATCCACGGGCGCCTGCGCGGGCGCACGGCGATGGTCATCGGCGCCGGGGACACGATCGAACTGGCGATGACCCACCTGCACGAGAACGGCCTGGCACGGTTCATCGTCGCCAACCGTTCGCTGGATCGCGCCCAGCAGCTCGCGGCACGCTTCGGCGGCTTCGCGATCGGATTGCCGGACCTGCCGCTGCATCTGGCCGAGGCCGATCTGGTCATCTCGGCGACCTCCAGCCCGTTGCCGATCCTCGGCAAGGGCGCGGTCGGCAGCGCGCTCGCCGCGCGCCGTCGCCGGCCGATGCTGTTCGTGGACCTGGCCGTACCGCGCGACATGGAGCCGGAGATTGCCGATCTCGAGGACGCCTACCTGTACACGGTGGACGATCTCGCCGGCATCATCGCCGACAACATGCAGTCCAGACGGGTGGCGGCGCAGCAGGCCGACGAGATAGTCATCACCCATAGCCGGCACTTCTTCGACTGGCTGCGTTCGATGGACGCGGCCCGCACGGTCACCCGCCTGCGCGAACGCGGCGACACGATCAAGGAGGCGGTGCTGGAAAGCGCGCGGCGCCAGCTCGCCAATGGAGCGGATCCGGCTGAAGTGCTGGGCGCGGCCGCCAACAAGCTCGTCAACAAGCTCCTCCACGAACCCAGCGTGCGGCTGCGCGAGGCGGGCAGCGAGGGCCGCACCGAGATCCTGATTGCGGCCGCCGAGTTGTTCGACCTCGAGCCGCCGCGCTGATCGCGGCGCGTTCGTGCCCACGGCTCGTCCGGCACGCATGATCGCGTGCCATTTGGTTAGACTCTGCGCATGCTCAGCCCCAGCGTTTCCAGCAAGCTCTCCACCCTCGCCGAGCGCCTCACCGAGCTCGACCGCCTGCTCGCCGACCCGGGCGTCATCGGCGATCAGGACCGGTTCCGCCGCCTGGCCCAGGAACACGCCGAGATTACTCCACTCGTACGCGGGTACCAGGCGTACCTGACGCAGGAACGGGCGGTCGCGCACGCCCGGGAGATGCTCGAGGATCCGGATCCGGATCTGCGCAAGCTCGCCGCGGACGAACTCAGGGTTGCGCAGGCACGCGCCGACGAACAGGGCCAGGCGCTGCAGGTGCTGCTGCTGCCGCGCGATCCGGCCGACGACAGCAACGTCTTCCTGGAGGTCCGCGCCGGCACCGGCGGCGACGAGGCCGGCCTGTTCGCGGGCGACCTGCTGCGCATGTACCTGCGCTACGCGGAGCGGCGCGGCTGGCGCACCGAAATCATGAGCCAGAGCCCGAGCGAGATCGGCGGCTTCAAGGAAGTGATTGCGCGCGTCATCGGCCAGGGCGCATATTCGCGCCTGAAGTTCGAGTCCGGCGTGCACCGGGTGCAACGCGTGCCGGCCACCGAGGCCCAGGGGCGGATCCACACCTCGGCCTGCACCATCGCCGTGCTGCCGGAACTGGATGACATCCAGGACGTGCCGATCAACCCGGCCGACCTGCGCATCGATACCTATCGCGCGTCGGGCGCCGGCGGCCAGCACGTGAACAAGACCGAGTCGGCAATCCGCATCACCCACCTGCCCACCGGCGTGGTGGTCGAGTGCCAGGACGAACGCTCGCAGCACAAGAACCGCGCCCGGGCGATGAGCCTGCTCAAGGCCAGGCTGCTCGCCGCTGAACGCGGCCGGCAGGAGGCCGAGCAGGCGCGCAGCCGAAAATTGCAGGTGGGCAGCGGCGATCGCTCCGAACGCATCCGCACCTACAACTTCCCCCAGGCGCGCATCACCGATCACCGCATCAATCTCACGCTGTACCGCCTGGATGACGTGCTGGGCGGCGATCTCGATCTGGTCATCGGCCCCCTGCTGGCCGAGCACCGGGCCGAGCAGATGGCGGCGCTGGCCGGCTGATGTGGCGATGCCCGGCGCGGCCACGATTCGGGATTTGATTGCGGAGTCCGAACGCATCCTGGGCACGAGCGACGCGCCGCGACTGGACGCCGAGGTCCTCATCGCTGCCGCGCTCGGGTTGGATCGCGGCGCGTTGTACCGCATGCCGGAGCACGCGATCGGCGGCGCGGAGCTGTCGCGCTGCCGCAGCCTCGTGCAGGAGCGCGCGCGCGGCGTACCGGTCGCCTACCTGTGCGGGCACAGGGAGTTCTGGTCGCTCGATCTGCGGGTCGATCGTTCCACGCTCATCCCGCGGCCCGAGACCGAATTGCTGGTCGAACTGGCGCTCGATACCGCTTGCGCGAACGCGGCGATCGACGCGGTCGATCTCGGCACCGGCAGCGGCGCGATCGCGCTGGCACTGGCGCACGAGCGACCGCGCTGGCGGATCGCCGCGGTGGACGTCTCGCCGGCGGCGCTGGCATGCGCGCGTGCGAACGCGAGCCGCCTGGGTATCGAGCGCATCGAATGGTTGTCCGGCGACTGGTTCGCCCCGCTGGCCGGCCGCCGTTTCGATCTGGTGGTCGCCAACCCACCCTACGTGGCGGAGAACGACCCGCACCTGGAGGGAGACCTGAGCTTCGAACCGCGGCTTGCACTCGCGTCGGGCACGGACGGGCTCGACGCCATCCGCGCAATCGTCGCCGCCGCACCTGCATACCTGCGCCCGGACGGGCGGATCCTCATCGAGCACGGCTGGACCCAGGGTACCCAGGTGCGCACCCTGCTCGCGCGCGCGGGGTTAGTGCAGGCCGGGACCGTTGGCGACCTCGCCGGTCGCGAACGCTGTACCCACGCGCGCCTGCCGGCCGCGGCGTCGGATCCGCCATGAGCCTGGGGCTGCGCATCCGCAGGGCGATCGCGGCGCGCGCAGTGGCAATGCGTTCGCTCGATGAGGCGGCACCCGCGGGCTGGGATGATGCGATCCGTACCCTGTACGCCGCCTGCCATCGCCATCGCCGGCACGGCCTGCGCGACGAACGGCCGCAGCACTGGCGCCGCTACCTGGAACGCGCGCAGGAAGACGCGCCCGGCGCCGGGGCTGGAAGCGATTCATGAACGACGAGCAACTGTTGCGCTACAGCCGGCAGATCCTCCTGCCGGAGATCGATGTCGCCGGCCAGGAACGCCTGGGCGACGCAAGCGTGCTCATCGTCGGCATCGGCGGGCTCGGATCGGCCGCGGCGCTGTACCTGGCGGCTTCGGGGATCGGACGGTTGGTCCTCATGGACCCGGACCGGGTCGAACTGTCCAATCTCCAGCGGCAGATCGCACACGCCAGCGCCGACATCGGCCGCCTGAAGACCGACTCGGCCCGCGACCGCCTCGCCGCGTTGAACCCCGAAGTCCGGATCCAGACCCGGGTCGGTGCCCTGGATGCGGCAAACGCCAGGGCGGCGCTGGCCGGGGTCGACATCGCGGTCGACGCCAGCGACAACTTCGCGGCGCGCTTCGCACTCAATGCGGCCTGCGTGGCCGCGGGCATACCCCTGGTCTCGGGCGCGGCGCTGCGCTTCGAAGGGCAGGTCGGCGTGTTCTGGCCGGCGGCACCGGGCGGTGCGTGCTACCGCTGCCTGTACGACGACGCGGACGAGGCGCCGGAGACCTGCAGCATGAACGGGGTGGTGTCGCCGCTGCTGGGGATCATCGGCTCGATGCAGGCTTTGGAGGTGGTCAAGATTGCCGCGCGCGCGGGCGCACCGTTGATCGGCCGGCTGCTGCTGTTCGACGCGTTGGGAATGAGTTGGAGGAGCGTGCGCGTACCGCGCGATCCGCGCTGCCCGGTGTGCGCACCGGGCGCGCTGCAACCGTCTCAATCCCTCCGATAGCGCCGCCCGTACGCCCACATCCACAGTCCGGTCACCGCGATCACCAACACCATGACCGCGACGGCGTCGAACAGCAACGGCCCCCAGCGACCGAGAATGCGGCCGCTGTGCATGTCCAGCAGCAGGCGCTCGGCATCGATGCCGGGGCCGCGGTACTGGACGCGGATCGACTCGCGCAATGGCTCGGGCAGCGGGGCTGCCATCGACCAGCCGGAGACGCGCGCGGAAACATCCTGCGACCATGTCGCCGCGTCCGCGTCGGAGACCAGGATGCGATCATCGACGCGCACGGCGAGCCTGCCGTCGGCCAGCGTGCCGAGCGCGTCTACGGCCGATGGCAGGCCGGCTTCGTTACCCATGCGCTCGATCAAGGTCCCGTCCGGCGCGAGCAGCAGTACCTCCGAACCGATGGCGAGTGCCATGCCTGCCTTGAACGGCGCCGCGCCCGTGAGCCTTCCGGACTCGGCGCGCACCTCGCGATTGTCGAGGAACACACTGGCACCGACCTGCGACACCCAATGCCCGGCGACCTCGAATCCGGAACCGACATCCGGTGTCGTGACGCGATACAGGGCAAGCACCCAGGGCGCATCGAGGCGGCGATGAGCCAGGCCAAGCGCGTCGGTATGGTTCAGGAGCACGCCGGTGACGGCAAGGAATACCAAAAACACAGCGGCGGCAACACCCGTGCGGCGGTGCCACGCTTTCAGGGCGCGCCCGTTAGCGGGGGGCGTCGGTACGGCGTTCATCCTGCGATCGGCGCGCGCTGTCCAGGTACAGGGCGAGACGCACGACCTTTTGCAATGCCCGTACCGATAAAGTCGCGCCGGAGATGCCGTCGATGGGACGGTCGAGGTTGCGATCGGCGCGCAGGCGTACACCGCGGAATTGTTCAAGGAAAAACGGGTAGCGAACCTCCCACCCGCGTTCCTCACGAAATGCGAGTACTTCGGTACGCTCGACGGTGCCGGCGTCGATGACGACACCGACGGTAATCGGCTGGACCTTGCCGATCTCATCCAGGATCCAGGCGCTGCGCCCGTCGCGCAACCAATAGCGCTGGCGCGCTCCGGCCGGCGGGTGCGAGAGGATGCGCTCCATGTCCGCGCGGATATCAGGCGTGAACCAGATCACGGCCGGCGGCGGCACTGTGCCGAAGGCATCGCCCAGGAACGCCTCTGGCGAGCGGTAGTCGCCCGCAACGCATGCCGCTGACGCGAGCGAGAATCCGAGCACCGCCAGCGCCGGTTTCGTCATGGGTTGGTAGTCGTCGGAAAATGTGCCGGAATGACTGATCAGAAATTGTAGCCGACGCCGACGTTCACTCCGTCGAATTCACCCGAGACGGTTCCGTCGGCCGCCTCCCATTGCGCGTCGAACTTGAAGACGATGTTCTCGTGCGGCCAGAAATTGACGCCGAGCGCGGTCTGTTCGTAGGTGCGGTAATCCAGGCCGGCGCCGAGCGCGCCGCGACCGTTGATTGCATCCCAACGGCTGAACCGTGCGAACACGCCAGCGCGCCCCGGCAGGGTCCCGGCCGGGAGCGCGAACTGGAACGCGGGTTCGACGTACCAACCTTCGAGCGTACCGGCGTGCACTGCTTCGGGCCTGAATGCGCCGTCGCTGCCCAAGTCCCAGCGCGCGTACAACGCGCGCAGCCCGAATCCTGATTCGTGCCGCCAGTCGAGATGGGTTTCCAGCAGCGTCGCGTCGATATCGGCGGCATCCGCCGTACCGGTGATATCGGACTGGTACTGGCCGGCCACGGCGAGTTCCAGGCCCGGGATGCCGGTATAGCGCAGGCGCGCGGTCACGGCGGCCGCACGATCCGTGGCTTCGGATACCTTGCCGCGGCCGGAACGGGGACGGAATGCGCTGCCTCCCGCGGTCGGTACCGCAAGCCCGGAGTGCAGCACGACATCGTAGTTCCAGCCCGGAGCCAGTTCACCGTTCGCGCCGATGCCGGCTTCCCACCAGGTCGTAGGAATGATCTCGGCTTCGACCTTGTTGCGCTCCACGCCGTAGAAGGTGGTCGGCTCGTGGATGGTGTTGATGATGCCCAGCGGCAGCACGTCCAGGCCTGCGCGCAAATGGTGGCTCGGAGCCAGATCGAGTTCCACCCATGCCTGCTCGACTTCGACCTCGCCGTCGGCATCGGCGCCGGCGACGGCGTGTTCGACCTCGAGTTCGGAGAAGAACCGCATGGTCTCGCTGAAGCGATGGCTCACGTAGAGTACGAAACGGTGCATGTCGACCTGATCGACATCCGCCCCGGTTCCGTCGTTGTCGAGATTGTTGTAGTGCAGTTCGCCGTAACCGCCCATCGCGGTGCGGGAAGCCTGGGCAGGCGCTGCCGAAGCCTGCGCCGCGCCGATGGCCTCGATGGCGGCGGCGGCAGTCTCGGTCCTGCGGTCGGCGGCGGCGGCGCGCTCGGTGGCTGCGGCTGCGCGGGTCTCCGCGGCTTCCAGCCGCACCTGGAGCTGCTCGATGGTGCGTTGCTGGGCCTGGATCATCTTCCACATTTCGTCCAGCGATGGGGTAGCCGCAACGGACACGGAGGCCGCCAGGGTAAACGCGGTGCCGGCGAGCGTTCCTGCCAGTCGGTGAGAGCTTCGGTTCATGCGCCCCTCCTCGGTCGGAGCATTCGGCATGTCAAAAGTAGGCCCGGCCGGCCTACGTAGGCAGCCCCGGCAAAGGGACGGAAAGGCTATGTCCGCCGGTACCGGCGGGTGTGACGCCTGGAATGTCAGTACGGAGCGTTCGTGCGGGTATTGGCGCAAGTGACCATTTGCTCACGACAGCGTTCGAGACACTGAGTGGCCTCGTCCGCGCAGGCCCCGCAGCCGGTCGAAACCCGCAGGCGGGAGCGCAGGTCGTCCAGAGAACCCGCGCCATCGCTGACGGCGCGGCTGATATCCCGGTCACTGACGGCATTGCAGATACAGACGTACATGCGTGCGATCCGTAGATTGGCGGCCGAAGCCGGACTAACGGGAATGTTAGTCCGAATGAGAAACGTTCGCAACACTTGGCGGGTCAGCCCCCGGACCCGCCCTCGTCCGGGCCGGGGGGAGGGGTGCGGGCGCCGGCCCCGCGCCCGGGCTACATGTTGGACTGCAGGTAGTTCTGCAGGCCGACGCGATCGATGAGTTCGAGCTGGGTCTCGAGCCAATCGACGTGCTCTTCCTCGCCCTCGAGGATGTCCTCGAACAGCTCGCGCGTGATGTAGTCGCTCCTGCTTTCGCAGCAGGCAATCGCCTCGCGCAGCAGGGGCATGGCCTCGTACTCGACCGCGAGATCCGCGCGCAGCGCCTCGGGTACGTCCTCGCCGATGCGCAGCTTGCCCAGATCCTGCAGGTTGGGCAGCCCGTCGAGGAACAGGATTCGCTCGATGAGCCGATCGGCGTGCTTCATCTCGTCGATCGATTCCTTGAAAATCTTCTCGTTGAGCTTGTGCAGCCCCCAGTTCTTCATCATCCGCGCATGCAGGAAGTACTGGTTGACTGCGGTGAGTTCGCCCTTCAATACCTTGTTCAGGTATTCGACGACCTTCTGATCACCCTTCATGAGATGGCTCCGGATTGCACGTTTCGCCGCGGGCGGCGGACCGCCCGCGCGCATTTTCGAACTATAGTCCCTTGCACGGCCCACCGTCACCGCCGCCGGGCGATCCCGCGGCGCTTGCGCTACACTGCCGCGCCTTTCCGGGACAGGAACCGCGCCGCCGCGCGACTGCGCAAATGACCGACGCCGCCGACACCAATCCGCTCCTGGGCAACCAGGATCTGCCGCCTTTCGCCGCCATCGCACCGGCTCATGCCCTGCCCGCGGTGCAGGCGGTGCTGGCCGAAAACCGCGCCGCGCTCGACCGGATCGCCGGCGAGGCCGCCGCGCAGTCGTCGCTGCTCGTGGAGATCGATCGACTGTCCGCGCGCCTGCAGCGCGTCTGGTCGCCGATATCGCACCTGCACGCGGTCAACGACACCGAGCCATGGCGCGAGGCGTACAACGCCTGCCTGCCGCTGGTCACCACATGGGGCACCGACTTCTACCAGCACGATGGCCTGTACCGCGCGCTGAGCGGAATGGCGCAGGACCCCGGCTTCGCCGCCCGGCCGGTCGCCGAGCGCGCCGTGGTGGAGCACGCGCTGCGCGATTTCCGTCTCGCCGGCATCGAGCTGGACGCCGCCGGCCGCGCACGCATGCGCGAACTGCGCACGGCGCTCGCGGCCGCCGAGACCGTGTTCGGCCAGAACGTCCTGGACGCGACCTACGGCTGGCATCTGAAGGTCGACGACCCGTCCCGCCTGCGCGGACTGCCGGAATCGGCCATCGCCCTGGCGCGCGCCAATGCCGGCCGCCTGGGTACGGACGGCTGGGCACTGACGCTGGAACAGCCGTCCTACGTGGCGGTGATGACGCACGCGGACGATCGCGCGTTGCGCGAGGAAGTCTACCGCGCATACGTGACGCGCGCGTCGGACCAGGGCCCCCGGGCCGGGCGCTGGGACAATGCCGAGGTCATGACGCGGATCCTCGCCCTGCGGCGCGAGCTCGCGCAGTTGCTCGGGTTCGAAAACTACGCGCAGTATTCGCTCGCCACCAAGATGGCGCGCGATCCGCGGGACGTGCTCGCGTTCCTGCGCGACCTGGGGCGGCGCGCGCGGCCCGCCGCGCAACGCGAATTCGAGGAACTGGAGCGATTCGGACGCCAGGAGCACGGCCTGGAGCAGGTGCAGGCCTGGGACGTGAACTGGCTGTCGGAGAAACTGCGCCAGCGCCTGCACTCGATTTCGGCCGAAGCCCTGCGCCCGTACTTTCCGCTGCCGACCGTGCTGCGGGGCATGTTCGCAATCGCCGGCAGGTTGTTCGGCGTGCGGGTGGAATCGCGGCAGGACGTGTCGACCTGGCATCCCGACGTCACCGTGCACGAGATTTTCGATCGGGAAGGGCGTGCGCGCGGCCTGTTCTACATGGACGCGCACGCCCGCCCCCACAAGCGCGGCGGCGCGTGGATGGACGACTGCGCCAGCCGCTGGGTCGACGGCGAACGCCTGCACCAGCCCGTCGCCTACCTCAACTGCAATTTCAGCCCGCCCTCGCCCGACGGCCCGGCGCTGCTGACCCACGACGAGGTCTCCACGCTGTTCCACGAGTTCGGCCACGGCCTGCACCACATGCTCACCCTGGTCGATCGCGCCGCCGTGTCCGGGATCAACGGCGTGGCCTGGGACGCGGTGGAACTGCCGAGCCAGTTCATGGAGAACTGGTGCTGGGAGCCGACCGCTCTTGCGATGGCCAGCGCACACCACCGCACCGGCGAGCCATTGCCGCAGGAACTGGTCTCCCGGCTGCGCGGCGCGCGCGATTTCCACGCCGCCATGCACATGGTCCGCCAGATCGAGTTCGCGCTGTTCGACTTCTCGCTGCACATGCACGCCGACGCGGTCGACCACGACGCGATCCGCGCGGCGCTCGACGCCGCCCGCGCCGAGGTCGCGGTGGTGCGCTATCCCGGCTACAACCGCTTCGCCAACGGCTTCACGCACATCTTCTCGGGGGGCTACGCCGCCGGCTACTACTCGTACAAGTGGGCGGAGGTGCTGGCCGCCGACGCCTACGATGCATTCGCCGGGGCCTCGGCGCCCGATCCCGTGCTCGGCGCGCGGTTCATGCACACGATCCTCGAGCAGGGAGGCTCGCGCGAACCACTCGAGCTGTTCGTGGACTTCCGCGGCCGGGAACCCACGGTCGACGCGCTCCTGCGCCAGAACGGGATTGCGGCGTGAGCCGGCGCCGGTTGCTCCATGCCTGCGCCGTGCTGTCCGCCGTGCTGTCGGGTGGCGCGGGCGCGGCCGAAACCGCCTACGTGATCGACAAGCTGCTGGTCGGGGTGCATGCCGATCAAACCCTGAAGGGCAAGCCGTCGAAGCTGCTGCCCACGGGAACGCGCCTGGACGTACTGAAACGCGAGGGAAATGCCGCCTTCATCAAGGAACCCGGCGGCATGCAGGGATGGGTCGATTCGATTTACCTGATGGCTGAGCAGCCTGCCGCCGCCGCGGTCGCGGCGCTCACGCGCGAGGTTTCCGACCTCAAGGCCGCCCTGGCGCGATCCGAACAGTCCGCCGCCGCAAGTCGCGGCGCGACCGCACCCGCGCCGGCCGCGGGTGACGGCGCGCAGAAGACGAACGACGAGATCTCGGAACTGAACCAGCGGCTCGCCTCCGAGCGTCTGCGCGTGGGCGAACTGCAGGCGCAGATCTCGCAGTTGCAACGTCAGGCCGAGGGCCCGGACGGCGCCGCGAGCCTGGCACGCGAGAATGCCGAACTGCGCGAGCGGCTGGCCCGGGCCTCGCCCGGAGGTGACGGCGCATTCGCCGCCGTGGCGCATGCACTGCGCGCGTTGGGCCAGTCGACGCTGGCGCTCGGACTGCTCGCAGGCATCGCGGCCGCATCCTTCGCTGCCGGGGTGGCATGGCTGGACCGCCGCCAGCGCAGCCGGCATGGCGGTTTTCGCATCTGAGCCCGTTCGCGGCGGGCGTCGGATCCATCGGCACGGGCAGCAACTTCAACAGCAGGAGATCATCTCAATGGCAGGGGAAACCGACGCCCTGGCGGGCAAGGTCGTCATCGTCACCGGTGCGGGGCGCGGCATCGGCCGCGAGATCGCGCTGCTGTGCGCGCGCGAGGGCGCCGCAATCGTGGTCAACGATCTGGGCGGTGCCGGCGACGGCTCCGGCAGCGATGCCGGCCCGGCGATGGACGTCGTCGGCGAGATCCGGGCCGCGGGCGGCAAGGCCGTGGCCAACACCGGCAGCGTCGCCGATCCGGCCGCCGCCGAAGCGATGGTCAGGCAGGCGGTCGACGCCTTCGGCGGGCTCGATGCCGTGGTGAACAACGCCGGCGTCCTGCGCGACACCATGTTCCACAAGATGTCGGTCGCAGACTGGCAGATCGTCATGGACGTGAACATCAACGGCCCGTTCTACCTGTCGCGCGCCGCGGCGCGGATCTTCCGCGAGCAGCAATCGGGTTCGTTCGTGCACTTCACCTCCACCTCCGGCCTGATCGGCAACTACGGTCAGGCCAACTACATGGCGGCCAAGATGGCGGTCACCGGCCTGTCCCGGTCGATCGCACTGGACATGGCGCGCTACAACGTGCGATCCAACTGCATCGCGCCCTTCGCCTGGACCCGCCTGATCGGCACGATCCCGACCCAGACCGAGGCCGAGAAGCTGCGCGTGGAGCGCATGAAGCGCATGGGGCCGGACAAGGTCGCGCCGCTGGTCGCGTTCCTGTGCAGCGACGCGGCCAAGGACGTCACGAGCCAGATATTCGCCGTGCGCATGAACGAGATCTTCGTGTTCAACCAACCCGAGGTCCTGCGCTCGGTGCACCGCGCGGAGGGCTGGTCCGTCGCTTCGATTGCCGAGCACGGCATGCCCGCGCTGAAGCGTCATTTCACGCCGCCCCGTCGCTCGCCGGAGGTGTTCACCTGGGATCCGATCTGATCGGGCGGCTGCGGCCGTCGCGCCCGCAGCGCGGGCTCCGGGCGCCCCGGTCCGCGGTCAGAATCGCTGCGTCCAGAACAACTTGACGAAAAAATCCCCCCTGCGCCCTTCGTAGCGGCCGTCTTCGCGCGACCAGTCCTGGTTCACCGTGACGTTCATCTCGGCACCGGGGCGGTACTCCCATCGCAACTGGCTGTGCAGGATCGCGTAGTGCGACTCGGTGATGTGCTGCAGATGGTTGATCCACGACAGGTGCGGGGTGAGGTTCAGGATCAGTTTCGCCCGATTGATTTCGATATCGAACGCCCCCTCGCGCAGATCCGTCTCGATCATGCGGTGCTCCAGGCTCACGAACACGCGCGGACTGGGGCGCCAGTCGAGCCGATAGAGAAAATCCTTCTGGGTGCCGTCGTAGAACTGCCCCACGACCCACTCGAAGCGCACGCTGACAGGGCGCAACGGGCTGGTTTCGAGGTAACCGTATCCGTTGTGCCAGGAGTACTGCCCCACGGGCAGGGTCGCGAGGTCCGATATCGCATATGGCTGGTTCAGGCGTTCCTGGCGGTAGTTGTAGTACGCCTCGAAATGGTCGCCGGCCGCACTGTCCAGGCTGAGAACGCGCGGTGCGACTTTCACGGTCTCCAGTTCGTTGTCGATGTCGGTCACGAACTTGAAATCCACGCCCCAGTCGAGGTTGCGCACGGAACGACTTCCCCGGGGGCGATATCGAAACCGGTAGCTGCCGTCGTATTGGCGGATCCCGGTGCGGTTGACGAACCCCAGCGCGGGATTGAAGTTGCTCTGCAACTCGATGAACTCCAGCCTGGCGTTGTGGCGATCGTTGGGCAGGCTCAAGCCCATGCCGAAGGCGAGATCGTCCCCATCGCGCCCCGCCGAGAACGAGCGCATCGCGAATCCGTCGATGGTGTAGGTCGTCCCACCCCGCAGGCGATTTCCGCGATGATGAAAATCCGCGCCGGCAAGGCTGTTGTCGTCGTTCGCGAACGGGTTGCCGTGGGTCGCTATCACCCCGGCTCGCGAACCCTCGGCGATATCCATCGAGGCCCTCGCCACGGTGAGATTCTTCGCATCGAATACGTCGGTCCCGGCCATCTGCGTGTTCAGCAGGCCGAGCGTGTAGCGTCCCACGCGGCCACTGAGCTTCACGCCGACGTCGAGATCGAGCGGATCCGGATTTTCGGTATTGCCGGGCAGGCCGATGCGGCGGGAAAAGTACGGGATCCCGTTCACCTGGCGCAGGCCGCCGAACTCGAAGATGTCGGCGTCCCGCACGAAGAAGTCGCGTTGCTCGGGGAAGAACAGGGCGAAGCGCGTGAGGTTCGTCTGCAGATCGTCGACATCGGTGTCGGAGAAGTCGGGGTTGACGATGAGCGAGGCGTTCAGCGCCGGCTGAATCTTGTAGACGGCCTCGAAACCCGGCTTGAAAATCAATGCCTGGTGCCCGCCGGGATCGCGCCGTCGAACTCTCACGGTCGACGCCGGGATGAAGTCCAAGCCCTTGCCGATGTCGAGCGCGGAAAGGCCGGTGATGATGCCCAGCCTGGCGGGGTCGAAGCTTTCGGAGTCGTGGCTGATGTTCGCCCACCGCACCTGCTCCTGCGTACGTGCGATCATGCGCCCGATGTTGATGCCCCAGCGATCCGTGGCGGGATTGGCGGAGATCGACGCGAACGGAATGCGCATCTCGGTCGACCATCCGCTGTCGTCGATGGTCGCATGCGTGACCCAGATCGCGTCCCACGCGCCGCGCACCGTGACGTCCTCCTCCACGCGCGAATCGCGGTGCAGGCCGATGGGGTTGGTAATGAAGTTGTACGCGGTGCGGTGATCGTAGAACGTATCGAGCGTCACGATGACCCAGTCGTCGCCGAATACCACCGAATCGCGCCGCATGTTGTGCGCCAGGATCCTGTCCGGCGCGGTGTCGTAGCAACGCACGGCGATGTAGAAGTTGCGCGCGTCGCGGCCGACGTATGCCACCGTTCGCTGCGACGGTGGCATTCCGATGTGCGGCGAGGTGACCTTGAAGTCCTCGATGACCGTCGCGCCGGCCCATTCCTGCGGATCGATGACGCCGTCAATCCCGGGCGCGGACCGCATGCGCCCGATCTCCATCTGTTCGGGAGGTTCGGCCTGGACGTTGGACACGAATGCAAGAACGCACGCCGCGTGCCACGGCGCGCGACGCGAACCGGCGCGCATTCCCGGGAAGCTGCTCGTCGTGGATTGAAGGATCGGGGGCAATTGTAGCGCGCGCCACGTACTGCCGGGGGATGCTCGAACGGCCTGTTTTGAGCTAACTTGGGTGCCGCGATCGGTATATGGCGCGCAGCCTCGCCGGTCACCGGATCCATCGATACGAAATCGACGTACCGTCCTCGGAAAGGCGAGTCCGCGCCGCATGAAGATTGCCACCTGGAACGTGAACTCGCTTCGCACCCGGCTCGCGCACCTGGATCAGTGGCTTGCCGGGGCCGCGCCCGACGTGCTCGCGCTGCAGGAGACCAAGGTCGTCGACGGTGACTTTCCATCCGGGTTCTTCGAGTCGCGCGGATATCGGGTGGCATTCTCGGGGCAGAAGTCCTACAACGGCGTGGCGGTCGCCAGCCGCGTGCCGATGACGGTGCTGATGCGGGAACTGCCGGGATTGGACGATCCGCAGCGCCGGGTCCTGGCGGTCGAGGCAGGCGGCGCGACGATCGTGAACCTGTACGTGCCCAACGGTTCGGCCATCGATTCCGAAAAATACCAGTACAAGCTGCGCTGGCTCGACAGCCTCATCGACTGTACCCGCGGCCTGCTCGGGTCGGGACGTCCGACGGTGCTGCTCGGCGACTTCAACATCGCGCCGGCCGATTGCGACGTCCATGACCCCAAGGCATGGGAGGGTGGCGTGCTCGTCAGCGCTCCGGAGCGCGAGCGCCTGGAGCGCCTCATGGATATCGGCCTGGTGGACTGCTTCCGCGCGCTCGAACCCGATGGCGGCGGATTCACCTGGTGGGACTATCGTGCCGCCGCGTTTCGTCGCAACCTCGGGCTGCGGATTGATCTCATCCTGGCCGACCGGGCGTTCGCGTCACACTGCCGGGAATGCCTGGTCGATACCGGCCCGCGGCGGCTGGAAAAGCCCTCCGATCACGCGCCGGTCCTGGCGCGGTTCGAGACCCCGTTCACTGCGGAGGCTCAAGTTCCACGCGCCGGCACCGAAACAGGTTCCGGCTGATTGGCGTCCCACCGGGAGTTCGCTTGACCACCGAGAACCAGGCACCGGAGTTCGATTTCGACACCTGGGCGGCGCTCGCCAAGTCCGACCCGGAGGCATTCGAGCGCCAGCGCACGGAGTTGCTCGATGCCGCGATCGCATCGGCCCCCGAGCACATGCAGCGCCGCCTGCACGGCCTGCAGTGGCGGCTGGATCAGATCCGCTCGCATTCCCGCACACCGATGGCGGCCTGCATCCGCATGTCCTCGCAGATGTGGGACAACGTGCTCGGCGAGGATGGCCTGATCGCTCATCTGACCCGCCTGGGCGAGCCGGTGGATCCCGATGTGCGCGAAGGCGGCGAGATCGTACCGCTGCGCCCACCGCAGGACTCCCCGGGCGAGGGCTGATCCCGGCCAGCTTGCGCCGTGCGCGCGCCGGACGCTAGAATCGCGGCCCCTTTGCAAACCCGGCGCGCTCCTGGCCCGCCGCCGCCAGAGACCATGAAGCCCGACATCCACCCGAAGTATTCCGACATCACCGTCACCTGCAGCTGCGGCAACTCGTTCCCGACACGCTCGACGCTCGAGCAGGATCTGCACGTCGACGTCTGCTCCGCCTGCCATCCGTTCTATACCGGCAAGCAGAAGCTGGTGGATACCGGCGGCCGCGTGGACAAGTTCCGGCGCAAATACGGCAAGCGCTGACGGTTCCACCCCGCGCGCAGAACAAAGCGCCCCATCGGGGCGTTTTTTTTCCCCTGCTGGCGCTGGCACCGCCGCCTGCGCCAGCGTGAACCCCAGGGCGCGGATCCACCGTACCGTTCAATCAAGAGGTTACGCGCGGCCGAGCACTTCCATCCTTGTCATGGAACTTTGCCGCACCGGTGCCGGTCACAGGAAGTACGTTCTCATGAACGTTCCCGCTCACCCTCCCAGGGCGGGATTTCAAGCCCGGTGTCCCCAACCGGGCACCTTGGCCCCGGATTAGTCCACTCCCCCTTGAATTAACCCGGGGCCTCTTTATTCAAAGACCCACCCGGCCGGAGCAGACCGGCCGGGTGGGTGTTGCTCCATACCCATGTCCGCGCGCCCCGCCCGGCGTGACTGCGAGAAGCGGTTTTGGTGTATCCTGTCGCGCCGCGCCGGCCGATGGCGCATCCTGCTCAAAGAGTTACGAAGACCTATGCGATTTTCTACTCTCGCCCTGGCGACCATTTCAGCGTTCCTGTGTTGCGCCTCGACGACGTCATTGGCGCAGGACGGCGCAAGCAAGGCAGCCGCCTGCGCGGCCTGTCACGGCCCCGGTGGCAACAGCGCAAACCCGGAATGGCCGAACCTCGCCGGGCAGCATGCCAGCTACACGGCCCGCCAGCTGGCCGCATTCAAGTCCGGCCAGCGCAAGAATGATCTCATGAAGAGCATGGCGGACTCCCTGAGCGACCAGGACGTGCAGGACATCGCCCATTACTTCGCCGCCCAGACCTCGCAGATCGGCAGCGCCGACGAAAAACTGGTCGCGCGCGGCGAGGCCATCTACCGCGGCGGCATCAAGGCCGACGGCGTGCCTGCCTGCATGGCCTGCCACGGCCCGAACGGCGCGGGCAATCCCGGCGCCGCCTATCCCAGGCTCTCCGGCCAGCAGGCGGTCTACACCGAAAAGCAGCTGCTGGCATACAGGTCCGGCGAGCGCAGCACCGACCAGAACGCCGTCATGCGGACCATCTCGATGCGCCTGAACGCCGAGGACATCAAGGCGTTGGCCTCGTACGTCTCCGGCCTGCACTGAATCCAGGGCCACGCGCACCCGCAACCCCGGCACGCGGCCGCGGTCCAATCCGCCGGTGCCCTCGCACCGGGCACGAAACGCACCGACAGAGGAAGATCATGGCACGCATCCTTTCCGGCATCGTCCTGGTTCTCGCGTCTCTGCTGGGCCCGGTCGCGGCGGCCGCCTACGAGGAAGGCCGCGACTACGTCCGTATCTCCCCGTCGCAACCGACCCAGGCGCCCGCAGGCAAGTTCGAGGTGGTGGAGTTCTTCTGGTACGGTTGCCCGCACTGCTTCCGATTCGAACCGATCGTCAACCAGTGGGCCGCTGCCAAACCCGCGGACATCGAGTTCCGCCGCGTTCCGGCCGTGTTCAACGACATCTGGGCCACGCACGCACGGACCTACTACGCGGCGCAGGAGCTGGGCGTCCTGGACAAGATCCACAAGCCCCTGTTCGACGCAATCCATGTCCAGCGGCGGCAACTGTTCAGCCAGGACACCGTGACCGCATTCGTCGGCGAACTCGGCGTGGACAAGGCGAAGTTCGCCGCCGCCTACAAATCCGTTTCGGTCGAAGGCAAGGTGCGTCAGGCGCTGGCGCTGCTGCGGGGCTCTGCGATCACCGGCGTGCCCTGCATGGTGGTCAACGGCAAGTATCGGGTCTCGGCGGCGGCTCCGGGCGATGGCCGTTCCGAAGAGGATACTCAGCGCGAAATGCTCAAGGTCGTGGAGTTCCTGGTCGATAAGGAGCGCAAGGAATCGGGCGCGCGCCGCTGAGCGCCCCGCAGTTCCGGGCGCGAGGGGCGCAAGCCCTGCACCCGGAGAGGCGCGGCTGACGCCGCGCAGGCCCGATCCCGCATGCCTCGCGGCGTGCTCACGGGACCTGGGGTCGCGGCCGGATGCTCGAAAATAAAAAAGGTGTCGATTCTCTCGCCGACGCACGCCGCGCGCGCGCGCTTCACGAGGAAAACGAACGCGCCAATGAAGAGGCGCTGACACGCCTGCAGAAAAGTGCGTTGCGGTTCGCTTTTTCGCTGTTTGGCCGCTATCCGGAACTCGATCGCGCGATCAACGCCCTGCGCACCCAGCTTCGCAGCAGCCGCCGAAGCACCGACATCAACAACGCCATCCAGGACATCCTGGGACTCATTACGCGACTGGAGACCGAGCCCGGGGCCCGTACCGAGACGGCACCGGCGTCCGGCGCGGCGCTGCAGGACCTCATCTCCCGCATTCACTGGCCCGCGGCCGAGGCCGAGGAAGCGGCGCGCCTGCGCCAGCGGGCCGGCGGCACCGAGGGCGAGGGCGCAACCGTGGAAGCACTGGCGGCCGCCTTCAACCGCCTGATCGCCGCGGCCGCGGCACCGGCCGGACCGGCGGCCGAGGTCGGTGCCGCGGCACGATCGATGGTGCGGATGCTCGACCGCATCGACGCGCCGGCCGGGTTCGCGGACGCGCTCACCGGCATCCGGCAGAAGATCGGCGGCATCGCCGAGCAGGCCCAGCTCCTGTCCGCGTTCGACGAGGTTGCGCAGACGATCTCGCGCTTCCTGCACGCGCCCGAGACAGTCCCTGGGGAAACCGCGCAACCACCACCCACCCCGGAACGCCCGTGGGGCGAGCCGCTGCTGGAGCTGCTCGAGCGCGTTTCGATGCCCGCGGACCTGTCGCGCGATGTCGCCGCGCTCAAGCAGCGCCTGATGCGTCCCGTGGCGGTCGAGGAACGCAGTGGCCTGGTGACGCAGGTCGGCAACCTGATCGAGCGCATGCGCGCCGCGCTGCAGACGGAGATCGACGCCATCGGCGCATTCCTGCGCCAGGTGCTGCTGCGGCTGCAGAACCTGCATCTGCACGTGCTGCAGTCCGGCCGTGTGCGCGGGGAGGCATTCAAGGACAGCGAGCGGGTCAGCGCCATGGTTCTGCAGCACGTGAGCGGGATCCGCACCAGCATGGACGCGGCGGCCAGCCTGGAGGAACTCAAGGCCTCGGTGCACAGCAGCCTGGAGGGCATCGACGCCGACATGAACACCTTCCTGGAGGCCGAGCGGCGCCGCAACGAGGAAGCCGACCACGCCGTGGTGGCGCTGAATTCGCAGCTCCAGGATCTGGAAAGCGAGACCATGCAACTGCGGGAATCGCTCAAGGTGCACCAGGAGAAGGCCTCCCGTGACGCGCTCACCGGCGTGGCCAACCGCTTCGGCTACGAGGAACGGCTGAACCAGGAGCTGGCGCGCTGGCGGCGTCACGGCCGGCCGTTGTCGCTGGTCGTGTTCGACATCGACTATTTCAAGAGCATCAACGACCAGTACGGGCATCAGGCCGGAGACCGCGTGCTGGTCACCGTCGCCGATCAGATGCGCAGCCATATCCGCGAGAGCGATTTCTTCGCCCGTTACGGCGGCGAGGAATTCGTGCTGCTGTTGCCGGAGACGCGCCTGGAGGACGCCTACGTGCTCGCCGACAAGCTGCGCCAGAACATCGAGCGCTGCAAGTTCCGCTACGGCGAAAGCCCGGTGCCGGTGACGATTTCCTGCGGAGTCACCGAATTCCAGCCCGGTGACGAACCGCAGCAGGCCTTCGAACGTGCCGACGGCGCGCTCTATCACGCCAAACGCAGCGGCCGCAACCGCTGCTGCCGGGACACCGAAGTACCCGCCGCCTGAACTTCGCCGCTCCGCACGGCCGATCCGTCGGCAATGGCCCGGCCGGGCGCGGGGCTTCAGTCCGCCGGTACGGTGCGCCCCACGGACCAGCTTCGCAACGCGTCCACCGCCTCCCGCATCACCACCGAGAGCGGCTGTGTGTGCGATGCCTCCAGCAACAGGTGCGCCGCGCCCGGCGGGCTGTTCTGCGCACGCGCAGCGTAGATGCCCGACACCACCACCTGCTCGAGTTCGGCGCCCGAGAACCCCGAGCACGCCGCGACGAGCGCCTCCAGATCGAACCGTTCCGGTTCCAGTCCGCGACGGGCGAGATGGATCGAAAGGATCTCGCGTCGACCGGCTTCGTCGGGGAGATCGACGAAGAAGATTTCGTCGAACCGGCCCTTGCGCACGAGTTCCGGCGGCAGCGCACTGATGTCGTTGGCGGTGGCGACCACGAATACGCGTGCGTCGTTCTCCGAGAGCCAGGTAAGGAAGGTGCCGAACACGCGGCGCGACGTGCCGCCGTCGTGCATGTCGGTGCCGATGCCCTTCTCCAATTCGTCGATCCAGAGCACGCACGGCGCCATCGCCGCGGCGGTGCGCAGCGAATCGCGCATGTTGCGCTCGCTCTCGCCGAAGAACTTGTCGTACAGCGCTCCGAAATCCAGCCGCAGCAGCGGCACGCCCCACGCGCCGGCGACGGCCTTCGCCGCCAGGCTCTTGCCGCAGCCCTGCACGCCGATCAGCATCAATCCGCGCGGCCGGTCCATCGCGACCGCGTCGAAGAACGCGGCGCGCCGCACCTGCAACCAGCGCTTCAGGCGCGCGAAGCCGCCGACGTCGGCGAAACGCGCGCCGTCGTGCTCGATGCCGAGCACGCCGCCGTTGCTGAGCAGCCGGAATTTCTCCTTCTGGACCGCCGGGATGTCCGCATCGGTGAGCGCGCCGTCGTTGGCAAGGGCGCGACGCGTCAATCGGCGCGCGTCCTCGCCCGGCAGGCCTAGCAGGTTCTGCACCAGCCGATCCAGGCTCGCGCGCTCCACCGCCAGGGAGGACCGCCCGCGCTCGCGCGCGAACGCGGCCGCCTCCTCGCGCACCAGCCGTTCCAGCTCGGCGCGACCCGGCAGCGAGAGTTCAAAGCGGGCGCTGTAGCGGTACAGTTCCGGCGGGATGGCGATTTCGTGCGCCACCAGCACGACGGTGTGGCCACGTTCGCGGTCGATCGCGATGTCCTTCAGGTGGCGAACGTGGCGCGGCTCGTCCAGGTACGGATGGAAATCCACCAGCACCCAGATCGCCGGTTGCCCGGACTTCCTGATCTCGGAAAGTGCCACGCCCGGATCCACGGCGCGCTTCTCCACCGCGAGATCGATGTCGAGCCGCGCCAGGCCCTCGGTGATGGTCCAGCGCCACAGCGGCCGCCGCGCGCGCACTGCGTACTGCACCAGCAGGCCCATCAGGTGCCGCTCCTCGTGGGTCTCGATGGCGATCAGCGGGATCGCCGAGGCGAGCAACACCTCCAGCTCGTGCAGATCGCGAGCGGCGCGGCTGGCGGCGGGTGGGGCAGGCGATTCACTCATGGCAGGCGGCCGGACGGTGGAACCGGCGGTTCATGCCAGGGTCTCGGCCGCGCGCGTTGGATCTTGACCATCGGCGATCGCAACCGGATCGGGAAGGATGGCGCGCCCGGCGGGATTCGAACCCACGACCTCAGGCTTCGGAGGCCTGCACTCTATCCAGCTGAGCTACGGGCGCGTGACTTTTGCGAACCGCATCGCCCCGCGAGGGCCGCCTGCGCACCGCGCGCGGTGCGGGTGATTTGACGGCCATCAAGTTGCGAGGCGGGAAGACGCGGTGCAATGCTGCGCGCAGGTTACCCGCTGTTGGCGCTCTAGTCCATCGTGGCGATTGGTCTATAATGCCGCGGCCACGGCGCGCAGACGCCGGGCTCGACAACGACTTCCGGATCCGCCACGAACTTCCCAAGCCCAGGGCCACTCAAGATGAGCCAAGACCACGACGCTCAATTCATCCGCCTGTTCCTGACCATACTGCTGCTACTCACCGTCGCGGGCGTCATCGTCGCCTTCGTCGGCCGCGGCCTCGACTCCAAATATGGCCCGAAGCCGCCGGCGGAAAGCGCCGCTAGCGAGCACATCAAGCCAGTAGGCGAGGTGAATACCGGCGCACCGATCGCACCAGTGGCCGATACCGCGGCCGCTGCCCCGGCGGCCGCGGGTGACAAGGGCAAGCAGGTGTACGACACGCTCTGCATGGCCTGCCACGCCACCCCTGCCCTGGGCGCGCCGGTCTTCGGCAACGCGGCCGACTGGGCGCCGCGGCTGGAGAAGGGCGTCGACACCCTGGTCAAGAACGCGATCAACGGCTTCCAGGGCGCCAAGGGCGTGATGCCGGCCAAGGGCGGCAACGCCGCGCTGCCCGACGAGGACGTGAAGGCGGCGGTCCTCTACATGCTGAGCAACAGCGGTGGCGCCGACGCAGTGGCCAAGTCCGGCGGCGCCGCGGCACCGGCCGCCGCGGCGGCACCGCCACAAGCTGCAGCCGATGGCGCCGCGCTCGGCAAGGACACCTACGACAAGGCCTGCCATATCTGCCATACCCCGGGCGCCGCGGGCGCGCCGAAGCTCGGCGACAAGGAAGCCTGGGCGCCGCGCATCGCGCAGGGCCTGGATACCCTGCACACCCACGCCATCGTCGGCTTCACCGGCAAGAACGGCCTGATGCCGGCCAAGGGCGGCCGCGCGGACTTCTCGGACGAGCAGGTCAAGGCTGCGGTCGACTACATGGTGCAGGCGGCGAAATAGCCGCCCCGGCACCCGCGAACGACGAAGGGCGCCCGAGGGCGCCCTTCGTTTTTCTGCGGCGTCCATAGCCGCAATGTTGCGCCGGCATGCGCGCCAGGCTACAGCGGCTGCAGGCCGGCCAGCGCAGCGATCAGGCGCTTGGTTCCCGAATCCTGGAAATTCACCTGCACGACGGCATGCTCGCCGTCGCCCTCGATGTCCAGCACCACGCCCTCGCCGAAGCGGGCGTGCAGCACGCGCTGGCCCAGGCGCAGGCGGTCGGGCCCGTCCTCGGCCACCCCGTCGGCCATGACGTCCCCGCCGAGCCGCACCTCGGCAAGGCGTTCGCGCGGCAACTCGCGCAGGAACCGCGATGGCCGCGGGTACATGTCCGTGCCGTGCAACCGCCGCGCCTCGGCATAGCTCATCACCAACCGCCTGCGCGCACGCGTCATGCCGACATAGCACAGCCGGCGTTCCTCCTCCAGGCCGGCAATGTCGTCCGCGGAACGCTGGTGCGGGAACAGCCCCTCCTCCATGCCGACCAGGAACACGGCCGGGAACTCCAGCCCCTTGGCCGAGTGCAGCGTCATGAGCTGCACGGCGTCGTCGCGGCCCTCGGCCTGGCCCTCGCCGGATTCCAGTGCCGCATGCGACAGGAACGCCGTGAGCGGATCCATCTCCGCGTCGATTTCGCCCGGAACGAACTGCGAGGCGGCGTTGACGAGTTCGTCGAGGTTCTCGAGGCGGTCGGCGGCGCGATCCGCCCCCTCCTTCTGGTAATGCGCCGGCAGGCCGCTCGCCCGCACGACGGCCTCTATCGTGCGCGCCAGGCCGCTGCCCGCGCAGTCGGCGGCCAGGCGCTCGATCAATACCTGGAACTGCGCCAACGCCCCGAGCGCGCGCGCCGGCAGCTCCTTGTTCGCGGCCAGCCTCAGCATCGCCTGCCACAGGGAAACCTGCTCCGCGCGCGCCACCTGGCGCAGCGAATCGAGCGTGCGCGCACCGACGCCGCGCGCCGGGGTGTTGATCACGCGCTCGAAGGCGGTGTCGTCGTCACGGCTGGCGATCAGCCGCAGGTAGGCGAGCGCGTCCTTGATTTCCGCGCGCTCGTAGAACCGCATGCCGCCGTAGACGCGGTAGGGCATGCGCGCAATCGCCAATGCCTCTTCGAATACGCGCGACTGCGCGCTGGTGCGGTACAGGATCGCGCAGTCGGACAGGCGTGCGTCGCCGTCGTCCGCCAGCCGCTGGATCTGATCGGCGCAGAACCGCGCCTCGTCGCGCTCGTTGTAGGCGGCGTAGACTGCGATCCGCTCGCCTTCGGCATCGTCGGTCCACAGGCTCTTGCCCAGGCGCGCGGTGTTGTGGTCGATGAGCGCGTTGGCGGCAGCCAGGATGTGGCCGGTGGAGCGATAGTTCTGCTCCAGGCGGATGAGTTTCGCGCCGGCAAAGTCGCGCTGGAAGTCGTGCATGTTCTCCACGCGCGCGCCGCGCCAGGAGTAGATCGACTGGTCGTCATCGCCGACCGCGAACACCTTCGCGGCGCTTCCGGCGAGCAGGCGGATCCAGGCGTATTGGATGGCGTTGGTGTCCTGGAACTCGTCGACCAGGATGAAGCGGAAACGCTGGCGATAATGCTCCAGGAGCGCGGCGTTGGAACGCAGCAGCTCCAGCGCGGCGAGCAGCAGATCGGCGAAATCCACCACGCCTCCCGCGGTACGCGCCTGCTCGTAGGCGGCGTACACGGCAATCTGCTGCTGCACGCCCTGATCCCCGTACGCCTCCAGGTGCTGGGGACGCAGCCCTTCGTCCTTGCGCGCGTTGATGTACCACTGGGACTCGCGCGGCGGCCAGCGCGCCTCGTCCAGCCCCATCGAGCGAACCACGCGCTTGACCAGCCGGAGCTGGTCCTCGCTGTCGAGGATCTGGAAGTTCTGCGGCAGGCCGGCGTCGCGCCAGTGCAGCCGCAGCAGGCGATGGCACAGGCTGTGGAAGGTGCCGACCCACATCGCGCCCGCCGGCGCGTGCAGCAGCGTCTCGATCCGCCCGCGCATCTCGGCAGCCGCCTTGTTGGTGAACGTCACCGCGAGCACCGCATGCGGCGCCGCCTGGCCGGTCTGCACGTACCAGGCGATGCGATGCACGAGCACGCGGGTCTTGCCGCTGCCGGCGCCGGCCAGCACCAGGATGTGGCCGGGCGACGCGGACACCGCGGCACGCTGGGCATCGTTCAGGCCGTCGAGCAGGTGGGTCACGTCCATCGGCCGCATTCTACTGCGATAGAATGGCCGCGGATGAACAACGCCAAGGCCGCCGCAGAGTCACCCCTGGAGCCCGCCGACCGCACGCGCGCGATTGCGCTGGTCGGCGAGGCGCTCGCGGCCGCGCACGCAGCCGGCGCGAGCAGCGCCGAGGCCGATCTCGGGCTCGCCCGCGGCCTGTCGGTGACGGTGCGCATGGGCAGCGTCGACACGATCGAACACCACCGCAGCAACGGGCTGTCGATCACCGCGTACGTCGGGCAGCGCAAGGGCTCGGCCACCACCAACGATCTGCGCCCCGAGGTCGTGCGCCAGACCGCGGCGGCCGCATGCTCGATTGCACGGTACGCCAGCCAGGACGATTGCGCGGGCCTGGTGGATCCGCGCCACCTGGCCAGCGCGCTCCCGGATCTCGATCTGCACCACCCCTGGGCACTGGACACGCAGGCGGCCATGGCGCTGGCGACACAGGCCGAGGCCGCCGCGCTCGGGCTGGATCCACGCATCGGCAACTCCGATGGCGCGAGCGTGAGCAGCATCGAGGCACTGCACGCCTATGCCAACAGCCACGGCCTGGCCTGCGCCTGGCCGGCGACCCGGCACGCAATCGCCTGCCGCGCGATCGCCGGCCCGCAGGACGCCATGCAGCGCGACGCCTGGTACAGCGCCGCGCGCCGTGCCGGGGATTTGGAGCCCGCCGAGGCGGTTGGCCGGCGCGCTGCGCAGCGTGCGCTGCGCCGGCTCGGCGCACGCAAGCCCTCGACCGCGCGCCTGCCGGTGATATTCGAAGCGCCGGTGGCGGCGAGCCTGTTCTCGCATCTGCTCGGGGCCATCTCCGGCGGAGCGCAGTACCGGCAGGCTTCGTTCCTGCTCGGCGCGCTCGGCAATCCGGTGTGCGCGGCGTGGCTCGATCTGCGCGAGGAACCGCATCTGCCGCGTGCGGCCGGCTCGGCGCCGATCGACGCCGACGGCGTGGCCACGCGCGCGCAACCGATCGTCGAAAACGGCCGGCTCGCGACCTACCTGCTCGGCGCCTACAGCGCGCGCAAGCTCGGCATGGCGCCGACCGGCAATGCCGGCGGCGTGCACAATCTCGTCGTTCCGACGGGCCGGGACGATCTGCAGGCTCTGATCGGCGCACAGGCACGCGCGGTGCTGGTCACCGAACTGCTCGGCTTCGGCGTCAATGCCACGACCGGCGACTATTCGCGCGGCGCGTCGGGGTTCATGATTGAGAATGGCGCCATCTCCCACCCGATCGCGGAGTTCACCATCGCCGGCAACCTGCGCGACATGCTGATGGGAATCACCGCCATCGGCGCCGACGTGGACACCCGCGGAAACATCCGCACAGGCTCGGTGCTGCTGCAGGAGATGACGATCGCCGGGACCTGATCCGGCCCGCTCAGGCCGGAAACCGGTTGAAGGCGTTCAGCGCCGCGACCTTGTAGGTTTCGGCCAGCGTGGGATAGTTGAAGACCGCGTTCACCAGGTAGTCCAGCCCGCCGCCCAGGGCGATCACCGCCTGGCCGATGTGGACCAGTTCGGTCGCGCCCTCGCCGACGATGTGCACGCCGATTAGACGCCGGTCGTCGAGCCTGAACATCAGTTTCAGCAGGCCCTCGCGCAGTCCGAGGATCTGCCCGCGCGACGTTTCGCGGAATCGCGCGGTCCCGGTCTCGTAGGCGATGCCCGCGGCCAATGCTTCCTGCTCCGTCATGCCGACCACGCTCATCTCCGGCACGGCATAGATGCCGAACGGAAAGGTCTGGAAGTCCAGCGCGGTCGGCGCGCCGAAGGCGTGGCAGGCGGCATGCCGGCCCTGTTCCATGGAGGTCGATGCCAGGCTCGGGAACCCGACCACGTCGCCAGCCGCATAGATGTGCGGCACCGCGGTGCGGAAATGCTCGTCGACGGTCAGCCGCCCGCGTTCGTCGACCTCCAGCCCGGCGGCGTCCAGGCCCAGGTCGGCGGTCGCCCCCTGGCGCCCGGCGGTCACCAGCGCGATGTCGGCACGCACCTGCCGGCCGCTGCCCAGCCGCACCCGGATCGGCCCCGTGCCGTCGGATTCGATGGCCTGCACCTTTTCGCCCAGGCGCACGTTCATGCCGCGATCGCGCAGGTGATGTACCAGTTCGTCGACAATCTCCCGATCCAGGAAGTCGAGCAGACCGGTGCGGCTGTCGACCAGCGTCACCTCGATGTCCAGGGCATTGAAGATCGATGCGTACTCCACGCCGATCACGCCGGCGCCGACCACCACCATGCTGCGCGGCAGGACCTTCAGGTTCAGGATGCTGTCGCTGTCGAGCACGCGCTCGCCGTCGAACGGGATGCCCGGCGGATGCGACGGCACGGTGCCGGTGGCGATCAGGAATTTTCCGGCGCGGTACTCGCGCTCGCTGCCGTCGTACATCGTCACGTGGACGCAGTGCGGGTCCAGGAAGCGCGCCGCGCCCGGAATCGACTGCACCCGGTTGCGGTACAGCTTGTGCTGCAGCACCTCGATCTCGTGGCGAACGGTCATGTCAAGGCGCTGCATCAGATCCTCGGCGGTGATGCGCTCCTTGACCCGGTAGCTGCGGCCGTAGAACCCGCGCTGGCGCCAGCCGGTCAGATACAGCACCGCCTCGCGCAGGGTCTTGCTCGGCACGGTGCCGGTGTGCAGGCAGGCGCCGCCGATCGTGGTGTTGCGCTCCACCAGGCCGACCGTGAGGCCGAGCTTGGCCGCCTGGATGGCGGCGCGCTGACCGGCCGGACCGCTGCCGATGACGAGATAGTCGAACCGTTCGGTGATCATGTGGATCGTTCCGTGCATCGCGTGGCGCCGGGCCACGCGACGGCTCGTCAATGAACCAGGGACTCCGGTATGCTCGCCTGCATTATCGTCCGGATGGCGATGGGCCGCCGTGATCGGCGGCGCCGGACGCCGCCCCACGCGGTGCCGGCCCATGGGCCGCTCCCGCCCCGTATCGACCCCGGCCCGGAAAAATGAACAGCCGCCTCGAAACCAGGATCACGCCGTTCACCCACGCGCGCGCCGACATCCAGGCCGTGCTCGCCGCCGGCAACCGCGTCATCCTGGGCAAGGAGCGCGAGCTGCGCCTGGCGCTGGCCTGCCTGCTCGCACGCGGCCACCTGCTGATCGAGGATATGCCGGGCGTCGGCAAGACCACGCTCGCCCAGCTCCTGGCGCGGGCACTCGGGCTGTCGTTCCGGCGCGTCCAGTTCACCAGCGACCTGCTGCCGGCGGACATCCTCGGCGGCTCGGTGCTGTTGCGCGACCAGAACCGGTTCGAGTTCCATCCCGGTCCGATATTTTCCCAGGTCGTGCTGGCAGACGAAGTCAATCGCGCAACGCCGCGGGCGCAGAGCGCCCTGCTCGAGGCGATGGAGGAACGCCAGGTGACCGTGGACGGCGTCACCCATCCGCTGCCGCAGCCATTCTTCGTCATTGCCACGCAGAACCCATCGCACCAGATCGGCACCTATCCGTTGCCGGAATCGCAGCTCGATCGATTCCTGATGCGGGTGCGGATCGGCTATCCGCCGGCAGCCGCCGAGCGGCAACTCCTGGCCGGCGGGGATCGGCGCGAGCTCCTCGCCGGGCTTGCCCCGGCCGTGGACCCGGAGCGGGTGCTCGCCCTGCAGGCGATGGCGGCTCAGATCGCGGTCTCCGAACCCTTGCTCGACTACCTGCAGAGCCTGCTGGAGTACAGCCGCAATGCACCGGAGTTCGATCTCGGCCTGTCCCCGCGCGCCGGCATCGCCATCCTGTCTGCCGCACGCGCCTGGGCCCTGATCGAGGGGCGCGGCGCGGTGGTGCCCGAGGACGTGCAGCAGGTGCTGCCGGGTGTCGCAGGTCACCGGCTGGGGGTGACGGAGGAGGGCTCCGGTGCCGATCCCGATGCGCCCGTCCGGCGCCTGATTGAGGCGGTCCCCATCCCCTGACGGGGTCGCGATGCGCGCCCGAACCGCCGGATCCGCAGCCCACGCCGCCGGCGCCGCCCCGGATCCGCGCCAGGTGCTGGGCCACCGCCGGGTCTACATCCTGCCCTCGCGCCACGGCGCGCTGTTCGGCGCTGCTCAGTTGCTGATGCTCGCCGGCGCCATCAACTACGACGCCGGCCTGGCCTTCGCCCTCACCTTCCTGCTCGCCGGAATGATGCTCGTGGGCATCCTGCACACCTGGCGCAATCTCGCCGGGCTGACCTACGCCGGTGGACGTTGTCAGCCCGTGTTCGCGGGCGAGACCGCGTGCTTCCGCCTGCTGCTCGACAATCGCGCCGGCCAGGCGCGGCCGGCGATTCGGCTGCAGGCCGCCGCGGCCGGGCGCGGTCGGCGCAGGCGCTGGCGACCGCCGGTGCAGATCACCATCCCGGCGCACGGTCTGGCCGGTGCCGACCTGGCGCTGCCGGCCGAGCGCCGCGGGCGGCTCGATCTCGGCCGCGTGCGCATCAGCACCCGCTATCCGCTCGGGCTGCTGCGGGCCTGGGCCGAGATCGACAGCGGACTGTCCTGCGTGGTCTATCCGCGCCCGGCCGGAACGTTGCCGCTGCCGGCGGGCGAGGCCGGCGCGGCGCAACGACACACGGGGCTGCAACCCGGCAGCGAGGATTTTCACGGTTTCCGGCCCTACCGCGCCGGCGACGCGCCGCGCTCGATCGCCTGGAAACTGCAGGCACGCGGCGGCCCGCTGGTGGTGAAGCGCTTCGTCGGCGCCGGCGCCGGTGCAAGCATTGCCCTGGACTTCGCCGCCACCGCAGGCCTGCCCGGATTGGAAGCCCGCCTGTCACAGCTATGCCGCTGGGTGCTCGACTGCGAATCGCTCGGCCTGCGCTATGCGCTGCGGCTGCCCGCAACGCGCATCGCGCCCGGCACCGGCCCGGTGCATCGCGATGCCTGCCTGCACGCGCTCGCGCTGCACGGCCTGGAGGCGAGCCAATGAGCCGGGCCGCGTTCGCATGGCTGTATGCGGCGCTGGCGCTGATTGCCGCCCCGCACATCGCCCGCAACCCGCCTTGGGTGAGTGCACTGTTCCTGGCGCTGGCGGCGTGGCGCGCGGGCGGCCTCTGGCGCGGCTGGCCGCTGCCGGGGCCCGCGCACCCGCGGCTGACGGCGCTCAAGCGCGCGATCGCGATCGGCGTGTTCGTGGCGGTGGGCTTCGCCTACGGCGGCAGTGTCGGCCGCGACGCCGGCACCGCACTGCTGCTCGTGCTGCTCGGCCTGAAGTTGCTGGAGGCGGGCAACGAGCGCGATTTCTTCGTCGCGGCCTTCCTGGGCTTTTTCCTGGTCGTCACCAACCTGCTGTACACCCAGACCATGGCCACCGCCGTGCACACGCTCGCGGCGGTGGCACTCATGACCGCGGCGCTGGTCGCCGCCAGCGACGGCGACGCCGCGCTCGCGCCGCGCCGGCGCCTTGCGCTCGCGGCGGTGATCACCGCCCAGGCCGCGCCGCTGATGCTGGTGCTGTTCATCCTGTTCCCGCGCCTGCCGGGGCCGTTGTGGGGCCTGCCGGGCGACGCCTTCCGCGGCGTGACCGGCCTGACCGAGACCTTGTCGTTCGGGGACATCAGCACGCTGGGAGAGTCCGACGAACTCGCCTTCCGCGCCCGGTTCGCCGGCCCGCGCCCGCCGCCCGCGGAACTGTACTGGCGCGGCCCGGTGCTGTGGTTCGGCGACGGCCGGCACTGGACCGTCGGCCTGACCCGGCCCCAGGACAGCCTGCCGGTGCCGGTGCTCGCCTCCGGCACCGCCTACCGCTACACGATCACCCTGGAACCGCACAACGAGCGCTGGCTGCCCGCACTCGACCTGCCCACGCACACGCCGATCTACACGCGCCAGGCGCGCGATCTGCGCCTGCTCACGCCGCGGCGCGTGGAGCGGAGGATCCGCTACGACGTGACCTCGAACACCCGCTACCGGGTCATCGAGGCTTCCGAGCGCGATCTGTCGCGCGCGTTGCAACTCCCCTACCGCCGGCACCCGCGCGCGGTCGCGCTCGGCCGGCAGTGGCGCGCGCAGCTCGGCGATGCCGAGGCGGTGGTGGCGCAGGCCGGCCGGTACTTCCACGACCAGCCGTTCATATACACGCTGCAGCCGCCGGCGCTGCCTGGAGACCCGGTCGACGATTTCCTGTTCGGCACGCGGCGCGGATTCTGCGAACACTACGCGGCGGCATTCACCGTGCTGATGCGGGCGGCAGGCATTCCGACGCGGATCGTCACCGGCTACCAGGGCGGGGACTACAACCCGGTGGGCGACTATCTCATCGTGCGCCAGCGCGACGCCCACGCCTGGGCCGAGGTCTGGCTCGGCGAGCGCGGCTGGGTGCGCGTGGACCCCACCGCGGCAGTGGCACCGGAGCGCGTCGAGCGCGGCGTGGATCGGGCGCTGCCGCTCGGCACGGGCCTCATACCGATCGACGTCGCCGGCAACGGCGCGCTCGCGCGCGCGCTGCGCGACCTGCGCAATCGCTGGGACGCGGTGAACTACGCCTGGAACCAATGGGTGCTGGGCTACGGACCGCAGCGCCAGAACCAGCTCCTGGGCGGCCTGGGCATGCGCGACACCGACTGGCGCCGGCTGGGCTTGTGGCTGGCAGGCACGACCTGCGCCATCCTCGCCCTGATCGGCGCCGGCATGCTGTGGAGGCGCCGGCGCGCGACGGACCTGGCGTCGGCCCTGTACGCGCGGTTCTGCGATCGGCTGGGCCGGGCCGGCTGCCCACGCCTACCCTGGGAAGGCCCGTACGACTACGCACGGCGCGCACGCGCCGCGTTCGCCGATCTCGGCCCGGCGATCGATGCCTTCACCGATCTGTACGTCCGCGTGCGCTACGGCGGCGAGCCCGACGCATCCGCGCGGCTGGCGGCGGCGTTGCGCGGGGTGCGCGTCCCGCGACCGTTGCGGCGTAGAATGAGCCGATGAACGACGCCCTCGAACCCACCGCGGCGGAACTGGCGGGCCTGGATCTCGGCCGCATGGACCTGTTCCGCGGCGTCGACGTCGCCGCGGTCACGCCGATCCTGGCGCGATCGAACGTGCGCACGATCAAGGCGGGCCAGGTCCTGATCGCCGGAGGTGGGGCCAATCACCACCTGTTCATCGTGCTCGCGGGCCGAATGCGGGTGCACCTGCACAGCGCCGACTCGCAGCCGGTGGCGATGCTGGAAGCCGGCGAGAGCGTCGGGGAGATGTCGATCATCGACCGCCAGCCGACCTCAGCCACGGTCATCGCGGACATCGACACGAAGGTGCTTGCGATCGACGAGAACGTGATGTGGTCGCTGGTACAGAGCTCCCATGCCGTGGCCTGCAACCTGCTTCAGATCCTCGCCTTCCGGCTGCGCCACGGCAACTCCGTCATCCATCGGATCCAGGAACTGCTGCACGAGTACGAATACGACGCGACGATTGACCCGCTCACCGGTCTGTTCAACCGGCGCTGGCTCGGGAACATGCTGCGGCGGCTGACGCAACGCGCCGTCACCAACGGCCAGCACCTGTCGATCGCCATGATCGATATCGACTATTTCAAGCGCTACAACGACGAGTACGGCCACCTGGCCGGCGATCGCGCCCTGCACGACGTGGCACGCTGCCTGGTGGACCACCTGCGCCCCGAGGACACCATCACCCGCTACGGCGGAGAGGAGCTGCTGGCAATCCTGCCGGGCTCCGACCTGGACGATGCGCACGCGGTCGGTGAACGCCTGCGCCGCGCGGTACGCGGGCTGGCGATTACCACCGCTTCGGGCGAGACGTTGCCGTCGCCCTCGATTTCCGTCGGCGTGGCCGAGCTCAAGGCCGAGCAGACGCCCGAGGATCTCATCGCCGATGCCGACGCCGCGCTCTACCGCGCCAAGCGCGCGGGCCGCGATCGGGTCAGCGCCTGAGCGGACGAAGAACGATGGCAGACGACAATCGCACCGGCGGCTGGGTCGGTTCGGATTTCCAGCTCCCGCCGCGTCCGGACGGCCAGGTGGCGATGTGCGGCGCCTGCAAGCGCCTGGGACGCTGCCGCCTGGGCCTGACCCGCGAGGAACTGGACGCCGATGGCGTGATGCACGCGCGCATCCGCTGCCCTGCCGATCACGAAGGCGGCCCGAACGTGGCCCACGGCGGCTGGACCGCGTCGATCCTGGACGAGGTGCTCGGCCACGTGCCGATCCTCAACGGCCAGCTCGCGGTCACCGGCACCCTGGAGGTCAGGTTCATCCGCCCGGTGCCGATCGAGCGCGAGCTGGAAGCGCGGGCCTGGATCGAGCGCCGCGAACCGCGGCGCTGGTACATCGCCGGCGAACTGCGGCTGTCCAGCACCGGCGCCACGCTGGCCAGCGCACGCGGGGCCTGGGTGCTGCGCGACCCGGCGCATTTCGACCGCCACGCCCAGTGGCTCGCCGAGCAGGATCGCCAGGCCGGCGCGACCTGAGCGCGCCGGCGCGGCGGCTCAACCCTCCCGGATCGCGTCCTCGTCCCAGAACTTCTTCCAGCTTGGCCAGGCATCCGGCAGCAGGCCGGCCGGCAGCGGATCGGTACCGTCGTTCACCCCCGCGCCCGGCGAGGGCCGGGTCAGCGCGTCCACCATGTACCAGCGGTGGAACTTGCGCCGCACGAAATACCACATCCCGCCGCGACGCTCGTAGGTATCCCAGTACTGCAGATCGCCCACGTCCCAGCGGTTGTTCGGTCGTTCGAGCTGATCGCGGCAGTAGACCACGCCGCGGGCGTGATCGGCGTCGTCGAAGTCGACCACATGGTTGGCTACCAGATGGATGCTGGTGCGCGGGATGGCCAGGATGCGGCAGAAGTAGCGCCGCAGCGCGTCGCGGCCGACCTCATCCCGGCCGACGCGGACGTCGTCGACGAACAGCTCGACCATGTCGTCCATGTTGCGGGTGTCCAGCGCGAGCGCGTAGCGCACCGGGAGCTGGCGGATCATCGCCATCGACTCGACGCGGTCGATGCGTTCCTCGATCGTCGCGGGTTTCCAGTTCGGGTTGCGGGGCATGGGGTGGCTCCGTGGAGGTTGGAAATGCGAACGCCCGCGGCAGCGAGCGCTGCCGCGCAATGTAGCGGATTCGGACGCGCGATGTATCGGCGCCGGCGCGATCCGCGGCGCGGCAGGTCAAGCCGCCGGTTCGCGCGGCGACCACCAGCCCCCGTGCGCGTCGGCGAGCCGATCGGCCGCGACCGGTCCCCAGGAGCCCGGCTCGTAGACCAGGGGAGGCGGAGGCGCCGCGAGCAGCGGATCGACGATGCGCCAGGCCTGTTCGACCTCGTCCTGGCGCGCGAACAGCATGGGATCCCCGTGCATCGCGTCGCCGAGCAGCCGATCGTACGCGGCGATCATGCCGCGTCGCTCCCGGCATGCGAGCAGCTCGACTGTCTCTCCGACTCCCGGCGGCAGGTCGCCGTTGGCACGGATCTGCGCCGACAGCGCGATCTCGACATCAGGTCCGAGCCTGAAGCGAAACGTGTTCGGGGCGGCGTCCCTGAACTCGAAGCCCGAGAAGGTGCGCTGGGGCGCCGGGCGCAGCTTGACCAGCACCTCGGTGGCGGTGACGGGCAGCTTCTTTCCGGCACGGATCAGGAAAGGCACGCCGGCCCAGCGCCAGCTCTCCACGTACAGTCGCGCGGCGGCGTAGGTCTCCACGCGCGAGTCCGCGGCGACGCCGGCCTCGTCCCGATAGCCGGCGAACTGGCCGCGTACCAGATCGTCGCGCCCGAGCGCGGGGATCGCACCCAGCAGCTTGGCCTTCTCGTCGCGCAGCCCTTCGCCGATCGAGCCGACGGGCGGTTCCATCGCCAGCAGCGCCACCGTCTGCAGCAGGTGGTTCTGCACGACGTCGCGCACCGCACCGGTCTCCTCGTAGAAGCGCCCGCGTCCCTCGACGCCGAAGCTCTCGGCCATCGTGATCTGCACGCTCTCGATGAACTGGCGGTTCCAGATCGGCTCCAGGAAGGAGTTGGCGAAACGGAAGTGGATCAGATTGTGGATGGGGGTCTTTCCGAGAAAATGATCGATGCGGAAGATCGCCCGCTCGTCGAAGCGCTCGTGGAGGATGCGGTTCAGGCGGCGCGCCGACGCGAGGTCGCGGCCGAACGGCTTCTCCAGCACGACGCGAGCGCCGTCGGCACAGCCGGCGCTCGCCAGACCGCGGACCACGAGCGCGAATGCGCTCGGCGGAATCGCGAGATAGAAGGTCGGGTGGGCCGCCGCGCCGAGCGCCGCACGGATCGCGGCAAAGGTCGAGAGATCCGCGTAGTCGCCCCCGACGTACGAGAGCCGCTGTGCAAGCTCGCGGAAGGCGACTGAATCGACGCCCCCGCCGTGGGTCTGGATGCTTTCCCGCGCGCGTTCGTGGATGCGCACCGAGCCGGCCGGATCGCGACCCACCGCGACGACCGGCGCGTTCAGCCGCCCGCGCTTGAGCATCGCATGCAACGCCGGAAAGATTTTCTTGAACGCGAGATCGCCGGTGGCCCCGAAGATCACCAGCGCGTCGGACGCAACGCGTGCCATCGGCACCTCCCGCTCATTCCGCGCGCTCAGGGCTGCTTTCCATGAACCGCACCCGTCATTGCGAGGAGCGAAGTGACGAAGCAATCCACGTGCTGCCGGTGGCATCGTGGCCGCGTGGGTCGCTTCGCCGCGCTCGCGACGACGCAGGGGTGGTTCATGGCTTCAATCTGCCGGACCCTGGGCCGGTTCGGCCTCGCGATGGCCGCCGAACTCGGCGCGCAGTGCCGAAAGCAGCCGGTTCGAGAACGCGCCCTCGTCGCGCGAACCGAAACGCTCGTAGAGCGCGGCCGTGAGCACATGGGCGGCGACCCCTTGCTCGACGGCCGTCTGGACTGTCCAGCGCCCCTCGCCGGAATCGGATACGCGGCCGGCAAAGCCGGCGAGCCCGGGATCCCTGCGCAGCGCGTTCGCGGTCAAGTCGAGCAGCCACGAGCCGATCACGCTTCCGCGCCGCCACAGCTCCGCAATCTCCGCGAGGTCCAGGTCGTACCGGTAGTGCTCGGGATGATCCAGTGGCGCGAACTGCGCGTCCCGTGCCGGACGCACGCGGCCGGCGCCGGCGTGGCGCAGGATGTCGAAACCCTCGGCATAAGCCGCCATCAGCCCGTATTCGATGCCGTTGTGCACCATCTTCACGAAGTGCCCGGCACCGTGGGACCCGCAGTGCAGGAAGCCGCGCTCCCCGCCCTGCGGTTCGCCTCGCCTGCCGGGCGAGCGCGCAGCGGCATCCGGCGCCGGCGCGAGCGTCGCGAAGACGGGCTCCAGGCGCTGCACGATCCCAGGTTCGCCACCGATCATGAGGCAGTAGCCGCGTTCCAGACCGTACACGCCCCCGCTGGTACCCACGTCGACGAGATGCAGGCCGTGCGCGGCGAGCTCGCGCGCGCGCCGCAAGTCGTCGTGGTAATGCGAGTTGCCGCCGTCGATCACGACGTCTCCGGGTGCGAGCAGCGGAACGAAGCGCGCGAGCGTTTCGTCGACGACGGCGGCCGGCACCATCAGCCACAGCACGCGGGGCGGGTCGAGCTGCCCGACGAGCTGAGGCGGCGAGGCCGCGGCAATTGCGCCCTCCCCGGCAAGGCGTACCGCCGCCGCAGGGTCGGCATCGTAGACACGGCACTCGTGGCCACCCGCGAGCAGGCGCCGGGTCATGTTCGCGCCCATGCGCCCGAGCCCGACCATCCCGATCTGCATCGGATGTACCTCCACCGCCAGGAGCGCGCCTATCAGTTCAACCGGCGAGCGCGCGAGGATCGGATCCGCCGCTCACCGCGGGCATCGAGCATGCCCCGGAGCCGCGCATCACCGGCACCATGCAGCCGTTGGACCGCGCTCACTCGCCCGCGTTGCAGGTTGCGAGCCCCGTTACAGGGAACAGGCACGATGGACGGCCCTTTCCGCGGCCGCCGATCCGTCCCGACCGCCGCCGGGCCGGACGATGCTGGTGCGCGAATCGAAGCCGATTTCAGGACACCGCCGCCCCTGCCTCCGGCGCCGCCATGAACTGGGTGCGGTACAGCCGCGCGTATACGCCGCCACGGCGTATGAGTTCGGCGTGCGTGCCCTGCTCGGCCACGCGCCCGGCCTCGAGCACGACGATGCGGTCGGCGTTCTCCACCGTCGCCAGCCGATGGGCGATGACCAGGCACGTACGGCCGCGGCGCAGAGTCTCCAGCGCGTCCTGGATGTGGCGCTCGGACACCGAGTCGAGCGAGGAGGTCGCCTCGTCGAGGATGAGGATTGGCGCGTCCTTGAGCAGCGCGCGCGCGATGGCCAGGCGCTGGCGCTGGCCGCCGGACAGGCGCACGCCGCGGTCGCCGATCATCGTGTCCAGCCCCTCGGGCAGGTCGCGCACGAACTCCAGCACGTGCGCCGCCTGCGCGGCGCGCTCGACTTCGGCCGCGGCCGGTCGTGCGGCACCGTAGGCGATGTTGTTGCGGATGGTGTCGTTGAACAGCACCACGTCCTGGCTGACCAGCGCGATCTGCGCGCGCAGCGCGGACAGGGTGAACTCGCGGGTATCGATGCCGTCGAGCAGGATCGCCCCCTCGCCGATCGGATACAGGCGCGGGATCAGCGCCGCGAGCGTGGACTTGCCGGCGCCCGAAGCGCCGACCAGGGCGACCGTGGTGCCCGGCTCGATGTCCAGATCGATGCCCGCCAGCGCGGCCTCGTGCGCGGCGGCGTAGCGGAACCCAACCGCGCGCAGTTGCAGCCGACCCCGCGCACGCTCGATCGTGCGGCGGCCGGCATCCTCCTCGCCGAGTTCGTCCACCAGCGAGAAGATGCTTTCGGCCGCCGCCAGCCCCCGCTGGATGTGCTCGTTCAGGCTGGTCAGGCGCTTGGCGGGGGGGAACAACAACACGGCAGCGGCCGTGAACGACACGAATTCCCCGGCGGTCATGCTGCCGCCGGCATTGAGCCGCAGCCCGAACCAGGTCGCCGCGGCGATGCCCAGCGCGAGCATGAACTGGATCACCGGCACGTTCGCCGCCGAGGCCATCACCACCTTCATGATGTACCTGCGCTGGTCGTTGACCGCGCGCGCGAACCGCGCGCCCTCGTAGTCCTGCCCGCCGTAGATCTTCACCACGCGGTTGCCTTCCACCGCTTCCTGCGCGACCTGCGTGATTTCGCCCATGGAACGCTGCACGCGCCGGCTCATCTCGCGCATCCGCCGGCTGACGCGCCGGATCGTGTAGGCGACTCCGGGGCCGATCGCGAACACGAATGCCGCCAGCCGCGGCTCGAGCCAGATCATGTAGCCTGCCAGCGCGGCAACGCCGAGGCTGTCCTTGAACAGCTCGCTCAGCACCCGCGTCGCCGCCTGGGACACCTGGGTCACGTCGTAGGTGAGCTTGGAGATGACGGCGCCGGAGGAATGCGCGTCGTAGAAGCGCGAGGGCAGCGCCAGCAGGCGCCGGAACATCGCCATGCGCAGGTCCATCACCGTGCGGTTGGCGACCCAGTGCAGCGCCACCGTCCCGGCATACCCGAGCACGCCCTTGACCAGGAACAGCAGCACGATCCCCAGCGGCGCGAGCTGCTGCACCCGCTGGCTGCCGACGACGAAGCCCTCGTCGAGCACGACCTTGAGCAGCCAGGGCAGCACCGGCTCGGTCGCCGCGAGCAGCGCCATGGCGGCGATCGACAGCGCGAACACGCGCGCATGCGGCCGCACGTACTGCAGCAGGCGAAGATAAAGACGTGCGGAGGGGCGGCTGCCTGGGTCGGTCATCGGCTGAACCGGCGCGCCCGGGGCGCGGCGGGCGGTGAAAGGGCGCGCCGATTATACCCCTGCGCCGACCTGCTAATCTGGCGCGCATGAAGCACCTGCTGCTGATCCACGGAGGCCACGCCGGCGGGCGCACGTGGGCGATGGTCGACGCGGTGCGCGCCGGGATCGCCGAGTTCGCCGCCGAGGTCGAGCTGCGTGCACTGCCGGCGCTGGATGCCGGCACCGAGGATCTGCTGTGGTGCCACGGCCTCATCATCGGCACGCCGGAGCATTTCGGCTACATGTCCGGCGCGGTCAAGGACTTCATGGACCGCACGTTCTATCCCGTGGAGGGCAAGGTCGACAGCCTGCCGTACGCCCTGTTCGTGAGCGCCGGCAACGACGGGACCGGCGCGGTTGGTTCGATCGAACGCATCGCCACCGGCTATAAGTGGAAGCGCATCGCCGCGCCACTGATCGTTCGAGGCGACCCGACCCCCGCGGATTTCGAGCGCTGCCGCGAACTCGGCCAGACCATGGCCGCCGGGCTCGCCTTCGGCGTGTTCTGAGCGCGGATCCGCCTCGCCGGTACCTCCCGCCACTTGCCCGCGGCGGCCGATTCGCCGATCCTGACCGGCCCCGAAAGACGCCACGCCATGTCCCGCGACCATCCGATCATCGCCGTGACCGGCTCTTCCGGGGCCGGCACCACGCACGCCAAGTCCGCCTTCGAGCGCATCTTCCACCAGGAAGGCATCGCCGCCGCCCTGGTCGAGGGGGACAGCTTCCATCGCTTCGATCGCCAGGAGATGGACCGGCTGCGCGAGGCGGCGGCCAAGACCGGCGCGAAGGTCACGCACTTCGGTCCCGAGGGCAACTTGTTCGAGGACCTGGAGGCACTGTTCGAGGAATACGGGGCACGGGGCACCGGCAAGCGCAGGCGCTACGTCCATACCGAGGAGGAGGCGCGCGAGACCGGCGCGAGCGTGGGCACCTTTACGCCCTGGGAACCGCTGGCGGCCGGCACCGACCTGCTCTTCTACGAGGGCCTGCACGGCGGGCTCGTCACCGAGCGCATCAACGTTCCGCGCCACGTCGACCTGCTGATCGGCGTGGTTCCGATCATCAACCTGGAATGGATGCAGAAGATCCACCGCGACCAGGCGGTGCGGGGTTATTCCACGGAGACCGCGACGCAGATGATCCTGCGGCGCATGGACGACTACGTGCACTACATCACTCCGCAGTTCTCGCGCACGCACGTGAACTTCCAGCGCATCCCGCTGGTGGACACTTCCAATCCGTTCGCCGCGCGCGAACTGCCCAGCGACGGCGAGACCGCCGTGGTGATCCACGTGCAGGACCGCAGGAAGCTGCAGGCCGACTTCCGCACGCTGCTCGACCTGCTCGACGGCTCGTTCATGGCGCGGCCCGACACGCTGGTCGTGCCGGGCGCGAAGTACGTATTCGCGATGGAACTGATCGTGCTGCCGGTGATCCAGCGGCTGATGGCCGCACGCGCGGCATGACACAGGCGGCGTGGCAGCGACCGCGCCCGGAGAGACGACGATGGCATTCCAGATAAAGCTGCAACCGGTGGGCGAGAGCTTCGCGTGCGAACCGGGAGAATCGGTGCTCGAAGCCGGCCTGCGCGCCGGCATCGCGCTGCCCTACAGTTGCCGCGACGGCACCTGCGGCACGTGCAAGGCGCGGGTCGTCGAAGGCAACGTGGTCTACACGGTGGACGAGCTGCCCGGGCTGTGCCCGGAGGAGCGTGCGGACGGCTGGTGCCTGATGTGCCAGGCGCAGGCGCAGACCGACCTCACCCTGGAAGCGTCCGTCGGCGCCGGTGCCGCGCAGCCGATCCGGGTGCTCCCGGCGCGCGTGCGCGGGCTCGAACGCCTCGCCGACGACGTAATGCGCGTGACGCTGCAACTGCCGCGCACCGAGAAGCTCGGGTTCCGCGCCGGGCAGTACCTGGACATCCTGCTCGGCGAGGGCCGCCGGCGCTCGTACTCGCTCGCCAACCCGCCGGAAGGCGACGGCGACCTGGAGCTGCATATTCGCCACTATCCGGGCGGGCTGTTCTCCGACCAACTCTTCAACCGCACCCGCGAGGGCCAGGTGCTGCGCCTGCGCGGACCGTACGGCAGCTTCTGCCTGGACGAGGCCAGCGGCGCGACCCGCATCTTCATCGCCGGCGGAACGGGATTCGCGCCGGTGAAGTCGATCATCGAGGACGCGCACGCGCGCGGCCTGGACGCGCCAACGCACTTGTACTGGGGCGCGCGGCGCACGCAGGACATCTACCTGCGCGATCTCGCCGAACGCTGGGCGCGCGAGTTGCCCGGCTTCCGCTTCGTTCCCGTGCTCTCGGAGACCGACGCGGGTGGCGCCGGCGGGGCGCGGCTCGGTTTCGTGCACGAAGCCGTGCTGGCCGATTTTCCCGATCTTTCCACCTGCGACGTCTACGCCAGCGGCCCGCCGCCGATGGTGAACGCGATCCGCACGCAGTTCCCTTGCAACGGCGCGCGGGCGGAGAGGATCTTCGCCGACAGCTTCGAATTCGCGCGCCGCTGAACGCGCCGACACACGCGATCCACGGCCTTTAAGCCGGCCTTAAGCAGGCGTTCGCGACGCAGTTCACGCAACGGATCGCACGCGACGCGGTCGTTGATTGCGATCAAGCGCACCGGACCCACGCGCGCCCGATACTCCGGCCCGATCCGCGCCGCATGGCTTCGCGGCGCAAGAACGGCAACCGGGGAGTTCCGCACCATGAAACCGAACTACGGAATCGCGGCGTGCGCAGCGCTGCTGGCCGGCGCTTCGCAGGCGCATGCACTAGCGTTCGACATCCGGCCGATCGATTTCGGCAACGGCATCGTCGCTTCAGGCACGATCAATACCACGGGCAACAGCGCCATGATCGACGGCTGGAATATTTCGGTCACCATGACCGAACAGCTCGCCCGCTACCGGCCGGCCAACACCGGCCTCAGGAACGTCTCGCTCGCGAGTGTGAGCGCCGACGGCCAGCAACTGGACGTTGCCACGTCACCGGACTCCGCCGGCGGCGCGGACGGCGGCACGCTCGGTTTCCGCGCGCCCAATCCGTTCATGGATCTCGGCGTCTGGCTGGCGGATTTCAGCGCCGGAGCACTGCCCGGCGGCCAGTCGCAGTACCTCGCCGGAGCGGCTTTCGACATCGTGCCTCTCGGGCAGGCCGACGGCACCCGGTGGCTGGCAGCGACCGCGAGGGCGGGCGGCGCCAATCTCTTCGATCTGGTGCCGATCGACTTCGGCGGCGGCGTGACCGTGCACGGTACGCTGACCACCAACGGCGCCACCGGCCCGCTGACCGCGTCCGACATTCTCGACTGGGACATCGTCGTCGAGCAGATCACGCAGGACGTGTTCAGCGCCGCGAACAGCACCGTACAGCAAACTCTGGTGGCGCTGAACGCGGACGCAACGGAGCTCGATGTCGGCAACCCCGGCGGCTACCTGTCGTTCGTGAAAGGCTTCTCCGGCGGGCACCTGTATGCGCTCACGCTCGCGGACTTCACGGACGGATCGCCCTTCTTCGGCGAAGCGGTCTATTCCCAGGGACGCCTGGCGCTGCACGAAACGAACCTGCGTGCGCGCCGCGGTCCGTGGACGGTCACCGGTGCCGATCCGATCGTCGCCGCAGACGAACCGCAGCCGATTGCGCTCCTGCCGCTGGCGGCTGCCGCGCTGGGACTGCGACGACGACGGCGCGAGAACTCATTGATACGGCGTCGGCACGTGGTGGAGCGACCGCCGTTCACGCCCGATTCGGATCCGAGACCAGATCCGACAGGCGCCGATCACGCTCCAGTTCCAGCACGCGGGTCGCCACCGCCTCGGGAAGCCCCAGGTTCTGGAGGACGAAGGCCGCGAGCTGCAGGCTCGATTCCAAGGTTTCCGGGATGACCTGCGTCGCGCCGGCGCGCTTGAGTTCCCGCGCGTGGGCCTCGTCGCGCGCGCGCGCGAACAGCGGCACGTGCGGAAAGTCGCGCCGCATTGCCTGCGCCGCGCGCAACGCCGGCGCCGGCCGATCCATCGTCAGCACGATCGCCGCCGCGCGCTCCACGTGCAGGCGGCGCAGCAGATCCGAGTTGGCCTCGTCGCCGAAATACACCGGCGCGCCCTTGGCGAAGAACGCGGCGGCGCGACGGGCATCGGCCTCGATGGCGATGAACGGTACGTCCTGGCTGCTCAATACCTGGCCCAGCAACTGGCCGACGCGACCGTAGCCCACGATCAGTACCTGGCCCGCGATCGGACCGGCGGGCTCCGGCGGCGCGGCGCCGCCGCGCGCATCACGCGCGCCGATCCGCTCGCGCACCGTGCCGGCGAAATGGGCTATCGGCGGCGTCGCCATCAGCGACAGTCCGACCACCAGCATCATGAAGTGGCCCACGGGGATGTCGATCAGCCCCTGCGCCATCGCGTAGCCGACGACGATGAAGGCGAACTCGCCGCCCTGGCCGAGCAGCAACCCACCTTCCACGGCCGTCCCCCAGGATAATCCGCCGGCGCGGAAGATTGCCGCGATCACCCCCGCCTTGATGGCGAACAGCCCGAGCACCGACGCGGCCAGCCAACCCGGATCGCTTACGATCTCGCGCACGTCGATGCCCATGCCCACCGAGATGAAGAACAACCCGAGCAGCAGGCCCTTGAACGGTTCGATCGTCACCTCGACGTGGTGCCGATACTCGGTCTCGGCGAGCAGCAGCCCGGCCAGGAATGCACCCAGGGCCATGGACAGGCCGGCGGCATGCGTCAGCGCGGCGATCGCAAGCGCCGCCAGCAGCGTCAGTGCCATGAACACGTCCGAGCGGTGCGCCTGGGCGAATGCCCGGAACAGCGGCCGGATGACGCGCCGGCCCAGCAGGATGATCGCGACGATCGCGAATGCCGACTTGGCCGCGGTCAGCCCGAGTGCCGACAGCACGCCGCCGTGACGATCAGCCAGAGCGTCGATCAGGATCAGCACCGGCACCACCGCGAGATCCTGGAGCATCAACACCGACAGGCTGGCCTGCCCGAGCGGCGAACCGATCGCACGCCGTTCCGCGAGCAGTTGCATGACCACCGCGGTCGACGACAGCGCCAGCACCAGCCCCAGCACGGTGGCGGCCTGGGGCGGGTTGCCGAAGGCGCGCGCGATGGCGTAGATGATCAGCGCGCACACCAGCACCTGTGCGCTGCCGGCACCGAACACCCAGCGCCGCAGCGCCCAAAGCCGTTCGAGCGTCACCTCCAGGCCGATGGAGAACATCAGGAACAGCACGCCAAACTGGGCGAAAACCGCGACGTCCTCCTGGCGCGCGAATACCAGCCAGCCGAGCGCGGGGTGCGCATCCGCGAAACTGCCCAGCCCGTACGGGCCGACCGCGATGCCCAGCGCCAGGAAGCCGAGCACCGGGTTCACGCGCAACCGCTGCAGCAGCGGAATGATGAGGCCGGCGAGCGCCAGGAACAGCAACAGCTCGCGCAGGTAGGGCAGCTCGGTTTCGTGCATGAGGTGGCGATCCGCGAATCGGCCGGCGCACGGCGCGTCGACGCCGGCGCCCCGGCAATGGCGCGAGCATAGCCGCGCGGCGCCGCCGGCACCACCGCGGGCAACGGTTTGCGCCGGCACGCCGAAGCCGTAAAGTGCCTGCCCAGGAGCCGCCCCGTCATTGCGAGGCCGCGCATGCGCTATCCATTAACCGCGCCTCGTCATTGCGAGGCCGCGCAGCGGCCGCGGCAATCCAGGCGGCCCGGAGGAATTCGGCGCCGTATGGGTCGCTTCGCTCCGCTCGCGACGACGAAGAGGCGGCAATCGGCCGGGCTGGGTCCGGCTCGGGCGCGCGATGACGGTGCCGGGCTATGGACCTTGAACGAGGAGCACTCAAACAGATGAGCGAGAAGATCGTTTTCCGTGCCGGCGAGGCGACGGTATTCGCCTCCGAAGGCCAGGCCACCGACGCCATGCCGGAGATCCTGATCGGATCGGTCGACGGGCCGGTCGGGCAGGCGTTCGCCGGCATGATGGGACAGTCGGCCGGGCACACGCGCATGTTCGCCGTGCGTGCCTGCAACCAGATGGTCCGGCCCGCGACCATGATGGTGCCCAAGGTCACGATCAAGAGCTACGCCACGGCCGAGATCTTCGGCGGCGTTGTGCAGGCCGCGATCGCCGACGCGGTGGTGGACTGCGTCGCCGAGGGCCTGCTGCCGCGCGACCAGGTCGACAGCCTCTGCATCGTCTGCCTGGTGTGGATCGACCCACGCGTGCCCACCGATCCGAACCTGGATCGCAAGGAGCTGTACCGCAACAACTACGAGGCGATGAAGCTGGCGGTGAAGCGGGCCATGAACGGGGAACCCACGGTCGACGAGCTGATCGCCAACCGCCACGTGATCAAGCACGAGTACTACGACCCGGACGCCGAATAGCGGCGCCGGCGCACGCATTCGCCACCGAGGGGAGGGCAGCCATGCAACGACTGGAAGAACGGTACGACCTGGTGATCGCCGGCAGCGGCGGCGGATCGATGTGCGCCGCGCTGCTGTACAAGACCTTCGGCCGGCGCGCCGTGATCCTGGAGAAGCAGTACCGGGTCGGCGGATCGACCGGATTCTCCGGCGGCGTGTGGTGGGTGCCGAACAACCACCTCATGGCGCGCGAGGGCATCCCGGATTCCTACGAGCGCGCGCGCACGTACTTCGACGCCTGCGTCACCTACGACGGCCCGGCGACCACGTCGGCGCGACGCGAAGCGTTCCTGAAGGCCGGGCCGCGCATGGCCGAGTTCCTCGAACGCATGGGCATGCGCTTCTACCGTCCCGAGGGCTGGGCGGACTACTACGACGACCGGCCCGGCGGCGAGCCGCGCAGCCGCAGCCTGATGGCCGAGCTGTTCGACATCCGCGAACTCGGCGACTGGGAGGATCGGCTCTCCACCTACGAGCCGGCACGCAAGCTGCCGCTGAGCTCGCACGAGTACACCACGCTGTTCCTGGCCCGGCGTTGCTGGGCCGGCAGGTTCAAGGCGCTGAAGCTGCTGTGGACGATCGTCTCGATGAAGCTCTCCGGCCGCGATCTGGTCGCCAACGGCGCGGCGATCCAGGGCCGCATGCTGCAGATGGCCCTGCGCGAGCAGGTCCCGATCTTTCCGGAGACGGCGGTGCGGGATCTGATCGTCGAGAACGGCCGCGTCACCGGCGTCGTCGCGGTGCGCGACGGCACCGAGGTGCGCGTCATGGCCAACGACGGCGTGCTGCTCAACTGCGGCGGCTTCTCCCGCAACCAGGCCATGCGCGAGCAGTACGGCCGCCTGCCGACGAGCGCGCAGTGGACCAACGCCAATCCCGGCGACACCGGCGAGCTGATCGAGGCGGCGATCCGGCTCGGCGCCACCACCGACTGCATGGACACCGCGTGGTGGGTGATCACCTCCGCGAACACCGACGGCAGCTTTCCCGAGGGCGCGGTCGGGGCGAGCGGCACCCTCTACCCGTTCATGCACCACATCGATCTGTCGCTGCCGTTCTCGATCATGGTCGACCAGACCGGGCAGCGGTTCTGCGACGAGGCCGGCTCGTACATGGAGATCGGCGAGCGCATGTACGAACGCCATCTCGCCACCGGCAAGGGCATCCCGGCGTGGACGATCTTCGACGCCCGCCATCGCAAGTGGTATCCCTGGGGCACGCAGCCACCCGGCGTGACGCCGAAATCGTGGATTGAAAGCGGGTACATGAAGAAGGCCGGCACGCTGCAGGAACTGGCGCGGATCTGCGGCATCGACGCGGACGGCCTCATGCGCGCCGTGGAACGCTACAACGGCTTCTGCCGCGAAGGCATCGACCGGGACTTCAACCGCGGCGGGCGCGCTTTCGACCGCAACCACGGCGATTTCACGCTGACGCCGAACCCGTCGCTCGGCCCGATCGAGCAGGGGCCGTACTACGCCGTGGCGATGTACCCGTCCGACGTCGGCACCGCCGGGGGAATGGTGACCGACGAACACGCGCGCGTGCTGCGCGCGGACGGCTCGCCGATCGAGGGCCTGTACGCGACCGGCAACTGCACGGCCTCGGTGATGGGCCGCAGCTATCCGGCCGCCGGCGCCAGCATCGGCCCCTCGTTCACCTTCGGCTACATCGCCGCCTGGCATGCCGCCGGCCGTGCCGGGGAACTGCGCCGGCTGATGGGCTGAACCTCAGCGCGGGGGCAGTTCGAACACGTACAGCGCATTGCCGTTGCCCGCCTGGTAGATGTCGGCGGCGAGCGGCCCGGTCATCACACGGAATACGCCCAGGCCGCTGGGCACGGCGACGAACTGCCGGCCGCCGGCGGCGTAGGTGATTGGGAATCCGTGCGCCGGTGCGCCCAGCCGCGCCTTCCACAACACCTCGCCGGTGGCCGCGTCATAGGCCTTGAACCAGCGGTCCAGATCGCCGGCGAACACCAGCCCGCCGGCGGTGGCCAGGGCACCGGAAGTGAACGGCGCGCGCTGCACCACGCTCCAGCGCGTGCCCATCGTCCTGACGTCGATCGCCGACAGGCGGCCGAGATTGCCGTCGGAGCCGGGCATCGGGCGCTGGATCCCGATCGCTCCCACGCCACCGCCGCCCGGACCCTGGTCGACCGCCTGCCCGGTCATGTCCATGCAGCCCTGCAGCAGCGGGATGACGAGCGTTCCGGTCTCGCGGCTGTACGCGCTGGCCTGCCAGTCGTGGCCGCCGAAATTGCCGGGGCAGGCCTGCACCGTGTCGCCGATGCGCGCCGCGGCAATGTCGGGGCGGTAACGCAGCCGCCCGGTCGCGCGGTCGATCGAGGCGTAGACGTCCTGGTACACGGTCTGAGCGAGGTCGACGTACTTGCCGGTGCGGCGGTCCAGCTTCCACAGGATGCCGTCCTTGCCGATCGTGAACAGGTAGCGACTCCGTCCATCGTCGATCAGGACGCGCTCGAACGCCGTGTCCAGGTCGAGCGTCTCGCCGGGCATGTGCTGGAAATGCCAGGCGATGCGGCCGGTCTTCGGATCCAGCGCGAGCGTGGAATTGGTATACAGCGCGGCATCCTCGGTGGTCATGCCGCGGCTCGCCGCCACCCATGGCTTGGCCTGCGCCGAACCGACGTAGTACAGGTTCAATTCCGGATCGTAGCTGCCCGGGATCCAGGTATCGCCGCCGGCGCGACGCTCCAGCGGCACGCTGCCCCAGGTCGCGTCGCCGCGTTCGCCCGGGCGGGCGATCGTGTAGGTGCGCCAGAGTTCGCGGCCGGTGGCCGGATCGTGGCCGGCGACGAAGCACGGCTCGTCCTTGTAGTTGTCGCAGCCGCTCAGGCCGCTCACCACCACGCCGCCGGCGACGATCGGGCCGCTGGAATGGCTGACGCCCTTTCGGTAGTCGGCCTTCACGGTCCGCCAGCGCAGCTTGCCCGTGCGCGCGTCGATCGCCACGATGGCCGCGTCATATGAAGCCAGGAACAGCGTATCGCCGTGGAGCGCCAGGTTGCGGATCGTGCCGCCCAGGCGCATCGCATCGGCGGGGTAGCTGTCGCGGTATTCCCAGAGGATGTCCCCGGTGGCGGCATCGAGCGCCTGCACCACCGCGCCCGGATTGGCGAGGTACATCACGCCATCGTGCACGAGCGGCGTGACCTGGTTGCTGCCGTCGCGGATCGCCCACGACCAGGCCATGCGCAGCCCGCCGACATTGCCGCGGTCGATCTGCGCCAGCGGGCTGTGCCCCTGGCCGTCGAGCGTGCGGCGCCAGCTCAGCCAGTCTTCGGGCGGCGGATCCCGCAGCATGGCGTCGGTAACCGGCGTGACGTGCGGTGCGCCGCGACCCTGGAAGCCCTGCTGCCCGATTGCCGCCGCACCGTGCCGCAGGATCGCTTCGACATCCGGCGCGGCCGGCTGCGCGGACGCGGGCGGCGCCGGTGACACCTGAAGTGCATCCGCGCCGGCGGCGGCGCCGTTCGCCTGCAACAGGTAGGCGGTCACCTGCGCATAGGTCGCGTCGTCGAAGGCCCCGGCATTGCCCGGCGGCATCTTGGCCTTGATGGTGGCGGCGAGATCCCCGGCCGGGCGCCCGCCCCAGGCCTGCTCGAACGGCGCGCCGGTGAGCGCGGCGCCGTGCGGCCCGCCGCGCAGATCGAAGCCGTGGCATGACGCGCAGTTGCCCTCGAAGATGTGCCTGCCCGCCGCGGCCTGCGCTTCGGTGTAGGCTGCCGCGCCCGGCGCGGCCGCCGCCATCCACGCGGCCAGTGCCAGGAGCGCGGTGCGCCGCGCATGACTCGTCCCCCTCATTCCCTCTCCCCCCTCTTACTTCGCGGCCGCGCCGCGGCACCGGCGTCCGATGGGTGCGCCGGCCGCACGCGCTGCGGGATTGTCCACCATCGCCCCCCTGGCTTTCCACGCGCGCGGGCCGCCGGTGCGTCAATCCGTCGCATCCCGGCGCCGCGGCGCCTTTGTTATAACTCGGCCGGTTGTACGGGTGGCACCGGGCCGTCCGTCGCACTGCCGTTCCGAGGGCATTCGCCGATGAAACTTTCCGCCGCCACCCTTGCGTCCGCCGGGCTGGTGTTCTCGTGCGCCGCGTCCGCGCACGTGGAGTACTACGATCTCAACCAGGGCGCGCAGATCCAGAACCTGACCGATGCCGGCCGCGCTGCATCCACCGCGCAATACGGCACCACCCCTGTCGCGGTGCTGGCGCTGAACGGCCCGCCGCGCGCGCCGGGCGTCGGCAGCATCGGCATCTCCGCCCAGCAGAACCTGCCGCTGAACGATCCGGCGTTGTGGAACGCCGCCTACCAGGCCTACACCGGCGCCGGGGTCTTCAGTGGCGTCGTCTACTCGTCGAACGCGAGCGCGGCCACCGTGCGGGTATTCGACGTGACCGATTCCGGCTGGGGCGCGGGCACGCAGGCCTCGCTCGGCGACAGCCACAAGGTCGGCTTCTTCAACTTCCGCCTGGCGGTGGCATCGGACGTCTCCATCACCTGGAACATCGACGACGGCTTCGGCGCCTACATCGACGCCGCGTTCAGCGTCTATCGCGGCGTGCTGCCCTACCAGGGCCACGACGACGCGGCCGATGTCCTGAACCCGGTGCTGATCGGCACCGGCAAGGTCCAGAACCGACTCGACGACGGCACGTTCGTGGACGCGCAGGGGATCCTTTCGCCGCTGCGCTTGACCACCCCGGGCGCACCGACCTATGCCGGCCAGTTCAACGCCCTGGGCGACTGGAGCCAGGCGAACCCCGCCGGCAACTGGAGCGCGATCGACTTCCTGCAGGCCGCGAATTCGAAAACCCTGGACTTCAGCCTGGATCCGAACGACACCCTGGAGTCGATGACCATCCGGCTCGCCGCCGGCAACTACACCATTGCAGCCTCCGGCGCGCTCGGCGCCGCGGGCAGCGGCACCAGCAGTTTCGGCCTGACCAACCTGAATGGCCTGCTGACGTTCTCGGCGCTCGCCGTTCCGGGCGATCCGCCGCCACCGCCTCCACCGCCGGATCCGGTGCCGCTGCCGCCCGCGGCCTGGCTTCTGGCGAGCGCGCTGGCCTGGCTCGGCACCCGACACCGCCGCGGCTGATCCACCTCAGCGACTTAGCAGCGCTGCCGGCACCCGTTCCACGAACAGTTGCCGGTAGCGCTCAGCCTTGCCGGCCTGAAGATATTCGATCGGGTTGTAGTCATCGGTGAGCACGCGCCCGCCACCGGGCGGGGCGATTTCGTGGCGTTCGAGTCGCTGCAGATGCCGGCGCTGCGCGGCGTCGGCCGGAGCGAACCGGATCGGGCGCGCCGAGGCCAGGAAGATGAAGTCGGTGAAGTCCGCGTCGTATAGCGACACGAACACACGCTGATGCGCGAACCGGCTGGCGAGCGTTGCGGACACCGCCGCCACGCCCGCGGCACCCCGCCCGGCACGAAAGCCGACGAAATTCAGCGCCAGGATCCCATCCGAGCGCATCAGGCGCCGCAGTTCCCCGAGCGCCTCCTGAGTCAGCAGGTGCGCTGGCTCACTACCGCCGGTGAAGCAATCGTGAATGACGAGATCGTACGGCCCGGCCAGGGCGCGTACCGCTTGCCGGGCATCGCCGACCAGAAACCGGCCGTTGGGCTCGAAGCCGAAATCGGCGCGCGCGGCGCGCGCGACCGCGGGATCGATCTCGATGGTGTCGGTGCGGATCCCGTGGCGGGCCAGCTGGCTGGCGACGGTGCCCGCGCCGAGGCCGATGAGCAGCGCCTCGCGCGCCGGACCCGCATGGCCGGAATGCGCCAGCATGGGCAGGAAGGCGAGGACCTGCTGGTAGGCGAGCATCGCGGCGCCGGTTCCGGTGCGGACCGCGCCGATCGATGAACCGTCCGACAACAGCAGGCGCACGCCGTTGCGCGCGTCGTCCAGCACGCGCACCCAGCCGTAGATGCTCTCGGCTTCGGAGCGGATCGCATAACCGTCGGCGCCGATCGCCCGCGCCGGACTGCCCGCGGCTAGCGCGAGTCCCGAGACCAGACCCAGCAACCAAAGCGACTGCACGACCGCAGGCTGCGGTATCCGGCGCTCGCACAGGCCGACCACCACGGACGACACGAGCAGCAGCACGCCGGTAGCGACAAGGATCGCGCGGGTACCAAGGACCGGCAACAGGAAGAACCCGAGCGCGAGCGTGCCGAGCACGCTGCCGACAGTGCTGACCGCATACACAGTACCCGACGCGGTGCCGACCGCGCCCAGATCGTGGGCGATGCGCTTGATCACCATCGGGCCGATCATGCCCAGGCACGAAAGCGGCGGCAGGAACAGGATCGTGGCGCTGGCGAACGCACCGGCCCGCAGGCCGAGCGGCTCGGTCGCTGCAAGCACCGGCGCGGCCGCGTAGGGCACCACGAGCGTACCGAGGGCGGCGAGCACCAGCAGATGCGCCAGGCGCAGCCGCGGCGCCCGATCCGCGCACCAGCCGCCAGCATAGTAACCAATCGCGAGTGCCACCATGGTCACCGCGATCAGCGACGACCACACGTACAGGCTGACGCCGAAATACGGGCCGATGATCCGGGTGCCGAGCAGTTCCAGCACCATCACCGCGGCACCGCCGAGCAGAGCCGTGGCGAGCAGGACCGCACGCCGCGCGCGCGTCGGCGCCGAATCCAGCGCGATTGCAGTCATGCCGCCGCGCCCGACACGGGAAGATCGGCCGCGACGGGGCCGGATGCTCGCATCATCGTCAGAGACTGTCGCAGGGAGGGATCCGCGCCATCGTAACGCGGCGGATCCTGCCGCAGCGTCGCATGCGACGATCGGTCGCATCCGTGCGCACCGGCGCACCGCGGCGCCAGCGGGGTAGAGATCAGCCGGTCAGGCGGCGAGCGGCCGGCATTGCTCCGCGCAGGCGGCGCAGGCGTCCGCACACGCCTTGCACACCGGGTGCTTGCTTTCGAACCGGCGGCATTCGTCCTCGCACGCCCTGCAGATATCCAGCGCCGCCGCGGCCGCCTTGCGCAGATGCGGCGACTCCAGGCTGGCGAGTTCCACCAGCGCCGCGCAAATCGCCACCGTCTGCCGGGCGCGGGAAAGGCACTCGGCCATTTCCCGGTCGCCGGCGGCGAGCATGCGGATGCAATGCGCGGCGCAGGCCTCGCCTGTTTTCACGCAGTCGGCGGCGGTGTCCGCGAGCGCGCCTGTCGCCGCACCCGCCGCCGGATGATCATGTGCCCGCGCCGCCGGAAACATCGCCAGCGCCGCCGCGGCCGCTGCGAACGCCGCAAGCATGCGTCTCCTGTCCATGACTTCCCCCTGATTCGATCGCTTCTGCGACATTCTGTCGCATTCCGCAACTGCCTTCCATGGCGGTTCAATATCGCCACCTCACCGTGGGAGTCCCGTTCATGAAATGTACCGTCATCGCGCACGCTCTGCGCGCAGCCATCGCCTGTGCGCTGCTGTCCCCGGCGGCGCACGCGCACGTGGACTACGTCGATCTCAGCAATCCAGCGGTCGCACCGGGCGGCGAAGCGGGCGCCACCTTCGCCCGGAACGGCTGGTTCGAAGGCACGACCGACACGCTCGGCGACAGCCACGATCTCGCCGGCGGTGTGTTCTTCAAGTTCCACCTCGCCGGGACTTCGCTGGTCGACATCACCTTCAGCGACGCCGCAAGCACCGGCCTGCTCAATCCGGCGTTCAGCCTCTACCGCGGGTTGCTTCCGGACGAAGCGCACGACGACACGGAAGTTGACCCGCTCAATCCCAAGCACCTGGTGCTCGCGCCCCCGCAGCCGCCGTCAGTGGTGAAGGATCCCTCGCCGGTGGACGACGGCGCGACTGCGGATGCCTTTGGGCGGATTTCGCCGTTTCGCGACACCGCGAATATCGAGTACGTCGGCCAGTTCGCCGCCCTGGACGACTGGAGCATGGCCAACGACAGCGGCGACTGGTCGGTCATCGAATACCTCGCGCACGCGGCCCCGGGCGGCGGCAACACCGTCGCCCTGATCGGCCTGGTGCTCGGCGCCGGGGACTACACCATCGCCGCCGCCGGCGGCACCGACTGCGCGGGCGCATCGACCTGCTTGGCCGGCCGGATCGACGGCACGGTGCGGCTGGCCGTCGCGCCAGTCCCGCTGCCGCCGGCGATCGCGCTGCTGGCGGCCGCGTTGATCGGCCTGGCCGGCCGCCGTCAGCGCTGCGCCTGAATGGGCTTTTTCGCCGTCCACCCGGCCGCGCCGCGGACGGGTGGACGATTCAAACCTCGAAACCTGGGAGCATCAAACATGAAGGGAAACATCTCTACCGCCGCTGCAGCCGTTGCACTCGCGCTCGCCGCCGGCCAGGCCTCGGCGCACGTCGGTTATGGCAGTGCGCTTTACTCGGGCGATGGCGTCTATGATCCGCTCGCCAACACCGTCGGCACCGGCACACTGGGCGCCGCTTCGAACTTCAATGCCTCGGTCTCGAGCAACGCCGGCTACATCACCGGCCTGGATCCAAACACACTCGGCAACACCCACGACATCCGCTTCCGCTACTTCACGCTGTCGTCGCAGTCGCTGGTGTCGTTCACCATCGTCGGCAATCCCAACAATCCGGTCTCCGGCAACCCCAATGCCTACCTGAACGGCCTGACCGCGAGCCGCCTCAATCCGGCGTTTTCGCTGTATTCGGGCGTCGTCCCCGCCAGTTCCCATGACGGCTACGGCGACATCGCGACCGTGGCGGCGTACGACGTCGACGTCAGCGGCGAAGGATCGGTCGCCGATGCCCTGGCTTCCGCGCCGCAGTTCGCTGCGTGGTCCCCGTTCGCGCCGGTGAACGACGTTCGCGGCGGCGCCGCCGCCGGCACACCGGACAACGATACCGGGCTGTGGGGCGTATTCGACAGCGACGGCGACTGGGGCATCGCCAACAACGGCCAGTTCACCGCGACCAACACCGCGTTCGGCAATCCGGCACCGGCCGACGGCTCCGGTCCCTACCTGGGCAACGTCGGCACGCCGAAGTACGCGATGGTCACCTACCTGGGGATCTCGGGCGCGGATGCCGAAGCGGGCGCGACCTTCGTCGATTCACTGGGCGTCGAACAGGCGCTCCTGGGCGCCGACGGCAATGCCGACTACACCGTGTCGTGGTCCGGCATCCTGGGGCCCGGCATCTACACCCTTGCCATCGGCGGCGCGAACATCGAGGACTACGACAACCTGTTCACCGACGTGCGCAGTTCCTCTGGCGGCCTGGATGCCGGCGCCGTGTGCGGCGCGACCACCTGCGCCAACCTCTACGCCGCCGATCGGCTGAGTCGTTCGCTGAGCATCACCGAATTCTCGGTGGCGCCGGTGCCGGTGCCGGCGGCGGTATGGCTGTTCGGCAGCGCGCTGGCGGGTGTCGCCGGCCTGCGCCGGCGCCGTTGCTGACGCCATCCCAGCTCCCCGGGCGCCCCGGCGCCCGGGGAGTGCTGTATCGTCGTGCCATGCGTCGCATCCACCTGTTCCTTCTGTTCCTTACGCTCCTGCTCGCCACCGGCACCGGTTCGGCCGCCGACACCGGCGGCCTGATCGGCCGGCCGGCACCTGACTGCACGCTGGAACCGTTGTCCGCCGGCGCGCCGGAGCGCCTTTCGGCCCTGCGCGGCAGCGTGGTATACGTCGACTTCTGGGCCTCTTGGTGTACGAGCTGCGTGAAGTCTTTCCCGTTCCTGGGTGGCATGGAGCGCGAATTCGGCAGCGCCGGATTGCGCGTGGTGGGTGTGAATCTCGATGAAGCCGCGCGCGATGCCACCGACTTCATCGCCGCGCATCCGGTCGGGTTCGCGCTCGCCGCGGATCGGACCGGCGATTGCCCGCGTGCGTTCCAGGTGCGCGCCATGCCGTCCTCGTTTCTCGTCGATCGCAGCGGCATTGTCCGCCACGTCCACCTGGGATTCCGCGCCGGCGACGAGCGCGTGCTGCGCGCCGCGATTGAATCGCTGCTGACCAAGTAATCCTCGATGAATCCCCTGTCACACGAATCCACTCCGAACGCCGTCGTGCAGACGCGCGCGCGCCGCGCGGCCGCCGCGCTCGCGCTCGCCTGCGCGGGCCTGCTGTGCGGCTGCGCATCGGTCGCGCCGTGGGAACGCGGCCACCTGGCCAGGCCGCAGATGACGCCCGAGCCGCACCCGGCCCAGCGCGCCGTTCTGGACCACGCCTACGGCAGCCGCGAAGCCACCAGCGCCGGTGCCGCCGCCAAGGGTGCCGGCTGTGGCTGCTACTGAGCGGGGGCACCTGCGGCCGCTCGCACGCGCCGTCCGCTCCGCGCTCGCGAGCCGCCTCGCCCATATTGCCCGCCGCACCGCACCGGCGACCACGCAATCCGCGCCACGCCGCGATTCGCCAGCGGCGCTGGCCGCGCTGACCCTGGCCGCGCTTGCGCTGCCGGGTGTCTGCAGTGCCTTCGAAACCCGCGACGCGCTGTTCCAGTACAGCCGCTACGAGGAAGACGGGCGCTCGTTCTGGCCCGGGCCCGATGATTCAGTCGATGCCAAGGAGCCGCTGCGCGTCGACAGCGAGCGCGTCGCCATGGGCCTCGCGCTCACCGGACGACTGTCGCTGGATGCGAACTACGTGCAGGACACCTGGTCCGGCGCGACGCCGCTGACCACCGCGCCGCAGGGGCTGATGAACATCGTCACCGGCGCCTCGACCTACTACCCCGACAACACCGTGACGGCGTTCGTCGACCAGGCGCTGGTCCCATACGGCTACGACCCGAACGCGCTCGTGCCGCGCCCGGGCATCGTCCACATGATGACCTCGGCCTCGGCCGAGACCCGCCGCCAGCTCGATCTCACGCTCGGCTACGAGTGGGATCGCGCATCGATCGAGATCGGCGGCGGCGCCTCGGACGAGCCTGATTTCCAGTCGCGGTTCGTCAATCTCGACGGGACGATGGACTTCAACGACAAGCGCACCACGCTGAACGCCGGCGGCAGCTACACCCACAGCGCGATCTCCGCGCACCTGGGGCTCGGCACGATCCCGCCGGCACGCGCGTTCACCGACTACGGCCTGTACCTGGACTCGCCCGCCGCCACCCGGATCGTCTCGATCGAGCACGACAGCATTCCGGAGCTGTTCTTCCGCGGCAGCCGCGACGAATGGTCCGCGCACCTGGGCCTGACCCAGGTCCTGGACCGGAAGTCGACGCTTTCCCTGGGAGTGGGCTACAGCCGCAGCCGCGGCTCGCTGGAGAACCCGTACAAGCTCGTGGTCATGGGGTTCGCGGCACCGCCGCCCGCCAATCCGGGCGCGCCGCCGCCCCTGCCGGTGCTCACCGGGCTGACGCTGCCGCAACGGCTGGCCGCGACCCGCGCCTACACGCTCGCGCTCGCCGCCTACAACCGCGCGCTCGCCGAATACAACCGCTTCGCGACCACGGGGATGCTGCTCACGACCGTATTCAACCTGCCCGAGAGCCGGCCGGATCGGCGCGGGCAGTGGACGCTGAACGCGGACTACTCGCGTTATTTCTCCACCCCGAATGCGGCGCTGAACGTGCAGTACCGCTGGTCCGCCGACGACTGGGGGATCGACGCGCACGCACTGGAGCTGCAATGGCGCCAGGGGATCGGCCGTGGCTGGGTGGTGACTCCGCGGGTGCGCTACTACACCCAGACACACGCGGATTTCTACCGGGCCTACTACATGTTCCTGGAGCAGGCGCCGGTGACGCTGGACGCGTTCGGCATCCCGCACCTGGATTTCGCGCGCATCGGGCCGCGGCACTATTCGAGCGATCAACGCCTGTCGGCCTATGGCGCCGCGAGCGCCGGGATCTCGATCAGCCGGCGCTTCGCGCGCGGGGTGAGCCTGGAAGCCGGGATCGAGCGCTACATCCACGCCGGCAGCCTGGCGCCCGGCGGCGGGGAGGGCGGGTTTGCCGACTTCAACTACTGGTCGTTCGATGTGGGGCTGCGGATCGAGCCGGGATCGCGCGCGGGCGACGACACCGGCGCGTTCGCAGCGCACGCCGGGCACGGCGGGCACGACCGCCACGGATCGCACCCCGGCGCGCTGGTTCCGGCCGGCGTCGACGGCGCGCACATGATGCCGGCCGGGACGATGATGGCCGGCTACCGCTTTGGCTGGACCGCCCAGTCCGGCCCGGTGCTGCGCGGCACCGCCGAGCCCGGCGACTTCGACATCGCGGTGCGCGGCTGCACGCCGGCGAACTCAGGCTGCATCACCGCGCCGGTCGACATGACCATGTCGATGCACATGCTGGAACTGATGTACGCGCCGACGGACCGGGTGAACCTGATGGTGATGCTGCACGCCATGGACATGGACATGAACATGCGGCCGCTGAACGGCATCGGCATCGACCCGGCCAGCCCGCCGCACACGCACCACGACACCGGCGGCGTGGGCGACACGACGGTCGCCGCGCTGGTGAAACTGTTCGAGACCACCCACCACGAAATGCACCTGGGGCTGGGGATTTCGATTCCGACCGGCGCAGTGGACCTGGAGATGAGCCACGCCGGCGCCCACAGCCACGGCGGCGACCTGCTGATGGACTACGGCATGCAGCTCGGCAGCGGCACCTGGGACGTACTGCCCAGCGCGACCTACAACGGCCGCGCGGGCCGGCTGTGGTGGGGCGCGCAGATCGAAGCGGCGCGCCGGACCGGCGGCCCGAACGAGTCCGGCTATACCCTGGGCGACCGGTTTGGCGCGAGCGCCTGGGCGGGCTGGTCGCCGGCGGACTGGATCTCGGGCAGCGTGCGCGGGGTCTACACTGCCGAAGGCGCGCCGGCCGGTCTGGTCAACGATCTGGACCTGCTCACGGCCATGGGGCCGGGGCCGCAGGATCTGCCGCAGAACTACGGCGGCCGTGCCTGGGACGTCGGGTTCGGCCTGAGCCTGGCGCTGCCGGGGCGCCGCCACAGCGGCGATCGCATCGGCGTGGAGTGGCTGCAACCGGTGTCGCAGCACGTGCGCGGATACCAGTTGCGGCGCGACGGCAGCCTGAGCGTGAACCTGCAGATGACCTTCTGAGCCGCACGCAGGACCGGGTTGCTCGGCCAGGGACCGAACGGGCGTGGATCCCATGCACACGATTGCGTTCAAGGCGATGGGTTCGCCTTGCGAGATCCAGCTCGCGGCGCCGTCGCAGGATGCAGCGCGGGGCGCCGCCGCCGCCGCGATGGCGGATATCGGTCGCCTGGAAAAGCGTTACTCCCGCTATCTTCCCGACAGCCTGCTGTCGCAGATCAACCGCCTGGCCGCCGCTGGCGGTTCCATGCGCGTGGACGCGGAAACGGCGGCGCTATTCGACTACGCCGATGCCTGCCACCGGCAGAGCGGCGGCCTGTTCGACGTCACCTCCGGGATCCTGCGCCACGCCTGGGACCTGCGCGGAACGGAACTTCCGGCGCAGGCGCGGATCGAGCCGCTGCTGGCGCGGGTAGGCTGGCATCGGGTGCGCTGGAACAAGCCATGGATTGCCTTCGAGACGGGGATGGAAATCGACTTCGGCGGCATCGTGAAGGAATACGCCGCGGACCGGGCCGCGGCGATCTGCCACGACGCCGGCGTGCATTGCGGCGTGGTCAACCTCGGCGGCGACATCCGCATCCTGGGGCCGCGGACAGACGGCGGCCCTTGGCGGATCGGCATCCGCGACCCGCGCCGCCCGGGCGCCACCGCGGGCACGATCGCGCTGGAGCGCGGCGCGGTAACCACGAGCGGAGACTACGAACGCTGCATCGTGATCGACGGCGTGCGCTACGGCCACATCCTGGATCCACGCACCGGCCACCCGGTGCGGACGCTGGCGTCCTGCACCACGGTGGCGCCGCTGTGCGTGGTCGCGGGCAGCGCCGCGACGATTGCGCTGCTCATGCAGGAAGACGGCCCGGCCTGGCTGGCGCAGTCGGGGCTCGGGCATTTCTGGATCGCGGTCGATGGCCGCAGCGGCGGCAACCTGCGCATCGACTGAACCGCGCCCTGCGAGTCGCGCTGCCGCGGCGCAGGCGAAAAAAAACCCGGGCGCGGTTCACGCGCCCGGGCATTCGTGACGGCCTCAGTTCTGGCCGAACTTGTACTTGAGCGCAAAGCCCCACATGCGCGGCTCGCCGTACATGTCCGAGGCCGTGCCGATGACGCCGAAGTTCGACAGATCGTTGCTGCCGTTGCGGTAGACCTCGTCGGTGACGTTGGTCATGAAGAACGACAGGTCGATCGGGTGGCCGCCGAGGTTCTCCAGGCGCGCGTCGAGGTTCAGCAGCCCGTAGGACGGCTCGATCGTACGCGGCGTGGTCCAGCTCGTGTCGTTCAATCCCTTCTCGGTCTGCCAGGCCCAGTTGCCACCGACGGTCAGGTCACCCAGCCCGAGGAACGGGAAGGTGTAGTGCACGTCCAGCGAGAGCTGGTGCTCGGGCGTTGCCGCCAGCAGGTTGTCCGGGCAGAACAGCGAGGAATCGGCACCGGGGAAATTCACTGCGTGATCGGCGGGGCAGGCCCGCGCAAACTCGGCCGCGGTGAGCTCGTTGGCGAAGTCGTAGGTGACGAAGGCGTAGTTCAGGCCGACGTTCAGTCCATCGAACGGGATCAACTGGCCCTCGAACTCGATGCCGGTCACGGTCGCGGCGGCGACATTGCGGATCACCGAGGCCGAGATTCCGCCGACGGCGAAGGTCTGGTTCTTCTGCACGTCGGTATAGTCGTCGTAGAACCAGGCAATGTTGGTGCGCGCCTGCATGCCGGCGATGGTCCAGTCGGCCTTGATGCCGATTTCCTCCTCCTGCACGAACTCCGGCGAATACGACGGTGTGCGGGCGCCCAGCGAGGTGGAGTTGTAGCCGCCCGGGCGGTAGCCGCGCGCGGCCTTCACGTACACCATCATGTCCGGGTTGACCTGCCAGTCGAAGCCGGTGGTGTAGGTGAAGGCGTCGAAGGTCTCCTTCAGGTTCGAGCAGACCGACGTTCCGAAGCCCACCGGGCTGGTGTAGGTCTGGCACACGCCGTGCGGGATCGGCACCACGATGAGGTCGAGCAGGGTCATGTTGTCCGAGGACACCGAGTCCCAGGTCTGGCGCATGCCGAGGTTGAACTTCAGGCCCTCGACCCAGTTCGACAGGTCATAGCCAAGCTGGCCGAACACCGCCTTGCTGTTGGTGTGCAGCACCTGCAGGTCCAGGCGGTGCAGGTAGAAGCTGGAGGTGTAGTTCTCGGTGCGGCCGCCCGGGCTCTGCGAATCGATGTAGAAGCCGGCCACCCAGTCCATCCTGCCGCCGAAGCTCTTGCCCTGGAGCTGGATCTCGTCGCTCCACTGCTCCTGCCAGATGTAGGGGATGAAGCTGTGCGGGGTGTCGACGATGATCTGCGGGGTGCCGTCGTAGTCGGTGCCGCTCTTGTCCTTGATCCGCGTGTACCCGAAGATGTTCTTGATCTTCAGGTTGTCGTTGATCTCGAACGTGGTCTGGTTGACGACGTACTTGTCCTCGCGGCGGTAGAAGTGCGTGCCGTGCGCGAAGATGCCGCCGGGCAGCGCGTGCGTGCCGTAGTCGAAGCAGCGCGGGGCGCAGTCCTGGATCCGGGCCAGCGCCGAGTACAGCGTCGGCGTGGTGCCGGTGCTGTTCAGCAGGCTGTTCAGGAACGGGCTGCCGGTGTCGAGGAGCTGGTTGCGCACGCCAGGCGTGCCGACCACGCCGTTGACCGCCGCGGTGAGCGCACCCGGGGCGACGAAGCCGCCGAGCACGCCGGTGTACAGCGCCCGGACCATGCTGTCGTTCAGGAAGGACAGCACCATGCCGGTGCCGACCTGATCGGCGGCGTAGTAGTTGACCACCGAGTAGTTCTCGATGCGGTCCGTCGGCCGCCACAGGATCGACAGGCGCCCGGACTTGTAGTCGACGTCGTCCGCCGCCGGCCCGCCCTGCAGATCCTCGGTGAAACCGTCGCGCTCGCGGGTCTCGATCGCCGCACGCACCGCCAGGACGTTGTCGATCACCGGGATGTTGACCGCGCCCCTGAAGCTCTTGAGATCGTAGTCGCCGGCCTGGAACTCGCCGTAGCCGCTGACGCCGTCGAAATCCGGCTTCTTCGGCTGGATGAGCATGTTGCCGCCGTTGGTGACGCGGCCGAACAGCGTGCCCTGCGGGCCGCGCAGCACCTGCACGTTCTCCAGGTCGAAGAACACGCCCTGGCTCACGCCCGGCGACTGCGGGCCGCCGGTGATCGGCATTTCCGCGAAGTACGGCACCACCGCCGGGAACAGCACGCCGTAGGTGTAGTTCTGGCCGCGGATGCTGGCGATGACCGCGTTGCGGTTGCCGATCTGCGCGTAGGTCTGGAAGCCCGGAATGCGCGAGGGCAGGCTGAGCGCGCTGACCGCGCCGCTGCGATCGAGCGTGTCCTGCGACAGGGCGGTGACCGCGACCGGCACGCTCTGGATGTTTTCTTCCTTGCGGCGGGCTTCGACGATGACCTCTTCCAGGCCGCCCCTGGCGCCTTCCTGCGCCTGAACCACCGGCGCACCGGCCGCGAACGTGGCCACCAGCGGCAGCAGTGCCAGCGGCCGCAGTTTGAACTTCGACGTACTCATCGAGACCTCCGTTGTGATCGGCATCCCGGCGACTTGGGCGCCGGGTGGCTGGAAATTCCGTTCGGGTCATGCGTGGGAGGCGCCGCCGGCGGCCGGCGTATCGCCCCATCCGGACCTCGCGCAGATGCGGTGGCCCGCCTTCACACCCTCGCGCGCCATCGACCCGGCCCGCACCCGGCCGACGGGTGCCGGTGATCGGGTTGTTGCGACAGAGCCTTAGGATGGTTGCTAAACAGTCTACGTCAGGACTTGCGGGATTTTATTTCGATGAACGAAAATCAATCATTCCATTTTCGACATGTGAGCGGGGCGCCGTGGAGGATCTGCACAAGCTTGCGGTTTTCGTCCGGGTTGCAACGTACGGAAGCCTGACCGTCGCGGCGAATTCACTGCAGCTCACCCCGCCGACGGTCAGCAAGATCCTTGCGCAGCTCGAGCAGCGGTTCGGCGTGCAGTTGTGCCTGCGCACCACGCGGCGCGTCACGCTGACGCCCGCGGGCCGCATCCTGCTCGCGCGCGCGGAACGGATGCTGGGCGAGATGCAGGCCGCGGAGGAGGAACTCGGGCAGGCGCGGACCGAGCCGGCCGGCCGGCTGCGGCTGTGGAGCAGCGCGGCGCTCGGCCGGGCGTTCCTGCTGCCGCTCGTGCCCGGGTTCCTGGAGCGCTTTCCGGGCCTGGCGCTGGAACTGCGCCTTGACGACGCCATGCCGGATCTGATCGGTGCCGGCTGCGACCTGGCCATCCAGCATGCGGCGCTCGCGGAGCAGGGGTTCGTGCTGCGCCGGTTGTGCGCCGTGCCCCTGGTGGCGGTCGCCACCCCCGCCTTCCTCGCCGTGCACGGCATCCCGCGTGCGCCGGCGGACCTGGAACGGTTCGCGTGCATCCCGATCCGCTACCGGGACGGACACCAGTCGGCCTGGCTGTTCGAGCACGTCGAGGGCTCGGAAGCGCCGGTTCGCACCCATCCCGGCGGGCGGCTGGTCATCGAGCACGACTACGGCGCCACCCTGCACGCCGCCCTGGCCGGGCTGGGCATCGCCGTCACCTACGCCGAGTGCGCGCGCCCGCACCTGGAGCGCGGCGAACTGCGGGCGCTGCTGCCCGACTGGACGGTGCGCAGCGGCAGCGTCATCGACAACGAGATCTTCCTGCGCTTCCCCACCCGCGAACTCATGCCGCAGAAGGTGCGCGTGCTAGCCGACTACCTCGCCGAGCGCCTCGCCGACCCCGCCATCGCCGCCTTCGATCCGCACGCCTTCGCCCCCTGATGCCTTCCGGTGCCAGGCACGTGGATAAGTTATCCACGTGCCTGGCACCGGAAGATATCCTCGACGGTTACGCAGCGCGCAGGCCGAGCGCGGCGGAAACATCCTCCAGCAGGGCCAGCGGCAGGCTCTGGTTGCCGTCCGCGCCGAGCGGCGTGAGCAGGATTTCGGTCACGCCGCGCGCGGCGGCATCCTCCAGGCGGGCCCGCAGGACCGCCGCCGGGCCCGCAAGGGCGAAGGCATCGACCCACTGGCATGCGACCGCATCGTCGACCAGCGGATCGCAGGCGCGCACCGCGGCGTCGTAATCCGCCACGTGCGAACCGTCCGGCTCCATGCCGTCGGCCAGGTCGCCTTCGATCCGCACCTGGATGCCGGCAGCGGCGAGGTCCTCCCTGGACTGGTTGCGCAGGGACACCGCGACGGTGGGCTTGAAGCGCGCGATGTCGCGGGCCGGATCGTCAGTCACGTGGATCGGCGCGAACAGCACCACTTCGAGTGCTGCCGGATCGCGGCCGGCACCACGGGCGCCGGCCCGCAGGCGTTCGAGCTTCGGGGCGAGCACCTGCGGCGGCAGCGACATGGTCATGATCACGCCGTCCGCGGCCGCCCCGGCCAGCTGGAGATTGAGGGGCCCCTGCGCGGCGAGGTACAGCGGGCAGGCGCCGGCGGCACCGGTCAGGCGCGCCGGCACATCGTTGATGACCGCGCTGCCGCCGGCGAGGAGTGTGCGGATCGTCGACACCGCAGCCGCCAGATCGCGATGGCGGGTTGCGGGCAGGCCGATCATGGCCGCGGAACTCCAGCCCGCGCCAAGTCCGAGCGTCACCCGGCCGGGCGCGATCTCCTGCAACGTACGCACGGCCGAGGCCACGACGCTGGGATGGCGCGTGACGACGTTCGTCACCGCCGCCCCAAGGCGGATGTTCCGGGTCCGGGTCGCTGCCAGTGCGAGGGCCATCCAGGTATCGCGCCAGATGAGCTGCGAATCGGGCACCCACGCGCTGTCGAATCCGAGCTGCTCGGCGCGCTCGATGGCGGCCGCGACCCGGTCGACCCGATCGCAGGCCGGGATCCGCACGCCGATGCGCGGCATGCGCGGCGCGGTCTTCTCAGCCATCGCACCCTCCCCGCGAAAAAGTCATCCCGGTGCCTGGCACCGGACTTTTTCCCGTACCTGGCACCTGAACAAAGTTATCCACGTGCCTGGCACCGGGATAGGTCAGGTGCTGCTGGCCTTGCGCAGGCCTTCGAGCGAGTAGCGGCGGGCGGCGTCGGTGTCGCCGATGCGGGTCAGCGTATCGACCAGCAACGTGTACGCGGACGGATCGGCACCGCGCTTGAGCGCCGCCTCCAGGTAGCTGCGCGCCTTGCCCCACAGCCCGGCGGCGAAGCACAGCCGCCCGAGCGTATGCAGCAGGATCGGATCCTCGGGCCGGTCGCGCAGCCACTGTTCCGCGGCCTTGAGCTGGGCGGAGCTGTCGCTGCCGCCGGTATGACCGTAGAGCGCGGCGAGCGCGGGATCCCATTCGTTGCTCAGGCGGCGGCGCAGCACCAGCTCGGCGTCGGCGGCGCGATCCGCGGCAATCAGGTTGCGGGCGTGCTCGGCCAGCAACGGCGCGGCATCGCGCAGGCGCTTTGGAACGCGCGCCCACGCCGCTTCCGGATCGGCGGGCGGTGTCGATACGCGCACCGCCCGCAGGATGCCCTGCAGCGCCTCGCGCTCGAGCGCGTCGAGGCTGGCGGGATCGAGCGCCTTGCGCCGCGCGGCCTGCACCAGCAGCGTGCCGAGCGCCTCCCAGTCACCGGCACCGCGGTAGACCTGCGCCAGCAGGCGCAGGACCTGGGGATTGTCCGCCGCGCGCTCGGCGACCGTCAGCAGCACCGCGCGCGCCGCCTCGGTCTCGCCGCTCGCGAGCAGCAGATCGGCGCGGGTGAGATCGACCGCGACATCGTCTTCGCCGGCCTGCTCGGCGGCGGCAGCCAGATACTCGTCGCGCCGCACCGGGGCGACGAGCATCTGCGCCGCGCGCGCGGCGCCCAGGTAATGCAGCAGCGGTTCGTCGCTGATCCGGGCACTGCGCGACAACAGGCGCTCGGCTGCGCGTGCGTCGCCCCCGGCGAGCGCGCGCAGGCCGCCGTGCAGGCCGCGCTCGGCCCTGCCGCGCCGGCGTGCCGCGGACCAGCGCGCGAACGCCTCGCGCAGGCCGAAGGTTGCCGCCAGCAGGCGCACGAGCAGGTAGGCGACGACGGTGACGACGATCACCATGAGCGCGAATACCGCCAGGCTCGTACGCAGCACGTAGCCGTAGAACTCGATCACCACCAGGCCCGCGTCGCGCCCGAGCACGACCGCCACCAGCAGGCCGGCCGCGATCGCCCCCAGGCTGTAGGCGAGGTAGCGCATCAGTCCGCGGCGCGCAGCTGCCGGATTGCGTTCAGCGACCCGTCCAGGGTCGGGATCGAAGGCGCCAGTTCGACCTTCTCCAGCCGCCCCAGGGTTTCGAGCAGGCGCTTCACCCCGGGGTCGCCGGTATCGAGGTAGGCCTGCGCGAGCGTGCGCACCAGCTTCGCCGAGGCATGCAGGTTCGCGGTGTCGCGGCGCATCACCGCCACCCGCGCGGCTATCAGCTCCATCTGGATCTCGCCCGCCACGTGCTGCCGGCGCGTCGGGTCGGCCAGCACCGCGTCGGTACCGTCCATGCGCTTGATCTCCACCAGCCCGACGATTTCGCGCCAGACGTTGGCCGGCAGGCGCCTGAACCAGTCCGCCGCTCCCACGGCCGGCTCGACGCGTTCCACGTCGAACTGGATCTGGCGCAACGGCAGGGCATCGGCCGCGGCAGCCAGGGCGGCAAGCTGCACCGCCAGCGCGGAGACGTCCGGGCGCGGAACCGCGCGCAGCGAATCGAGATCCGCGGCGAGCTGTGCCCGCAGCGTCGCGAAGGTCGGCGCATCGAGTTCTCCGGCACGCCGGTCCGCGGCTTCGAGCGCGGCGATCGCACTGCCGATGTCACGATCCAGGCGCAGGCGCTCGTCCGCGGTGACCACGACATATTCGATTTCGGCGAGCGAGCGTCCCAGGTCGGTGGGGTCCTGACGCTCCGACAGGCGCGCCACCGCCTTGGACAGTTCATCGGTGCGTGCGTCCAGGGCGCCGCGGGTCGCGGTGAAATTCCGGTACTCGTCCGCCAGGCGCGCGAGCTCGGCCGACAGGGTCGCGAACCGGTTCTCGAGCGCGGCGCGTTCGGCGCCGGCGGCCCGATCCAGGCGCAGGCGCTCGCGTTCGAGCCACACGAAGCCCGCCGCGGCGGCGGCGGCGAACACCACGAGCACCAGCAGCACCGGCCACCACCTGCCGCGGCGCGGCGCAGGCGGCTCGGTGACCGCGGTGACCTCGGCCGGCGGGGACGGGATTTCGCTCATCTATCTGTCAGTCCGTGATTCGGTGGCGGCGTTCACGAGCGCCGCCACCAGATCGGCGTCGTGCGCCGATGCCGCGATCTGCGCTGGGCGATGGAAGCCGGCGCTGCGCGCCTGCACCAGCAGCCGCCGTGCCGCGAGCACAGGCGTCGCGTCGAAGACGTCCGCGCGCGACGCCGCGCGCAACAATGCGCCGAGATTGTCCAGGGTCTCGGCGCTCGTCGCAACCACGAAGCCGATCGGCGCCCGGCCGATCCGCGCGTCGATCTCCTCCCTGGTATGCCCTGGAAGCGCGCGCCGGTAGAGGCGCGCCGCGAGCACCCGCGCGCCACGCACGGCGAGTTCTCGCGCGAGCAGATCGCGGCCTCCCAGACCCGTGACGATGAGAACCGTGCGGCCGCGCACGCCCTGGGCCTGCAGCACGGGCATCGCCAGCAGTCCCGTGCTGCTCGCATCCGCGTCCGGCACCAGGACCTCGGCCACGCCGGCGTCGCGCAAGGCGCGCGCGGTGGCTTCGCCGACGGCCAGGACCTCCCGGCCATGCAGCAAAGCGGGCAGCGCCGGCATCAGTTCAAGCGCGTGGCGCACGGCGTTAGCGCTCGTGAACACGGCCAGGTCGGAGCGTTCGACCTCGGCGAGTTCGCGGCGCGCCGCGTCGGCGTCGGCCGCGGGCAGGATCGCGAGCGTCGGCAGGACCCGGACTTCCGCGCCCAATGCGCGCAAAGCTTCGCACAGCCGCTGCGACTGCGCCGCCGGGCGGCAGACCAGCACCCTGGCGCCGGCCAGCACCGGCGCCGCGATCACTGCACCGCCGCGCCGACGCTGGCGAGCAGCGCCGCCGCGCCTCGATCGAGCAGGTCCTCGGCCAGCGCGATGCCCACGGTTTCGGCCTGCGCCGCGGCGCCGGTGCGTTCGGCGCGCAGCACCTGCCGCCCGTCCAGGTCGGCGACCAACGCGCGCAGGGTGACGCGCCCGGCGTCGAGCACGGCGTGGCCGGCGATCGGTACCTGGCAACCGCCGTGCAGGCGCCGGTTCAGGGCGCGCTCGGCCTCGATCCTGATCGCGGTCGGGCCATGGTGCAGCGGCGCCAGCAGCGCGTTCAGCGCGCTGTCGCCCGCGCGGCATTCGATGCCGATCGCGCCCTGGCCGATCGCCGGCAGCAGCTCGGCGACGTCGATCGTCGCGCTGATCCGATCGGCCAGGCCGAGGCGGATCACGCCGGCCGCCGCCAGGACGATGGCGTCGTAGTCGCCGGCATCGAACCGCGCCAGGCGCGTGTTGACGTTGCCGCGCAGCGATCGGATTACGAGATCCGGTCGCAGCGCGCGGATTTGGCAGCCACGGCGCAGGCTGGAAGTGCCGACCACGGCGCCCGCCGGCAACGAGCGCAGGCTCGCGCCGCCGCGGGCGATGAGCACGTCGCGCGGGTCCTCGCGCTCCAGGACGGTGGTGATGGCGAGATCCGGCGGCAACTCCACCGGCACGTCCTTCATCGAGTGCACGGCCAGATCGGCGCGGCCCTCGCGCAGCGCCTGTTCCAGTTCCTTGACGAACAGCCCCTTGCCTCCGACCTTGGCGAGCGGCGCGTCGAGGATGCGGTCGCCGGTGGTGGACATCGGCACGAGCGCGACTTCGACACCGGGATGCAACGCGCACAGGCGCGCGCGCACGTGCTCGGCCTGCCACAGGGCGAGCGGGCTGCGGCGCGTGGCGATTCGCAACGTGGTCATGGCGTTCGCCGCTACTGTAAGGACTGGCGCCGGCCGGGGCAATTCGCCCGGCTTGTTTCGTCCGGAACGGACATGCCAAACTCCCGGGCCGGGCCGCAGTCGAACGACACAGACCTCTATGCCGATGCGCGTGGGCGTGGTGATGGATCCCATCGCCGGGATCAAGACCAAGAAGGACAGCACCTTCGCGATGCTGCTCGCGGCGCAGAAGCGCGGCTGGGATCTGCTTTACTGCGAGCTGAACGACCTGCACATGCGCGACGGCCTCGCCCTGGCGCGCCTGCGCCCGCTGTCGGTGCGCGACGATCCCTACGACTGGTACACCCTGGGCGACGTCGAAACCGCGCCGCTGCACGAGCTGGACGTGATCCTGATGCGCAAGGATCCGCCCTTCGATACCGAGTACATCTACGCCACCTACCTGCTGGAGCAGGCCGAGCGCAAGGGCACGCTGGTGGTGAACTCGCCCAGGAGCCTGCGCGACGCGAACGAGAAGATGTTCACGGCGTGGTTCCCCGAATGCTGCCCGCCGACGCTCGTCACCCGCGAAGCCACCGACGTGCGCGCGTTCCTGGCCGAGGTCGGCGACGTGATCCTGAAGCCGCTCGACGGCATGGGCGGCACGTCGATCTTCCGCCTGCGCCGCGACGACCCGAACGTCAGCGTCGTCATAGAAACGCTGACCAACCGCGGCCGGCGCTATGCAATGGCGCAGCAGTACCTGCCGGCGATCAAGGACGGCGACAAGCGCATCCTGCTGATCGACGGCGAGCCGGTGCCATACGCGCTGGCGCGCATCCCGGCCACGGGCGAGACCCGCGGCAACCTGGCCGCCGGCGGCCGCGGCGAGGGGCGCGCGCTCACCGAGCGCGACCGCTGGATCTGCTCGCGCGTGGGGCCGAGCCTGCGCGAGCGCGGCCTGGTGTTCGTGGGCCTGGACGTCATCGGCGAGCATCTCACCGAGATCAACGTCACCAGCCCCACCTGCATCCGCGAGCTGGACGCACTCTACGGCCTGGACATCGCCGGCGACCTGATGAACTCCATCGCGCGGCGAAAATGACCGTCATCGCCGAACGGCCGCCGATCGGCAGCGGCGATCGGCTGGCGATGACCGCGTGCCTGGCGATCCTGGTGCACGCGATCGTGATCCTCGGCGTGGGCTTCGCACCCGAGCTGCCGCCCCCGCCGCGCTTCGACACCATGGACATCGTGCTGGTGCCGCAGCAGGGCAAGGCCCCGGACGAGGCCGCGTATCTCGCGCAGGCCAATCTCACCGGCGGCGGCGACAGCCAGGCGCCGGCACGGCCGACCACGCCGCTCGTCGCGCCGATCCCGACCGCGCGCGAGATGCTCGCGGTACCGGCCGCCTCCGGCACCGACGCAACTCCGTACCAGGCACCACCCCGGCGCGCCGCCGTGCAGACCGGGCGCAGTGAAACGCCCAGTACCGGGCGTGAGGTGGAGGACGCGGCCGAGGTCCGCACCGCGCGGGAATCCGAGCGCGAAGTCCCGCAGCCGGCCACCCCTGCCGCCGCCGCCCCGGTGCCGGCCGCCGGCGATGCCCGGGACACCCAGGCCAGCCGCGAGACGCCCACCGCCGACCAGCTCATCGCCTCCAGCTTCGCGATCGCGAGCCTGTCCGCCGAGATCCAGCAGCGCCTGGACGCGCGCGCCCAGGCGCCGCGGCGCAAGTTCATCACCGCCAGCACGCGCGAGTACCGCTACGCCGCGTACATGGAGTCCTGGCGCGCGAAGGTGGAGCGGATCGGCAACCTCAACTACCCGGACGAGGCGCGCCGCAACAAGCTCACCGGCAGCCTCATCCTGGAAGTGGTGCTGGACCAGGACGGCAAGGTCAAGGACATGATCGTCCGGCGCTCCTCGGGCTTCGCCGTGCTCGACGACGCCGCCATGCGCATCGTCCAGCTCGCCGGGCCGTACGCGCCGTTCCCGCCCGACATCGCCCGCGAGACCGACGTGCTGCACATCACCCGCACCTGGCAGTTCCAGGAGTCGAGCGGCTTCCGCAGCAACTGAGGCGGAAACACGACCCGCTCCGGTGCGACGCCAGCCGAAATCGACGCTTGCACCGCAACCGGTGCAATCCATGCGCTTCAGTCGTCGTGCCCCGGCATGCTGGCGATGGCTCGCAGCTCCTTGGCGGAGATGAGGTCCTTTTCCCTGCCCAGCGCCTCCTTGGCCCTGATGAGGTTCCGTAGATCGATGACGTGCACGAACCGCCCGAAGATTTCGATCCTGATGGCCGATCGGCGCACCTCCTCGAAGCCGCCCACACCCGTGATCGAGGTCATGACGTCGACCGGACCAAGGTCGGTTTGCAGGTAGACGTTTCGTAGCGGGACCCCCGGGTCGGGATGGTCGAGAAACGAGAGTCTGCCGGGGTGATGACGGTGCGTCGGGCGCAGATCCCGGAACACCGCGCGCAGACGCGCGACGTTTTCGCCGGTCAGGAGCGCGCAAACGTCCAGATCGCGCGTCAGCATCGACGAACCGTGAAGCATGGCGGCATAGCCGCCGACGATGACGAAATCGATCTCAGCGTCGCACAGACGCTGCAAGAGGCGATTCAGCTCCGTCACCCGTCGGGATCCCCTGCGCGCGCCGGAACGCCGCTTGCAGTTGCAGCGCCATTTCCAATGCGGCCTGGTGCCCCAGCGCACGCTGTTCGTGGGAGCTTGCGAGGCTCTCGACGACGAGGCTGAGGTCGAAGCCGGCGCGCTCGGCTGCTTCGGTCGGCTCGGAGTGCGGTTCCACTGCCGCATTATGGCAGACCCGGCGCGCGCGCGCCTGGGCCGTCCGTTTCCGATTAGGACGGGCTGACCACCGCATTCGCATTGGCCGCGAACAGGTCGTCCACCCAGAGATGGTCCCAGGTCACGTACAGTCCGCAGGGGTGGTTGTAGCTGAGACGGTGACGGCGGCTTCCAGTCCCTCGCGGGTGGTATCCGCGTTGGTGAAGCTGCCGGTGGAACCGCCGAAGCTCGCCAGGTTCACCACCTCGTCGCCCACGGCGATGTGGAACGGCACCAGTTCATAGCCGAAGCGGCCCTTGGCGCCGATTTCGAAGTTCTGCGCGCCTTGCGCCGTGATGCCGGGCGCGAACCCGCCGACGATGCCCCGTGCGGACAGGTTGCCGAGTTCGTTGAAGGTCGGGGTCTCGAACGCCGTCGAATAGTTCGCGTACAGGTTCAGCCAGTCCAGCGGGCTCCACAGCAGGCCGACCATCGGGCTGAACTCGTCGAAGGAAAGCTTGCCCGAGTTGCCGCCATTGGCCAGGAAGCGTGCGCGCGGTAGCCACCGAAGTTCAGGTACGCGGCGCTGACCATGTCGTTGAGCTTGCCGGCCTGGCCGCCGCCCTTCAACGTGTACTTCTGGAACCGGTCCTCGCCGCCGGAGATGCCGGCCTGGATGAACGGCTTCTCGGGGCCGTCCTCGGTGAACAGGCTGATGACCCCGCCCGCGGAGGAGCCGCACAGCGCCGAGGACGGGCCGCGGATCACCTCGATGCGCCGGGTCGAGGACAGGAAGTGCTCATGAACCGAATTCTCTCCGCCTGCCGTTGTCGTAGTTCCTCACGGGCGCAGGTCCCGTCGGCACCTGGCGTCATCGTTCGAAGGTCTCCTGCTGGCAACTGCCGGGCCGGTACCGGCGTGTCCGGTCAATCCGTTGAATGCGGCTGGAAATCCTTCCGACCCGGCGCGGCATGCAGGCACCGGCCAATGGCGCGGCTGGCTGCTGGCAAATGCCCGGGCGCCGGCCCTGGTTGATTACAACCTGGAAACGTCGCTTGTAAGCCCCGGGATCCGCCCCGATACTAGCGAAATGACGATGAACCTGACCAACCATTTCCTCATCGCCATGCCGTCGCTGATGGATCCGAATTTCCATCACACGGTGACCTACATCTGCGCCCACGGCGAAGAGGGGGCGATGGGGATCGTGATCAACCGGCCGATGGAACTCAACCTGGCCGAGGTGCTGTCGCAGATGGACCTGCGGCCGGCCACCGACGCCATCGCGCAGCGGCCGGTGTTCGAGGGCGGCCCGGTGCAGCAGGACCGGGGGTTCATCCTGCACCGCCCGACCGGCGGCTGGGCTTCGAGCATCGATGTCACGAAGGAACTGGCGGTTTCGACCTCGCGCGATATCCTCGAAGCCATCGCCCGCGGCGACGGACCCGACGACATGCTGGTGGCCCTGGGCTATGCCGGCTGGGGCGCCGGGCAGCTCGAACGGGAGATGGCCGAGAACGCCTGGTTGTCCGGCCCGGCGGATCCGAACGTCATCTTCACCACCCCGCCCGAAGGCCGCTGGCGCGCATCCGCGCGCCTGCTGGGCGTGGACCTGAACAGCCTGTCGTACCAGGTCGGCCACGCGTGAGTGCGCCCGCGGTCGGCGCCGGCGCGCAGCCGGTGGACCCGGCACCACAGACGCTGGTCGGATTCGACTTCGGCGCGCGCCGCATCGGCGTGGCGGTGGCAGAGCGAATGGCCGGCGGCGCGCGGCCGCTGGCCACCGTGGCGATGCGCAGCGACGGTCCGGACTGGCGCGCGATCGATGCCTGCATCCAGGAGTGGAAGCCCCACGCGCTGGTGGTCGGCCTGCCCACCCATGCCGACGGCACGCCGCACCGATTGGCCGGGGCCATCACCGGGTTCATGCGCGGGTTGAAGGCGCGCTATCGCCTGCCGGTGCTCACCGTCGACGAACGCCTGTCCTCCGTGGAAGCCGAGGCACGGGTGCGCGCCGGTGCGCGCGCCGGCGTGGACGCGATCGCCGCGCAGGTGATCCTGGAAACCTGGCTCGCGACACCGCCACGGCCCCGGGCCGGAGGCGAGCCATGACCCGCAGGCGCATCGGCGCGGAGAAGATCGACGCCTGGATCGACGCCATGGCCGCCGCGCTGGCCGGGCACAAGGCCGCGCGCGGCATCGCGCAGTGGGATTTCATCGGCATCCAGACCGGCGGGGTCTGGGTGGCGCGGCGGCTGTGCCGGGCGCTCGGCCATGCGCCCGAGATCGGCGCCCTGAACATCGCCTTCTACCGCGACGATTTCAGCCGCATCGGCATGCACCCGGCCGTGACGCCGTCGCGGCTGCCGTTCGAGGTCGAGGATCGGCACCTGGTGTTGATCGACGACATCCTCTACACCGGCCGCACGATCCGCGCAGCGTTGAACGAGATCTTCGACTACGGCCGGCCGGCGAGCGTGACGCTCGCGGTGCTGGTGGATCGATCCGGCCGCGAGCTGCCGATCGAGCCGCGCGTGGCCGGCACGCGCATGGATCTGGCCGAGGGCGAGCATGTTAAACTCGCCGGCCCCGAACCGCTCGAACTGGTCGTCTCCGACCGGCGCCCGGGCTGATGGATCCACGCGAGGCCGCTTCCGGACGATGAAGAGGAACCACCTGCAGCTCGACGATCGCGGCCGGCTGCGGCATTTCCTCGACATCGACGGTCTCCCGCGCCAGCTCCTGGTCGCCATCCTCGACGCCGCAGAGCAGTTCGCCGGCATGGGCGGCCGGGCGGTGAAGAAGGTGCCGCTGCTGCGCGGCAAGACCATCGTCAACCTGTTCTTCGAGCCCAGCACCCGCACCCGCACCACCTTCGAGCTGGCAGCCAAGCGCCTGTCCGCGGACGTCCTGAACCTGAACATCGAGGCTTCCTCGACCAAGAAGGGCGAGTCCCTGCTGGACACGCTGCGCACGCTCGAAGCCATGCACTGCGACATGTTCGTGGTCCGGCACGAGAGCTCGGGCGCCGCGCACTTCATCGCCCGCAACGTCGCCCCCGGCGTGAGCGTCATCAACGGCGGCGACGGCCGCCACGCGCACCCGACGCAGGCGATGCTCGACATGTTCACGATCCGGCGCCACAAGGGCGGTTTCGCCGATCTCGCCGTGGCCGTGGTCGGCGACGTGCTGCACTCGCGGGTGGCGCGCTCGGAAATCCACGCGCTGCGGATCCTGGGCGTGCGCGACATCCGCGTGGTCGGCCCGCGCACGCTGATCCCGGCCGGCATCGAGGCAATGGGCGTGCGAGTGTTCCATGACATGGAGCGCGGCCTGGACGGCTGCGACGTGGTGATGATGCTGCGGCTGCAACAGGAGCGCATGGCCAGCGCGCTGCTGCCGGGCGGCGGGGAATACTTCCGGCTCTACGGCCTGACCGAGGCGCGCCTGCGCCGCGCCAGGCCGGACGTGGTGGTGATGCATCCGGGGCCGATCAACCGCGGGGTGGAGATCGACTCCCAGGTCGCCGATGGGCCGCACTCCGTCATCCTGCAGCAGGTCAGCCACGGCATCGCCATTCGCATGGCGGTGATGGCGATGGCGATGGGCACGCTGGCGGCGGAGCGCGGGGCATGAGTGCGATCCACATCCGTGGCGGCCGCGTCATCGATCCCGCCAACGGCGTCGACGCGATCCGCGACGTCTACGTGGCGGGCGGCAGGATCGCGGCCGTCGGCCGCAAGCCGGCCGGGTTCAGGCCCGCCCGCACCATCGACGCCCGCGGCCGCGTGGTCGTTCCCGGCCTGGTGGATCTCAGCGCCCGCACCCGCGAACCGAAGGCCTCCATCGGCAGCGAGACCGCAGCCGCGGCGGCCGGCGGCATCACCACGCTGTGTACCGCGCCCGATACGCGGCCGATCATCGACACGCCCGCGGTGGCCGAGTTGATTCACCAGCGCGCCGCGGCCGCCAACCTGGCCCGCGTGGTCTGCCTGGGCGCGCTGACGCGCAACCTGGCCGGCGAGCAGATCACCGACATGCACGCGTTGAAGTCGATCGGCTGCGTCGGCGTCTCCAACGCACTCGCGCCCGTGACCAACACGGACGTGCTGCGCCGCGCGCTGGAGTATGCCGCCACCTGCGACCTGACCGTATTCCTGTCGCCGGAGGATCACTGGCTCGGGCGCAGCGGCCGCATGCATGAGGGCGCTGTCAGCACGCGCCTGGGCATCCCCGCCATTCCCGAGACCGCCGAGACCGTCGCGCTCGCGCGCGACCTGCTGCTGGTGGAGGCCACCGGCGCGCGCGTGCATTTCTGCCGGCTGTCCACCGCGCGCGGGGTGCGCATGCTGAGCGATGCACGCCGGCGCGGCCTGCCGGTGAGCGCCGACGTCGCCATCCACAACCTGCACCTGACCGACGCCGACGTCGGCGAGTTCGATCCGATGTGCCACGTGCGCCCGCCCCTGCGCACGCGCCGCGATCGCGACGCCCTGCGCGCCGGCGTCGCCCGGGGCGGGGTCGCGGCGATCTGCTCGGACCACCAGCCGCGCGACCTGGACGGCAAGAGCGCGCCGTTCGCGCAGACCGCCCCCGGGATCTCCGGGCTGGACACGTTGCTGCCGCTGACCCTGGCGCTGGTAGACGCGGGCGTTTTCGACCTGCCGGCGGCGATCGCCGCGCTCACGATCGAGCCCGCCCGGATTCTCGGCCTGCCTGTGGGGCATTTGTCCGCCGGGGCGCCGGCGGACGTCGCCATCTTCGATCCGAAGCGTCGCTGGACGCTCACCGAGGAAGGCATGCGAAGCGCGGGCAAGAACTCGCCGTTCATCGGCCGCGATCTCCGCGGCCGCGTCACGCATACATTGTTCGAAGGCCGCGTCGTGTTCGCCCGGGCGAATGCCGATGCCTAGCGCCGGGCCTGCAGCGACGGCACACCCGGCGTCGCGCGGGACGCTGTGCGTGGAGGACGCGGCCGTGCTGGCGAACGACGCCTGTCCGGGCGCCCAGCACGTCATGCGGCTGGAGGCCCCGCGCACCGCCGCGCGCGCGCTGCCGGGGCAGTTCGTGCACCTGGCGTGCGATCCGCTGCTGGCGATGCGCCGGCCGCTGTCGATCATGCGCGCCGATCGCACCCGCGGCATCGTCGATCTCCTGTACAAGGTGCACGGCCACGGCACGCGTCTGCTCGGCGGGAGGCGCGCCGGGGATCGGCTCAGCCTCATCGGTCCGATCGGCGTTCCGTTCCGGCTCGAAGGCTACCGCCGCCGGCCGCTGCTGATCGGCGGCGGCGTCGGCATTCCGCCGATGATTTTCCTGGCCGAGCACATGCGCCGGATCGCACCGGCGCCGGCGCCGCTGGTGCTCATGGGCTCGGAAGTGCCGTTCCCGTTCGCGGCGCGGCCATCGCGGATCCTCGTGCCAGGCCTGCCCGAGGGCACGGTGGGCGCCATGCCGCTGCTGGACGACTGGGGGATCCCGAGCCGGCTGGCGAGCCTGGCCGGCTTCGCCGGCTGCTTCGGGGGCTACGTCACCGACCTGGCGCGTGCCTGGCTGGAATCGCTCGACGGCGCGGCGCGCGCCGAAGTCGAGGTCTATGCCTGCGGCCCCACGCCGATGCTGCGCGCGGTGCAGGCGCTCGCCTCGGACTACGGCCTGCCGTGCCAGATCTCGCTGGAGGAGTTCATGGCCTGCGCGGTCGGTGGCTGCGCGGGCTGCGCGGTGCGCATCCAGACCCCGGCCGGCCCGGCCATGAAGCGGGTGTGCGTGGACGGCCCGGTGTTCGAGGCCGCCGGCGTGCAGTTCGCGTGAACGCACCCAACCGCACTGAACGCAAGCGCGAGCGCCGCGTCGCGCGCGACTCCGCGGCCAGCGAACAGGCGCGGGCCCGCCGCCCGCCGCCCGGGCGCATCGAAATTGCCGCGCTCGTGCTCGCCGGCCTGGGGGTGGCACTCTGCGGCTGGCTGCTCGCGCACCGCCTCGGCGCGGCGCCGCTCGCGTTCTGCGCCGAGGGCTCGGGCTGCGATCTGGTGCAGGCGAGCAGGTTCTCCACGTTTCTCGGTCTATCGCTGCCGGCCTGGGGGCTCGCCGTCTACGGCGGCATCGGCGCGCTGGTGCTCGCCGCGCGCCGGCAGGCGGGCTGGTGGCCGGTCGCCTGGCTGCTGGCGGCGTTGGGTACTGCGCTCAGCCTGTACTACACGGTCGCGGCCGCACTCGAACTGGGTACCTTCTGCCCCTGGTGCTTGATCTCGCTCGTCCTGATGTGCGCCCTTGCCGCCGCGGTCACCGCGCTCAAGCCGGCGGCCTTGGCTGCGTTCCGCTGGAAGGCCTGGGCACCGGGGACCGCGGCCGCCGCCGTGGCGCTGACAGCCGTCATGCACCTGGGGTATGCCGGCGCGTTCGACGCCGCGGTCGGTTCCGAGGATCCCTACCTGCGCGCGCTGGCCGAGCATCTGGCCGGCAACGGCGCGAAGTTCTACGGCGCCTACTGGTGCCCGCACTGCCAGGAGCAGAAGCACCTGTTCGGTGCTTCAGCGCCGCGCCTGCCCTACGTGGAATGCAATCCCAACGGCCGCAACGGCGGCATGGCACCGGACTGCCGCGCGCAGAACCTGCAGGGCTACCCGACCTGGATCATCGGCGGGCGCCACTACGAGGAAGTCATCGCGCCGGATCGGCTCGCCCGGCTCACCGGCTTCAAGGCGCCGCCGGGCGCCCCATCAGCGCCGCGCTGACCGCGGCAGGGAGGACACCATGAACATCGACGCATCCAGGGCAGCGGCGCTCGACGCGCTGCTGGATCGGCAGGCCATCATGGACTGCCTGGCGCGCTACGCGCGCGCCATCGATCGCCACGACACCGAACTGCTGCGTACCGTCTACCACCCCGGCGCAATCGACGACCACACCATGTACGTCGGCCCCGGCACCGAGTTCGGCCCGGTGGTGAACGAAGTGCACGACCAGATGTGGAGCGCGCACCAGCACTACGTGACCAACGTCAGCATCGAACTCGACGGCGACGAGGCACACGTGGAGTCCTACTGGCTGGTGGCAGGCCGGCGCCGCGACGGGCGCGGCGCGGACGTGGCCGGCGGCCGCTACGTCGACCGCTTCGCTCGCCGCGATGGGCGCTGGGCGATCGCGGCACGGATCTGCGTGTACGAGTGGGCGCAGGACGCCGAGGCGATGGCGGTGGCGCTGACGCAGTTCCCCATCGGTGCGCAGGACCACACCGACCTGAGCTACATGCGGCCGCTGGTCACCGATCCCGACCGGCTCGCGCGTCTCGGCAAGCAGGGCTGATCCGCACTGCGGGGCACCTCGTTCACCCGTCCTGACAGGCACCGCGCGCCGGGTGCATAATCCCGGGCCCACCAATCCGAAAGGGCCAGGGCCATGCACGATCTCATCATACGCGGCGGCACGGTGATCGACGGCACGGGCGCCCAGGGTAGGCGCGCCGATGTCGCGATCGACGCCGGGCGCATCGCCGGCATCGGCAGCTACGGCGCGGACGCGGCCCGCGAGGTGATCGACGCCGGCGGCCTGGCGGTCACGCCAGGCTTCGTCGATCTGCACACGCACTACGACGCCCAGGTGTTCTGGGATCCGACGCTTTCGCCCTCGCCCTACCACGGCGTGACCACCGTGCTCGGCGGCTTCTGCGGCTTCACCCTCAACCCGCTGTCGGCGCACGCGGCGGACTACCTGGTGCGGATGCTGTCGCGCGTGGAGGACATCCCGCTCGCCTCGCTGCAGGCCGGCGTGCCCTGCGACTGGACCACGATGGAAGGCTTCCGGCGCCGCATCGACAACAACATCGCGGTGAACGCGGGCTTTTCAGCCGGCCATTCCGCGCTTCGCTACGTCGCCATGGGCGAGCGCGCGCTGTCGGAGAAGGCCGCGCCGGCGGACATCGCGCGGATGCAGGACCTGCTCCGGCAGGCGATCCGCGAAGGCGCGCTCGGGTTCTCCACTTCGCGCTCGAACACGCACAACGATCACCACGGCCACCCGGTGCCGTCGCGCTTCGCCGCGGACGAGGAATACGTCGCGCTCGCGTCGGTGTGCGGCGAGTTCGAGGGCACCTCCGTGGAAGTGATGCCCGGCCTGGAGTTCGACGACGCGACCTTCGAGATCATGAAGGACATCGGCGTGGCCGCCAGGCGCGTGGTGAACTGGAACCTGATCGCACTGGCCGACAACTCGACGCATTCACAGGAGCGCGCGCGGCGCCAGATGCAGATGACGGACTACGCGCGCCGGCACGGCGCCGAGGTTATCGGCCTGTCGGTGCCGACGTCGGTGGGCGTGCACATCGATCTCGCCCGCGGCGGCGTGTTCGATCTGCTGCCGGGCTGGGAGGGGCTGTTCCGCCTCGGCATCCCCGAGCGCATGGCCGCGCTGCGCGATCCGGACAACCGCCGCCGGCTGTTCGAGAGCGCATCGGCGACCGATTCAGTGGTGCGCTGGCTGCTGCACGGGGATGCGGTGATCGTCGAGCAGGGGTTCTCCGAGGCCACCCGTCCGTTCTCGGGCAAGTCGCTCGCCGAGGTCGCGCGCCTGACGGGCAAGAGCGCGTTCGACGCCATGCTCGATCTCGCCCTCGCCGACGATCTGAAGACGCTGTTCACCGCGCGCGAGCGCGGCGAGGACAAGGCCACGTACGAGACCCGCGCGAAGATCTGGCGTGACGACCGCGCCGTGGTCGGCGGCTCCGACGCTGGCGCACACGTGGAGACGCTGGACTCGTTCGCCTACTTCACCCGCATGCTGGAGCAGGCGGTGCGCGTGCACGGGGTGATTTCGCTCGAGGAGTGCGTGCATCACCTGACCCAGGCGCCGGCACGGATCATGGGCCTGCGCGAGCGCGGCGAACTGCGGCCGGGCTGGCACGCGGACATCACCGTGTTCGATCCACAGCGCGTCGCGCGCGGGCCGGTGTACATGCGGCACGACTTCCCCGGCGGTGCAAACCGGCTGTATGCCGACGCCATCGGCGTGGAGCACGTGTTCGTCAACGGCCGGCAGGTGATCCGCCGCGGCGAGTACACGGGCGCGAAGCCCGGCACGCTGTTCAAGTCCGGGCGCGACACCTTCACCGTCCCGCTGTCCCGTTCCTGATGCGGGCGGCCGCCGCGCCCGGGCGCGGCGGCCGCTGGCCGATCCCGCGGGCGCGGCACCCCCGGTACGCCACGTACGGCACGGCATGTCGATCGCCGTCGCCCCCGTTCGACCAATGCCTGCAAAGGCAACGCATCGAAAGGAAACCACCATGCCGACTCACACCATCCGCCTGCATCGTGTCCTGCGCGCCCCGCCGGCGCGCATCTACCGTGCCTTTCTCGACGCCGACGCCATCGCCCGCTGGCTGCCGCCGAACGGCTTCACTTGCCGCGTCGAGCACCTGGAGGCCCGGATCGGCGGCACCTTCCGGATGTCGTTCCGCAACTTCGGCACCGGCAACGGCCATTCCTTCGGCGGGACCTATCTCGAACTCGTGCCGGACAATCGCATCCGCTATACGGATGAGTTCGACGATCCGAACCTGCCCGGGCGGATGACGACCACCGTCACGCTGCGCGCCGTGGCTTGCGGTACGGATCTGGAAGCGGTCCAGGAGGGGATTCCGGAGGTGATACCGCCCGAGATGTGCTACCTGGGCTGGCAGGAGTCGCTGGATCACCTGGCGCGCCTGGTCGAACCCGAAATTCCGGACTGATCCCCCGCCGTTGCGAGCCCGAACCGGACCTGGGGCCGACCGATTGAAGCCATGAACCGCCTCTTCGTCGTCGCGAGCGCACGCAATGCGACCCACGCGGCCTGGATGCCACCGGCAGCGCGTGGATTGCTTCGTCGCTTCGCTCCTCGCAATGACGGGGTGCGGTTCATGGATAGTTGAATCCGCCCGGCTCCTTTATCGACCACGGCGTGCTCGCGCGACGGCGTAGAGTCGCCGCCCACCATGCAACCGGACGAAGGCTTCGGTCCCTGGATCAGTTTTCCGCCCCCGAGTTTCCGCGGACCGTGACGCCGGCCGCCGCAAGCGCGCGCGCGGCCGCTTCATTGGCCTGCGTAAAGCGCTCCATGGTGTTGTCGTCGGCACTGATGTCGCCGAGATCGATGTTGTAGGCGTGGGCCACGTCGTGGAAAGGCAATTCCGCCATCCGGCCGAGCCAGCCCTGGATCCGCGGGAACGGACTGAAGTCGAACAGGCCCGCCCACTGCAGCTGGGCCAACTCCTGGTAACAGGCGATGTCCGCGATCGTCGGCCTGCGGGTACCGCACAGAAACGGCGCGTCATCGAAGAAATAGCCGCACTCGACAATCGACGCCTGCTTTGCAAAGGCCTGGCGTCCGCTCGTGAGTTTGTCGGCGCGGGCGCGCATGGCCATGATGGTATCCACCATCAGTGGATCGAGGGAATCAACGCCGAAGGCCGGGCCGAGTGCGGGAGTTACGTGTGGCCCCATGAGCTGGAATGTGGCCAGGCGGGGCGTGGTGTGATGAAAATTCAGGTACTGGTTGACGCGCGCCCGGGCCTGCAATTCATCCGGGTAAAGATCGATCCATCCGTGCTTTTCGGCGAGATACACCAGAATCGCCGGCATTTCGTACAGAACGAAGCCGGCATCGTTGATTGCAGGCACCTGGCGCTTGGGATTGATCCGGGCCAAATCGTGCCCGCCGGCCTGACAGGCTTCGAACGCCAGGTTCTTGATCAGGCAGGTCCACCACACCGCACGGGTTGGCTGGCTCGCGCCGCCTCCGTACACGATGAGAGCGTCGGATACCGGCTCGGACATGATCGCAGAACCCACCTGGCGCCGCGTCGCGATCGACGGAGCCGATGTTAGCAGAACCGGCTTTCGCGCCGGCACCCGCTGCGTCGCTGCGTTCCCATCCATGAACCGGCCCCGTCATTGCGAGGAGCGAAGCGACGAAGCAATCCACGTGCTGCCGGCGGCATCGAGGCCGCGTGGGTCGCTTCGCGTGCGCTCGCGACGACGAAGGGGCGGTTCATGTCCCCAATCGGCCGGGCCCAAGTCCGGCACGGCGTCGCAATGACGGGAAGGACGGCCGCGCGGCGGGTCGCCCGTCTTGAGGCTGTCAAGTCCGCTGACGCCCGCCGGCCGGCGCAGGTTTCGCGCAAGGAATTGTCACGAACCGTTGCGAGTTCAATCGGTTGGCCGCCCGGGGCAGCGCCCGGCCCGGACCGGGACGACGGCAGCCCGGGTCCCAGCGCGTACCGCGCCTGTCAAGCATTTTTACACCGAGCACCCTGCAAGGTTCGTAACTCGTTGATGAACCTGGTGTGGTACGAACCGTGCTCGACATTGTTCCGGGGCCTGTTGGTAACTTCGCCGGATCCGCCCCGGCCGGCAGGGAGAGAGCCATGTCCAGGTACCCGGCAGCAGCCCTGGCGGCTGCGCTTGCACTCGCGGCGGCGGCACCCGCGCACGCGGTATTCATCGGCAACACCCAGGGTGGGACCGACTTCCCGGAAGGCGCAGTGTCGTTCGCGGACGCAGTGGTTTCGTACTCGCCTGGCGTGGTCGCCGGCAACCCCTCCGATCCGCACCGGGGCGACTTCAACGCCCTGGACGTGCCGGACTATAGCGGCGTCAACAGTTGCGCCAGCCAGGCCGCCTGCAGCTTCGTCTCCCTCGGCGACGGCGGCAGCATCGTGCTGCGTTTCATCGACAACAAGCTCACCGGCAGCGGCGACAACGCGCTCGATCTGTGGGTCTTCGAGGTCGGTCCCGACATCGAGGACACCTTCGTCGACATCAGCACCGACGGCATCCTCTGGCACGCGGTGGGCAAGGTGTTCGGCAGCACGGCCGGCATCGACATCGACGCCTTCGGCTTCGGCATCGCCGACCAGTTCGGCTATATCCGCCTGACCGACGATACGGACGAGGGCGGGCAGTCCGGAGCCACGGTCGGCGCGGACATCGATGCGGTCGGCGCGATCTCCACCACCCGCACCCCGGTGCCCGAGCCCGCGACCTTCGCGCTCGCCGGCCTGGCGCTTGCCGCACTCAAACGCACTCGTTCGCGCCGTCGCTAGCGGCGGCAGGGCGGGAAACCCTCCGCGCGGCGCCTTTCTGCCGGGTGTCGCGCGGAGGCTGCGTACCTCGGTCCCGGCGCGCCGCGCGCGTCAGCCGAGCGCGGCGTAGAAGGCGCGCGCCAGCGAACCCCAGCGCCGATCGCGGGTTTTGTCGGATTCGCCGATGAACTGGTTCATCACGTAGCCGAAAGCGACCCGCGCCTCGCGATCCGCGAAGCCGATGGAACCGCCGCGGCCGGTATGACCGAACACGCGCGGATTGGGCACCAACGGCAGGATCCCCACCCCCGGCTGCGGCAGGCGCAGCATGAAGCCCATGCCGTAGCGCGTCGGCACGCCGAGCACCGCGTCCTCGCCGAAGGACTGTTCCAAGATCGCCGCCTCGATCGCATCCGTGCCCAGGATGCGGATGCCGTCGACCGCCCCGCCCAGTGCCAGCGCCGAGTACAGCCGTGCCACGCCGCGGGCGCTGGCATGGCCGTTGGACGCCGGGATCTCGGCCGCGCGCCAGCGACGCGTGTTCATCGCCTGCGGCGCGCGCGGCGGATTCAGGAACACCCGCCCCGGCAGGCCGTAGGGATCCGCGTTGGCGATCGTGAACACGCTGCGTTCTTCCGGCCCGGGCGCCGGTTCGGGCAGCACCTCGGCCGCGCGTGCATCGGCGTACTCGGGCACGCCGATGTGGAAATCCGCGCCGAGCGGACCGCAGATCTCCTCGGCTGCCAGCCGGCCGATGCTGCGGCCGTCGATGCGGCGCACGAGCTCGCCGATGAGGAAGCCGAAGGTGGTCGCGTGATAGCCATGGCGCGTGCCAGGCACCCACCACGGCGCTTCGCGCGCAAGCGCGGCGCAGAACGCATCCCAGTCGTAGAGGGTATCGGCCGGCAGGTCGGCGCGGATCGCCGGCACGCCGGCACGGTGCGAGAGCAGGTGCCGCACCAGCACGCCCTCCTTGCCCGCCTGCGCGAACTGCGGCCAGTAGCGTGCCACCGGCGCGTCGGGATCGAGCGCGCCGCGCTCGATCAACCGGTGCGCGCAGACGCTGGCCAGGCCCTTGGTGGTGGAGGCGACGCAGACGATCGTCTCCGGCGTCCACGGCCGGGTATGCGCGGCGTCCGCCCAGCCGCCCCACAGGTCCACCACCGGCCGGCCGTCGATGCTGATGCACAGCGCCGCGCCGCAATCGCCGCGCGCGGTGAAGTTCTCGATGAAGGCTTCCCTGACCGCGGCGAAGCGCGCATCGCAGGTGCCGTGTACGGCCGGCGCGCCGCGCGCGCCTTCAGAAGTACTCGCCATAACGCTCCCGATAGCCGGCGAAGGCGGCGTCGACGCTCGCGGCGTCGAGGCCGAACTCCTCCAGCGTGAATTTCACGGATGAATGCTGCTGCACCGGCTGGGCGATCCAGGCCCGGAACCGCGCCTGCGCGGCGGGGCTGAAATCCAGGCCGAATTGCGCATAGATGCGTTCCAGCGCGGCGAACGGATCGGCGGCGAGATCGCGATGGCGGATGTCGAGCACGCGCGCGTCGAGGGCCGGATCCTGGCGCGCGGCGATGCAGCGGCGCATGCCCTCGCTCCACAGGTCGAGCAGTTCCGGCCCGGTGTGCAGGTAGCGCCGGTCCCCGCGCGCATAGCCGCGCAAGGTGGCATGCAGGCCGCAGAGCGAGGGCATGACCTGGCGCGGATCGCGATGCGTCTGCACGATCATCGCGTCCGGGTAGACCTGATCGAGCAGGGACAGCGCGAAGATGTGCGGCGGGGACTTGAGCGTCCACCGTCCGACGGGGCCGTGATGCTGCAGGTGCTGCAGCACGCAGCGGTGAAACCGGAACGGATTCCACGGCGGCGCCGCCCGATACCAATGCGTGTAGCGCGGCAGCGGCGTCGCGGCGGAGAAATTCGGGGTCCAGAACTCGAGCGTGAGCAGGTTATTGCACTCGTCGGGCAGCATCGCCCCGGGCGTATGCTGGCCGAGCGCCGCGATCGCGGACATCCCCGGATGCGCGGCCAGCATCCGATCCACCTCGGCGATGCGCGGGTCGCTCGCCCAGGCGTCCCGGCGCGGCGGCGGGTGGATGCCGGCGGCGACCTCCCACTGCATCAGCGCGCGCGCGGCCGGATCCTGCGCCATGAGGTCCACCAGCGCCGTGGTGCCGGTGCGGGGCAGGCCGATGACGAAGATCGGCGCGTCGATGCGTTCGGCCGCGATGCCGGGATCCGCGACGCGCGCCGCGGCCAGGTGCAGGCGCGTCCGCAGCAGTTGCAGGCACTGCCCGAGCAGCGCCTCGCGCACCGGCGGCGGATGTTCGGACTCGGACAAAGCGGCCAGCAGCACGCGCAGGCCGGGGCGGAACTCCTCGCCGCCGAAATCGCTCAGGCCGGTGGCCTGCCGGGCTTGCTGCAGCAACGCGCTCTCGTCCACTCGCGGCTCTCCGTAATCGAGCGGCGGGCCGCTCCGGGCCGGCCCGCGCAGGCGGCGCTAAGGCCGATCCCAGCCCGGTCGGCGCCGGACGCGGGAATTGATGTAGTCGAGCATCTGCTCGTCGTACCGGGGTGCCATGGCCTCGACGAGCGACGCAGCATCCGGATGCGGCAGGATCACCTCCTGGCCGGCGAGGATGGCCTCGACGGAATTGCGCGCGCAGGCGTCGATCACCTCGGCGCCCTGACCGACCTGGTTCGCCACGTCGAGCTGGTTGGCGAGGTTGGTGTCCAGGGCCGGCGGAAACACCTCGCACACCTTCACCGGCGTGCCCCGCATCTGCCGCCGCAGCGCCAGCGTGAACATGTGGAACCCGGCCTTCGAGGCGCTGTACATCATGTTCGCCTCGAGCGGGAACAGCGCCCCTGGGGTACCGATGTTGGCGACGATCGCGGGCAGGTCGTCACGCCCGGCGCGGCGGCGCCAGTGCAGGAACATCCGCGTGAGTTCCACCGGCGCCGCGAAGTTGATCTCGATCTCGTCGCGGGCGCGATCCGCGGCCAGCGTGAAGTCATTGGTGTAATCGTGGGCACGCACGATGGCCGCGTTGTTCACCAGGATGTCCAGGTCGCCAGCCGCCGTGGCCGCCTGCAGGAGGCGCTCCCGATCCGCGGCCACGGCCACGTCCGCGCGCATCATCTTCATCGCCGGCAGTTCGCGCGCGGCGCTGGCGACGTTCGCCTCGGTGCGGCCGCAGCCATGCACCGTGAAGCCGCGGTCTAGAAAATGCCGCGCCATCGCCAGCCCCAGGCCGAACGACGCGCCGGTGATCAGAACACTCTTCATGCTTGGAGCCCTCGTGGTCCCGCGGCCGCATGCGCAACGGCCGCGCGCTCGCATTCTTCCAGGGATTGCAGCAGGCAGTCGCGGATCCGCGCCGCCTCGGGCAGCTTGGCCGCGTCGCACATGATGCCGAAGTCGAGCATATCGGCATTGCGGCGCATCGTCACGTTCAGGAAGCGGCCGTTCTCCAGGATCGGCGCCGGGTAGTTGCCGGCCTGGCGATAGCCCGCCAGCCAGCGTGCTTCCGCGGGCCCCGGCACGTTCGACAGCGTGAGGTCGCCGGGCAGCACGCGCTGGCCCGTTTCCGTGCGCTCGGCCAGGCGCTGCCTGCGCTTGCGCGGCCCGAACGGGATCTCGTCGCGGTCGACCAGGATCTCGTCGTGGCGGCTGCGCTCCAGTTCCACGGCCATCGACGCGCGGATGGCCGCCAGGCGCTCGATCGGATCGGCGATGTGGGTGCCGATGTGCGGGCGGATCGCCGTGATCCGGTTGCCGTAGTCGCCATGCTCCGGGCGGCGGTAGCTGCGTGCGGAGTTGATGACCAGCGGCGCGTCCGGCAGGGCGCCGATCGAGATGAGGTAATTGCGCATCGCCCCGCCGGCGACGGTGAGGAAGGCATCGTTCACCGTGCCGCCGAGCGCCCGGCCGAGGTCCTTGAAGCGCGCCAGCGGCAGGCTGGTGAATTCGTAGCTGCGGCGCGCGGAGGTCGGCCCGGAGAAGCGCTCGATCATCGGCGCCCGGGCGCGCTTTTTCGCGGGATCCTTGCGCAGTGCCTCCAGGGCCCGCTCGGCTTCCTGCCGCGCCCGGGCGCGTGCCTCTCGCAGCGGCGCCTCGCGCCGGAACCGCAGCGCCGAGCGCAGCATCCACAGCGGCGCCGGATCCGGGCGCTCGGCGCGGCGTGCCAGCGGCGGATATTCCGGCACCGGCCCGGGGTCCGTGAGCAGGCGCACCAGGGACTGGAAGCCGATGCCGTCGGTGAACGCGTGCGGCACCTTCAGGAACAGCGCCGAGCCGCCGTCCGCCAGGCGGTTGATCGCGTAGGCGCGAAACGGCGGCCGCGCCGGGTCCAGGCGCTGCATGGTCGAGGCCTCGACGAACGCGGTCAGGGCCGCGTGGGCCATCGGCGCGCCGTCGTCGACTTCCACCACGTGGTATTCCAGATCGCAGCGATCGACGTCGAGCCACTGGTCCGAGTCGTAGCCGAACGGCGCGCCGCGGCGTACGCACAGCAGCGGGGTCGCCGGCAGCCGGCGCGCGAAATGCTCGCGCACCGCGCGGCAAAAACCGGCGCGGCGCTCGTCCGGCACGTCGTAGATCTGCAAAGCGGCGATGTGGATCGGCGACGCATCCGTTTCGCCGAGGATCATGAAATCGTCCGCGGGGCGGATAAGTCGCATCCGGAGATCTCCGTGGCCTGCCGCACCGGCAGGCGGTGCGGGCGGCGGTTGCGGGGGCGGGCTCGCGAATCTAGATTAGCCCGGCGGGATGATATCCAAACGCGGTGCCTTCCGGCACCGGGTCCCGCGCGGAGCCGAACGATGGACGAAGATGCCGCCTGGCGCGAGTACCTCGACGCGCTGGAAGACGTGCGCCGGCAGACCCTCGCGCAACCGTTCGCGCAGGAAAGCGACCGGTCCCGGGCCCAGGCCCTGTTCTACCTGCAGTCGCTGCACGCGCGCGCCTTCAACCTCGCGGTCGCGCCGCGGCAGGACTATCCGCGCTTCCTGAAGAACCTGTTCTTCGAGCCGCTCACCTACATGCAGAACCTGCCGTCGCCGGACTTCATCTATCACTTCGCGCTGGTGAACGGCGCGCGGCGCTTCCGCATCCACGGCCGGCGCCACAACGTCCATTGGATCGACATCCAGGTGATGAACGGCTACTACGGCGACCGCGAGATCCGGCGCCTGGCAAACTACGACCTGGACGACTTCGCGATGGCGCCGGACGGCTCCTTCCGCATCACGGTGAGCGCCGATCGGCAGCCGGGGAACTGGATCGGCATCGATCCGGCATCGGCGAACAACGCGATCGTCGTGCGCCAGGCGACCTACGACTGGGACAACGAGCGCCTCGCCGAACTGCACATCGAGGCCGACGACGGCGAGCGGCCGGACACGATGGCCTTCAGCGTCACGGAGATGAACCGCCGGCTGCGGCTCGCGGCGGAGCGGATGCGCTTCGAGTGCCGCAACTTCGGCGCGGTCACCGTGCCGCGGCTGCTGCGGGAGTTCGGAACGAACCGGTTCTTCAACGAACTCGGTACCGGCGAGAAGTCCACCAACCCGGGCGCGGCCTACGTGCAGGCAGTCTACGAACTGCGCGAAGGCGAGGCCCTGATCGTGCGCACCGAAGTACCGATGGCGCGCTACTGGAGCATCCACCTGGGCGACCTGTGGTTCCAGACCACCGACTTCACCTACCACCAGTCGAGCCTGAACGGCCACCAGGCGCGGCTGGACGCGGACGGGCTGTTCCGGGGGGTAATCGCGCTCGCGGATCCCGGCGTGCCGAACTGGATCGATCCGGCCGGCACCGCAAAAGGTACGATCATGCTGCGCTGGTACCACGCCGACCGGCACCCGCTGCCGGAGATCGAGCGCGTGCCGCTGGCGCACCTGCGCGAGCACCTGCCGGCGGACACGCCGGTGGTCGCGCCCGCGGAGCGCGCCGAGGTGCTCAAACGGCGCGAGCGGGCGTCACTGCGGTACTACGGCTACTGAGCCGCGCCGCCCGGTGCGGGATCCCGTCGTGCCGGCGACGGTGCGCGAACGAAGCGATTCCAGGCCGCGGCCGTCTGCGGCGCAGGCGTGGATGCACGCAACCGAGGCCATGCGATATGCCAGCGAACGGAATGGGTGAGATTTCCAGGTTCGTCATCCAGCACCAGGGATCCGGTGATCCCGTCTTCGAGCTCGACGAGAATCCCTATCGCTGCGAATTCTGGCCGTTGGACGAGATCGAGCAGCTGAATCGCGACTACGAAGTGGCACAGTACGCGCCCGGATACTTCGGCTTCGCGACGAGCGGCGGCGGCGAGATGTTCGCCATCGCGCCCTCCGGCGCCATCGTCTGCCTGCCCTTCATCGGCATGGAGCCGGAAACGGCCATCGAGATCGCGCCGGACTGGCCGTCTTTCGCAAGGATGCTACGGCTCGCGTCGTGATCGTGAGCGCGCGGCCCTGGGTCGGTACTCGCTTGGTGATTGAATCGCGGGATCGCCGGCTCCGGATCGAGAGCGCCGACAGGAACGCCCCTGCGCCCTGAGCGATGCAGGTCCTGGTTGGCTGATGTTCCTGCGCGCCCCTAAGGTGCCTGGCCGGGTTCACGCAACCCGGGCTGCGCCGGGTCGTCCAATGCGATGACGGATCACCACCGCTCCGGGCTGGATCCGCCGGCTTCAGTCACCCGGCGCCGTGGGTGCGCGGGACGGCGGCGGATCAGGCAGACCAGACATCGACGAAGTCGGGGCCCGACAACCCGGCCTCTGCGACCCGCCGCACGAATGGCTCGCGCAGGACTTCCACGGCCCTGGGTCGCAACACCTGCGCTTGCGTACCGAGCCAGGGAAATTCCGAGGGTGCGAAGCTTTTGCCTTCGTCGGAGGTCACCAGCGCCACGCGCACCGGGACCCACGCGGTACCGCGCCGCGTTCCATCGAGCGCCGCGAACACCTCGTGGCCGGCCTTGTCGAGCGGTGCGACCCACCGCACGGCCCTCGGGAACGCGCGGTACGAAGACTTTCATCACCCGGGACCTCCGTACGGTAGCCAACCATCCGAGATCTCGACGGTGCGCGCGCCCGGCGGCACTGCCGGGCCGTCGCCGGGACCGCTCCCACTTTAGGATCCTACGCTGCCGCTCGCACGCCTGCGCGAGCACCTGCCGGCGGACACGCCCGAGGTGCGCGCCGTGGCGCCCAGGCGCCGCGAGCGGGCAACGCTGCGGTACTACGGCTAATGATCGAACGCACGCTCAGTGCAGGCTCGCCGCCGCACCCGGCTGCATCGGCCGCGGCGCGGCGAGCAGGCGATCGAGGTCCGCGGCCGGCACGGGCGGGCTGAAGTAGAAACCCTGGATTGCGTCGCAACGCCATTCGCGCAGCAGTTCGAGCTGGGCCCGGGTCTCCACGCCTTCGGCGACCACGGCGATCTCCATGCTGCGCGCCATCGCGATCACCGCCTGGCTGATCGCGGCATCGTCAGGATCGGTGGTGATGTCCTGCACGAAGCTCTTGTCGATCTTCACCTCGTCGATCGGAAAGCGCTTGAGGTAGGTGAGCGAGGAGTAGCCGGTGCCGAAGTCGTCGATCGACATCTGCACGCCCAGGCCCTTGAGCTCGGCCAGGATCCCGGCCACGCGCTCGACGTCCTGCATGACGGTGCTCTCGGTCAGCTCCAGCATAATCGAGGCCGGATCCGCACCCGACACCCGCAGCGCGTCGCCGACGGTGTCGACGATCTCCCGGCGTGCGAACTGGCGCGGGGAGACGTTGACGCTGATCTTGATCGGCGCGAAGCCCTGCGCGCGCCAGCGCGCGCTCTGCTGGCAGGCGGTGTTCAGCGCCCAGGCGCCGATCCGGTGGATCAGCTCGGACTGCTCGGCCAGGGCGATGAACTGCCCCGGCTGCAGCAGGCCCAGGCGCGGATGGCGCCAGCGCAGCAGCGCCTCGACGCCGGTGACCGCGCCGCTGTGCAGCGTCACCTGCGGCTGGTAGTACAGCTCCAGCTCCCCGCGCTGCAGCGCGTAGCGCAGCTCCTTTTCGGTCTCCAGGAACTCGCGCGTGTGGGCATTGAAGTGCTCGGCGTAGAACCGCAGGCTGCCCGGGCCGCCCTGCTTGCCGCGGTGCAGGGCGGTGTTGGCGTTGGCGAGCAGGAGCTCGGGTTCCTCGCCGTCGCGCGGGAATACACTCGCACCGGCGCTCGCGGACACGAACAATTCCTGGTCGTCGACGTGGAAGGGCGCCTGGAAGCGGTCCAGCACCTTGCGCACCGCGGCCGCCACCTGCGATTCGTCGCGCACGCCCTCCAGCAGCACCACGAATACGTCCCCGCTCCAGCGCGCGACGGTGTCGCGCGAGCGGCCGGCCGCGTTCAACCGCTCGGCCACGTCGCGCAGCAGCGCGTCGCCGCCGGCGTGACCGAGGCTGTCGTTGATGCGCTTGAAGCCGTTCAGATCGACGAACACCACCGCGATGCATTCCTGGGTCCGCCGCGCACCGACGATGGCCTGGCGCAGGCGATCGGTGAGCAGGGTGCGGTTCGGCAGCTCGGTCAGGGCATCGTGCGTGGCCTGGTGCTCGATGCGCCGGTTCATCGCCAGCGATTCGGTCATGTCGTTCAGCGCCAGCACCACGCCCTCGACACGGCCTTCGTGGCCGATCACCGGGCTGGCGGTGACGCGCAGCGCATAGCCGTCGCCGACCCGATCGGTCAGGCGCGCATGGACCGGCGAGCGCACCGGGCGGCGCTCGGCAACCGCCTGGGCGACGATGCCGGGAATACGGCCGTGCTCGACCGCGTCCTGGGACCGGAACACGTTGCGCAGGTCGACGCCGCGCGCCTCCCGCAGCGGCACGCCGGTCAGCTGCTCGGCCACCGGGTTCATGTAGACGATGGCGCCGTCGACATCGGTGGTCACCACGGCGTCGTCGATGGCGTGCAGTGTCGCGCGCGCACGTTCGCGCTCCTCGCCCAGCGCGCGCGTGCCGGCCTCGATCCGGCGCCAGCTCCAGAGCGGATAGCTCACCAGCAGCGCGGCGATCGCCGGCGACGGCGCCAGCCAGCGGTGCGCGAGCACGAGCAGCACGGCGCTGCCGGCGCCCGCGAATGCGATCAGCACCGCGTTCAACGCCAGCGCATTGCGCGGCGCGAGCAGGGGATAGGTTAACGCCGGCACGATTGCGATCGTCGCGATCAGCAACCACGCAAGCGGCGCCGGCAGCGGCACGATCCAGGTGCCGTGGCGCAGGGCGTCGAGCAGGTTGGCGTTGAACTCCACCCCGGGCATCGGCCGGGCACCGGCGGACACCGGCGTGGGCAGCGATTGGCCGAGCCCCTGCGCGGTCGCGCCCAGGAGCACGAACTTGCCCGCGAGGCTGTTGGCAATGAAGTCCTCGGACAGGACGTCGGCATAGGAGAGCTGGCGGTAGCTGCCGGGCGGGCCGGCGAACGGCACGCGGACGTGGAAATCGCGCGTCCAGGCCTGGGGAGCCGGTGTCCCTCCGCGGCGGGTACCGGGCAGCGTGAGCCAGGGTTCAGCGCCGTCGACCTCGATCATGGCCAGTGCCAGCGCCGGCCACACCGGCGACCCCAGCCCGGCCTTGAGGAACGCACCGCGGGCGACCGCGTCGGTATCCAGCTCGACGTCGACATGGCCGAGTCGGGCCGCGGCATTGGCGAACAGCGGCAGCGGCGCGGTCTCGCCGAGCCTGCCCGCGGGACCGCGCAGTTCCGGAAACACCGGCAGCACGACCTTGCCGCTGGCCGCGATCGCACCGGCGAGCCGGGCGTCGGCCTGCGGATCGCCGGCCTCGGGCTCGGAGAACATGATGTCCACGCCCACCGCGCGCGCTCCGGCCCGCGTCAGGCGCTCGATCATGCGCGCGTGCACCTCGCGCGACCATGGCCAGCGGCCGAGCTCCGCCAGGGCCTTCTCGTCGACGGCGATGATGACGATGTCGTCGGCGACCGGTCGCGGCCAGGCCCGCAGCGCGAAATCGTAGAGGAGATCGTCGGTGCGGCGGACGGCGTCCGACCAGGAGGCCACGATTGCGGTCGCCAGCAGCATCAGGGCGACGCGGGCGGCCTCCCCGCGCAGCCAGTTCCGCAGCCGGGCGAGCGGTGCGATCACAGTGCCAGGCCGATGAGCCCGAGCAGCAGCCACCACGGCTTGTGGCGCGAAGGCAGATCGATCTGCTGGGTGGTGCCGTAGGGGCCTTCGAAGCCGTCCGGATCGATGCTGCGCACGCGCAGGTACCAGCGCCCGCCGGGCGGGCGCGCGATCGCCGCCTGTGCCTCTGCGGTGCGCTGATCCACCAGCGGGCTGGCGAAGTCCGCCGATTTGGCGAGCTGGAACTGGAACTGCTGGCCCGGCAGGCCGGCGCGCCAGCGCACCGTGAGGGTGTCCTTGTCGATCGCCGGCGGCTCCGCGGCCGGGCCCGGCGGCGGGCGGCGGAACTCCTGCGGATCGCTGAACGGGCCGGCGCCTTCCGCAGCATCGAACGCGGCCACGCGCCAGTAGTAGCGGCCGATCTCCAATACCCGGTCAGCCTCGACCGTGCCGCCCTTGATGCCATCTGCATCCATGAGGATCTGTTTGAACTCCGGATCCGCGCCGATCTGGAAGCGGTAGTGGTCGATGGTGTCGGACACCGCCCACTGGAAGCGCGGCTTGTCCTCCACCACGCCCGCGCCGGGCGCCGGGGCGGTCAGCAGCGGCGGCTCGGGGCGGGCGTTCAGCTTTACCGGCCGGTCGGCATTGAGCCCCTCCAGGCCGTTCGCGTCGATGCCGCGCACGCGCAGGAGATAGTCGCCATCGGGGAGATCCGGGCCGCGCAGCGTCGTCGATCCGGAACGGGCGTCGAACGCGATCGGCGCGAACCGCGGGTCGCGGGCCACCTGGAGCCGGTAGGCGACGGCGCCGGTCAGTGCCGGGATCGCCACCCCCATCGGCACGCGCTCGATCACCTCCGGCAACGCCGACAGGTCCGGCGCCGGCAATAGCGCCACCGGCTTGCCCGGTGCGGCGGCGGCCGCCGCGACCGTACCGAAGCCGGCACTTACTTTCATGGACGCCACCGACGTCCGTGCGTCGATGACACCTTCGAGGACCTCGGTGCGGGCGGCATCGTCGGCGGAGGCGACGCGCCAGCGCGTGCCGCGCACGGCGGTGACCGCGGCCGGCGTGGAGATCTCGAAGCGCGTGGCGTCACCCCGGCGCGGCATGGCAAGGTTCTCGCTGCGGCCACGCTCCAGGTGCAGGCGCGTATCGAACATGCCGGTGTTCTGGTAGGCGGTGAGGTTGGCCAGGCGCAGTTCGCTGTCCGCATGCACCAGCATGCGCGAGCCGTCCTGGAACTCGATGGTGACGTTGCTCTCGGGTGCGGTGCGGACCACGTCGCCTGCCTTCAGGACCGCACCCTCGGCGAGATCAGCAGGGGACGTGCGCCCGGCGGCGATGCGTTCGGCACGGCCGACGATGGCGACCACGCGCGCGTCCGCGGGCACCGGACGCAGCCAGGCGATCGGGATCCGCAGCCGCGTGCCCGGCGGAATGTGCAGCGGATCGACGATGTTGTTCAGCGCCTGGATGCGCGGCCAGTACTTCAGCCCGGCCAGGAAGCGCTCGGTGAGATTCCAGGGGTTGTCCCCCGGCTGGACGGTGTAGGTCCAGTCGGCGGCGCGGGCGGGGACCGCGGAGGCGGCCAGGAGCAGGAGCAGCGCGGCGCGGGCGATGGCTGCGTGCAGGCGGCTACCGATGGTGCACTTCCCTTGCCGGTTCATGACCGCATCCCTGGAGTTCCGAGCGCCGGTTCGGCTGCCGGGGGATGGTATGCCGCGCCCTGGATGCGGACAAGGCGGGGCCGCCCGTGAGGAGCAGCGCACCGCAGATTGCCCTGCCGGCCGCCGCTTTGCCGTACGCCTGACGCCGGATCTCGACCGAAATCACTTTCGAGGCGCGCGGCAAACGCCTACGGCCCGCCGGCGGCGGGGCGCTGAATCAGCGGTTGCGCCTGCCGGCGGCGAGCGGCGCAGAACCGCCCTGGCGCGGTACCCGCGATGGCGAGAGAAAGGTCGCCGTCCCGTCGTGCGCAGGATGCTTTTCCAGGACGAACTCGACGAAGGCCTCCAGCGCGGCGGCCTTGTGCCGCCGGCGCGGGTACAGGATGAACGTCGGCGGTGCATCGAAGGCCCAGCCGGAGAGGATCTCCACCAACTGCCCCGACGCCAGCAGCGGCGCGATGTCGCGCTCGAGCGCGTTGATGATCCCCAACTCGCGCAGCGCCGCATCCGCGCGCAGTTCGCCTTCCGAGAATGCCAGCCTGAAGTCCAGTTCCATCGAAAAGCGGTGCCCGTCGGCTTCGAAGAACCACTCCCACAGCCGGCGGGTGAGCGGATCGATGAAGCCGATGCACTGGTGCGCGCGCAGATCGTTCGGGGACTCCGGCCGGCCGTGGCGTTGCAGGTAGCCCGGCGCGGCGGCGAGTATCGAGCGGGTGGCCTTAATCGGGCGTGCAATCAGTGCCGAGTCCGCCAACGGTTCCAGGCAGGTGCGGAACATTACGTCGAACCCCATCTGCGCGGTGTCGAACATGTGCTCGCTCTGGTGCAGGTGCAGCGCGACTTGCGGAAAGCGCGCCTGGAACTCGGGGAGGATCGGCAACAGCACGGAACTCGCGATGGGATATGGTGCTTCCACGCGCAGCAATCCGGCGGCGGACGTGCCGGACTGTCCCAGGGTGCGCTCGGCTTGGTCGATGCTCGAGAGCACCGAGCGGCAGACATCGAAATAGCGGCTGCCGGCGTCCGTGAGCGAGATCCGCCGCGTCGTGCGGTTGAGCAGGGTCACGCCCAGGTGCGATTCGAGCGTGGCTATCTGGGACGAAACCGTTCCGGTCGACAGGTGCAGCGCGTGCGCCGCCCGGGCGAATGAGCCGCGCTCGGCGACCTCGACGAAAGCCCGCATCGCGTGGAGTTGATTCATCGCCGGCGAAGGATTGTGCACGAGTTCCAAAATGTCAATTTGGCCGGCAAGCCCGCGAATCGCCGCTCGGCCGTCAGAATGCAACGCCCGCAGCGCTGCAACGCAATCCTTGCCGCTGAACCGACGACAACGCACGAGGAGACATCATGAATCGCTTCGCCATCGCCATTTTCGCCACGCTGGCCGGCACCTCGCAGGTCCACGCCGGTGGCGCGAGCCCCGATCCGATGCCGACGAGCGAGTCGATTCGCTTCGGCGCCGACACCGAATTCTCGCAGTTCCAGGCCGTATCGAGCGCGGTATATACGTTCGCCCATGCCCTGGACACGCGCGATTGGCCGTTGATGCGGACGGTGTTCGCGGACGAGATCAGCGTCGACACATCCGGTGCCGGCCGCGGGCACGCAGGCAACGTCGTGAAGGCGGAATCCTTCATCTGGGACGTCAAGATCAGCGAAACGGGATTCGAGGGTACCTTGTTGCTGTTCGGCAACCCGCAGGTCGCCGTCGAAGGCGACGTCGCGTACTTTCGCGCCGCCTTCTACGGCGAACACACCGCCGCCGTCGCGGACGGCGAAAATTTCTACACCATCGGCGGCTACCAGGACTGGCGACTGCGGCGGATCGGCGGGCATTGGAAAATCGACGGGTTTCGCCTGCGCCCAACCTGGTCAAAAGGCAACCGCGACATCATGCGCGTAGGCGTCGAGCGCGGCGCGCAGCGCCTGGAGGAACGCGGCGACCCGCCGCCCGCGGGCCTGCGCGAAAAATTCAGGTGGTAGAGCCCGTGCGGTCCCGAGATACCGCGGCGATCGACTCCGCACCGACCCCGCGCGCCCAGGATTCGATGCGGCGCCAGAGCCGATGGCGGGTCGTGGCGAAATTGTGCATGTGCGCCATGTCCGGCACGATGCACACGCTGATGTCGCTCGCGCCGCGGTAGGCGGCGGGCTCGGCGCGGGGATCCGGGCACACGTCGCGCTCCCCGACCCCCACCAGCACGGGCACCGAAACGGCAGCCGCCTCGGCGGCGACCACCCCCGGCGTCATCATCGTCAGGGCGCAGGTCGGGATGGCGACGCTGCCGAACGGCGGCGCCTTCGTGCGCAGCGGATAGCCACCGGCCATGTCGGCATCGATGATGTCCCGCGGCACGCTTTCCATGTGGAACGGGTACAGGAAGCTCGCGACGGTGGCGCTCTTTTCCGCCATCGAATGGCTCGAGAGATCGGCATCGCGGCCGACGTGATACGACGTCCTGGCGCGCTCGTAGGACGCCGCGTCCGGCTGCGGCAGCGCGGTGTGGATGGCGCTGTAGCCCAAGGCGGCTATCGCATCGAAGGTATGCCGCCGCGCCTGCGTGACGATCGTGATGCAGCCGCCCATCGACTGGCCGATGCCGATCCGCACCTGCGGCGTCAGCGCCGGAAAGCCTGGCACGACGGTGCCCGACGCCAGGCGGCTTGCGATTTCGCGCACCGCCGTGTCGTAGGTATCGGCGAGATCCTCGATCGTGATCGCGTCGGCCGGTGGCAGCGTGCTTTCGCCGACGCCAATCGGATCGCAGGCCACGAGGATCAGCCCGTTGCCGGTGTGGTATTCGGCCTGGCTGTAGCCGCGGTGGCCGGGGAACGCCATGTCGAAATAGCCGCGCGCGTAGCCGCCGCCCGCGATGGCGAAAACGACGATGCCCGGGGCGGCGATCCGGTCCGCGTCCGGGAGAAATATCGTCGCCGCCAGCCGCAGCGCACCCAGGCGCGGCGCGGCGGCGCCGACGTCGATGCTCAACTCGACCTTATGCACGCGAACGGGCCCGGAGCATGAGGGATGGGCCGCCGGCGCGGCTCAACGCGGGCGCAGCGCGCGGGTCGCGATGCGCGCGCCTTCGGCCAGCGAACCGAGCTTCGCCCACGCCACCTTCGGATCCACCTGGCCGAAGTCCGCGAGCGTATCGAAGCCGCAGTCCACGCCGGCGATGATGTTCTCGCGCCCGAGCACGTTCGCGTAGCGGACGATGCGCTCGGCCACGGTCTGCGGATGCTCGATGATGTTGGTGGTCGAGTCGATGACGCCGGGCAGGATGACCTTGCCGTCGGGCACCTTCACGTTCTTCCACACCGCCCATTCGTGCTCGTGGCGGCCATTCGCGCCCACGATCGTCATGCCGGCCGGGCGCGCGGTCAGCAGGATGTCGACGATGGCCTCCAGCGGCGGATCCTCGGTGTGCGGGCCCTCATCCGCGCCCCAGCAGACGTGGATCCGCATCTGCTCCGGATCGATGTCGCGGGTGGCGAAGTTGAGGATTTCGATCTGGCGCGCGATCTGGCGCCGGAACTCCTGCATCGTCAGCCCGGGCGGGCGCAGCCGGTAGCCGACGGTCAGATCCGGGCAATCGATCTGCAGCACGAAGCCGGCCGCGGCGATGGCTTCGTACTCGCGCTTCATGACGCCCGCGATCGCCATCCGATAGTCGTCGTCGTTCGCGTAGTGGACGTTGTGCTGGAAACCGGAGGCAATCGACGGCGACGGCGCGGTCATGAAGACATCGCCGACCGTGGCGCCCGCGGTGGCCGCCTTCAGGTTGGCGATGTCGCGCTCGACCTCGGAGAAGTCCTTCCAGGCGAGTTCGCCGGTGCAGCAGCCGACGAGCTTGATTGGCCCCTGGTCCTGGGTGACGCGCCCGGCGCGCGCGTAGAACTCCGGGTACTGCATCACCTCGGCCCGCTCCATCGCCCGCTGGCTCGGGATCGGGCGCAGCTCGAAGCCGGCCAGCCGATCCTTGAGGTAGCCCGCGTAGCTGATCTTGCTCTGCTCGCCGTCATTGACGACGGTCAGGCCAGCCGCGATCTGGCGGGCAACGGTCGCCGCGACCTGCTCGCGTACCGTCGCTTCGAACTCGCCCCGATCGAAAGGCTCGTCGCGGGAACGCGCGAGCAGCAGCGAGAGCAGCTTCGGCTCCCTGGGCAGGCTGCCGGTGTGGGTGGTCAGGATTTCGTCCACGCTGCGCTTCATCGAATGCACCTTTCCTGTCGGCTCATGGGAGTTCCGGACGGCGGGGCCGGCAGTATCGCCGATCCCGCGCGCAGGTCGATACGGGGGCGGAAAACTGTATCTTCGGGCAGTACGAACAATCGTCGTTCCACCTTCGGGGCGACGTGTCGACTGTTTGGATTCCTCGAACGATCTCTTCGGCATTGCGAGGATATTCACCGCCCGGATTTGGCGGATACTCGACCGCCGACATCAACCCGTGCTGACGCGAAGCCGCCCGCCTGACTCGGGCGGCGGGTTCATCAGGCGGTTCGACCCTGGCCGCGGATCCGGGAATGTCGTGGCGGGCGGACCGGGCGGATTCCGGGGCGCGTCATCCGCCCTGCTTCGAGGCTTGGAGGGGGACCCATGAGCAAACCGACGAACTTCAATTCCGGCAGGACTGCCGTTGCACCGCTGGCCATGCTCGCAGCCATCGGTGCCGGAGCGGTCGGTACCCCGGCCGCGGCCCAGTCCGGTGCACGCGTGTCCGCAATCGAGGAAGTGGTCGTCACCGCACAGCGGCGCGAGGAAAAGCTCCAGGAACTGCCGGTGGCGATCAGTGCCCTGGATGCGGCGCAGCTCGAGGCGCAGGGCGTTGCCAGCGTCGGCAGCCTGCGCAACGGCGCGGTACCGGTGGTACGCGTAACGCCGAATGCCGGTTCCCGCAGCGAATTCGCGATCGGCATGCGCGGGGTGTTCACCGGCGATCCGTCGCAGGCGACGGTCGAGTTCGGCGTGGCCGCCTACATCGACGATGTCTACATGGCGCGCGGCCAGGGCATCGGCATGGAGCTCATGGAGCTGGAGCGGGTCGAGGTCCTGCGCGGCCCCCAGGGCACGCTGTTCGGGCGCAATGCCATGGGCGGCGCAATCCGGCTGGTTTCCAAGAAGCCGACCGGCGAATTCGGGCTGGAGCAGTCGGTCTCCTATGGGGAGTTCGATCACGTCAAGTCGGTCACCCGAGTGAATCTGCCCGAGTTCGCGGGCGTGAAGATCAAGCTGGAAGGGCTGTACGACGCCGGCGGCGCCTGGGTCGAGAATGCGGATCCGGCGCAGAACGATCCGGGAGAGTTCGACTCGCACGCCTACCGGGTCGCGGTCCGTTGGGAACCGAACGAGAAATTCACCGTCGACTACAGCTACGACTACAGCTTCAGCCAGGACACCGGTGCCTACGCCCAGCTCACCCGCTACACGACCAACGCCGACCGGTTCACGAACCTGAGCGCCGCGGGCATCGCCAATCAGGCGCTGCAGCGCACGGTGCTGCCGGCCGTGACCGGCCGCGAGGATCGGACGATCTTTCCGGCGAACCGCCCGTTCGCCGAGACCGAGAACTTCGGCCACATCATCACCGCCGTGTGGCAGATCAACGACGCCGTCAGCCTGAAGTCCGTCACCGGCATCCGCGGCGTCAACTACGATCCGGGTTCATCGAAGACCGACGGCGTGGGCGCATGGGTCGGCATCGGCGGCGGCAACTTCCTCACCGGCACGATTTCGGAGGTCAAGGTCGAACAGGACCAGTTCAGCCAGGAACTGCTGCTCCTGGGAAGGACGGATCGGGTCGATTGGACGATCGGCGCCTTCTACTGGGACGAAACCGCGATCGACGAACGCCGCACGTCGTTCGGCACGCTGGTCAACGCGAATACCGGCATCGCGCGTACCTCCGACCCGGCGTTCAGGTTCCCGTTCGCTTCCTTCTCGCATCACGATCTGAAGCTGACGCACTATGCGTTGTTCGGCCAGGCGACCTGGACGCCGCCGGTGCTGGACGATCGCCTCGCGCTGACCTTCGGCTTCCGCCACAGCACCGACGACAAGGAAGGGGTGCGGGTGCGTGCCGAGAACGTCGCCGCCCCGCTCTCGCCGCCGCTGAAGGGGGCGTTGACCACCCACCACCTGGACCCGATGGTCACCCTGAAGTACCAGTGGACGGAGTCGTTCTCGACCTACTTCCGCTACAGCACCTCCTATCGCACCGGCGGCAACAACATCCGGTCGTCCTCGTTCCGGCCATACGACGAGGAGAAGCTCACCAGTTACGAACTCGGCATGAAGTCGGAATGGTTCGACAACCGCCTGCGCCTGAACATCGCCGGGTTCCTGACCGACTGGGAAAACCAGCAGTTGTCGTTCCAGACCCTGTTCACCAGCGTGACCGAGACCGTCAACATCGACGAAGTGCTGCAGTCCAAGGGCGTGGAGGTCGACTTCACCGTCGTGCCGCTGGAAGGGCTCACGATCAGCGGCTCCTACAACTGGCTGGAGGCCACCAACCCGCAGATCGCCAACCCGTTCACCGGCCTTCCCGAAACGGTCAACCGGCCGTATCAGCCGGAGCATTCGGGCAATGTCGCCATCGACTACGAATGGGCGGGGACGCCCTGGGGTGTTCCACGCGCACACCTTGACTGGACCTGGAACACCGAGCAATTTTTCGTCGTGCGATCGGATGCCGCGGATGACCGGTCGGTGGTCAACCTGCGCCTGAGCCTGTCGCAGATCCCGCTGCCGGTGTTCGGCGGGGATCGCGGTCACCTGGAAGTGCAGGCGTTCGTGAACAACCTTTTCGACGAGGAGTATTCCCTGTTCGGGTTCACCTCGCCCACGTTCGGGCTGCAAGGCGCCTTCTTCGAAGATCCGCGCACGGTCGGGTTCACGGTCAAGTACGTCTATTGAGTCGGGCGTCATCAGGGACACGCTGTCCGGCGCACCGGGCGCGGTCCGTATCGGCGCGGCACCAGACGGTGCCGGGGTTGTTTTCACGCACCAGGCGACTGCACGGGGCTATACTCGACCCGTATGGACGCCTTCGCCCGGGCCCGCGAACTCATCGATGCCGCGCACGCGGCCGATCCGACGCGTGCGCCCGACGGTACCCCGGCTGAACTGGCGTATGCCAATCGCATGGAGTCCTGGATCGCGCGGCTGGTCCCGGCATGCAACCCGGTGCAGCGCCTCGCCGCGCGCTGCCAGCACCTGGAACGCTGGCGCGTGCCGCGCAGCGCCTATCCGCAGGGCAAGCCGGGCTACTTCGCCTGGCGCCGCGGGTTGTACGTCAAGCAGGCCGAGCGCACCCGGCAGATCCTGCGCGAAGCCGGCGTGCCGGACCGGGAAACCGAGACCATCGCCGCGTGGGTGGCGAAGAAGGATCTTCAGACCGACCCGGGCGCCCAGGCCCTGGAAGACGCCGCCTGCCTGGTGTTCCTCGAGACCGAGCTGGCGCGCTTCGCGGCGCAGCATGCCGATTATCCGCGCGAAAAGTTCGTCGACATCCTGCGCAAGACCTGGCGCAAGATGAGCCCGCGCGGCCGCGACCTGGCCCTCGGGCTGGCGTTCCCGAAGGCGATCGAGTCGCTGGTTCGGGAGGCGCTGGCCGAGCCCTGAGCCTGCGCAGTCAAGTGACATCGCACCGGAGGTGATCATGAACGTAATACGCAACCGCGACCTGCCGCGCGTCACGATGGACGGCATGGAGAACGTCACCCTGGCCGGCTCGCACGACGGGCTGAAGGCACTGTCGGTCTGGCGCCAGCGCATGGCGCCCGGCAGCGCGACTCCGCCCCATCGCCACGACTGCGAGGAGGTGGTCCTCATCCTCTCGGGCAGCGGCAGGCTGGAGCTGGAAGGTGCCGTGCAATCTTTCGGTCCGGACACGACGCTCATCGTGCCGCGCAACGCCCCGCACCAGATCTTCAACACCGGCGAGGAGCCGATGGAGCTCATCGGCATCTTCGCGGTCGCGCCCGTGCCGGTTCAGCTCCCCGACGGCACGCCTATCGAATTGCCCTGGCCGTCCTGATCCGCGCGAGCGGCGTCACTTCGGCAGGATGTTGACCGCCTCGCCCTCGCGCGGGCAGAAGCGCGCGTAGCGCAGCGTGTCCTCCACGCAGGACGCGACGAATTCGCCTTGCGTGGCATCGCGCGCCTGCGCCAGGTGCGCGGCCGCCGCTTCGGCGCTGATCTCCGGGTCGAAGTAGCCGTCGGTGTTGAAGAACGCCAGGCGCGAGAAACGGCCGGCGCCGGCGCAGAACACCTCGCCGGAGAGATCCATCCGCCGGCTGACGAGGAAGGCGACCACCTCGGCGACCTTCCAGGTCTGGAAGTACTTCCTGAACCAGCGCGCGTGCTCGGGCGCGGTCAGTTCGTCGCCGGACAGGCGCGTGTGCCCGGCGGGGAACAGCGCGTTCACCAGGATGCCGTGCGGGCGGCCTTCGATCGCTGCATCCGTGGACAGGCCGATGACGCCGGCCTTGGAGGCCGAGTAGGGCGTGATCGTGCCCATGCCGAGCGAGGCCGAGGAACTCAGGTTCAGGATCCGCCCGTAGCGCTGCGCCTTCATGTGCGGCCACACCGCGCGCATCAGCGTGTACGGCCCCCAGAAGTTGATGCGCACGACGCGCTCGACGTCTTCGAGCGGGATTTCGTCCAGGCCGCCGAAGGCGGTCACGCCGGCATTGTTCACCAGCACGTCGACGCGGCCGAAGGCGCGCAATGCGTGCGCGACGATTTTTTCGGCTGCGTCGGCCGTGCCCACCGCCACGCCGCTGGCCACTGCATCGCCGCCGGCAGCGCGGATCTCCGCCGCCACCGCCTCGGCGCGATCGGCATCGCCCGCGTGGCCGAGGATGTCGCCACCGTAGTCATTGACGAGCACCTTCGCCCCGCGCTGCGCGAGCACGCGCGCCATGTCGCGGCCCATGCCGCCGCCGGCGCCGGTGACGATGGCGACCTGGCCGGTGAAGTCTATGCTTTCCACATCTGCCTCCCGCATGAAGGTTTCTGCACAGCCCGTCGCAGTCGGGCGAGACCCTCCGCGGCGCCGTCCGCCCGCAGGATTCTACGCACCGTGCAACGCCTGAGCGGAATTCCCGACCGGCACGGCACTGGGCCGCATCACCGAAGCCTCCTTGTGAGAACCGGCACCGCGGCCGCGATCCGCGAACGGATTGTTCTTCTCGAGCCAATTGGCCGCGCGTTCGCGCTCGCCATGCGTGATTTCACGCATGCGCCAGGACGCAGGATCGAGGAAACCGGCGATGGCGATGGCGCGCAGCCGGCGTTGCGGATCCTTGGTATGGACGGCTTCCAGCACGTAGCCGATCGGCTCGATCGGCTCCAAACCCTGGTATTGAACCGCCCAGGTGAGCAACAATTTCTCGATCCGAGGATCGGCCGTTCGAGCAGCTAACCACTCTGATACCTCGAGCAATTGGTACCAGCGCGGCAACACGTCATCATCCTCCCCATCCAGTGCGTCGTGAGCGCGCACCAACTGCGTTAGGACGTCATCGACGGAGTTTTGATGGGCGGCCAGTATGCTCTTTGCAAGCGCGAGCGCGAATCGATCCCGGTCCAGGTACTGCCCCTGGTAACCGGCGATCCCCTCGATTGCGCTTTCAGCGGCGCCGGTATCACCGGCGAGCGTGCCCGCACGCGCCAGCAGGGGTAGCCACTGCACCACATTCTGGGAATAGGAGGAGCGTGGCCCGGAGAATGGTTCGGCGAGCAGCGAACTCGCGCTTGCGGCGTCGCCCGCGCGAAGCGCGACCAGCGCCTTTGCCGCTGCGTGCAGCGGGGTTTTCGGGTCGACCCCAATGCGATCGATCAGATCCGCGAGGTGGCGGCCACACGACCGGTCCGCGCACAGCGCAAACACCGCCACGCCTCCAAGCATCTGGCGCTGCAGCCTTCCGGCCGAGGCCGGCACCCGATCTTCGAGCCAACGGATCATTTCGTCGTCACCTGCGGCCTTGCGGCGCAATCCGACCAACGCTCCGCGCCAGGGCTGCACGGAGTTGGAACGACTGTTCATGGCACCGAATAGCCCATCCGCGGTGTTCGAGTCCCCGCGCGTATACTTGATTGCCAGCAGGTGGCGTTCGGCAACTGGGCTCTCATAGCGTTGCGTACAGCGAAGCGCTATTTGTTCGGCTTCGTTCCACGCCTGCCCGTCGATCGCCAGCCGCAACTCACTCAGCATCCCGGGTTCGGAACCGGTGCGGAGGTCGGCGGCGATGGTATGCATGCGCCGCGCCGCGGCTTTCGCCCCGACCGCATCGAGCAGAATCCCCCCGGCATTTGCGTAATGGGATATCGCGACGGAATTGCGCGGAGCCCGCTCGGCAAAGGGCGGATACTTCAACATGGTGTCGAGCGCATCGTCGTATCGCCCCTGGTGTGCCAAGTCGGTCCCAACCGCGAGGTAGGCACTCCACTGCGCCGTTCCACTTGCAACGCTCGCGCGGTACAGATCGCCCGCCGCTTCGATCCGACCGGTCTGCTGCAGGTACGCAGCGAGCAGATCGACGCGCCTGGGGTCGGCATGGAACCGATGTTCGTTGCGCGCGAGAAGCGCGTCAGCCGCCTCGACCCCCTGCGCTATCCGTATGCGGTCCAGTTCGTAGAACAGAGGCAGGCTTGCGTCTATCGCGTAGTCCCAGACCGGGGTCGGTTCGAAGTCCCAACCCATCGTCAGAAAATCGAGGTCTCCGGAGTTCCAGAATGGCCGGGCGGGATAATCGAAGCTGTACAATCCCATTCCTGCATCGGCCTGCTTCGGAAACTCCATCGCCCAACCCGACTCGAACGCCAAATCAAGTGTTTCAAGCAGTGTTTCGCGCGCGCGGTTGGCCATCCGGGTTTGCCCTCCGGACCACGCCATCGCGCTTCTGGCCGTCTCCAGTGCCCGCCCGATGAGCGATTTACGCTCGACGGTGGACGCTCGCGCCGCCGCCAGCCCCAGCGCCTGCGCCTCCAATGCCGTCAATTCGGGGTGCCCGGCGTAGATCCGCGAAAGTTCCGAAATCTGCGCCAAGCCCCTCTCCGGCAATCCTTGAACCCGGTTCACGTGGTCGACTTCGTGCAGGACGGACGCATCGACGTGCGCGCGCAGCAGATCGACGTAGTCGACAGGCGCAAGGCGCAAGCGGTCGCTGTCGCAGCAGATGCTCCGAGTGTGCCGATCCAGCACCACCTGCGCGTGTTCCAACGCGAGCTTGGCGATTTCGATGTCCGAGAGCCGGGTCGAGCCACCCGACACCTGCAACCGTTCCAGCAAGCCGAGACCCGGCTCGGGAAACACCCGGTCCATTTCCAGCTTGATGGTCGACGGTGAGGTGGACAACCACAGGTCGTCTTCCGCAATCCGGTTGCCGACTACCGGCATCCAATCCGGGTTCATCTCGATGATCTCCCGGCGAAATCTTTCGAGCCTGCGGTCGTCGCAGCACGTCACCCGCAGGTCCAGCAGGTCCATCGTCGCGAAGTAGGCGTCCCAGGGGTCTTCAATCCGGGACACGAGCGCCGTCAATGCTTCGACGTCTCCGTGCGCATAGGCCGCCAACGCCTGCAATGCCGGCGTGTCCGCCTTCGCGAGCAGTTCCATGGCTGCCGGACGCCGATCCAGATCGAGCAATGCCCGTGATCGCAACAGGCGAATCCGGACATCGTCCCCTACCTCCGGCAGGCGCAAATCGATCAAAAGCAGAGCGCGCTCGAAGAAACGCTCCCGGATCCGCACCGGGGCCTCAGGCGCAAGCACACCAAAAAGCATCAGCGCGTATGCGTCGGCGTATGGGTCAGCGGCTGACGACCTCGTCACCTCATCCAGGGTTTTCGGCAAAGGGGGCGTCCCGGCCGACGCTATCGGTGCCGTGTTCCGTGGCGTGCGCTTCGGAAAGGCGAGTCGGACGATAGCTTCGTCGAGGCGGGTCCGGAACCGATCGTACGCGAGATCGTGGGGCTCCATCCGGATCGGGTCGCTGACGAACACGGTCTCACTTCTCTGCTTTGACAGATCGGTCCTCACGAACGCAACCCGCAGATCGTTCGGGGGAACACGCCCGGTGTACAGCCGCACGACGGTCGACACACCCAGCTCGTGCGCGAGATCGTCGATGGCCGTGCTGTCGAACGAGCGGGCCGTGGGCCCAAGCGCCTGCCATGTGAGCCAGGGATCGACCACTCTGGCACCCGAGACCTTGTGCAGGCGATCCGCGAACGCCTGCGACATGAGCGATCGATCAACGCGATCAATCGATTTCGGGTACCGTGCTTGCTCTTGACGCGCTGGTTTTAGCCACTTTTCCAGAATCGCATCGTCGTCCGGAAAATTCTCGGCTGGTACCACCAGGACGTCGAACCGGCCCTTGGCATGGTTCTGCAAGGCCGATCGGTAGAAGGCGCGTCGCGCGGTCAGCCAACTGGACTGCTCGAGCCGGCGCATGAGCTCGGCTTCGAAATCGTTCGGTCCGCTGAACGTCATCGGCGGCGCCGGACCGGCCGCGGTCGGAACCGGCGCCAATCCCACGGACTCCAGAACCGAATTCAGATCGCCGCGTTCATAGGCGCGATAAATCAGCACGGCGCTGGCAGGCAAAAGAAGAGCCACCAACAAACTGGTGATTGCGGTCCGGTTCATCGCCTATGCTCCGTGATCGCGAACCGCGGCTTCGGCCCGCGTCAGAATGAATGTTGGCGGCCGGTTTGCATCGACTCAGACATCCCGCAGCCCACCCACCGGCGCCAGCGCCGGCAATGCCTCGCCTTCGAAGTACCGGCGCGGGTTGTCGATCAGCATCGAGTCAATCTGCGCGGCGGTCACGCCGGCTTCGCGCAGCATCGGCGCGATCACGCGGTCGAAGTGCATCGGCGAGCGCTTCCTGGCGAAGCCGCCGTCCAGGCGCATGAAGTCGCCGACGTAGCACCACACCGAGTCGTGCGCGATCGCGAGCCGCGACATCGCGCCGCGCGCGACCAGCTTCAGCAGCGACTGCACGCGCAGTTCGTCCGGCTGTACCACGCTCATGCCGAAGCGATCGAAGCCCAGGTACGTGCCGCCTTCCACCAGGCGCATGTGGTAGTCGTGGTCCGCAGTACCGCAGCAGTGGCCGATCACGATTCGGTGCGCCGGCACGCCGTGCTCGCGCAGCAGCGCCTGCTGCTCCTGCCCCAGGACCGCGTCGGTGTGGGTGGTGATTGGCGCGCCGGTCGCCTTGGCCGCGAGCGCGGCGGCGGCGAACACCGCCTTCTCGAAATCGGTGATGCGCGGCTGCGAGGTGGCGATCTTGACGATGCCGGCGCGCGCGCCGCTGCCGCCAACGCCGTCGGTGATCTCTCGCGCGAACACCTCGGCCATGTGCCGCACCGGCTCGGGCGAGGCATGCATGCGCAGGCGCCAGTAGGCATTGGCGCCGAGCGCCTGGTGGTACAGGCCGGTGGCGAAGACGATATTGAACCCGGTGCGCGCCGCGACCTCGCCCATGAGTTCCACGTGCCGGCCCAGGTCGATCGGGCACGGATCGACAAGGCTTCGGTATCCGGCGGACTTGAGTTCCTCCACCCGATCGACGCACTCGGCGATCATCTCCCGCAGCGCCGGGCGCGAGGCGGTCGGGTCGGTGTCCCATCCCGCGAACGATACCGCCAGATGCTCGTGCATGAGCGTACGGCCAAGGTCCGCGCAGCGCACCGGACCATTGACGGTATTGACGGTCGCCGGGCACATGCTCAGAACCCCTCCCACACCGGCGCGCGCTTCTCCAGGAACGCGCGCACGCCCTCGGCGCAGTCGCGCGAGGCGACCACCGCCGCCACCGCCTCGGCGGTGGCCTGCCAGGCCTGCGCGTCCTGCGACTCGACCACGCGATTGACCGCGCGCAGGCTCTCGCGCACCGAGACCGGTGCATTGCGGCACACGGCCTCGGCCATGGCCACTGCCCGCTCCAGCGCAGCGCCGGGCTCGGCGAGCGCGTTCACCAGGCCGAAGGCGTGGCCGCGCTCGGCGGTGATCGGCTCGCCGGTGATGAGCAGTTCCCGGGCGAGGTTCAGCGGCAGGGCGCGCGAGGTGCGGAACAACGCGCCGCAGGAGGCGATGACTCCGCGCGCCACCTCGGGCAGGCCGAACTTCGCGTCGCGCGCTGCGACCACCAGGTCGCAGGCGAGCACGATTTCGAAGCCGCCGCCCAGCGCCAGCCCCTCCACCGCCGCAATCAGCGGCTTCACGCGCCGGCGCCGGATGATCCCGTACTCGCCGCCGCGCGGCGTGGGGTTGCCCGGGCCGTCCTTGAGATCGGTGCCGGCGCAGAACACCGACGGCGTGCCGGTGAGCACGCCGGCCCAGAGCGAGTGGTCGTCGTCCAGCATATTGAGCGCGGCATCGATGCCCGAGGTCATCGCCACGTCGATGGCGTTGCGCTTGGCCTCGCGTTGCATGTGGATCACGAGAATGCGGCCGCGGCGTTCGGTGTCGATGCTCACGTTCGGGCTCCGGTTCGTGAATGGGGGCCGGCACAGTATTCCATCAACCGGACGGGCGACGAAAGGCGCGCCGCGCATTCCCTTCCGCCGCCGCCGGCATTAGGCTCCCGCCCATGCCCGAATCGCGCACGCTCGCCGTCCTGTTCGCTGACGTCTGCGCCAGCACCATGATCTACGAACGCCTGGGGGACGTGCGCGGCCTGGCCGTGGTGGGGCGCTGCGTGGAACTGATGGCGGCGGCGACCCGCGCCCACGACGGCACGGTGGTCAAGACCATCGGCGACGAGGTCATGGCCACCTTCGCGCACGCCGACGCGGCGGCCGCGGCGGCAGTGCGGATGCAGCGCGAAATCAGCGGCCGGGTGAGCGCGGACGGCGAAGGCGTGGCGATCCGCATCGGCTTCTGCGCCGGCAGCGTGCTGGTGGAGGAGGGCGACGTGTTCGGGGACGCGGTCAACCTCGCCTCGCGCATGGCGAGCCTGGCCCGCCCGGGGGAGATCCTGGCCCCGCGCGCCACGGTCGAGCAATTGACCGGCCAGTGGCGTGAGGAGACACGCCAGATCGATCGGACGCGGGTCAAGGGCAAGGCCGCGGCGATCGACGTCTTCGAGCTGAACTGGGAAGCCGAGGAAGTCACGCGGATGAAGCCCATGGCCTGGGAGTCCCCGCCCGAGGCCGGCGCCACGCGCATGTCGCTCGCGCTCGGCGGGCAGCGGATCGACGTCGGCGACGATCACCCCACGGTCACGGTCGGGCGCGGGGCGCAGAACGACCTCGTCACCGCGGCCCCGCTGGCGTCGCGCCTGCACGCGCGCATCGAGTACCGCAACGGCCATTTCGTGCTCACCGACCAGAGTACCAACGGCTGCTTCGTCGCCGCCGAGGGCGCGGCGGTGGAGATCGTGCGCCACGACAGCCACGTGCTGACCGGCGCGGGCCTCATCGGCCTGGGCGAGGCGCCGCGCGGGGACGCCGCGGACGCCCTGCGCTGGCGCGTCGGCGGCTGAGCGCGGACCGTGCCCGACATCGTCCTGGCGACGCTGAACGCGAAGTACCTGCACGCCGCGCTCGGCCTGCGCTACCTCGCCGCCAACCTGGGCGAACTGGAACGCTGCGCCGCGATCCGCGAATTCGTGGTCGACCAGCGGCCGGCGGAGATCGTCGAAGACCTGCTCGGCCAGCGGCCGCGCATCGTCGGCCTGGGCGTGTACATCTGGAACGTAGACGCGAGCCTGCGGGTGGCGGCGTTGATCAAGGCGGTCGCGCCCGAGGTGATCCTGGTGCTCGGCGGGCCGGAGGTGAGCCATGAGACCGCGGCGCAGCCGATCGCGGCACTCGCGGACTACGTGATCACGGGCTGGGGCGACATCTCCTTCGCGCGGCTGTGCCGGGCCATCCTGGCGGGCGCGGCACCGGCGCGCGGCATCATCGCCGGAGAGCAGCCACCGCTCGCGCAAATCGAGCTGCCGTACCGCCTCTACGACGAGGCCGACATCGCCCACCGGGTGACCTATGTCGAAGCATCGCGCGGCTGCCCGTACAAGTGCGAATTCTGCTTGTCGGCGCTGGACCGTACCGCCTGGCCGTTCGATCTGGATCGCCTGCTCGGCGAGCTGGATCGGCTCCATGCGCGCGGCGCGCGCCATTTCAAGTTCGTGGATCGCACCTTCAACCTCGCCGCGGCGGCGAGCGCCAGGGTCCTGGAGTTCTTCCTCGACCGGCTCGACGAGCGCCTGTTCCTGCATTTCGAGCTGGTGCCGGATCGGCTGCCGGCGACGCTGGAGCCGGCGATCGCGCGCTTCCCGCCCGGAGCGCTGCAGTTCGAGATCGGCATCCAGACCTTCGACCCGCAGGTGCAGGCCCGCATCAGCCGGCGCCAGGACGACGCGGCCGCCGAGCGCAACCTGCGCTGGCTGCGCGCGCACACCCACGCGCACCTGCACGTGGACCTGATCGCCGGGCTGCCCGGCGAGGACCTGGCGGGCTTCGGGCGCGGCTTCGACCGCCTGCTTGCGCTCGATCCGCACGAGATCCAGGTCGGGATCCTCAAGCGCCTGCGTGGTGCGCCGATCGACCGCCACACCGAGGCGTTCGCGCTGCGCTGGAATCCGCACCCGCCGTACGAGATCCTCGCCACCGACCGCATCGGCTTCGCCGACATGCAGCGCCTCGGGCGCTTCGCGCGCTACTGGGATCTGATCGGCAACTCGGGCCGGTTCGCGCGCACACGTACGCTGATTGCCGGCGCTGCGCCGTTCGCGCGCTTCATGGCGCTGTTCGACTGGCTCTACGCGCGCACGCGGCAGACGCATCGGTTCGCGGCCGATCGGCTGTTCGACCTGCTGGCCGAGGGCTTGCCGGAGGCGCTCGGCATCGATCGCGACGCCGCGCGCGATGCGCTGTGCGCGGACTACGCCGCGAGCGGATTGCGGGGGAGCCCGCGATCCCTGGCGCCTGCGCCCGTGGCTACGCCGCGCGCCGGGGCGCGCGCGCACGCGCGGCGGCAGGCGCGGCACCGCCGCGACGCCGGCGGCTGAAGCGCGAAGCTCAACCCGCCTTGCGCAGCGTGAGGTTGATCCGGCGCACGGCGGGCTCGGCCTGCGCCGGCTTCAGCGGCGCGACGCCGTGGTGGCGCAGCCGATCCGGCCCGCCCCACACCAGCACGTCGCCGTGCAGCAGTGGGATCCGGCGCGTACGATCCGCACGCCTGGCCCCGCCCCAGAGGAATACGGCGGGCAGGCCCAGCGACACGGACACGATCGGCGCGCTGAAATCGCGCTCGTTGCGATCCTGGTGCAGGGACAGCCGCGTACCCGGCGTGTAGAGATTGACCAGGCAGGCGTCCGGCACGAAGCCGGCGAAGCCGGCCTCGGCGGCGGCCTCGCCGGACAGGCGCAGGAGCACGGGCGGCAGCGCCGGCCAGGGCCGGCCGCTCGCCGGATCCTCCCTGCTGTAGCGGTAGCCGGAGGTCTCGGAGATCCAGCCGAGCGTGCCGCAGTTGGTCATCGCCACCGACATGCGCCGGCCGCCGGGCGTGACCATGCAGCGCGGCGGAGCGTCGGCGAGGACGGCTTCGATCGCGGCCATCAGTGCCTGCGACACCGGCGCGGCGAATCCGCGCAGCAGCATCGCGCCCGCGCCGAGCCGTTCGCGCGGCGGCGGCGGGTCGTCGAACAGATCCATCATGAGCCAGTGCCGCGCCCGCGCTTTTCGCGTTCGAGCAACGCGCGCTTGCGCGCCAGCCCCCAGCGGTAGCCGGCCAGGTCGCCGTCCTCGCGCACGACGCGATGGCAGGGTACCGCCACCGCGGCCGGGTTGGCGGCACAGGCCGCGGCCACCGCGCGCGCCGCGCCCGGCGCGCCGATCCGTGCGGCGACCCCGGAGTAGGTCGCGGTGCCGCCGGCCGGGATCGATTGCAGTTCGCGCCACACCCGATGCTGGAACAGGGTGCCGCGCAGATCGAGCGGCAGATCATGGCCGCGCGCGGGATCCTCCACCAGCGCGATCGCCTCGGCGAGCCGGCCGGCGAGCAGGGCATCGCCCGGCACGTGCTGCGCGCGCGGAAAGCGCGCGCGCAACTCGCGCGCCAGCGCATCGGCACCGTCGCCGAGCAGGATCGCGCAGATGCCGCGCCCGGTGCAGGCCACCAGCACCGGGCCGAGCGAGGAAGGACCGATCGCATGGTGGATCGTCACGCCCGCGCCGCCGGCGCGCCAGCGCGTCGGCGTCATCCCGAGCAGCGCACCAGCGGATCCGTAGAAGCGGGCGCTGGAGCCAAAGCCGGCCTCGTGCATGGCCCCGGTCACGTCCGCGGCCGCGCCGAGATGCGCGCGCAACCGTGCCGCGCGCGCCGCGCGGGCGTACTCCAGCGGCGTGACTCCGGTGGCGGCGCGGAACCAGCGGTTCAACGTCCGCACGCCGGTGCCGGCGTGGGCCGCGATGTCGGCGGCGGACGGGATCGAATCGGCGCAGTCGATGAAGCGGCAGGCGCGCGCGACCGCCGCGGCCAGTTCGGCGTGCGCCGATTCGGCCTGCGGCCGGCAGCGCCGGCATGGGCGGAACCCGGCGCGCTCGGCGTCCGCCGCGGTGGCGTGGAAGAGCACGTTGCGCGGGTGCGCGCGCCGCGCCGGGCAGGACGGGCGGCAGTACACGCCCGTGGTACGCACCGAGTAGACGAACGTGCCATCGGCACGCGCATCGCGAGCCAGCACCGCGGCCCAGCGCGGATCGGCCTGCATGCCTGCTTCGTTCGAACCTGGCTTGCGCCTGCGCATCGGCTTCGCCCCGCATCCATCCCGATGCGGCGATTCTGCCCTGCCACGGGCGCCGCCGCACTCCGGATCCGGACAGTCAATCCGGCCCGACCGCTTCGTCGTGCCATCCCCGAACCGCCCCGTCATTGCGAGGCCGCGCAGCGGCCGCGGCAATCCAGGCGGCCTCGACCAATTCGGCGCCGCATGGGTCGCTTCGCTGCGCTCGCGACGACGACGGGGCGGTTCATGGCCCCAACCGACCGAAACCAAGACCGGTTCGGGGTCGCGATGGGGTGCGGCGCGCGCGGCGCTCACCAGCGCCGCGGGCGGCCGTTGTCGACGTGGACGAAGTCCGATCCCGGGTAGTAGCCGACGCCGCCGAAGCGCTGGGCGAGCGCGGCATCGCGCAGGCGCGCGAGCGGCACGCCGGGAATGCGCAGGTCGATGGCGCGGCCGTCCAGGTGCAGGCTGTTGGTGGCCACGCCGGTGGTGTTTCGGTGCAGCATCTCGTTCGTGGCGCGCGATCGGTAGCCGCAGATGATCTGCATCGGCGCGCGCGTATCCAGCGTGGCATTGAGCCGGTGCAGGAAGTCGAGCAGATCGGTGGCAATCGGCGCCACCGTGCCGGTGCGGTGATCGCGCAGCACGCGATCGATCGCCCGCAGTGCGTCGGGCTCGTAGCGACCGTCGCGCCAGTACTCGGCTCGCAGGTTCTCCCCCGTGTGCAGGTGATGGAACGCGAGTTCGCGCGGGCCGGTGGCGGCGCGCGCGCCGAACGCGAACAGCGCGCCGGCGGCGCCGGCCAGGCGCAGGAACCGGCGCCGGGTGAGCGGCGTGCAACGGTGATCCAGGAACATCGAGGGCTCCCCCGTACTTGCGGGCAATCGATGCGCACGGATGCTAGCAGCCTGCGCACCGCGCGCCGGGCTAGTATAGGCAGCCCTGGCTGATCGTCGTCAAACCGGACGCCCGTTTTCCGTGCCCAGACCCCTTGCCCGGCTCCGCGCCGCCTGCACCGCGCTGCTGCTCCTGCTCGCCGTCGTCGCCGCCACCGGTGCGCCGATGGATGCGGATCCGGTCGCGGCCCGGATCGACGCGCGCCTGGCCGGCGACGGCGACGGGTTCGAGGCCGGCGGCGCGCGGCTGCGCGCGCGGGCGTTTTTCCGGCAGGTGTACGCGGGCGCGCAGTTCCGCCCGTTGTGGGATCTGGACGACGAGGCGCGCGTTTTCCTGGAGCTTGCCGACCGCGCCGGCGAGGAGGGCCTTGCGTCCGCGGACTACAACCTGCAAGCCATCCGCGCCGCAATAGCGCGCGCCGGCACGGACCCGGCCGCGCGGGTAGATGCCGACCTGCTGCTCACCGATGCGCTGGCGCGCTTCGCCTATCACCTGCGCTTCGGCAAGGCCAATCCCGAGGAACTGGATCCGGACTGGAACTACCGCCGCGATTTCGACGGCATGGACCCGGCCCATTGGCTGCGGGTGGCAATCGACGCGCCCGACCTCGGCGCGGCGCTCGACGAATTGCGCCCGCGCACGCCCGCCTACGCCGCGCTGCGAGCGGCACTGGCGCGCTATCGCACGCTCGCCCGGGCGCCCGCGTGGACCGCGCCCGGCGGCGGGCCCACGCTCGAGCCCGGCATGCGCGATGCGCGCGTCGCGGTTCTGCGCGCGCGCCTCGCCGCGGAAAACGCGATCGCGCCGGCGGCGGCAGGCGGACCGGACCTCTACGACGAACCGCTGCGTCTGGCGGTGGTCGCGTTCCAGGGCCGCCACGGCCTGGAGCCGGACGGCGCGGTCGGCCCGCGCACCCGCGCCGCGCTCGCGGTGAGCGCGCAGGCGCGCGTGGATCAACTGCGCGTGAACCTGGACCGGCTGCGCTGGCTGGGCAGCGCGTTCGGCACCGATCACGTGGCGGTGAACGTTCCCGCCTATTCGGTGGCGCTGGTGCGGAAGGGCGAGGCGGCCTGGCAGGCACGCGCGATCGTCGGCAAGCGCTTCCGCGAGACGCCGGTGTTCACGGCGCCGATGACCTATGTCGTGCTGAACCCTTCCTGGACCGTGCCGCCGACCGTGCTGGCGGAGGACATCCTGCCGGCGATGCGCCGCGACACCCGCACCCTGGCGAAGAAGGCCCTGCACGTGATCGATCGCGAGGGCCGGCCGGTGGACCCGGCGACGATCGACTGGAAGCACGCCGACGCCGGGCGCTTCCCGTGGCGGCTGCGGCAGGATCCGGGCCCGGACAACGCCCTGGGGCGGATCAAGTTCATGCTCCCGAACCCGCATGCGGTGTACCTGCACGACACCCCGGCGCGGGCGCTGTTCGAGCGCGCCGAGCGCGGCTTCAGCTCCGGCTGCATCCGCATCGAGCGTCCCCTGGAACTGGCCGAGCGGCTGCTCGACGATCCGGTGCAATGGAACGCCGCCGCGCTGCAGGCGGCCGTCGACGGCGGCGCGAAACGCCGGGTCGATCTGCCCCGGCCGCTGCCGGTGATGATCCTGTACCTGACCGCCTTCCCCGGCGCGGACGGCAGCGTGCAGTTCCGCGACGACATCTACGGCCGCGACCCGGCGGTGCGCGCGGCGCTGGACGGCCCGTTCCGGTTCAGTGCCCCGCGCGGCTTTCCGCGCTGACGACGGCGCATTGCGCGGACCCCGCGCTGGTGCTACATAGGGCCGGACCCCCAAGAACCGGAGACCTGGCGATGGAAAAAATCTGGGCCAATTCGGGCGACTCGCACTTCGTCGAGCCGACCGACCTGTGGACGAAGAACCTGCCCCCGCACCTGGCCGAGCGCATGCCGCGCCAGGTCATCGAGGGCGAGTTCGAACTGGTGTACGTGGACGGCGAGGTGATGAAGCGCGTGGCGCCCACGCCGGCGCGCAAGAAGGTGATGGAGCTGAGCGCGGCCGCTCCCGGCGCGCGCGACGTGAAGGAACGCATGAAGGACCTGGACCAGGAAGGCATCTGGGGCGAGGTCGTGTACCCGTCGCTGGGGATGTGGCAGCTCCTCATCAAGGATCCGAAGCTCATCCGCGAGGCGAACATGGTGCTGAACGACTGGGCACTGTCCGAGATCCAGGGCTACTCGCCACGCCTGGTGTGCACCGCGTGCGTGTCGATGCGCTCGATCGAGGACGCAGTGGCCGAGACCCACCGTGCCGCGGGCAAGGGCTTCCGCGCGATCTTCCTGCCGACCCGGCCGCCGGACGGGCAGCAGCCCTACCACCGCGAGTACTGGGAGCCGCTGTGGGCCGCGGCCGAGGAGGCCGGGATGGTGCTCGCCTTCCACATCGGCACCGACTCGGCGAACCAGGTCATGTACCAGGGCCCGGGCGGCGCGGTGCTGAACTATGTCGAGACCACCTACGGCGGCCAGCGCGTGACCACCCAGCTCGTCGCTTCCGGCGCACTGGACCGGCATCCCAAGCTCAAGGTCCTCATCTCCGAGGGTGGCGCGACCTGGGCGCCGTTCCTGGGCGACCGCATGAACGAGGCCTATCGCCAGCACCCGATGTTCGTGAAGCCCAAGCTGTCGATGCTGCCCAAGGAATACATCTACCGCCAGGTCTACGCCTCATTCCAGCACGACGAGAGCGCGATCCCGGCCGTGACGGCGATGGGCTACCGCAACGTCATGTGGGGCAGCGACTACCCGCACCTGGAAGGCACCTACGGCCACACCCAGGAGACGCTGCAAGGGCTGTTCGACGGCGTCACACCCGAGGTGCGCGACCGGGTGCTGTTCGGCGCCTTCGAGGAGCTGTTCCCGAACGTCGGCCGGCCGCCGGCGGCGAAGGCGGCGTAGCCGCCGGGCCGGCAGGCGCCGGCGCTCAGGCGGCGGTCGCGCGCGGTGCCAGGAACCGCGCGAGGATCGCCTCCAGCTCCGGCTTCCTGAACGGCTTGGCGAGATAGTCGTCCATCCCGCAGGCCAGGCAGGTATCGCGATCGCCGGGCATGGCGTTCGCGGTCAGGCCGACGATCGGCACGCGCCTCGCGGCGCCGGCGGCGGCCTCCCAGGCACGGATCGCGCGCGTGGCCTGCAGGCCGTCCATCTGCGGCATCTGCCAGTCCATCAGCACGAGATCCGGCGCATCGGCCTGGATTTCGCGCACCGCCTGCGCGCCGTCGGCCGCGACCCGGATCTCGCACCCGAGGCCCTGCAGCATTTCCTGGGCCACGATCCGGTTGACCGGGTTGTCCTCCGCCAGCAGCACCACGCCCGCGAATCGGCGCCGATCCACGGCGGCGCGGCTGCCGCCCGCCGGAGCCGCGGCGGGCGCGGATTCGACCATCTCCAGGGGCAGTTCGAACCAGAACCGCGACCCCACCTGCGGCGTGCTCTCGACCTGCAGCCTGCCGCCCATCAGCGCTACGATCTGGGCGGCGATCGCCAGCCCCAGGCCGGTACCGCCGTAGCGGCGGGTGGTGGAACTGTCGGCCTGCGTGAACGGCCGGAACAGGCGCGCGAGTTCCGCATCCGTCATGCCGATGCCGGTATCGGTGACGCTGAACCGCACTACGGATGCACCGGGTCGGGCATCGACCGCTTCGAGCGCGAGCGTCGCCTCGCCCTGGTGGGTGAACTTCACCGCGTTCGATACCAGATTCGCCAGCACCTGCTGCAGGCGAACTTCGTCACCGTAGACAGGTTTCTCGATGCGCGGATCCATCTTCAACGCGATCCGCACCGGGCGGGATCCGATCCCGGCGCCGGCCAGGCCGACGACGCGCGCGGCGAGCGCGTGCAGGTCCACCGCGGTGCGTTCCAGCGTCATTCCTCCAGCTTCGATCTTCGAGTAGTCCAGGATGTCGTTCAGGATCCGCATCAGTCCACGCGAGGATTGCTGGATCAATTCCACGAACCGGCGCTGGCGCGGATCCAGGCCACTGTCGATCACGATCTCCACCGCGCCCAGGATGCCGTTCATCGGCGTGCGGATCTCATGGCTCATGTTGGCCAGGAAGCGGGACTTGGCGACGCTGGCGGCCTCGGCGGCGGCGCGCGCGCGCTCCAGGTCGGCCTGCGCGTGCTCGAGCTCGGACATCAGGATCCCGGCGTTGACGATTGCGTCGGCCTGCGCCGCGGCCACCGCCTCCATGCCGGCTTCGGCCTCGTTCGCCCGCAGGCGCAGATCCGCGACCAGCCCCAGCAGAATGCCACGATCCGCGCCGCCGGGAGCGGCGCAGGCGCGTTCGAGCCGATCAAGGGCCTGCATCAGCGGCGAGGGCGCCCGCGGGCCGGTCATGACGATCAGCCTACCTTGCGCAGTTGAGCTCGATAGACGCCCTGCAGATCCTGGAAGTCCACCAGCGCGTGGCCGGTGCGCCGGCACCAGGCCTGCACGTCGAGCTCGAAGGCGCGATCGCTGGCGAGCACGACGATCTCCTCGCCGGCGTTCAACGATCGGATCTCGCTGTTCAGACGCACGATCGGCAGCGGACAGCGCTCTCCGACCAGATTCAACTCGCGCATGGAGGTTATCCTCAGACGAACAGGGTCGCGCGCGCGTCGGCGGCGACGTCGATGAACGCGGCGACGCCGCAGAACCGCAGCCCGGGGTATTCGATCAGTTCCCCGTGCCCGATGCCCATGAGTGCCATGCTGGTCTCGCAGACCAGGATCTCCACGCCGGACTGCGCCGCCAGATCGATCAGGGCCTGCAGATCCGGGACGTTCTTGCGCCGCATCTCGCGCCGCATCAGCGCGCGGCCCACGCCGCCGAAGTCCAGGCGCGACAACCGCTGCGAGCCCGCGCCGCCCGGCAGCAGCCAGCCGAACATGCGCTCCACGGGCGTCTTCGCGCCGCGCGGACCGCGCGTCCGGCGCAAAGCGGCAGTGGCCCAGAAGGTGAAGAACATGCGCACCGGCATGCCGCACGCGGCCGCCCCGGCGGCGAGGTTGAACGCCGCCAGCAGCTTGTCCATCTCCCCTGAGAACACCAGCAGGCACAGTCCGTCGCCCCGTATGGCATCGCGTTCCAGGCGTTCCACGCGCGCGGCGAGTTCGGCGATCGGATCGGGCGGGGCCTCGGGGCGCGCAGCGGCGAGGGTGTGGACGGCGGTCATGGGGTTCCCGGATTCCAGTGTGCTCCGCCGTGAATCGACTGCGCGGCGGCGAACTTGAGCCGGTCTTCGGCGGTTGGCGCCAGTCCGCTCGCCGCGTATTCCGGTGGCCGCGGAGTGTGCGGCGCCCGTATGACCGCCTGCGCGGCGCCGCGCAGGTGGCGACGCCGGTTACAATGCCTGAACGCACATGCCCGGGGCCGCAGTGGACGTAAACGACCGTACCGATGTCATCCGCACCGCGCTCGAATGGAGCGCCGGCGGCGCCGGGGTGGCAATCGCCACCGTGGTGCGCACCTGGGGCTCCTCGCCGCTGCCGGCCGGCAGCCAGCTCGCTGTGGACGCCGCGGGCAACTTCGTCGGCTCGGTGTCCGGCGGCTGCATCGAGGGCGCGGTGATCGACGCCGCGCGCGAGGCGATCGCGAGCGCGCGGCCGCGGCTGCTGCACTTCGGCGTCACCAACGAGCGCGCCTGGGAGGTCGGCCTGTCCTGCGGCGGGGAAATCGAGATCTACGTCGAGCCGGTGCGATGAGGCGGGCCGACCTGGAACTCATCGACCGCGCCCGGCACGGCGGCCGGCCGCTGGCCCTGGTCACGGATCTGCGCGACGGCGCGCAGGCGCTGGTGGATGCCGGTTCCGCGTCCGGCGACCTGGCCCTGGCGCCGGCGGCCCTGGAAGCGGTGCGGGAGCGGCTGCGACAGGATCGCAGCGGCCGGCTGGAGGAGGTGGACGCGGAGCTGTTCGTGCGCGTGCACGCCGCGCCGCTGCGCCTGATCCTGATCGGCGCGGTGCACGTCGCCCAGGCGCTCATCCCGATGGCGGAACTGCTCGGCTACCGGGTGAGCGTGGTGGATCCGCGCACCGCGTTCGCCACCGACCTGCGCTTTCCGCGCGTGCTGATGCACAGCGCATGGCCGGATGCGGCATTGAAGTCCCTGGCGCCCGACCGGCGCACCGCCGTGGTGACCCTGACGCACGATCCCAAGCTCGACGATCCGGCACTCGCGGTGGCGTTGGCCAGCGAGGCGTTCTACATCGGCGCCCTGGGCAGCCGCCGCACCCACGCGGCGCGCGTGCAAAGGCTGCGCGAAGCGGGCTTCGACGGTGCCGCGATCGCCCGCATCCACGCGCCCGTGGGCCTGCCGCTCGGCGGCCGGCTGCCGGCGGAGATCGCCGTCGCGGTGCTGGCCGAAATCACCCAGGTGCTGCGCGCGCCACCGGCTTGAAGGGCGCTCGCGGCGACGCTCGTCCCGCGATCTGGCAAAATGCCGGCCATGACCCTGCGGATCGCGCCGCCCGGTGCCGATATACCGGTTCACGCGCCCGCATGGCGCACCGGAATTACCGACTCGATGGAGATCATGCTCGTGAAACTGCACTTGAACCGCCACGCCCTGGCTGCCACCGTCGCCCTGTCCGCCCTGCTCGCCGCCGGTCCCGCAGCCGCCAGCGAGGAACTGATGAAGAAAAGCGGCTGCGTCGCCTGCCACACCGTCGACAAGAAGCTGCTCGGCCCGGGCTTCAAGGAGATCGCCGCCAAGTACAAGGGCGACGCCACCGCCGAGGCCAAGCTGGCCGAGAAGGTCAAGAAGGGCGGCAGCGGCGTGTGGGGCAACATCCCGATGCCGCCGAACGCGGCCGTCAGCGACGCCGACGTCAAGACCCTGGTGCACTGGATCCTGTCGCTGAAGTAGTCCCTTCCGCCATGCAGTTCGAACGGCCCGGATGCCGCTGCGTCCGGGCCGTTTCGTTTGCGGCCCCGCGATGACCGACGCACCGCGCCAGGACGATCACATGTCCGCCGGGGAGTTCCGGCGCGCCGGCCACGCGCTGGTGGACTGGATCGCCGACTACCGCGCCCGCATCGACACGCTGCCGGTGCAGTCGCAGGTGGCGCCGGGCGCGATCCGCGCCGCGCTGCCGACGCAGGCGCCCGAGCACGGCGAGCCGTTCGATCGCATCATGGCCGACTTCGAACGCGTGCTGATGCCCGGCATCACCCACTGGCAGGCGCCCGGGTTCTTCGCCTATTTCCCCGCGGGCGGATCCTATCCCTCGATCCTCGGCGAACTGCTCGCCGCGGGGCTGGGGGTACAGGGAATGCTGTGGGCCACGAGCCCGGCCTGCACCGAACTGGAAACCCACGTGCTGGACTGGCTGGCGGACATGCTCGCGCTGCCTGCGCGCATGCGATCGACCTCCAGCGGCGGAGGGGTGATCCAGGACTCGGCCTCCAGCGCCGCGCTCTGCGCGCTCATCGCGGCGCGCGAGCGCGCCACCGCCGGCACCTCGAACCGGCACGGCACGCGCGCGGATCTGGTCGCCTACGCATCCACCGAGGCACATTCGTCGATCGAGAAGGCGGTGCGGATCGCGGGCATCGGCAGCGAGCGCCTGCGCCTCATCGATACCGACGCGCACGCGGCCATGCGCCCGGACGCGCTTGCCATGGCGATGCAGCGCGATCGCGATGCCGGCCTGACGCCCTTCTTCGTCGCCGCGACCGTGGGTACGACGGCCTCCAATGGCATCGACCCGGTGCGGCACCTGGGCCCGATCTGCGAACGCCACGGCGCCTGGCTGCACGTGGACGCGGCGATGGCGGGCGCCGCGGCGCTGTGCCCGGAACTGCGCCACCTGCACGCCGGGCTGGAACACGCCGACAGCTGGTGCTTCAACCCGCACAAGTGGCTGCTGACCCACTTCGACTGCGACTGCCTCTACGTCGCCGATCGCGCCGCGCTCACCGCGGCGCTGCGGATCGCGCCCGAATACCTGCGCAATGCCGCCAGCGACAGCGGCGCCGTAATCGACTACCGCGACTGGCAGGTGCCGCTCGGGCGGCGCTTCCGCGCGCTCAAGCTCTGGTTCGTGATCCGGCACTACGGCGTGCAGGGATTGCGCCGGCACGTACGCGGGCACGTGGCGCTGGCGCAATCATTCGCTGCCTGGGTGCGCTCCGATCCGCGCTTCGAAGTCGCGGCCCCGGTACCGCTGAACCTGGTGTGCTTCAGGCTGCGCTCGGGCGACGCGGACAACGAGCGCCTGCTCGCACGCCTGAACGCGGGCGGCCGGGTGTACCTGTCGCACGCGCGGGTAGGCGGCCGGCACACGCTGCGCCTGTGCGTCGGCCAGGCCGGCGCGACCGAGGCGCAGGTGCGCGTCGCCTGGGACGAGATCCGGATGCTCGCCTGCTGAGCGCGCGCTCAGGCCGCGGCCAGGATCGAGGCGGTGTCGCTGAACTGCGCGCCGGCCTCGGTGAGCAGGGCAACCTCGTCGAAGGTCTCGGGCGTCAACAGCGCGACCGCGGCCGGGTCCAGCGCGTTGGCATCCACGGTGTGCTCGCAGTAGCCACCGATGCCCGAGCGGTTCGCCAGCACGTTTGCCACGTGCAGCACCGCGGCCTCCACGCGCGCGCTGCGCGCGGCGGCCGGGGCGTGGTGGCAGCGCACCGCGTCCTGCAGCGTCTCCGGCAGGCGCCAGCGCTCCATCAGCAGTGCGCCCAGATCGGCGTGGCTGAAACCGATCATCTCGACCTCGGCCTGGTACAGCACTTCCTCGTCGCCGGCGGCGGCCAGCAGCACGTCCTGGGAGATCTCCGGCAGCCGGTGGTAGAGCACCAGGCTGCCCAGGTCGTGCATCAGCCCGGCGATGAACAGCCGCTCCGGGTGCAACACCTGGTTTCGGCGCGCGAGCAGGCGCGCGACCAGCCCGCAGTAGATGCCGTGGCGCCAGAACGTATCCATGTTCACCAGCTTGTTGGCGATCTTCGAGAACGACTTCACCGCCGAGATTGCCACCACCATGTTGTTCAGCTCCTGCAGGCCGACCACCATCAGCGCGCGCGAGACGGTGTCGATCTTGCCGGAGAAGCCGTAGAACGGGCTGTTGACCAGCCTGAGCAGGCGCGCGGTCAGGTTCGGATCGCGGATGATCACCTCGCCGAGCTTGTTCAGCGAACAATCCGGCGACTGCACCAGCTCGGCCACCGCCAGGCAGATCTGCGGCGGCGACACCAGCGCGGCGGTATCGGCGATCAGGCTCTCGGCCAGCGCGCGGGCCGGGGCGTCGTTGTCGGTGTGCAGGGGGGGCATCGTCGTGAACTCCTTGATCGTACCGCGGCATCAGCCGCGGCTATGGGTGCTCAGGCCGTCGAGCAGCCGGGTGAACGCGCGGTCGAGCAGCGCCTCGCCGCCGGCGGGCGCCGGCCGCGCGGTGCCGCGGCGCAGATCCAGCACCAGCCCGTTGCGGGTGCGGTCGAGCAGCTTCTGCCCGCGCTCGTCGGTGAACACGAAGTTGTCGGTGCTGGTGTTGATCCACGACAGCCGGCCGCGCGCCCTGCGCCCGTCGTCGAGCGTGAATTCGATCCAGGCGCCGATCGACAGGCCCGCGACCATGGTCACGTGCGGATCGTCCGGCGCACCGGCGCGGCCGTCGCTCTCGTCGAGCGTCATTTCCTCGATTTCCATCCCGCTCGCCGCGAGCAGCCGATCGAAATCAGAACCGCCCTGGCTGGCGAGCTTGTAGAGCGCGTCGAAGTCCAGATCCTCGATCGCCGCCGGCTCCACGGACGCCGCGGCGTGCGCGCCGGTGCGCGTGCCGCGGTCGGCGAGCAGTTCGGAGACCGTGACCGAGCCGTGCGTCCGCAGCCGCTCGGACATGAGCTCGGCGAGATCCGGCGCCGCGCCGCGAGACCCGGGCGCGGACGGCACCTGGATGATCTCGATGTCCTCGACGCCGAAGTCCGGCATCGCCGACGGATCGTCGAACATGTCCGGCAGTTCTTCGACTTCCGGCGCCGGAGACTGCGGCGCCGCCTCGGCGAGCGCGATGGCGACCGGTGCCTGCATCGCCGTCGCGTCGATCGCTTCGATGGCATCATCCACGTCGACGATTTCAATGGCGCCGGTCTGCGCACCGGCATCGTTCGTCGCGACGATCCCAATCGCTTCGGATGCCGGCATTGCGTGCGCGGCTTCCGCGACCGGGTCCGGACAGGCTTTCGCGGCAGCGGCCGGCGCCACGGTCCCGAGCGCGGGCAGCGAAGGATCAGGCAGCGTGCGCTCGGCGGGGTCGATGGCGGCCGGCGCGGTGATCGCGGCAAAGCCCTCCGGCAAGGTGCGGTCGCAGGGATCTTCGACCGGCCCGGGCATGTCGAACAACGCCAGATCGATCGCAGGGAGTTCGCCTGCCGCAGTCTCGGTCGGCGCGGGATCGACCCAGGCCGGCGCGTCCACCGGCGCCGGGGATGCGGCTTCGGGCGCGCATGCGTCCTCGACCGCCGCGGCTACCGCCATCGGCGGCGATTCGGCATCGGCCGCGATCGGATCGCATCCTTCCGGCTCGACCGGAACGGCGTCCGGATTCGGCAGCGTGCGCTCGCAGGCGTCGAACCCGCCGGCATCCATGCCCTGCGCATCGGGACCGGCGCCGGCGTGCGGATCGGGCAGCGTACGCTCGCACGGATCCGCCGGCATCTGCGCCAAGTCGAACAGTTCCAGGTCCGCGGTGACCGCGGGCGCGGGCGCCGCGGGCAGAGGCTCGACTGGCGCCGCGGCGGGCGCGGGATCGGGCAGCCGCACGGCGGCGACCGGTGCGGGTGCGGGATCGGGCGGATTCACGGCCGCGGGCTTGGGCGGTGCCTTGATCACGGCCGGCGCCGCGGCAGGCGCGTGCTTCATCGCCTCGGCGTGCAGGCGCTCGAGCTTGGTCAGGAAGCCCTGGCGCGCAATCGGCGGCGTCGACATGGTCTCCATGCCGCGACGCAGGCGCTTCAGGAGCCCGGGCAGCATCGCCGAGAAGCGGTCGCGATCCGCGGCGGTGGCCTTGGGGGTCACGCTCCAGGCCAGATCGTCCATGGTCCGGATCGCTTCTTCCAGGGCCGCGCTGCCCTCGCCACATTCCACGAAGCTGGTGATGATGAGCGCCTTCCAGTGGCTGAGCAGGAAGTTGTAGATGAGGTCGTTGTGTCCGTGTCGCGCAGCGCAGCGCTCGATCGCGTCGCGGGCGTGGATCTTGGCCTGCTCCACCCGCTCGCGGCCCTGGACCACCTTGGCGCTGCGTTCGGCGCGGGTGGCCTCCTCCTGCCACTCGGTGGCGACGAAGCGTTCGAAGTCCGCCGCCAGCGCGGAGAAGATCTCCACGTCGTCGTCGAACTCGTCGAGCACGCGATGCACCACGGCATCGACCCGGACCTGCAGCGCCGCCAGCGCCGCGGCGTCCTCGCGCCGGCCGATGGCCGCCTCGGCGATGCCGTTGAGCAGGCGCCGGGCCGGATGCTGCTTGCGCGAGAAGAAAGCCTTGTCCAGCAGTGCGACCTTCACCATCGGGATCTGCAGGCGGGCGATCGAGGCCTTGAGCGAATCCGGCAATGCGGCATCGTTGAGAATGTAGTCGAACAGCATGGCGACGATGTCGACGGTCATGCGCTCGGAACCCGGCAGGCTGGCGATCAGCGGGCTGGTCTTGAGTTCGCGCAGGAGGTTCGCGGCGTCCGGCGCAAGCGCCTGGACCGTCCCACCGGCGGCTTCCAATGCCACGCCCTGCTGCAGGCGGGTCAACGACTCCACCGTGCCGACGATCGCCGGATGCAGCGCGATCCCCGGGCCCGCCGCGCCGGCGAACGCCCCCGACGCACCCGCGGCCGCGCCGGCCGCCGCGGCGCCCGGACCCGCAATGCCCCCGGCGACGCCCGGCACCATCACGCCCGCGCCCGGCGCAAGCAGCGATTGCAGCAACTGCAGGACGCCCGCGCCCGCATCGGCCCCGGCGGCTCCCGCGGCCGTCTGCGCCGCCGTCGCGTTCATGCCCGCAACGCCCGCGACACCGGACGCGAACCCGGCTTGCGCAGGCCTGCGTACCGTCGAGCGGATCTCCGGCAGTACCTTGTGATCGGCCAGGTACTGGTTGATCTCGTGGTACACCGCCGCCATCGCGCCGGCGACGTGCCGGTCGAACAGCTTGAGCACCACCAGCCGGACCTCGATCGCGGCATCCAGCCCGGTGCAGGCGCCGCGGATCGCGGTGCAGATCGCCTTGGGCCCGAGCGGATTGTCCGCGGTCTCCAGGGTCGGTCGCCGCAACAGCAGGCCGATGCGCCGATCCAGCGCGTACAGTTCCTCGCGGCAGGCGGTGGCGATCTTCTCGGCCATGTTGCTGACCGCGATTTCCTCTTCCACCGCTTCGTCGGTCACCAGGCCGAGCTCGCCCAGCGCCGGTTCGTCGACCGCCTGCCTCGGCACGTTCTCCAGGGCCAGATCGAACGACGCACCGAAGCGGCTCGCGAACTCGGCCTCGATCAGCGTGCGCTTCAGGCGCACTTCGCGCATGGCGTCCAGGTAGCCGCGTTGGGCGTTGTTGTTGTCGGATTTCTCCGCGAACTCGAACAGCGAGTCGTCGACCTTGTCGAGCATCAGCTTGATCGCTGCCGCCAGCCGTTCGACGGCGATGTCGCGCGCGCGCGTGAGCAGGCGGTAGAGCTTGTCATCGCGGTTGCGTTCCGGCGGCCCGGCGGGCGGCTTGGAAGCGACCACGGTCATGGCCGGACGCGTGCGTGCGGGTGTGCTGGTGCTCATCGTCGCTCGATCCCCTGTTGGCCCCGAACGTGACAGTCGCCGGGGCTCTACTGGGCACGGGGAGCCGTGCCTGCGTCAGGGTTATCGACGCCGCCTGAGTGAAATTGAGTGAAACGCCGGGCTTCTGCGACGGCGGTCACGCCGCCCCGGGGTGAAGGCTCAGAAGTAGCGGCCGCCGGCGGCGAGTGCCACGACGGCCAGGCCGAGCAGGCAGTTCACGCCGACCAGGCGCCGGATCCGACCCAGCGCGATACCGCCGGCAGGCCAGTCGGCCTGCTCGACGCAACGCCGCAGCCGCCGGTACGGGGCGAAGAAAACATGCATGAATATCAAAATCATGACCACGCCCAGCGCGAGCATGACGGTCAGGTGCAGCGGCGCGGACGCGAACCCGCCAAAGACCGCGAACAACATCCACAGGCCGGTGCCGAGCAGGATCGCGACCGCCGCCCAGACCCAGGTAAAGAAGCGGGCGAAGACCTCGACCCACAGGCGCTGGCGCATGGGCGGGTCCAGCAGGGTCGCCGCCACCGGCCGCAGGCAGCCGTAGGCGAAGGCCATGCCGCCGACCCAGATCACCGCGGCCAGTACGTGCAGGGCAAAGGCGACCGGATGCATCGTTCGCCGCCGGCGCGGGCGGGGGCCTCAGTGATGGTGATCGTCGCCGTCGTGCACGTGGCCGTGCGCGAGTTCGTTGCCGGTGGCTTCGCGCACGTTCGCGACCTCGACCGCGAAGTGCAGCGTCTGGCCGGCGAGCGGGTGATTGCCGTCGACGGTCACGCTGTCGGTATCGACCGCGGTCACCGTCACCACGCGCCGGCCCCGGTCGGACTCGGCGGTGAAGCGCATGCCGATGTCGACCTCGTTGCCGCCGAACGCGGTGCGCGGCACGCGTTGGATGAGGCCCTGGTCGAGTTCGCCGTAGCCGTCGCGCGGGGCGACTTCGACGTCGAACCGATCGCCCGCGGCCCGGCCTTCCATCGCCCGCTCCAGGCCGGCAACGATGTTGCCGTGGCCGTGCAGGTAGGAGAACACCTGCGCGCCGGACTCGTCGAGTACGTCGCCCTGGCCATTCTTGAGCACGTAGTGGAACTGGACGACGGTGCCGTCTACGACGCGCATGGGGGTACCTCGGGAAACTGGGCGGGAAGCGCATGGTAACCTTTCGGCCCCGGGGGAGGACAGGGTTGCCGATGGAGGTCCGCTCGTCGATGACGGTGCTGCTCGCGCTGCTTGCGGCAGCGGTCGTACTGCCGCCGCTGGCGTTGTTCGCATTCCAGGAACGGCTGTTGTTCTTTCCCCAGCCACCGGCGCCCGCCGCCGAGCGCGCGCTTACCGGGCGCGGCGCGCTGCCGGTGGAACTGCACGCCGCGGACGACATCCGCGTGCGCGGCTGGTTCGAAGCGTCGCCGCAGGGCAGGCGCCGCGGCGCGGTCATGTACTTCGGCGGCAACGCCGAGGAAGCGTCCTGGGTGTTGTTCGAGGAACGCCGGCCGCGCGATCCGGCCTGGCTGGTGCTCAACTACCGCGGCTACGGCCGCTCCGAAGGCGCGCCAGGACAGGCCGCACTCGTGGCTGACGCGGTGCTCGCCTACGACTGGCTTGCCGCGCGCGCGGACATCGACCCGCGCCGCATCGTCGCCTTCGGCCGTAGCCTGGGCACCGGGGTGGCAGTGCAGCTCGCGGCCCGCCGGCCGCTGGCAGGGGTGGTCCTGGTGACGCCCTACGACAGCGTTTCCGCGGTCGCCCGGGCACGCTATCCACTGTACCCGGTGCAGCACATGCTGCGGCATCCGTTCGACTCGCTCGCGCAGGCGCCGCGGCTCACGGCGCCATTGCTGTGCGCGGTCGCCGCGGGCGACGAGATCATTCCACCGGCGCACGCACGCCGGCTGTTCGACGCCTGGGCCGGCCCCAAGGACTGGCTGCTGCTGCCAGGAACGGATCACAATTCCATCGTCGAGCGCGCGGCGCTCTGGGATCGCATCCGGGCCTTCGCCGGCACGCACGGATGAGCCTCGCGCGGCGCATCGCGTTCATCGTCGCCGCGGTCACGGTCGCGCTCGCCGGCCTGGTGGCCGGGCTCGCGCTCAGCTTCGACAGCCAGCGCTACAAGGACGAGATCGCCCGCTGGGTGCGCGATCGTACCGGCCGGTCCCTGGTCATCGACGGCCGCATCGGCTTCACCTGGTCGCTGGTGCCGACGCTCGCCGCCGAGCGCGTCCGGTTGTCCAATCCGCCGGGCATGGCCGGGGACCTGCTGCGGGTGGAGCGCATCGAGGCGCGCGTCGCCCTGGCCGCGCTGCTGCAGCGCCACGTCGAGGTGCGCGCACTCAAGCTCACCGGCGTCGGGCTCGCGCTCGGCGTGGATGCGCACGGCGCGCCGAACTGGCGGCTGGGCACGGGTGGCGGTCGGGCCGGGGCCGCGCTCCCGCTCACCCTGGCGCGGCTCGAACTCGAACGGGTGCGCGTCGACTACCGCGCCGCGGCCGGGCCGGCGGCGCAGCCGCTGGTGCTCGCCCGGTTGACGCTGGTCGACGGCCCGGACGGCGCGGCGCTCGCGTTCGGCGGGCGTTGGGGCGAGGCACCGCTGCAGGCATCCGGCCGCCTGGCGCCGCTGGCCCACATCGCCCGGGACCGGGCCACGTCCGTGGCCATCGACGGCACGCTGCAGAATGTCGCCGTCGGCCTGCGCGGCCAGGCCGGCGCCAGCGGCTACCGGTTGCAAATCCAGGCCCGTGCGCCAAGCGCGGCCATCCTGGGCGCGGTGGCCGGGCTGAACCTGCCGGTCATCGGGCCGGCGTGGGTACGTGCCACCCTCGCCCCGGCAGGCGAGGCGATCGCGCTGACCGATCTCGCCGCCGGCATCAGCGCTTCGGATCTCACCGGCACCGCGACCCTGGCGCGGCCCGGCGGGCGTGCGACCGTGGCCGCGGATCTGTCCGCTCGCGTGCTGGATCTGCGCGAGTGGACCGCCACGCCGCTGCCGCCGCGCCGCCGTGGGCGCGTGTTCGGCACCGATCCCTTCCCCGGCGTCGGCGCAGGTGGCGCGGATCTGGATGCGCGGCTCAAAGCCGCCCGCTTCACGACCCACGCGATCAACGTCGAGGGCCTGGATGCGCGCATCGCGCTGCGGGCCGGGCGGCTATCAGTCGATATCGCCGAAGGCGCGCTGGCCGGCGGGCGGATCCGCGGCCGGCTCGACTACGACGCCACGGTCACGCCCGCGGCGATTGACATGACGCTGGATGCGGCAGGCGTCGTCCCCTCGCGGCTGCCGCGGCTGGCCAACCGCGCGCGCCTGCAGGGCGCGCCCACCGACGTGAAGCTGCGCCTGCGTGGTCGCGGGAGTTCACTCGCGGAACTGATGGCAGGGGCAAACGGCACGCTGCGGGTCGAGATCGGGCCAGGCAGCATGCCGAACAACATCGCCGGGGCCGACCTGCTGCTGTCGATGCTGCGCCTGCTCAACCCGCTGGCCGCGCGCAGCCCCGCCACCGCGCTGGAATGCGCGGTCCTGGACTTCGACATCCGCGACGGCGTCGCACGCGCCGCGAACGGGATCGGCGTGCGCACCGCCGAACTCGACATCATCGGCGGCGGCGCGATCGATCTGGGCACCGAGGCGCTGGCCATCGCTGCCCGGCCGCGGCCGCGCAAGGGCATCGGCCTGAACCTCGCCAGTCTCGCCGACGTGGTGCGCCTGGGCGGCACGCTTGCCACGCCGAGGGTGGCGGTCGACGCCGCGGACCTCGCGCGCTCGGGCCTGAAGATCGGCGCCGGCGTGGCGACCGGCGGGCTGTCGCTGCTGGGCGAGGGGTTGTTCGACCGCAGTGCCGCGGCCGCAAATCGCAACCCGTGCGAGATTGCCCGCGACGCCCGGCCGGCGCGGCCGGTCGATGCGGCAGGAAAGGCGCAGGGTGGGGCAGGCGCGCCGGTCAAGGGCTTCTTCAAGCGCCTGTTCGGGCGCTGAGGCGCTCACGCCGGTGCGTGGCCGAAATTGAATCCGTCCCCGCGCCGCGTCAGCCGTGGCCGAGGGCCGCGGCTTCGCGCCATTCCTCCGCGGTCAGTTCCCAGGCACCGGCCCTGGCGTTGGACTCGACCTGTGCCAGCGTGGTTGCGCCGGCAATGACGCTGGCCACCGCCGGCAGCGCGGCGAGCCAGGCAATCGCCAGCTCGGCGACGGTGCGCCCGCGCGCCGCCGCCCAGGCATCGAGCGCCTGCACGCGCGGAAAGTCGCGATCGATGATCCGGCGTGCCTGCGCCGGTGGCAGGTGGCGGCCGAAGCGCGAGTCCGCAGGCGGAGGCTCGCCGGCGCGATAGCGCCCCGAAAGCATGCCGCTGGCGAGCGGAAAGAACGGCAGCAGCGCCATGTCCAGCGCCTGGATCGTGGGGACTAGATCCTCCAGCGCCTCCTGCCGCAGCAGGTTGAGCCGGTTCTGCGCGCTGGCAAGCCGGGTCAGCCCCTGGGCGCCGGCGATGGCGGCGCGCTCGCGCAGATCCGCCGCCTCCAGGTTGCAGCAGCCGATCGCCCGGACCTTGCCGGCGCGCACGAGCCGATCCTGCGCGGCCAGGGTTTCCTGCGCCGGTACCGCCGGATCCGGGAAGTGCTGCTGGTAAAGATCGATGCAATCGGTGCCCAGGCGCCGCAGCGAATCCTCCACCGCCCGTTCGATCCAGCGCGCGCTGGCACCGCCGCGCTGCGGATCCCCGTGCATGTGGTGGCCGAACTTGGTCGCGATCACCGCCTCGCCGCGGCGCGGACCCAGGGCGCGGCCGAGGTATTCCTCGGCCAGCCCTTCCGGGCCGTATTCGTCGGCGACGTCGAAGAAGTTGATGCCCAGGTCCAGTGCGCGCCCGACCACGCGCGCGGTCTGCGCCGCATCGCAGGTCGGGCCGAACTGGTTGCAGCCGATGCCGACGACCGAGACCTCCAGATCCCCAATCCGCCGACGACGCATCGCCTGGGCTCAGGCCGCCGGCTTCAGGCCCACGGCCTCGGCATAGCGGCGCAGCGCCGCGATCTGCACCTCGGCCCCGACGGGCCGCTCGCCGATCGTGCGGATGCAGGCGTAGTCCGCGCCGACCTTGCGCCAGTTCTCCAGGTGCGGGCCCCATTTGTCCGGGCCGGCGGAATATTCCAGGATGCCCTCGATGCCGAACGCGGCCGGGTCGCGGCCTTCCTTGCGGACGTAATCGCGCACCACCTCCACGCTGGCAATCGAACGCGGCCCGCCGGCGCTGAAGATCATGCCGTCGCCGAATTTCGCCGCGCGCCGCAGGACGATGTCCCTGGCTCCGCCCAGCCACACCGGGATGCGGCGGCCGGGCAGCGGCAGGATGCCGGCGCGGTCGATGCGGTGGTACCTGCCGGTGTAGTCCAGCACCGGCTCCTCCCACAACCGCCGCAGCAGGACGAGTTGCTCCTCGTAGCGCGCACCGCGGTCCTCCCAGCCCTGGTTCAGGCCCTGGTACTCGACGTAGTTCCAGCCCGTGCCCACGCCCAGGCGCAGCCGCCCGCGCGAGAGCAGATCGACCTCGGCCGCCTGCTTGGCCACCAGCACGGCCTGGCGCTGCGGCAGGATGACGATGCCGGTGCAGAGCTGGATCCGCGTGGTGACCGCCGCCAGGAAGCCGAAGGTCACGAACGGCTCGTGGAAGGCGTTGTGTTCCGTGTACGGCCCCGTCAGCGGCGGCGTGCGGCCGGCGTGCACCGCGCCCAGGACGTGGTCGTAAATCATGATGTGGCTGTAGCCCAGGGCCTCGGCGGCCTGGGCGAAGTCGCGGATCGCAGCCGGATCGTTGCCGATCTCGTCCTGCGGAAAGGTGCAACCGATTTGCATGCGTGCGCGCCTTTCGGGGATCAACCGCCGTAGAAAACCTTCGGGCCGAGGTCTTTCAGCGTCAGCGTGGCATCGTCCGGACGCCCTTCGATCGGTTGCTTCAGGCCGGCCTCGATCACCTCGGCGATGAATACACTGTGATCGCCGCGCTCGACCGTCTCCACCAGCCTGCATTCGACCCAGGCCGGCACCGCTTCGAGCAGCGGGGCGCCGGTGCTGCCGTGGCGGAACGGCTGGCCGTTGACGGTGTCCCCCGCGCGCTCTGTGGCCTTGAAGAACGCATAGGCGATGTTGCCCTGGTCCTTGCCGAGGATGTTGAGCGCGAACACGCCGGCGTCCTTGGCGACGCTGTGGGCGCCGGAATCCTTCTTGACGCCGACCACCAGCAGCGGCGGCGCGAAGGCGGTCTGCGTCACCCAGTTCACGGTCGACGCGGCGATCACCGTACCGTCCTTGGACATCGCGGTCATGACGTACAGACCGTACGGAATCATCCGCAGTGCGGTCTTCTTGGCGTCGTCGTTCATCGTTGCGTGCTCTCCGGGTGGGGGAGCCGGAACAATAAACCAGACCGGGCGCGGTGAGAATACGCGGCGGCGGAGTTCCGCGTCAGCGCGTGCCGCGTGCGCCGCGCGGCGCAAGCACCACCACGTCGGAAGGCGCGGCGCCGGCCGGAGACTGCAGCCGCAGCAGATCGATCGGGCGGCGCGCGGACAGCATCGGCTCCAGTTCCTCCGCCGGCATCGGCCGGCACAGCAGGTAGCCCTGCGCGCGATCGCAGCCGTGCTTGCGCAACCAGTCGAGCTGGCGCGAGTTCTCCACCCCCTCGGCGACCACCGTGAGCTTCAGGCCGTGGGCCATGACCACGACCGCCTCGACGATGCTCGCGCTCTCCTCGTCCTCGTCGACATCCTTGACGAACGCGCGATCGATCTTGAGCGTGTCGATCGGGAAGCGCTTCAGGTAGCTGAGCGATGAGTACCCGGTGCCGAAATCGTCGATCGCCACGCGCACGCCGGCATCCTTGAACTCGCGCAGCGCGGCCACGGCGCCGGCGGTGTCCTCGATGAGCACGCTCTCGGTGATTTCAATCTCCAGCAGCGCCGGATCCAGCCCGGCGGCGGCGAGGCTGTCCGCGACCTGTTGCTTGAGGGTGCGGTCGCGGAACTGGCGCACCGAGAGATTGACCGCGATCCGCACCGGCGCGGCGGCGT
>JBFXBD010000008.1:0-142045 GCA_050183625.1 Gammaproteobacteria bacterium
ATGGATCCGCTCCGTAGCCCGGCCGAGGCTGGCCGCACGCAAGCGCTGTGCAGATGACATGCCAATGCCCGACGAGCGCCCGGCCACATCCGCAGGAACACACGTAAAACTCTGTTAATCGGGCGATTTGTGTCGATCCGGATGAGCGCCGGCGGCATCGCTGCGGGCGACCTGTCCGGGCCGGAAATGTCGCCGCGCGGCGACAGGATCCGCGCAGCCGACCGCTATTTCAGCCCGCGCAACTGCGACCGCAGGCCGGCGAGCGTCTCGCGGCCGGCCGCCGCGGCCCGCACCGGATCGGTCTCCCGACCGCTCCAGTTGAGAAGATCCTGTGGAATTTCATCGAGAAACCGGCTCGGCACGCAGTCCTGGAGCGCCCCGTAGCGGCGCCGCCTGCGTGCCATCGTGATGGTGAGCGTGGTCTGCGCGCGGGTGATGCCGACATAGGCCAGCCGTCGCTCCTCGGCGACAAGGTCCGATTCCACCGTACTGCGGTGCGGCAGCGTGCCTTCCTCCATGCCGACCAGGAACACGTGCGGGAACTCCAGGCCCTTGGCCGAATGCAGGGTGAGCAGGCGTACCCGGTCGCCGGCGTCGTCGTCGTCCCGGTCGAGCAGATCGCGCAGCATGAGGTTGGCCGTCAGCTCGGCCAGGGTGCGTGGAGCCTCGGCCTGGCGCGCCAGGCGCTCGATCCAATCCAGCAGTTCCTCGACGTTGGCCACGCGCCGATCGGCACTGACCGGATCCGGTGCCTGGTCGCGCAGCCACTGCCGGTAGTTGCACTCGTCCACCAGGGCCCGCACCGTGGCCACCGGTTCGTCCCCGCCTGCGCGCTCGATGTACGAGGCGAACCAGCGTCCGAAGGTGCGCAGCCGATCCAGCGCCCGCGCGGAGAGCGCCGCGGCGATCTCGTCGGAGAAGATGGCATCGAACATGCCGGCGCCGATCCCGGCCGCCACGCCGGCCAGGGTGCTGACGGTCGCGGCGCCGATCTCGCGCCGCGGGGTGTTGATGACCCGCAGCAGGGCGTTGTCGTCCCCGGGGTTCGCCGCCAGGCGCAGGTAGGACATCAGGTCCTTGACCTCGCTGTAGTCGAAGAACGATGGCCCGCCCGACAAGGCATACGGTACGTTGCGCTCGCGCAGGGCGCGCTCGAAGGGCCGCGCCTGGTGGTTGCCGCGGTAGAGGATGGCGTAGTCCGCCCAGCGGCCGCCGCTGCGCAGCTTGTGGGCGAGGATCCGGCTGGCGACGTCGATCGACTCGCCTTCGTCGTCGGCGCATTGCAGCACGGCGATCGGATCGCCCAGGCCGCGGTCGCTCCAGAGGCGCTTGGCGAATACGTGCGGGTTGTGGGCGATCAGGGCATTGGCGGCCTTGAGTATGTTTCCCGCGGAGCGGTAGTTCTGTTCCAGCTTGACGACCTTGAGCGCCGGAAAATCGCGCGCGAGCTGAGCCAGGTTTTCCGGATGCGCCCCCCGCCAGCCGTAGATGGACTGGTCGTCGTCGCCGACCACGGTCAGCGCGCCGTATGTGCCGACCAGCAGCCGGACAAGCTCGTACTGGACCCGGTTCGTATCCTGGTACTCGTCCACCAGCAGGTAGCGCACCCGCGCCTGCCAGCGAGCCAGGGCCTGCGGATCGGCGCGCAGCAGGCGCACCGGCAGGACGATGAGGTCGTCGAAATCGACCGCGTTGTAGGCCTCCAGGGCCTGTTCGTAGCGTTGCCAGGCGGCGGCGACCAGCCCGGCCGCGGGGTCGTCCGGGAGCGCGGTGGCGACCCCGGCGGGCTCCACGCCGGAGCCCTTGAGCTGGGAGATCCGCCACCGGATCGGTTCCGGATCCGCGGCCGGGGACTTGCCGCTGCGCAGCGCCTCGGCCAGCAGGGCGCAGGCGTCGCGCTCGTCGTAGATGGAAAAGCCCGGCCGCCGGTTCACGAGTGCATGCTCGGCGCGGATAATGTTCAACCCCAGCGTGTGGAAGGTCGATACCGTGACCTTGCCGGCCGCCTGCCGGTCGAGCATCGTAGACAGCCGGGTGCGCATCTCGCGCGCGGCCTTGTTGGTGAAGGTCACCGCCGCGATGCGCCCGGGGTCGTACCCCGCGCCGCGCACCAGGTGAACGATTTTCCGGGTGATGACGCGGGTCTTGCCGCTGCCGGCGCCGGCCAGCACGAGCAGCGGCCCATCGACGTGGCGCACGGCCTCGCGCTGCGCGGGGTTCAATTCCAAGCGGGGAGTCCGGCGTCGGCAAAGGGAACGCGGCGGATTATAACAGCGGGCCGCAGGGGGATGACCCGATGAAGCGATCGAGGCGCGCGACGGCGCGCATGGATTTCGACACGGCGCAAGCGGCGCGGCTGACCGGCCTGGCGCCGAGGCAGATCCGCGCCTGGGCCGCGGGCGGTCTCATCCGGCCAGCGCGCGTGCAAGGCGGCAAGGCATGCTGGTCGTTCAACGATCTGGTGGGGCTGCGCGTGCTCGCGGTGCTGCATGCCGATTTCGCCATCGGCACCCGCAAGCTGCGCCGGTTGTTGCCGGCGCTGCGCGACGCGGTCGGCGCCTGCTCCACGCTCGAGGCGCTGGCCGCGTCGCAACTCGCCGTGACCGGCGACACCGTGGTGCTGGTCGAAACCAGCCGTGCCTACGATCGGTTCGTCGATCTGCTGCGCACGCCCGGCCAGAGCGTCCTGGCCATCATGCCGATGGACCAGGTGATCTGGGATCTTCAGCGCCGCGCCGGCGCCGCCCCCGAAGGCGCGACCCGCCCGGGCGGGGACGCCGAAGACGCAGCCTGACGCGGATCAGTTCGTGCTGTCGGCACCGCCGGTGCGGGGGTGCAGCGCCGGCAGGCCCATCCAGCTCGGCAGGAATGAATACTCGTGCCGCAGCCAGTGTTCCTGGAAGTACTCCGGCCAAGCTCCGGCGGCGCTATCCTGCGGGTGGGATTCCAGTACGGGATCGGTACGTTCGGCGCGCGGACAGTAGCGGCCCCCGGCTTCACCGCGGTCCGCGACCAGGCGACCGGTACCGACGTTCACCGCGGGCCGTGCGCCGTGATCGCCGCCTTCCTCGATGGTGCGCGCGGCGGCCAGTGGCGCAAGCGGGATCAACGATACACCCAGCGTCGCGGCGATGATGGAGTTCCTGCTGATCATCCCGGCCCCCTTCCGCGCCGACATGCGGCGCCTTCCACTTCGGACCCGAACCGTACGCGCGTGTCGCTGAATAGCCACTGAATACCCGCGCGTCGCGGGCCGGGGCTCAGTAGCGGCGGCGGCGCGGCGTTTCGTAGTCCGCGGGATCGAAGGGGGGCGTGCGGCCGACCAGCGCCTCGAGCAGGAACAGTTCGTCGTCGGTATGGTTCTTCATCGGCGCCGGGCGAATGGCGACGCTGCCACCCTGTGCGACGACGTACCGCGGTGCGTCGTGGTGCGTGGTGCTGATCTCCTCGCGCGTGCCCGGATCGGCGGCGGCGGCGATCTCCGTCTGCCCGTAGCAGGTGCAGACGTAGCTCTGGTCGGGTTCGGCTTCGACATAGACGCCGGTGCCGCGGATGCCGATCGTGGCCACCGGCGTCTGCACCACGTGCGGCCGTCTGGCGAACACCGTCAGCAGCTTGCCGGTGACCAGGCGCAACGTCTCGACCACCGCCCCGCTGCCGGCCAGCGTCAGTCCGCTTCGCGGCCGGAGCAGGAAGGCATCCTGGCCCACCGCGAATACCAGCCGCCCGTCCGGCCCGGTCTCGATGCGATCGGCGGCGGTAATTCGGCTGCCTGCCGTCGCCGGCGCGCCGTTGATGGTGACCTGGCCTTCGATCGCGTGGATCGACCGCCCGGCCGGCAGGCGGCCCGGGCGCGTCTGCGCCCGGGCTGCCGGCAGCAGCCACAGGCCCGCGGGCGCGCCCAGGGTCCCGGCGGCGAGCCAACGCAGGGCGCGGCGGCGCAGGGCCTCGAAATGTGCATCGGCATGCTTGCTCATCTATCCGACCTCCGGCCACGGCCCATCAGGCATGTGCGTCACGCGGCTGCACTATTGAACTTTCATCATATTACGACTAATACTTGACCCACAAACTGAAAAATACCGACTTGAACCTCCACCGCCTGTCCGCCGCCCTGCGCGCCGCCTGCCTGCCGGCCCTGCTATTTGCCGCCGGAGTCGCGGCCGAGCCATTCTACGAGGCGGACTTCGCGGTCGCGCGGGACGACAACATCGGCCGTGCGCAGCGCGCGGCCGACGTGTTCGACGCAGCACTGCTGGAGATCAACGGCCGCGCAGGGCACGCCATGACGACGTCCTCCGGTGCACGACTGTCCTTCGATGCGACCGCAGGGTACACCCGCAACACTGCACGCAGCGCGTTGAGCCGTGCCGCGATCACGGGGCGCGCCGCCTGGCGCAAGCGCCTGGGCATCGACGCCGGCGCGCCCTGGCTCGAATTGAGCGCGGAGGCCGGCTATGCCGGCCACGAGGACAGCGACATCCGCGACGGCGCCAGCGGTGCCGCCACCATGGTCGTCGGCCGGCGCCTGGGCGATCGCCTGCATGCGCGCGCGGGCTATCGCTATCTATGGCGCCGGGCCGCATCCGGCGCGGCGTTTGATACCGGGGAGCATCGCCTGTTCGTCGATGCCGATGTCCGCGCCGGGCAAAGGCTCGTGCTGTACGCCACGCTCGAAGGCCGCACCGGCGACGTGGTGTCCACCGCCAGCGCCGATCGCAGCATCCTCGCGCTCGCCCGCGCGGCCGAGACCGATACCGCGCTCGGCGATCCGGGCATTCGCCGCGTCGCCTACCGGCTCGGCGGCCATGGCGCCAGCGCCGAAGTCGGGGTCAACCTGCCGATCGATCGCCGATGGGCGATCGATGCCTCCGGGCTCTACCACGCCACCTGGGCGCGCGGCGACAACCGCTACCACGGTTGGATCGCGCAGGCGAGCCTGCTGTACCGCTGGCGCTGACATGACGCCGCCGCATCGCGTCGCCGGTGGGCATCGTGCGCGCGCGGCGATTGCAACCGTCGTGCCGCCATTATTGATGTTGCTGTACCTGATGCTGGCGCCGGCCTGGCTTCAGGCGGCCGAGACCGCCTCCGCTCGCGATCTACGCGCCTGGGAGCGCATCCTCGACCGCGGCGAGCGCGCGCTCGCCGCGGGCAGGCTCCGCGCCGATGCCGTGCGCCGGATCTGGGACGAGGTCGAGCCCGTGCGCGTGCTCGCACGCGCCGATCAGCGTGCCTGGAAGGACGAGGTCAAGGCGCAGAAACAATTGCTGGCCGCGCTCGGAGCGGCGCCCGCGTCGGGGCAGCCGGCCGAGCCTGCCGACGTCGCCCGGCGCCGCGCGGCGTTGGACAAGGCGCTGGCCACGGCCGATGGGCGCGCCAGGAGCGCCGGGTTGATCGTCAAGCGTGCCGATGCGGTCCTGGAGCGGCTGGCGCAGGTCCGCTTCCAGCAACGTACGCGCTCGCTGCTGACACGCGGACCCTCGCCGCTCGACCTGGAAGTCTGGAACGCCGCGCGATCGCAGTTGCAGGCGTTCGCCGCCCGCCTGCAGGTTCCCGCGGCGGTGCACACCGCGCGCCCGCCGTTGCCCGCGGTGTTGCTGCTGCTGGTGCTGCTCGCCGGGATCGCCGCCGGCGCGGCGCAGGCGATGCGCGCACTGCAGGCGCGCTACGGCCGCGATCCGACCGTGGAAGATCCGCCCTACCCGCGGCGCGTGCTGGCGGCGCTGACGGTGGCCGTCGGCCGCGGGTTGCTGCCGGCGTTCTTCGTCAGCGTGGTGCTGGCGCTGGCGTGGGTGTACCACGTCAAGGATCTGGTGGATCCGAGGATCGGCACCCCGACCGGCATCATCACCGCGGTCGTCACCCTGCTGGTCGGCTCCGCGTTCGTGCGTGCAGCGTTCTCCCCGCTCAGCCCGCAGTGGCGCCTGCTGCCGGTATCGGCACAGGCTTCGCGAACGATGGGCCATCGCCTGTACCTGCTGGTGGTCGTGCTCGCGGCCGACATCGCCCTGCGCCAGATGTTCGATTTCGGCACCGGGCCGGCCGAGGATCTGGCAAGCGTGTACTCCTTCTGCGCCAATACGCTCGCCTGCCTGCTGCTGCTGTCGGTGAACATCGGCTCGCTGTGGCGCCCCGAGGCACCGGGGGGCACCGTGCGCCGCCCCGGCACGCTGTGGCGGACGGTACGCGCCGCGACGATCGCAATCGCCATCCTGACGCCGGTGGCGAACCTCGCCGGGTACGCGGGGCTGGCCGAGGCGGTGCTGCACTCGGCTTTGCGAACCGCGCTCGTGGTCTCGGTGCTGATCGCCGCGCATGTGGCGCTGCGGGAGATCCTAGGGGAGGCACTCGCGCGCGACACCGGCACCGCAGCGGCGCTGCGACAGCGCATGGCGCTGACCGCCGACGGCGCGCGCGTGCTCGGGTTCTGGCTCTCGCTCGCCGCCGACGTGCTGCTGCTCGCGGTGGGCCTGTTCGGGCTGCTCTGGGCATTCGGCCTGGAGGCCGACGACGTCGAGCGCTGGCGTACCGGCCTGACCCAGGGCGTCGCCTTCGGCTCATATACGATCGCCCCGTTCGATCTGGCCGTGGCGCTGCTGGCCTTCATCGCCATCCAGGCACTCACGCGCGCCTCGCAGCAGGTCATCGAGCGCCGGGTGTTTCCGCAGACCCGGTTCGACATCGGCGTGCGCACCGCGATCAACGCCGGTGTGCGCTACCTCGGCCTGACGATCGCCCTGCTGGCCGCGATTGCGATCCTGGGCATCGACCTCACCAAGCTCGCGATCATTGCCGGCGCCTTGTCGGTCGGCATCGGATTCGGGCTGCAGAACGTCGTCAACAATTTCGTCTCCGGGCTGATCCTGCTGGTGGAGCGCCCGATCAAGATCGGCGACTGGATCGTCGTCGGCGACATCCAGGGTACGGTAAGGCGCATCAACGTGCGCGCGACGCAGATCGAGACCGCCCAGCGTGCCGACGTCATCGTCCCCAACGCCAACCTGCTGCAGGCCGCGGTGACCAACTGGACGCTGCGGGATCGGCAGGGGCGGGTCGAGGTTCAGCTCCTGGTGTCGTACGCCACGGAGATTGCGGACGCCGAGGAACTGCTGCGTGCCGCGGCGGCGGCGGAACCGCGGGTACGCGCCGACCCCGCGCCGCAGGTGCTGCTGACCCGATTCGCCGATGCCGGCATCGAGTTCGAGCTGCGTGCCTTCGTCGATGAAGTCGAGACCAAGGCGAGGGTCGAAAGCGATCTGCGCAAGGATATCCTGCGCCGCACGCGCGACGCGGGCATCGAGCTCGGCTATCCCAAGGCGGTGCAGCCGCTGCGCGGCTATGCGGCAGGCGGCGCCACGCCCATGTCACCGTAGCGGCAGGCCAGCAGGGTGAGATCGTCGCCGCGCCCGCCACGCGCGTGGCGCTGGACTTCGCCGAGCAACCGGTCGAGCAGGGTCTCCGGATCGGTGCCGCGATTCGCTTCCAGGGTCTGGACTATCCGCTGCGGACCGAACGACCCGCCGGCACGGTCGCGGGCCTCCGGCACGCCGTCCGTGTAGGCCACCACCGTGTCGCCGGGTGCGAGGCGGCAGGTCTCGGTGACGTACGGCACGGGCTCCTCGGCGAACTGGCCGAGTGCGCAACCGCCCTCCGCGAAGCCCCGGATCGGCCCCTGCGCGGGCAGCACCAGGATGCTCGGGTGGCCGGCATGGCTCACCGCCAGGGTCCCGTCGCGCCCGACGCGAAAGTAGGCCGCGGTCACCGCGCAGCCGGTGGGGTGCACGCAGAGCTGGGCGTTCAGCCGCGCCAGCATCTGGTGCGGGGGCAGATCCCGGCGCAGGCCGTCCAGCGCCGATTGCAGCAGCATGGTCATGAACGCCGCCGACAGGCCGTGGCCGGTGGCGTCGCCCAGCAGCACGCCCAGTTCGCCCTCGCGGTTCAGGTGCAGGTGGTAGATGTCGCCCGAGACCTCGCGGAACGGCCAGTACCGGATCGCGGTCGAAAGGTGCGGCAGCACCGGCGGCACCGGCAGGATCGCGCGCTGGAACTGGGCCGCCATGCGCAGGTCGTCGCGCAGTTGCTTGTTGCGCTCGATGAGCAGCTTCTCGACCCGCTGGCGCTTGGCGATCTCACGCCGGAGCATGGCATTCGCCCGCGCCAGCATGAGCGGATCGGTCTCGATCCCGTGGATGGACTGCCCGGCTGCCTGCCCCATGTCCCGATCCTGAGTTGTGCGTCGCCCGGCTGTTATCGGTCGCGGGCGGCGCCGGCTTCAATCCGGGGTTGATTATCCCGCCGCCCGGACCCATGTACCCCCCCAGGTATCCGTCCTTGCCAGGGGTGCAGGAACCGCCGATGAACACCGAACTCGACAGGAAGCAGGACGCCGGCCCTGAAGCCGTCGCGGGTGGCGAAACGCTCGACGCCCCGCGATCCGCCGCGACCGCCGAACGCGCATTGCCCGCCGACGCGATGATCGTCATCCCGGTGCGCAATGCGGTGCTGTTCCCGGGTGCGATCATGCCGCTGGGGATCGGCCGCGCTTCCTCGATCGCCGCCGCCCGCGAGGCGGTCGCGCACGAGCGCCCGATCGCCGTGCTGCTGCAGCGCGATCCGGCACAGGACAACCCCGGCCCGGACGACCTGCACTGGGTGGGCACCGAGGCCCAGGTGATGCGGTTCATCGGCGGGCAGAACGGCCATCACATGATCTGCCAGGGCGAGCGGCGCGTGCGCGTGCTGCAGTTCCTGGAAGGCTGGCCGTACCTGGTTGCCCGTGTGTCGCGGGTGGAGGAGACAGCGCAGACCGGCAACGAGATCGACGCCCGGGTGATGAGCCTGCGCGAGCGCGTGTCCGAAATCCTGCAACTCATGCCGCAGGTGCCGGCGGAATTCGCTGCCGGCCTGCAGAACGTGGAATCCGGCCGCCGGCTGGCCGACCTCGTCGCCGGCCTGCTGGACGTCACGATCGCGCAAAAGCAGGAACTGCTGGAGACCTTCGATCTGCGCGAGCGCCTGGACCGCGTCCTCGTGCACCTGGGCCAGCGCCTGGACGTGCTGCGCCTGTCCAGGCAGATCGACGACCAGACCCGCAGCTCGCTGGAAGACCAGCAGCGCAGGCACCTGCTGCGCGAGCAGATGAAGACGATCCGCAAGGAACTGGGCGAGGAGGGCGAACGCGACGAGGAACTGGAGGACCTCGAGCGCCGGATCGCCGAGGCGAAGATGCCGGCCGAGGTGGAGAAGCAGGCGCGCAAGGAACTCGCGCGGCTGCAGCGCATGCCCGACGGCGCCGGCGAGGCGTCCATGGTGCGCACCTACCTGGAATGCCTGGTCGAGCTGCCGTGGGCGCCCGAAGACCCGCCCGCGATAGACATCGCCCGCGCGCGCGAGGTGCTGGACGCCGATCACTTCGGCCTGCAGAAGATCAAGCGCCGGATCCTGGAATACCTCGCCGTGCGCAAGCTCAATCCGAACGGCAGGAGCCCGATCCTGTGCTTCGTCGGCCCGCCGGGCGTGGGCAAGACATCGCTCGGGCAGAGCATCGCCCGCGCGACCGGCCGCAGGTTCGAGCGCCTGAGCCTGGGCGGCGTGCACGACGAGGCCGAGATCCGGGGCCATCGCCGCACCTACATCGGCTCGATGCCGGGCAACGTCATCCAGGGCGTGCGCAAGGCCGGCACCCGCAACGCCGTGTTCATGCTCGATGAGATCGACAAGCTCGGGGCGGGCGGCTTCCACGGCGATCCGTCCTCGGCGCTGCTGGAGGTGCTGGATCCGGAGCAGAACTCGACGTTCCGGGACAACTACCTCGGGGTGCCGTTCGACCTGTCGCGGATCATGTTCATCGCCACCGCGAACGTGCTGGAGACCATCCCCGGCCCGTTGCGTGACCGCATGGAGATCGTCCAGCTCGCCGGCTACACCGAGCAGGAGAAGATCGAGATCGCGCGCCGGTACCTGCTGCGCCGGCAGCTGGAGGTCAACGGCCTGGATGCCGATCGCTGCAGCGTGGACGACGGCACGCTGCGCGCATTGGTGCACGACTACACCCGCGAGGCCGGGGTGAGAAACCTGGAGCGCGAGCTGGGCGCGGTGCTGCGCCACGCCGCGGTGCGGATCGCCGAGGGCGAGGCCGGGCCCATCGAACTGCGCGCCGGGTCGCTGCCGGGGATCCTCGGCCCGGCGAAGTTCGAGAGCGAGATCGCCATGCACGCCGGCGTGCCGGGCGTGGCGACCGGCCTGGCGTGGACGCCGGTGGGCGGGGACATCCTGTTCATCGAGTCCACGCGCGTGCCGGGCGGCGCGCGCCTCATCCTCACCGGCCAGCTCGGCGAGGTGATGAAGGAGAGCGCGCAGGCCGCGGTGTCGCTGGTGAAGGCACGTGCCGCGGCGCTGGGCGTGGATCCGGAGTCGTTCGAGAAAAGCGACCTGCACCTGCACGTGCCGGCCGGCGCTACCCCCAAGGACGGTCCGAGCGCGGGCGTGGCGCTGTTCGTGTCGCTGGTGTCCCTGCTCACCGGCCGCGCGGTGCGGCCGGACACGGCGATGACCGGCGAGATCAGCCTGCGCGGGCTGGTGCTGCCGGTCGGCGGCATCAAGGAGAAGGTGCTGGCCGCTCAGCGCGCCGGGATCACGCGCGTGCTGCTGCCGGCGCGCAACCGCAAGGACATGGAGGACATCCCGGCCGAGATCCGCGACGCGCTCGAGTTCCACTTCATCGAACGCGTGGACGACGCGCTGCAACTGGCGCTCGCGGCGGTGGTGGAGCCGGCCGCGGCCTGAGTGGCCGCGGCCGGGCCCTGCTCCCGGTCAGAACTTGCCCTTGAGTATCAGGGTGGCCTTCTTGTCCTTGATGCTGACTTCCCCGGTGAGCTTGAGATCCTTGCCGACATCCAGCCCGGACTCCTTCTCGACCAGGTCCCTGTACCACTTGTCCATGCCCTTCTGCCAGTCGGGCCAGTCCTTCTTCTCGTCCGGCACGTTGGTCTTGAGGATCCCCGATATCTGGTCTTCGACCTTGCCGGTCCGTTCCAGGTAGGAGTTCTCCAGATCCTTTAGCGATTTGCGCACGTCGAACAGGCGCTTGCCATCCTGCGGCGTGGCGTCCTTCTTCTCCTCCAGGCAGTCGCGCTCATCGCGCAGCTTCTTGGTTTCCTCGACGGTCTTCTTCGCTTCCTGCGCCAGTGCCTTCACCTTCTTGGCGATCTCCTTCTTCGTCTCCTCGAGTAGCTTCTTGTCCATGCACGATGCTCCAGGGCGGTGGGCTCGGGGTCGATTGTCGATCCGGCCGCAGGCGCGGGGTACGACCGGCCCCGGGATCGGTGACGGATCTCACTGACTGCCGGCCCGCGCAGCCGCGGCGCTCAGCCGCCGAACCGCAGGCCCTGGTTCAGCGTCCAGCGGCCGTCCGGATCCCGCACCCAGCCCTGCGCCGCCGCCGTGCCGCCGTCCACCGGCAGCGTCGCGCCGGTGACGTAGGCCGACATCCGCGATGCCAGGAACACCGCGGCGTCGCCGCATTCCTCGTCCACGCCCTCGCGGCCCAGCGGGATCAGGCGGTTCATCGCGTCCTGCTCGGCAGGAGCGAGCTGCGTCCAGGTCGACGGATCCACCGGGCCGCTGCGGTTGCCGCGCATGCCGGGCGTGACGGTGTGATCCGGGGCGATGGCGTTGACGCGGATCCCGTGCGCGGAAAGCTCCAGCGCCATGCTGCGGGTGAAGCTGATCATGCCGGCCTTGCACGCGGCGTAGACCGCGAAGTACGGCGCGGCGCGCGAGCCTTCGATGCTGGTGACGTTGATGATCGATCCGCCGCGCCCGCCGCGGATCATGATCGGCGCCACGGCCGCCGTGGCGGCGAGCATGCTGACCAGGTTGATGTCGATGTGGCGGCGCCAGCTGCGCTCGCTCTGCTCGATGAACAGCCGCCCGGAGACGCCGCCGGCATTGTTCACCAGGATATCGATGCGGCCGAAGTGCGCGTCGGCCTGTGCGACCATGGCGCGCACCGCGTCGGTATCCATGACGTCCACGGTGATCGGCAGCGCGCGCCGGCCGAGATCGGCCACGCGTGCCGCGGCTTCCTGCGCCCGCTCGGGGATGATGTCGGCGATGACGACGTCGGCGCCGGCACGCGCCAGGCTGATCGCACAGGCGCGGCCGATGCCCCCGCCACCGCCGGTGACCACGGCCACGTTGCCACTCAGATCGAACTTGTCGTACATGCGTTTCTCCTCTGCGGAAATCGTCATGGTGCCACGGAACCGCCCCCGTCGTTGCGAGCCCGCGCAGCGGGCGCGGCAACCCATGCTTCGCCAACGATGCCGAAGCGGCACGGATTGCTTCGCTGCGCTATCCATGAACCACCCCCGTCCTTGCGAGGAGCGAAGCGACGAAGCAATCCACGTGCTGCCGGTGGCATCGAGGCCGCGTGGGTCGCTTCGCTGCGCTCGCGACGACGAAGGGCCGGTTCGGCGTCGCAATGACGAGGGGCGCTACGCCGCGGCGGCGATCGCGACTCGGCGCTGCCAGCGCGCGGCGGCGAGCCACCATAGAGCTACGTCTTGCGAGAGCAGCGCCGCCAGGCCGGCGAGCGACGACTGGTCCGGTGGCGGGCGGATCAGCACGGAGACGGAGACGGCGCCGGCCAGATCGAGGATCCCGGGGATTACCCAGTACAGCAGCGCGAGATAGAGCATCGTCGTGGCTTCCGCCCGCTGCGCGCGGGCGGCGTAGCTGAACACGTGCAGGAGAGCGATGTCGCGCAGGGCGTAAAGAAGCAGCATCGGACCCGACCCGCTGCCGTCCGCCAGGGCCCCGGGCAGCAACGCGAGCGCGCCCGCGATCGCCAGCAGCCAGCAGGGTGTGTCCCGCGCGACGCGCAGCCAGTCGCCGGCGCGCATCGCCAGCCGCCAGCGCATCAGGGCGATCGGCTCGCGCGGCTCGACGAAGGCGGCCAGGTACCCGAGCACGAGCGCGGCCGTGCAGGCGAGCGCGCTGCCGCGCAGCGCCGCGGAGCCCGGCAGCGCCAGGCCGTTCAGGTACAGCGCCAGGAAGGCGATGAAGCCGAGCCACGCCCAGGGCAGTGTCTGCACCTTAAGCTCGATGCACATCGCCCTCCACGCGCCGATTACGGCCCAGGCCGCGAATGTAGCCACCGAGGCCAGCGCGAACGACTGCGGCGACAGCGTCATCCCATACCAGCCCGCCGCATCGACGCCGCGGAACAGGCTGGTGGCGATGCCGGTGAGCGCGAGTACCGATACCAGCGCCATGAGGCTGCTCAGGCTGCGCACGCCGCGCCGTACGAGCGCCAGGGCCAGCAACAGCGCCAGGGACTGGCCCAGCACCGCCCCCAATGCCATCAGAACTGCGAGCAGGGCGAAGTCGGCGCGCGGATGCAACCGGTTCGCCAGCGCGAACACCGCCATGCAGATCGCGCAGATGTACCACTGGAATGCGCCCGCGCCCGCGAGCTTGCCCCACGCCATGCTCCACGGCGAAAGCGCCGAGAGCTTCTGCGTATCCCAGGTGCCGTCGCGCACCTCGGCGAACACCGACTCGACCATCCGGCTCTGCGCCCACAGCGCGGCGGCGCCGAACAGCACCAGGGCCGCCAGCCCCGTGTCGCTGCCGGACTGCCACACCAGGGTGAAGGCCAGTGCCAGCGCCAGCGGCGCGCCGACCAGGCGGTGCGGGGTCAGTTCCAGCCACAGGTGGCGCTGCAATTCGGGGTTCATGCGCCGGCTCCGCGAGCCGCGCCGCGCACCGTGGCCAGGTAGGAGTCCTGCAGGTTCGCGCGTTCCTCGGCCAGGCCGCAGATCGGCACGCCGGCGTAAATCAGGCGCGCGAGCATGTCCGCGCGTGCCGCGGGCGCGGCGTCGAACTCCAGGCGCGCGTGGGTTCCATCCACGCGTGCATCCGAAACGCCATCGATGGCGGCGAGCAGGGCGGTGAGGTCCGCGTGCGGTCGCGCGAGATCCAGCCGCAGCCGCACGCGCGCCGGCGCGCGTGCGCCGAGCGCCGTGTGTTCGACCACGCGCCCGGCCCGCAGTACCAGCATGTCGGTGCAGTACGCCTCCAGCTCGGCCAGGATGTGCGATGACACCAGCAGGGTCATGCCCTGCGCGTGCAGGCGCCGGAACAGCGCCGCGAGATCGTGCCGGGCTTCCGGGTCCAGGCCCGAGGCCGGTTCGTCCAGGATCAGCACCGGCGGTGCGTGGATGATCGCCTGCGCGATTGCCACCCGCTGGCGCTGCCCGCGCGACAGGGTCCCGGCACGGTCCGCCAGTCGCGCCGTGATTTCCAGATCCTGGGCCACGCGATCGATCGCAGTGGGAATCGCTTCGGCTTCCAGGCCGCTGGAAGCGGCCGCGTAGTGCAGGCAGCGGCGTACCGAAAGCGCGCCGTAGAGGCCGAAGTTGTCGGCCAGGAAGCCGATCCGGCGATGGCAGCGGCGCGGCTCGGCGACGACGTCTACGCCGTCGACCTCGAGCCGGCCGGCGAGCGGCTCGTCGAGCGCGGCGATGCAACGCAGCAGCGTGGTCTTGCCGGCGCCGTTCGGGCCGACGAGCGCGGTGGTGGTGCCGGCGCGGATCGAGAAGCTCACCGCGTCCAGTGCGCGCACGCCGGGATAGTCGAACGTCACCCGGTCGGCGCGGATCATCGGTGCGCGGTCAGCCGGCCGGATCGGTCAGCGCCGCGCGTGCGGCGATGACGTCGCGCGCGGCGCCTTCCGCGCTCGTGCCCAGTGCGGTCAGGTGGCCCATCTTGCGCCCGGGCTTGGCCTCGTCCTTGCCGTACAGATGCAGTTTAACGCCCGGGACGGCCAGGGCTCGCTCGAACCGCGGCGGCCCATCGCGCCACAGATCGCCGAGCAGGTTCGCCATCGCGGCCGGCTGGCGCAGCGCGGTCGAGCCCAGTGGCAGCCCGCAGACCGCGCGCAGTTGCTGCTCGAACTGGCAGCTCACCGCGGCGTCGATGGTCAGGTGCCCGGAGTTGTGCGGCCGCGGGGCGATCTCATTGATGAGCAGGCCGCCCGTGCGCGTGACGAAGAATTCCACGCACAGCACGCCCACCACGTCGAGCTTCTCGAACAGCGTGCGGGCGATGTCGCCGGCTTCGCGGGCGACCCGCGCCGGCACCGGCGCCGGCGCCACGGAGATGTCCAGGATGTGATCGCGGTGCGAATTGCCGATCGCGCCGTAGTCGGCGTAGCTGCCGTCCGCGCCGCGCGCGCCGACGACCGAAATCTCCTGCTCGAAATCGATGAAGGCTTCGAGGATCGCCTCGTCGGTACCGAGTGACGCCCACGCCGCGGCCGCGTCCGCCGGGGCGGCGATCTTCGCCTGGCCCTTGCCGTCGTAGCCCCAGGCCGCGGTCTTGAGCACCGCGGGGCAGCCGAGTTCGACGATCGCGCGGTCCAGGTCCGCAGCTGACCGCACCGCCGCGAACGGCGTCACGGGCAGGCCCGCGTCGCGCATGAAGCTCTTCTCGCGCAGCCGGTGCTGGGCGATGTGCAGCACGTGGCCGCCCGGGCGCACCCGGGTGTGACGGGCGGCAGTCTCGACCGTGGCTGAGGGTACGTTCTCGAACTCGAAGGTCACCGCGGCGACGCCGCGTGCAAAGCGCGCGACCGCGTCCAGGTCCTCGTAGGCGGCATTGATCTCGATGTCCGCCACCTGGCCGGTGGGGGTGTCGTCGGCCGGCGAGAGCACGTGGACGCGGTACCCGAGCCGGCGTGCCGCAATCGCGAACATGCGGCCGAGCTGGCCGCCGCCGAGCACGCCCAGCACGGCGCCCGGCTCGATGACACCGCTCACGACAGTTTTTCCCGCATCACCTGCCTGGCGAGCGCCTCGCGCTGGCGGCGCAGGCGCGCACGCAACACCGGCTGCTGTACGCCGAGGATCGAAATCGCCAGCAGCGCGGCATTGCGCGCGCCGGCCTCGCCGATCGCGAGCGTGCCCACCGGAACGCCGCCCGGCATCTGCACGATCGAAAGCAGCGAGTCCAGGCCGTTCAGGGCCCGGCTCTGCACCGGCACACCGAGCACCGGCAGCACCGTGTGCGAGGCGACCATTCCGGGCAGGTGCGCGGCGCCGCCGGCGCCGGCGATGATCACCTGCAGGCCGCGCTGCTCGGCGCTGCGCGCGTAGCGGCGCATCCAGTCCGGCGTGCGGTGCGCGGAGACGACCCGGCACTCGTGCGCGATGTCGTACTCGGCCAGCACCGCGGAAGCGTGCCGGAGCGTCTCCCAATCGGACTTGCTGCCCATGATGACGCCGACGCGCGGCGCCGGTTTCGAGTTGGGTCGTCGTGGCATGGTGACAATCGTTTGCGGTTGGTCGTGTCGGGCAGTGGCGGGGACCCTGGCGGGCTGAGCCGCCGCCCGGCCGTGGGCGATTCGACGCCGCCCGTCGCGCGGGGCTGCCCGCCGGTCGGTGGTTGCGGCGCCGCAACGGGGCGCTCACTATAATGGAGCCCAGGACTAGCGGCAAAGGACGAGCGTGCCATGGCGATCATGACGCCCCCCCTGACTGCGCGCGCCGGCACCGGCGTGCGTGATGTGCGAACCGGGCGCCGCCCGGGACCCATGTTGCTGCGTCCCGAATTCGCGGACGCCATCGCCCGCTTCCTGCCGCATTGCCACCGCCGCATCTTCTCGCCCAAGTCGATGATCATCCGCCAGGGGGATCCCACCGGCGAGCTGTTCTACATCGTCGATGGCTCGGTCAAGGTGCTGCTCGAAGACGATCAGGGCCACGAGATCGTCCTGGCGTACCTGAACGCCGGCGAGTTCTTCGGCGAGCTGGGGTTGTTCCACGAGGACAATCGCCGCAGCGCGCTGGTGCGTGCCCGCAGCCGCTGCGAGGTGGCGCAGATCAGCTACCACAAGCTCAAGAGCCTCTCGGACATCTTCCCCGATCTCATGCTGCTGATGAATACGCAGCTCGCCGAGCGCCTGAAGAACATGAATCGCAAGCTCGGCAACCTGGCGTTCATGGACGTGTACGGCCGCATCGCCCGCGCGTTGCTGGAACTGTGCAAGGAGCCGGACGCCATCACCCACCCGGACGGCATGCTCGTACGCGTCACCCGCCAGGAACTGGCGCGCATCGTCGGTTGCTCGCGGGAGATGGTGGGCCGGGTCCTCAAGCAGATGGAAGAGGCCCATCAGGTCGCGGTCGAAGGCCGCAGCATCATCGTCTTCGGCACGCGCTGATCGGCCCCGCCTATCGCCGGAACAGGCGGTCGTCGTGGCCGGGAAGATGCTGGTATATGCCCTTGCCGGGGCATTGCTGTCGGCGGGCGTGGCGGGCGCCTACCAGTGTCTCATCCTCGTCGCCTCGGGTATCGATCCACGCGGCTTCCCGGCGCAGATGCTGGCGCTGGAGGTGATGCGCCTGCCCGCATTCGCAACGTTCGGCGCGCTCACCGCCGCGATTGGCGCGGCGCTGTCGCCGTCCTGGGATACGCTCTGGTGGCGGTTTCCTGCCTGGCTGGCGCTCGGCGCATTCGCCGGCGTCCTGGTCGGCCTGGGCGGGTATGGCCTGGGCGCCGGGCGCCTGCCGCATGCCGTGGAACTCCTGCCGCTGGTCACCTTCGGCAACAAGTACGTGGTCGCCGGCCTGGGGATGGGCGCGGGTTTCGCCGCGTTCGAGACGCTCGCCGGCATCATCCGCCGCCTGCGCCGGCCGGCGCGCGGACCGACCGATCTGCAGGCGCGCGACTGGGTCGATTTCGACGCCGTCTCCGGCGGCGAGATGCGGCGCCGCGCCGAAGCCTACCTGGCCAGGCGCGGCAAGGCGGGGCCACCCAGCGGCCTCGGGCAATGAGCAACGCCGCGTGGATGAATGCAGTTCCCGCATGCGTCCAGGGGTGAAGCCGGCATCATGAGGATCCAGATCGCGCTGCTTGCGTTGTCGTTGTTCGGCGGCCTTGGCGCGGTCGCGACCCTCACTCAGCGGCTCGCACCGGAACAGACCTCCCATCGCGGGCCCTCACCGGCCGGGCGCGCAGCGCCGATGCACGCGCCCGCGCAGTCTGCGTCGGCGGCGAAGACCGACAGCGTCGGCGCGCGTGGGCGCGTTGCGACGGCCTTGCCTGCGGCTGCACCGGGCCAGGGGCGGATCTACATCTGGCGGTCCGCCGACGGCAGGCATCACATCACAAGCAGCCCGCCGCCGCCGCAGGTGCCGGCCCGGGTGCAGACCTTCGCGGTAGCCGGTGCGCCCGCCAGCAGGGCGGAATCGACGCCGGCGGTGAAATCCGCGGAGGCGCCTGCCTCGCCGGCCACGGCGCCGCGGTCGGCGAACCTGGCCGATTCGCCGCTTCGGGTGTATACGCCGTCCGGATTCGAGGAACTCACGCGCGAGGCGCAGCGGCTGGACGGTGTGTTCCGCGACCGCAGCGAGGATTTGTCCACGCTGACACGCGCACTGCGCGCCGACGGCGTGCCTGAGGACTGAGATCCCGCCCACGCCGTGCGTGGTGGGCGTTCACCCGCGAAAGGAATCCTTGCGCCGGCGCGTTTCGGCGAACACCGCCACCGGATCGGCACCGATCATGCCCAACGTGCGTTGCAGCGATTCGGACTCGGGGCGCAGGAAGGGGTTGGTCGCAAGCTCTTCGATGAGCGTCGAGGGGACCGTCGCTTCGCCGCGCTCGCGGGCGGCGTCCACCCGCAGCATGCGCGCGATCAGCGAGAAGTTGTCCGGCTCCACGCTGAGCGCGAACCGGCCGTTGGACTGCGTGTACTCGTGCGCGCAGTACACCTTCGTCACCGGCGGCAGGTTGCGCAGCTTGGACAGCGAGGCCCACATCTGCTCGGGCGTGCCCTCGAACAGGCGGCCGCAGCCGAGTGCGAACAGCGTATCGCCGCAGAACAATGCCTGCTCGGCCTCGAACCAGTAGGCGATATGGCCGCGGGTGTGGCCGGGGACGTCGAACACCGCTGCGCTGGTGTGGCCGAAGGGGTAACGGTCCCCCTCGCCGACATGCACGTCGATTCCGGGGATGCGATCGCGATCCGCGCGCGGCCCGACGATGGTGCAGCCGGTGCGGCGCTTGAGTTCCAGGTTGGCGCCGACGTGGTCCGGGTGATGGTGGGTATTGAGGATGTGGGTGAGCTTCCAGCCCCGCCGCCCGAGCGCGGCCATCACCGGCTCCGGCTCGGCCGGGTCCACCACGGCCGTCACCCCCCCCTCCGGCTCGTGCACCAGCCAGAGGTAGTTGTCCGACAGCGCCGGGATCCGCTCAATCTCCATCGCCCGATTATATTCCGGTGCCAGGCACCGGAAAAAGCTGTGGACGACTTATCCAGGTGCCTGGCACCGGAAAAAGTCTGGTGCCAGGCACGTGGATAAGTGGGGTCAATCGAGGCGTTTGCGGAAGCGCAGGACGGCGACGGCGAGCATGGCGATGGCGAACAGGGCCAGGGCACGGATCTCCGAAGCGAGCGTGGACAGATCGGCGCCGCGCAGGATGATGCCGCGCGTGAGCCGCACGAAATGGGTGAGCGGCAGCACCTCGGCGAACCAGCGCGCCAGCCGCGGCATGCCGTCGAACGGAAACATGAAGCCGGACAGCAGGATCGACGGCAGGTACACGAACATCGTCAGCTGGATCGCCTGGAACTGGCTGCGCGCAAGCGTGGAAATCACCAGCCCCATGGTCAGGCTGGCGGCGATGAACACCAGCGAGGCGGCGTAGATGTCACCATAGGTGCCGGCGATCGGCACCTGGAAGATCCACAGCCCCGCGGCGACGATAAGCGAGACCTGTACCAGGCCGATGAGCACGTAGGGGATGATCTTGCCCAGCATCAGCTCCAGGCTGCTCACCGGCGTCATGATGAGCAATTCGAGATTGCCGCGCTCGCGCTCGCGCACCAGCGCCACCGCGGTGAACAGGATCATCGTCATCGACAGGATCACGCCGATGAGCGCCGGTACCACGAACACCGCCGATCGTCGCTCCGGATTGAAATAGTTGCGCACCTCGAGCAGTGGCTGGCGCGTGGCGGTCTCGGGCGGGTGGCCGCGCGCAAGCTCGATCTCGGCCAGACGCCGGGCGACGCCGAGCACGGTCGGGTCCGACCCGTCCACCAGGATCTGCGCCGCCGGCCGGTCGCCACGCAGCACACGGCGGTCGAAATCCGGCGGGAAATACAGCCCCACGGTAATCTCCCCGCGCTGCAACAACGCCTCCAGCTCGGCCGGCCCGGCCACCCGTGCGCGGATGTCGACGATCTGCGAGGCCTGCGCGTCGGCGGCGAGCGTGCGCGAGAGCTGGGTACCGGCCTGATCGGCCACCGCCGCGTGCAGGTGGCGCACGTCCAGGTTGATCGCGAACCCGAACAGCAGCACCTGGATCAGCGGGATGCCGATCATCATGCCGAAGGTGAGCCGGTCGCGGGCGAGCTGCAGCACCTCCTTGTACATGATCGCGAACAGGCGCGCGGCCGAGATCACGGCGAATTCTCCTTGTGTCGGCGGCGGGTGACGGCGACGAACACGTCCTCCAGGTTCGGCGCCGCCACACTCGCCTGCCCGTCCACGTGCGAGGCGTCGAGCGCGCGGCGCACGCAGGCCACGGGGTCGGGCTCGTGCAGATCCACCAGCACCCGCAGCCGCACGCCGAGCTGGGTCACGCCCAGGATGCCAGGCCGGTGGTCCAGCGCCGAGATCGCGGCGCGCGGTTGCGCGCTGCGGAACTCCACCACCGTCGCGCCGATCCGCGCCTCCAATGCCTGTGGCGTGCCATCGGCGACGAGCGCGCCGCGATCCAGGATCGCCAGCCCGTGGCAGCGCTCGGCCTCGTCCATGTAGTGCGTGGAAACCAGGATCGTCACCCCGCTCTCGGCGAGCTCGAACAGGGTGTCCCAGAAGTCCCGCCGGCTCTGCGGATCCACCGCGCTGGTCGGCTCGTCCAGGAACAGCAGCCGCGGCCGGTGCAGGATCGAAGCCGCGAGCGCCAGGCGCTGCCGCTGCCCGCCGGATAGGGTGCCTGCGCGCTGCGAGGCGCGATCTACGAGCGCGAACTGTTCCAGCAACTCATCCACGCGCGGCCGGCGCAGCCGGCGCGGCAGGTCGTAGACCCGGGCGATGAACTCCAGGTTCTCGCGCACGCTGAGATCCTCGTACAGCGAAAAGCGCTGCGTCATGTAGCCCACCTCGCGCTTGACCGCTTCCTCCTGGCCGGGAATGCGATGGCCGAGCACCTCGGCCTCGCCTTCGCTCGGCACGAGCAGGCCGCACAACATGCGGATGGTGGTCGACTTGCCCGAGCCGTTCGGCCCGAGGAAGCCGTAGATCGACGCACGCGGGATCGCCAGGTCGACCCGGTTCACCGCCAGCGTCCGGCCGAAGCGACGCGACAGGCCGCGGGTACGGATCGCGCAGTCGGCCGGGTTCACCGAACCGGCGCCGCGGGCGCGTCGAAGTGCGCCACCACCGGAACGCCGGCCGGCAGCGCCCGGTCAGCGCTGACGAGGTCAATTTCAGCGACGTACGTCACCCGGCCGCGGTCGCGCTCGGTGAGCGCGAAGTAGGGCGTGAAGGTCGACTCGGAGGCGATCGTGCGCACGCGGCCGCGCAGCGGGGCGGGCAATCCGTCGACGCTCACGCTGGCCGCGCTGCCCGGCCGCACCTGGACGCGGATCAGCTCGGGCACGTACACGCGCGCATAGGGCCGGGCACCGTCGAGCAGAACCGCCACGATCTCGCCGACGCGCGGTTGCTCGCCCTGCTTCAGGGGCAGGCTATCCACGCGTGCGGGGCGCGGTGCCCGGATCGTCATCCGCTCGAGATCGATCCGCAGCCGCCGCACCGCCGCAGCGGCGGCCTCGGCCGCATGCCGCGCCTGCGCGATTTCCTCCGCGGTGGCGCCGTGTTCGGCTTCTTCCAGCAGCGCGTGGGCGGCGTCGCGATCCGCGCGCGCTGCGTCGCGTACGGCGCGGGCGCGGTCCACGTCTTCGGCGCTCGCCAGGCGCCGGCCGACCAGCGCCGCCACGCGTGCGAGTTCGCGTTCGCGTGCCGCCAGCACGCGCGTGGCGCCCTCGGCGCGCGAACGCGCCTCGACGATGCGTTCCGTGCGTGTGCCGCGTTCGAGTTCGGCCAGCCGCGCGAGTGCCGCATCGCGCCGTGCCGATGCTTCGTCCAGGCGCGCCTGCACGCGCGTCGGGTTGAGCTTCAGCAGCACGGTTCCCGCGGCGACCATGTCGCCCTCGTGCACGGGGATTTCGACGATCGGCTCGGACTGCTCCGCGAGCATTTCGATCCGATCCCACTCCAGCATCCCCACCGCGCCGTGATCCGGCGGCGGCGCGGTGCATCCGCCGACCAGCATCGCGAGTCCGAACAATGTCCGCCGCGCGGTCAGGCGCATCGCTGCGGCCATGAACCGCCCCTTCGCCGTCGCTAGCGCACCGACCCACGCGGGCTCGATGCTACCGGCAGCGCGTGGATTGCTTCGTCGCTTCGCTCCTCGCAATGACGGGGTGCGGTTCATGGATAGGCCGCATGGCGGCCGCGGCAATCCAGGCGGCGTGGACGAATCCGGCGCTGCATGGGTCGCTTCGCTGCGCTCGCGACGACGATGGGGCGTGCGTGTCACCGCGCGCGCTCGGCGAGGAACCCGGCCAGGATCGGCGCGGTGTGCGAACCGCGCCTGCGCTTGGCCACGGTCTCCGGCGTGCCCTCGGCGACGATCCGCCCGCCGCCGCTGCCGCCCTCGGGGCCGAGATCGATCAGCCAGTCCGCCTCGGCGATGACGTCCAGGTTGTGCTCGATCACCACCACGCTGTTGCCCGCATCGACCAGCCGGTGCAGCACGCGGGTGAGCTTGTCGACATCCGCGATGTGCAGGCCGATGGTCGGCTCGTCCAGCACGTAGAGCGTGGCGCCGCCGCCGGCGCGCGGACCCTCGCGGCCGGGCCGCGCCTTGGCCAGCTCGGTGACCAGCTTGATGCGCTGGGCCTCGCCGCCCGAGAGCGTCGGGCTCGGCTGGCCCAGGCGCAGGTAGCCCAGGCCCACGTCCTGCAGCAGCGCCAGCGCGTGGTGCACCGGCGGATGCGCCGCGAAGAACTCCACCGCCTCGTCCACCGGCATTTCCAGCACGTCGGCAATCGAACGATTGCGGTAGCGCGCCGCCAGCGTCTCGCCGGTGAATCGCGCGCCGCCGCAGGCGTCGCACGGGACGTCGATATCCGGCAGGAAGCTCATCTCCACGTGCCGCACACCCTGGCCCTCGCAGATGTCGCAACGCCCGCCGCTGACATTGAACGAGAACCGGCTCGCCGTCCAGCCGCGCATGCGCGACTCCGGCAGTAGCGCGAACGTGCGCCGGATGTGGTCCCAGATCCCGACGTAGGTCGCCGGGCAGGAGCGCGGGGTCTTGCCGATCGGCGTCTGGTCCACTTCCAGCACACGCGCCACCTGCGCCGCGCCGTCGATGGCACGGCAACCCGCGGGCTGGAAGCCGCCGCGCTTGCGTCCGGCGGCGAGCGCGGCGCGGACGTTGTCGTGCAGCACGTCGCGCACCAGCGTCGACTTGCCGCTGCCTGAAACGCCGGTGACGCACACCAGCAGGCCCAGCGGAAAGCTCGCGTCCACCTTCTTCAGGTTGTTGCGATCCGCGGCGCGGATCCCGATCGCCGCATCGCCGGGCCTGCGTCGCCCGGCATCGCGCTGCGGATGGCGCGGCGGTTCGCGCAGCGCGCGGCCTGTGACGGATTCCGCGATGCGCTGGATTGCCGCCACGCTGCCGGTGCCGACCACGCGCCCGCCCTGCACGCCCGCGCCCGGGCCGAGATCGACCACGTGCTCGGCGGCGCGGATCGTGTCCTCGTCGTGCTCGACCACCAGTACCGCGTTACCCTTGCGCTGCAGTTGCTTCAACGTGTCGATCAGCATGCGGTTGTCGCGCGGGTGCAGGCCGATGGTCGGTTCATCGAGGATGTAGCACACCCCGCGCAGGTTCGAGCCGAGCTGTGCCGCGAGGCGGATTCGCTGCGCTTCCCCGCCCGAGAGCGTGGGTGCGGCGCGATCCAAAGCGAGATAGCCGAGCCCCACTTCGCCCAGGAATGCGAGCCGGGTGCGGATCTCGGCGAGCGCGTCGCGGCCGATCGCCTGCTCGCGATCGTGCAGCGCCAGCTTCGAGAACCACTGCGCCGCATCGGCCACCGGCAGCGCAGCGAGATCCGCGATCGAACGCTCTCGGAAACGCACCGCCAGCGCCTCGGGATTCAGGCGCCGCCCGCCGCAGGTCCCGCAGGCGGTGGCCTCGCCCTCGTACCAGGCGTTCCACCAGATCTCCTCGCCGCTCTGTTCCGAGTCGAACCCACGCAGTTCCACGCCGGTGCCGAAGCAGCCGGAACACCAGCCGTGGCGCGAGTTGTAGGAGAACAGGCGCGGGTCCAAAGGCGCGAAGCTGCGCTCGCAGGACGGGCACGCGCGCCGCGTGGAGTACAACGTCTCGTCCGCAGCGCGGCCTTCGCGCACCGCCACGCGCACCATGCCCTGGCCCAGGCCAATCGTGCGCGCGAGCGCTTCTCGCAGCGCAGGCTCGGCGCGCGCGGCGACCGTGACGCTGGCCACGGGAAGATCGATGTCGTGTTCCTGGAAGCGCGACAGGCGCGGCCAGCGGTCCGTGGGCGTGGGCTTGCCGTCCACGCGCAGTTCGGCATAACCCTTCTTCGCCGCCCACTTGGCCAGATCGGTGTAGTAGCCCTTGCGCGACACCACCAGTGGCGCGAGCAGGTCGACGCCGCGGCCGCGATAGCGGGCCAGCACCGCGGCGGCGATCGCCTCCAGGGTCTGGGCGCGGATCGGGATGTCGCAGTCCGGGCAGTATTGCTCGCCGAGCTTGACGAACATCAGGCGCAGGAAGTGGTAAATCTCGGTGAGCGTGGCCACCGTGCTTTTCCTGCCGCCGCGGCTGGTGCGCTGCTCGATCGCCACCGTCGGCGGGATGCCGTCGATCGCGTCCACGTCGGGGCGCGCGGCCGGCTGCACGAACTGGCGTGCGTAGGCGTTCAACGTTTCCAGGTACCGGCGCTGGCCCTCGCCGAAGACGATGTCGAAGGCGAGCGTGGACTTGCCGCTGCCGGAAACGCCGGTGATTACCGTGAACCGATCGCGCGGGATGTCCACGTCGACGTTGCGCAGGTTGTGCTCGCGCGCCTGGTGGATGCGGATCGCTTCGGGCTGCGGCGCCGGCCGCGACGGGGTGTACTGCGCGGCGCGCTCGCCGATGGTGGGTGAGGCGTGCGCGCGCAACGCCGCGCCGGTGTGGCTGTGCGGGTGCGACGCGACCTCGGCCGGCGTCCCGGCGCACACCAGCAGGCCGCCCGCGGCGCCGCCCTCGGGGCCGAGATCGACGATCCAGTCGCTGGCGGCGATCACGTCCAGGTTGTGTTCGATCACCAGCACCGAGTGCCCGTGGCGCAGCAACTGGCGCAGTGCGCCGAGCAGGCGCTCGACGTCGGCGAAGTGCAGGCCGGTGGTCGGCTCGTCGAACAGGAACAGCGTCGGCGGCGCGCCGCCGCGCGCGGCGCGGGACGGGCGCGCGGCCGCGGCGCTGTCGGCCAGGTAGCCGGCGAGCTTCAACCGCTGCGCCTCGCCGCCGGACAGCGTCGGCACCGGCTGGCCCAGGCGCAGGTATTCCAGGCCCACGTCGGCCAGCGGCCGCAGCGCGCGCACCACCTCCGGGCAGTGCGGGTCGAAGAACGCGATCGCCTCGCTCACCGTCATCTCGAGCACGTCCGCGATCGAGCGCGGCGTGCCGCGATCCCCGGGCAGGATCTTCACCTCCAGCAGGGTGGCGCGGTAGCGGCGGCCGTCGCAGTCCGGGCAGCGCAGGTACACGTCGGAGAGGAACTGCATCTCCACGTGCTCGAAGCCGCTGCCGGTGCACGCCGGGCAGCGGCCGTCGCCGCTGTTGAAGCTGAAGCTGCCGGCGGTGTAGCCGCGGCTCACCGAGAGCGCGTCCGCGGCGAACACCTTGCGGATGGCGTCGAATGCACCGACGTAGCTCGCCGGGTTCGAACGCGCAGTCTTGCCGATCGGCGCCTGGCCGACCAGCACCACGTCGCCGATCGCGTCCGCGCCTTCGATGCCACGGTGCGCGCCGGGCGCATCCACCGGCTTGCCCAGGTGCTTGGCCAGGCCGCGGTAGAGCACGTCCTCCACCAGCGTCGACTTGCCCGAGCCGCTGACGCCGGTCACGCATACCAACCGGCCAAGCGGGATCTCCACGTCGACGCCGCGCAGGTTGTGCTCGGCCGCGCCGCGCACCGCGAGCCGCGCTTTCGGCGCCTCGTCCACACCGGTGCCGGCGGCGATCCGGCGCCGGCCGGTGAGGAAGTCGGCGGTGAGCGAGTCGCGCGCGCGCGCGAGCGCGGCCGGCGGGCCGTCGAAGACGATCGTGCCGCCGCGCTCGCCCGGCCCGGGGCCGAGATCCAGGATCCGATCCGCCGCACGCATCACCTGCGCGTCGTGCTCGACCACCACCAGCGTGTTGCCGGCGGCGCGCAGACGATCCAGCACGCCGACGACCCGGCCGAGATCGCGCGGGTGCAGGCCGATGCTCGGCTCGTCGAGCACGAACAGCGTGTTCACCAGCGAGGTGCCGAGCGCGGTGGTGAGGTTGATGCGTTGCACCTCCCCGCCCGATAGCGTGCGCGACTGCCGGTCGAGCGTGAGATAACCCAGGCCGACGTCGACGAGATAGCCGAACCGGCTGCGAAGCCCTTCCAGCAGCATCGCCGCGGCCTGATCCATCGGCGGCGGCGGCTCGAAGGCGGCGAACAGATCGCGGCAGCGATCGATCGGCAGCAGCATCACGTCGTGCAGGCACAGCCCCGGCAGCGCGCCGATCTGCACCGCGTCCAGCTCGCAACCCGCCGGCACGAAGCGCGGCGCGCCGCCGAGCGCGCGATCGGCCTCGGCGTGCGAGCCGATGCGCCAGAGCAGGGCGTCCGGCTTCAGGCGCGCGCCGCGGCAGGCCGGGCAGGGCGTATAGCTGCGGTAGCGCGACAGCAACACCCGCACATGCATTCGGTAGGCGCGCGACTCCAGCCAGGCGAAGAAGCGGTTCACGCCGTACCAGACGTTCTTCTTCCAACTCCCCTCGCCCTCGATCACCCAGTGCCGCTCGCGCGGCTCCAGGTCCCGCCACGGCACATCGGTGCGGATGCCGCGGTCGCGCGCCAGCCGCAGCAGATCGCGCTGGCACTCGTCGTAGGCCTTGGTCTGCCAGGGCTTGATCGCGCCGCCGGCGAGCGTCCTGCCCTCGTCCGGGATCACCAGGCCCAGGTCGATGCCCATGGTGCGGCCGAAGCCGCGGCAGGTCTCGCAGGCGCCGATCGGCGAGTTGAACGAGAACAGGTTCGGCACCGGGTCGCGGTAGTGGATGTCGCAGGGCGCGCAGTGCAGATCCGAGGAGTACTTCCACTGCGCCCCGGGCCGGCCCTCGGCGTCGAGCTCGAACACGCTGGCGCGGCCGGCGCCGCGCCCGAGCACGACCTCCAGCGCTTCCACCATGCGCGCGCGCTGCGCGGGGTCGTAGCGCAGGCGATCCTGGAGCACGGCCAGGCGCTTGTCGTCGAGCGGTTCCACGCGCGCGTAGCCTTCGCGCGCCAGCACCTGGCGGATCTCGGCTTCGCCGACGCTGTCGGGAACGTCGACCACGAAGCCGATGGCGATGCGTTGCCCGGCCTGCGCCCGGCGGGCGAGATCGCCGGCGATGGACTCGGGTGTGTCGCGCGCCACCGGCTCGCCGCAGCGCCGGCAGTGCAGCCGCGCCGCGCGCGCGAACAGCAGCTTCAGGTGATCGTTCAGCTCGGTCATGGTGCCGACCGTGGAGCGCGAGGTTCGCACCGGATTGACCTGGTCGATCGCGATCGCCGGCGGAATGCCCTCGACGCGATCCACCTGCGGTCGATCCATCCGATCCAGGAACTGGCGCGCGTACGGCGAGAAGGTCTCCACGTAGCGGCGCTGGCCCTCGGCGTAGAGCGTGTCGAAGGCGAGCGAGGATTTGCCCGAGCCGGACACGCCGGTGACCACGGTCAGTTCGCCGAGCGCGATGTCGACGTCGAGGTTCTTCAGGTTGTTCTGGCGTGCACCGCGGATCGCGATTGCACCGGCGCTGGGTCGGCTGCGTTTCATGCTCAAGGTCGCGGAGGAAGGGGCGGGCGGCGCAGGCCTTCGAAGCGCTGCTGCCAGTAGTCGTCGAGAAAGCTCGACACCATCACCCGGCCGGTGCGGGTGCTCGGCGCGTGGATGAAGCGATCCTCGCCCAGGTAGACGCCGACGTGCGAGTAGCGCGCGCCGCTGGTATTGAAGAACAGCAGGTCGCCGGGGCGGCGCTGCTCCGCCGGCAGGGGCGGCAGGCCCGCGGCAAGTTCATCCGTGCTGCGCGGCAGGTCGACGCCGAGCTGGCCGTAGATGTAGCGCACCAGGCCGCTGCAGTCGAAGCCGGTTTCGGGCCGCTCGCCGCCGTAGCGGTACGGCTTGCCCTGCAGGCTGAGCGAATAGGCGAGCACGCCGAGCAAATCCGCGTTCGGCATCTGCAGCACGGGCGCAGGTGCGGGTGCCGGGGCGGGCGCCGGTGCGATCGGCGCACGCGCGCAGCCGGCCAGCAGCACGGCCAGCGCCGCGGCGACGGCGATCCGGGCGTGCCGGCCGTGGGAGCGATGGATCACGGACGACCCCGCGGCACGCCGCGGGTGTGGGCGTGCAGGCGATCCAGCAGCGCCGCGTGCTGCGCGGCCCGCGCCGGGTCCGGATCGGGCCGCGCCTGCACCGCGGCGATCGCGGCGACGTAGTCCGCCGGCAACTCCAGGTGCCGCGCGCCCGCGAGCACGATGTCGCGATACCAGTCGTAGGGCAGGCCGGCATCGTCGAGGTGCGTGTCCCGGGCGATATAGACGAAGGCCTCGACCGGCGCGCCGCGCGTGTTTACCTCGAGCGCCTGCACCGCGTAGCCCGGGCCTTCGAAGCGGTCCAGCGTTTCGCGTTCGGCGGGGTCCAGCGTGAACAGCGCGCCCCAGGCCCGATCGGCCGCGTTCCCGGTCCGCACCAGATTGCACTTGGCCGAGTCGTCCACGCCGCGCTTGTGGAAGCGCAGCCGCCAGCCGGGCAGCGCGATCACGTCGACGAGGCGCGCGGAGGCGATCCGCTCGCCGAGCCGCAGCGGGTGCAGGTTGGAGCCATAGGCGAGGTAGACCACGGGGGCGATTGGAACGTTCGCGATTGGGATGCGTGCGGTGGAATTGTGACGGAATCCGCCCCCGCCGCGCGAGTGGCCCGGCGCTTTCAACCCCGATTCCACCCCGCCCGCGTTTCAAGCCCTCGCGAACACTTTGGATGGAGAAAGGACAGGACCATGCCCGGACTTCCCGCCACCGCACTCGCCGACGCCCGCCACTACCAGATCGGCGTTCTCGCCTTCCTGCTCGTGTATGGGTGTGGCTGGCTGCACTTCGACGTGCCCGCCGTCCAGGCGGCCCTGACGATCACGACCGCCCTGGCGGTGCAGTGGCTGGGCGATCGGCATCTCGCGCACCGCCCCTTCGAGCCGCGCAGCGCTTTCATCTCCAGCCTGTCGCTGTGCATCCTGCTGCGGGTCGACGTGCCGTGGCTGGCGATGCTCGGCGCCGCAATCGCCATCTCCAGCAAATTCCTGATCACGGCGCGCGGCAAGCACCTGTTCAACCCCACCTGCCTTGCCCTGGTCGTGCTGGCCGGCGGCACGAGCCGCGCCTGGGTGTCCCCCGGGCAGTGGGGCGACGGCGCCTGGTTCGGCTTCCTGATGGCCTGCCTGGGCCTGCTGGTCCTGAACCGCGCCCGGCGCGCCGAGACCACCGCGGCGTTCCTGCTCACCTACGCGGGACTGGTGTTCGCACGCGCGCTCTGGCTCGGCGATCCGCTCGCGATACCGCTGCACCAGCTCCAGAGCGGCGCCCTGCTCCTGTTCGCGTTCTTCATGATCTCCGATCCGAAGACCACGCCCGACAGCGCTGCCGGCCGGATCCTGTTCGGCGTGGCCGTCGCCGTGCTGGCAGCCGCGCTGCGCTTCCAGCATTTCCAGCCCTACGCCCTGCTGTACGCACTGGCGGCCTGCGCGCCGCTGGTGCCGCTGCTGGATCGCTGGCTGCCCGGCGCGCGCTACGACTGGCGCGGCGGTCCGCCATCCGCGCCGAGAACCGTACCGCCGGCGACCCCCGCCGCCGCCGCGCCCCGCGCGGCCTGATCCCATCCACCACCCACCCAAGGAGAACTCCACGTGCTTTCACGACAACTCGTCCGCGCCGCTGCTCTCGGCGCCGCCCTGATCGCCGCCCAGGCCCAGGCCTTCTGCGGCTTCTACGTCGCCAAGGCCGATACGCGGCTCTACAACCAGGCATCCAAGGTCGTGCTTGTGCGCGACGGCGACCGCACCGTGCTCACCATGGCCAACGACTACCAGGGCGATCCGAAGGAGTTCGCCATCGTCATCCCCACGCCCACCGTGCTCCAGCGCGAGCAGATCCACGTCGGCGAGCCGGCGGTGATCGATCACCTGGATGCCTACTCTGCACCGCGCCTGGTCGAGTACTTCGATCCGGATCCGTGCGCGCGCTTCGAGATGATGGAGCGGATGGCGCCGGCCGCCGGCGCGGTGATGTCGAAGGCGGCGCGCGACGATGCCCGCCAGCGCAGCCTGGGCGTGACGATCGAGGCCAGCTACACCGTCGGCGAATACGACATCCTCATCCTCTCGGCCACCCAGAGCGGCGGCCTGGTTTCCTGGCTGCGCGAGAACGGCTACCGCCTGCCGGCCGGCGCCGAGCCGGTGATCGGCAGTTATCTCAAGCAGAGCATGAAGTTCTTCGTCGCGAAGGTGAACCTCGCCGAGCGCAAGAAGCTCGGCCGCTCCTACCTGCGGCCGCTGCAGATCGCCTTCGAGAGCCCCAAGTTCATGCTGCCGCTGCGGCTGGGCACGCTGAACGCGAACGGCGCGCAGGAACTTTACGTGTTCACGCTCACGCGCAAGGGCCGCGTCGAGGCGACCAACTACCGCACCGTGCCGCTACCGAGCGATATCGAGATCCCGGTGGACGTGAAGGAGCGCTTCGGCGAGTTCTACAAGGCCATGTTCGACCGCGCCACGGTGCGCGAGGGCCGGCGCGGCGTGTTCACCGAGTACGCCTGGGACATGGGCTGGTGCGACCCGTGCGCGGCCGACCCGCTGACGCCGGCCGAGCTCGGCGAGCTGGGCGTGTTCTGGCTCGATGCCGCGCGCGATGCCGGCCCGGCACAGAACGTGTTCCTCACCCGCCTGCACGTGCGCTACGACGCCGCGCACTTCCCCGAGGACCTGGTGTTCCAGGAGACGGGCGACCGCAGCAACTTCCAGGCGCGCTACGTGTTGCGCCACGCATGGGAAGGGCAGGCGCGCTGCCCCGAAGCAGAGCGCTACCAGCGCGAGGTGCTGCCGCGCCGGCACGAGCAGCAGGCCCGCAACCTCGCCGAACTCACCGGCTGGAACCTGGACGACATCCTGCGCCGCATGCCTGGCGGCGTGCCCGCCGCTGGCGCGGACAAGTGGTGGGAGCGGCTCTGGAAGCAGTGAGCCGGGACGTTTTCCCACCCGGCCCGGCGGCCGCCAGCCATCGAGGCCGCCGGGCCGGGCACCCGCGCGCAACTGGGAGCGCCAGGTCACATCGAAAGGATGCACGCGGCCAAGCCGCGCACTTGTGTTCATGGATGCACCGGTGCGTACAATGGTCCGGACGCGACGAGACGGGCCCATGCCCCGCGACGGCGCGCGAAATCAAGCAGCCTCACCCGTGGCGGCGCCCCGATCGGACGCCGGCGGGCGCGTCGACCGCGCGAACGTTCCACGCCGGCGCGCACAGGCAGGACGCTCAATCGATGGGGGCAATCCAATGAAGAAGAATGCGGCGCCGCAGTTGTCTTCGAGCTGGTGGAAGTCCAATCGGCCCGAAGATGTCGCCAGCGCGGATGATCTCGACAAGGCACTGACGGCGTACGAGAAGGCGCTGGCGTCTTTCGCGAAGGCGCAGAGCACGCAGTCTCTGGCCGGCCTGGGCGAGGCGCTCGCCGGCGTCGAGGCGGCTGCCGAAAAGGTGGTCGCAGAGTGCGAGAAGGCGCTCAAAGGCAGGAAGACCAAGGTCGACGCGGAAGATGCGCAGAACACCGTCGATGCGTTGAAGAAACTCGACAAGGTGATCGCCGCGGCGCGCAAGGACGCTGCCGGCAAGGTGAAGGAAGACGACGAGGGCGAGGAGGAGGATGCCGAAGCCGATGGCCTGCTGAACCAGGAGGAGCGGTACGGCAAGTACCTGCGCCAGGTCATGCGCAAGCTGAAGAATGCACCCATGGCCTTCGGCCTTGCCCTGGGCAAGAAGCCCGAACAGCACCGCATGCTGTTTCACAAGTCGAAGCAGGGCGAGGCGCTGGCGACCGTCGTCAAGAAGGAGACGAAGCTGACGGCCGTGACGTTCGGCGTGGCGGGCGGGCACGTGGAGCGGCCGAACGTGCTGGTGCTGAACCTGGACGGGCGGCAATTGCCGGGGCTCGGCAAGAAGTCCAGGGACTTCCTGAAGTACTTCAAGCCACTGCCCTTCGAGAGCGTCATGCTGATGAGCGGCGGCAAGGAGGTCGAGGACCTCCCGGACGTCGAGGAGGAGGACGCGGATGTCCCCGCGTCGCGCGTCTCCGAAGCCGACTTCGCGGCGCGGCTGAAGGCGCTGAAGCCACGGATCGACGCGGCGATCGCCGCGAAGGGACCGGTCGCGGACGAGGTGAAGCGTATCGCGGGCGAAGCCGCACTCCTCGGCCGCAAGAAGCAGTATGACGAAGCCTCGGTGCTGTTCGACGAGATCGACAAGCTGCTCGGAGCTTCCGGGGCGACCCCGGGCAAGGACCCCGCCGTGGGCGTCAGGCAGGCACTTTCGGCCTGGGATGCCGCGCGATCGAAGGTCGTCGCAACGTTGAAGGAACTCGCGAAGGAGGTCGCGGCGGCCAAGCACCCGGAATCCAGGAACGCGTTGCTCGAATTGAACGCGGTGATGAAGCAACTGGCCGGGAACCCCGACACGGAGCAGAAGATCGCCGACATGGCGCGCTACCTGGAACAGGACGACGTCGTCGCGGACGTCTGCATGATGGCGCAGGACGTGCGCGCGCCGCTGATGCAGGCGCTGAACGAAATCAAGGCCAGGCTCGCCGCCTGACGCACGATGCGGGCCCGGCCGCCGGCCCGCTTCACCAGCAATGGATCGAGGGAACGCTCATGGCCAGTAACAATCCCGTACCCAAGTCGAAGTTCGGCGTCGTCTTCCAGTACGCGCAGAGCGTGAAGTCCGGCGTGATCAGTGCGACTTCGATGGTGGTCGATTCCAACATCGCGCGCACGAACTGGCGCCAGGGGCTCAAGCTCAAGAACGTCCCGCACCCGGAGACGGACCTCGCCATCCTGCCGCCGGACTCGAAGACCCTGGCGAATTACCAGAACGCCAAGCGTGACTACGACGGCATCGATGCGACGCTGAGCGACATGGCGACCTCGAAATGGGAAAAGTTCGAGAAGGATCAGAAGAGCGCCGAGGCCGCGGTGGCGAACTTCGACCAGGCCATCGAGAACGCGCAGAAGGACATCGAGGCCGAGGTGGTCAGGCGCAGCAAGCTCCCGAACGAAATCCGCGCCAAGGTGACGCCCCCGCCTTCCGAGAGCGATGTCGCGCTGATCGCCAAGGAAGCCCCCGAACCCGGCGCGGTCTCCAAGGCCAGGGAGGAACTCGACAGGCAACTGAAGGCGTTGATCAACGGCAGGGGCGACCCTCACGGGGCGTACGCGGTACTTGAAAAGAGCGCGCACCTGGCGGCCGGGGAGGCCGGAAAGGCGGTCGAAGCCCTCGCAAAGGCCGTGGAAACTGAAAAGGAGCGCCGCGCGAAAGCGGTCGAGGATCTGGAAGCGAAGCGTCCAGGCCTGCCGACCGGGGAGCAACTGGCCCTGCTTCCGGCGGACGACAAGGCCGGGGAGGCGTATTCCGGAGCGGGTGACACTGCCAGGAAGGCGATGCAGTCCCTGAACGATGCCCTGGCCAGGCCGTCGGACGAGTTCGCGAAGGCGCAGAAGACCGCGGCCAAGGCCGTCGAGGACCTGTCCGATGCCGTGTCCAAGGTCAACGATGCGATCCTGGTCGAAACGAAGCGCCGCCAGGAGAACACGCAATCGGTCCAGAACGACGCGCCGAAGAGCCGGGAACTTCCCGAAGGCGGTGGCATGCTCCCGGGCGACCACAAGGCGGTCGCGGCTTTCGGAAGTGGGAATGAAGCGCTGAAGAAGGCCCTGGACGGGCTGGAGAAGTCCGCGAACGCCTCCTACGAGGACTACGAGTCCGCGTCGCAACTGGCGAAGGAATCGTTGAAGACCTGGAAGTCCAACGCCGATGCGGTCTTGAAGGCGGTGCAGACGGAAACCGATCGACGGCAGTCGGCGAGGAAGGGCGTGCTCGTTTCGTTCGACGTGGCGGAAACGAACGCTTCCGTGACCAGGAACGTCAAGCTCAAGGAAAGGTACACCACCGCGAAGGAGGGCTACCAGAAGGCGCTGGATGGGTTGGACCTGAAGATGAACGGCCCGGCGGCGGACTTCGAGGACGCATTCGGGCTGGCGCAGGGAGCGCACAAGAAGATCCAGCAGGAAATGTCGTCCCTCGCGGGTTCGGTGAAGGAACAGCTTGCCAAGGAGCGCAAGGAGCGTCGCGCGGCCCTCGACCCTGTGGAGAAGGCGCCATCGCAGCCCGAAGTCAGCCTGCTCGACGCGAACGACGAACGCCGCAAAGGCTACGAACGCCTGGTGACGGAGCACGGCCGCCAGGTGACGGCCTACGACAAGCTGCTGAAGAACGACCAGGCGAAGGAGGACGAGCTCAAGATTGCCGAGAACGCGGCGCTCGATTCGCGCAAGAACCTGGACGAGGCCTGCCTCGCCCTCAAGCAGGCGATCGCAGACGAGAAATCGAACCGGAAGGAGGTCTACGAGGAGCTTTCGGCGAAGATCGATCTGCCGGTCGAGGATGGTCTCGCGCTGCTACCCAAGGAGGATCAGGAGCGGTATCGCAAGGCATTGTCGGTTCACCAGAAGGGGCTGGCCGATCTGCAGAAGGTTGCGGACAGCGCTTCGGCGCAGTACCGGAAGGTCGAAGCGACGGCGCGGGAGGCCCGGAAAGCCCTGGTTTCCACGGTGAGCGACGTGGGCGAAAAGGCCAACTCGAAGTGGCTGGAGGCACTGCCCCGGTTCGTCGAGGAACTGGACGGCAAGCTGGAAGCCCTCAAGTCGGGCCTGCAGAAGATGGGCCACCGCAACGCGGATCATTACGGCAAGGTCGTGGACCAGGAGCGGGAACGGCTCAGGAACACCGACAACTACAAGTCCGTCCGCATCCAGTTCGAGAGATCGTTGCGGGATGTGCTGCAGCAGATGGAACTGGATCTCAAGGACGGGAAAATTGGGGTGGCGGCCCTCTCGGTGGAGAAGGTGCGGGCGAAGGAGGCCTATCCGAACATCGTCAAGTCGCAGGCGGTCGTCGTGGAGAAGATGATGTCGGATCTCAAGGGAGCCGTGCCGACCAGCATCGAGGACATCGAGAAGCTGCGCGTGGACTGCAACAGGAAGCTGGCGGACCTGGCCAAGGACGTATTCGGCGCCACCGGGCAGAAGCTGCGTCCGCGCAGCTGGGTGGCGACGGCGGGCGCGACCGCCGGCAGGATGATGCCCACGGCGATGAAGCGCATCTCGCAGGCGCAGATCGACGAATCGGAACGCGTGTTCCGCGGCGCGGGCGCCAAGGAGAGAACCAGCCCGCGCCGCGGCTGGACCCACATCCACATCGGCGGCGACTACTCGGACAACCTGCTCCTGCACACCGGGACCAACATCGTCGTCGGCTTCCTCGGCCACATGAGCACCGCCTCGAAGGACAAGGAAAACGTCGCCGCGAGCGAAAAGCTGATGGACGACTTCGTGGAGGGAAATGCCGTGGCGGTCGCGATCCTGGGGCGGGACCTCTACGAGATCGAGGATTGACGCCGGGAGTACCGCATCGCGATCCCGGCGTTCATCCGAGGCCACGGGCGTCGTCGAGGCGCGGCTCGGGGAGGCGGGCTTGGGCGGGGCACCGGCACCGGGCTGCCGTAGGTCATTGGGGTGTCGCCAGTAGCCTAGTGGTTCGGGGATGGCCGGACCCTTTTCCGATGTTCCAACCCCTGGATGATTGCGGCTTCAGCCTGCCCCATGCGGCCCTGTACGCCCAAATGACCCGGTGGTACCGTTTCCAGCCGGATGCCGTCCGGGTACACGCGAAGGATCGCGACGGCAGTACGCGGGTTGGCGTTGATGGCGACATTCGCTACGAAGAGCCGATGCTGCTTGATCCAGTCGACGAAGACGATCCGGTCTTGCTCTTCTTTGACCTCGAAGGTCACGCAGTTGCGGCGCCACACGTCAACGAAGCCTGGGGGGCGACTCGCGTCCAGTATTCGGTCGATCGCTGCAACCTGGACTTCCCGCCACTCATGGACAAATGGAAAGCGGTCTGGGCAGAGTGCTGTAATCGTGTGACGGAGTACCGGCGGGAGCTTGGTTCGTACCAAAGGGACCCAACCAACGCCGTCGCGCGGGACCGCGTCAAGCAAGCCGCGAAGCGCGTGCGGCCGATGCTCCGGGAGGAACAGGATCTGTCTTCGATGGCCCGCGCATGCGTTGAGAGTGCCGGAGATCCATGCGTCGGCGGGTTTCCGCGGTCCGTATGAAGGCGCGGTCGAATTGATCACTCTTGCTACCCTTCAGTCGCTCGCTGCCCGCGGCGAGTCCGAGTCGCTCGAGTTCAAGCGCTCGACCGCCGAGCTGAAGCGCGCCGGGGAAACGCTCTGCGCGCTCCTGAACGGCGAGGGTGGCAAGGTGCTGATCGGGATCGGCCCCGACTGCAAGATCGTCGGCCAGGAGGTGTCAGACTCCACCCTCCGCGACATCGCGGCGATGCTCGGCCGCTTCGAGCCGCCCGCGCGCGTCGAGATGAGCCGCGTGGACATCGGGAATCGCCGGCGGGTGATTGTGCTCGAGGCCGCTCCGTCCCGGCAGTTCGCACCATTCGTTTTCGAATCGAGGCCATACAAGCGCGTGGGCTCTACCACCACGGTGATGTCGCAGGAGGAGTCCGCGCGCCTGCTTCTCGACCGCAATCACAGCCGGCACCGCTGAGAGAACCAACCGGCCGCGGGCGTGCGTCTCGAAGATCTGGACCGCGAGGAGATCCTGCGCACGCGCGCCACCGCCATCGAGCAGCGGCGCCTCTCGGCCGGCACGAGCATGGACGTGGGCGACATCCTCGATCGGCTCGGCCTGCGAATGGACGGGCAGGTCACACAGGCCGCGCAGATGCTCTACGGGACGAAGTTCCTGCCCGACTACCCGCAGGCACTGCTCAAGCTCGGCCGCTTCCGGGGCAAGAAGATCACCGGCGATATCCTCGACAGCAAGCAGGAGTACCTGCACGCGTTCGCGATGGTCCGAGAGGCGATCGCCTGGCTCGACCGGACGTTGCCGCTGTCTGCGCGCTTCCCGAAGGGCGCCGTCAACCGGGAGGATCGGTTGCCGGTGCCGGCGGAGGCGCTGCGAGAGATTGTCATCAACGCCGTCATCCACCGCGACGTGAGCAACCCGAGCTCGTACGTTGCAATCGCGGTGTTCGACGATCGCATCGAGATCCACAGCATTGGCGCGTTTCCGACCGGTATTCGCGCCGAGCTGCTCGCGCGGGAGCACCGCTCGATCCCGCGCAACCCGCTCATTGCCGGCGCCTTCCATCGCACGGGCGCTATCGAGATCTGGGGCCGGGGTACGAATCGGGTCATCGAGGCGTGCCGCGCGTACGGCATCGCGGACCCGACGTTCACCGAGGCTTCGGGGGCCGTGACGGTGACGTTCAGGGCCGAGGTCCTGGCGGGGGCACGGGACATGGGGCCGGGTGGGCACCAAGTAGGCACCAAGTCGGCACTAAGTCAGTACCAAGTTCAAGTGCTTGAACTATCGGTTCTTCCTCGCGCACTGGCGGAACTCATGGGTCCCTCGGGACGATCCGATCGAACCAAGTTTCGGGACCAAGTTCTGCGCCCGCTGATCGAGGCAGGACTACTCGAAATGACCATCCCCGACAAACCGCGAAGCTCGAAGCAGCGGTATCGCATCACAGACGCCGGGCGTGAAATGTTGGTCGCCGCGAGCGGCAGTTGAGCGCAGCAAGCCCGGCGCCGGGTGTGCGTCCAGACGCGGGGCGCCGCTGCGACGCCATGGTGGCACCGGCGCCCGTAGCACTGAACCAGTTCAGGCGGGCTCACTATACTGGCGGCCTCTTCCCTGCGAGGCCGCCATGTCCGCCATCGACTTCCACCGCGCCATGCTCGGCGACCGGGTGCGCAACCGCGCCCTGTACCGGGCGCTGAAGCAGCACATCGTTCCCGGCCGCACCACCGTTGCCGACATCGGCGCCGGCACCGGCGTGCTCGCCTTCATGGCCCGCCGCCTCGGTGCGCGCGAGGTGTACCTGTACGAGTACGGGCCGATCCTCGGGCTCGCCGAGCAACTCGCGCAGGACAACCGCATCGACGGCCTGGTGTTCTTGCCCGCGCACAGCCGCGAGGTGGAGAACCCGCCGCCGGTGGACCTCGTCGTCTGCGAGACGCTCGGCAACTTCGCCTACGAGGAGAACATCATCGAGACCCTCGCCGACGCGCGCCGGTTCCTGAACCCCGGCGGCCGCATCGTCCCGCAGCACATCGCGCAGTTCGCCGCGCCGGTGGTGTCGCCGCGCTTCCACCGCGAGCTGGCCTGCTGGGGCCGCGTCGGCCACGGCCTCGACTTCGCCCGCGCCCAGCGCATGAGCATGGACAACATGTACGTGCGCCGCGTGCGGCCGCGCGATCTGCTCGGCGGCATGGCCTCCGCGCGGCGCTGGGACGCGGTGGCGCTCGGCCGGCCGGCGCGCAGCCTGCGCCGCGGCACGGTGCGCTGGGAGATCGCGCGGGCCGCGACCGTCCACGGCTTCGCGCTGTGGTGGGACTGCACGCTGGCGCCCGGAATCATGCTCGGCACCGCGCCCGACGGTCCGCGCACGCACTGGGAGCAGATCTACGTGCCGATGCAGGAGCCGATGGCGCTGGCGCGCGGGGACGCGCTGGAACTGCGGATGACGTCGGATACGAGCGGGGCGGGGGCAGCCGTCGCGTGGGATGTGGCACACAGGCGCGGCGGGCGAGTCATGGCAAGACGCGGCGGGGATATCCTCAAGGGTGATTTGCAGTGGCAGGCCGACCTCGAGGCAAGCGATGCATAAGCCAATGGCATGGCCCCGGCAGATTGCGGCCCTGAACCGCCCCTTCGTCGTCGCGAGCGCACGCGAAGCGACCCAAGCGGGTTCGATGCCGCCGGCAGCGCGTGGATTGCTTCGTCGCTTCGCTCCTCGCAATGACGGGGTGCGGTTCATGGATAGGCCGCGCAGCGGCCGCGGCAATCCAGGCGGCCTGGGCCGAATCAGCGCTGCATGGGTCGCTTCGCTGCGCTCGCGACGACGAAGGGGCGGTTCAGGGCCACGATCGGCCGGGGTTGCCCCGGTTCCGCCCCGCGATGAGTTGCGTGCCGCACTGCACGGCCGGTGATGAATCGACCCATGACTAACCACCTCTACCACATCACCACGGCCCCCGAGCTCGCTGCCGCCGCGCGCACCGGCGTCTACCTTCCCGAAGCGTTCCCCCGCGAAGGCTTCATTCACTGCTCGCACGCCTACCAGCTCCTCGCCACCGCCAGCAAGCACTATCCCGGCCGCACCGGCCTGGTGGTTCTCCGGATCGACCCGGCGAAGGTCCCGGCCCGCGTCGTCGAGGAGGATCTCCACGGCACCGGCCAGGCCTTCCCGCACATCTACGGCCCGCTGCCGATGGCTGCAGTGGTGGCGGTGCACGATTTCCCCTGCGGGCCGAACGGCTTCGCGCTGCCGGCGGGCGTCGTCTGAGCTCGTGAGCCGGCGCCTTGTCCCGCCGGCACCGCGGTGACAGACTTGCAGGCCATGGAGGAAGCCGCGACTACGGAAACGCTCGGAGCCGCCGCGGCCCCGGCCACGGTCTTCCACGGCGTCAGCTTCGATCCCGTCACCCGCGTCACACGCAGCTTCGGCCCCGGGGATCTGCAGCGCGAACTCGAAGATCCGGCCGTGTTCTCCTGGATCGATCTGCAGGCGCCGGACATGGGCGCGCTGAACGATCTGCTGCGGCGCTGGGAGGTGGACCTCGTCCTCACCAGCCATTTCGACGAGCCGGAGATCCTGCCGCGCATCGTCGAGCGGCCGCAGTGCATCGCGTTCTACCTGTACGAGGTGGTCGATCCCGAGCAGCACCTGGACACCGCCAGCACCCTGGAGGCGATCGACTTCACGCGCATGGTGCTGATCCTGGGCGCGGACTTCGTCATCACCTTCCATCGCCGCCCGCTCGCGGCCATGGACCACGTGAAGGCGGCCTGCATCGAGTCGTTCCAGCTCGCCGGGCGCTCGCCGGGTTTCGTCGCCTTCCTGCTCCTGGAACGCTGCGTCTACGACTACGCCCACCTGAACCTCGCCAACGACAATTTCCTGGACGTGATCGAGGAACGCATGTTCGCCGGCGGCGAGCACGCGCTGGACGACGGCGTCGCCATCGCCGGCCGCAACATCCTCACGCTGAAGAAGCTCGCCTCCAGCCTGCACATCGTGCTGATGCTGCTGGCCACCAAGCAGAGCCCGTTCATCAGCCACGACGCGCGCGCCTCGTTCCAGGGCCTGCTGGTGAACGCGTCGTCGGTGCGCGCCGCGATCGATTCCTCGCGCGTGCTGCTGGACGGCATCCTGGTCCACATGCAGGCGCACGCCACCAGGCGCACCAGCGAGATCGCGCGCGTGCTCACCGTGGTCTCCGGGATCATGCTGCCGCTGACGCTCATCACCGGCATCTACGGCATGAACTTCGAGCACATGCCGGAGCTGAAGCACCCCTACGGCTACTACATCGTGCTTGGCGTCATCGCCACGGTGGGCGCCGGGCTGTACCTGCTGTTCCGGCGCCTGCGCTGGGTCGGCACCGGCCGCAGCCGCGCGCGCCGGTAGGGCGCGTTTACGCCGTTTTTATACCCGCGGGCGGATAATGGCCGCGGGCTCCAGGCCAGGTCCGAAGGCCATGCACACTCGCGAGGGGATCGGTCCGCTGCGGCGCTATGCCGAAGCCGCGGGCGCCTGCGTGCTCGTCACCGCTGCCGCGATGCCGATTGCGGAGCGCCTGGACCCGACCAACGTCGCCATGCTCTATCTCCTGGCGGTCGCCGCGGTCGCGGTGCGGAGCGGGCGCGGCCCGGCGGTGTTCGCCGCTGTGCTGGGCGTGGGCGGCTTCGATTTCTTCTTCGTCCCCCCGCGCTTCACTTTCGCCGTGGGGGACGCGCAGTACCTGGTCACGTTCGCGGTGATGCTCGCCGTTGCGCTGGTCATCTCCGGCCTCACCGGCGGGCTCGCCCAGCACGCACGTGCATCCGCCGCGCGCGAGCGCGACATGCGCGCGCTCTACGCCCTGGCGAGCCGGCTGTCTGCGGTGCTGCGCGCGCAGGACGTGGAGCGGGAAGTGGCGGAGTTCCTCGCACAGGGGTTCGGCGCGCGCGCGCGGTTGCTTCTCGCGGGCGCGGACGAGTCGCTGGTCGATGTTTCCGGCGCACGCCCGGATCCCACCCGGCCCGAGTCCATCGCCGCCGGGGTGGTGCTCTCCGGCGGCCGCGCGCATGCCTCCAGCCAGCCGGCGGACGACGGCCTGGTCCATCTGCTGCTGCCGCTGCGCGGCGCCGTACGCGTGCGCGGCGTGCTCGACGTGGGCGCGTCGCCTGACGCGGCCGAACGAGTCGAACATGGCCGCAGCCTGCTCGAAGCGGTCGCCACGCTCGCCGCTACCGCGCTGGAGCGCCAGCATTTCGTCGAGATCGCGCGCGCCACCGAGGTGGAGATTGCTGCCGAACGGCTGCGCGCGTCGATCCTGTCCGCGCTTTCGCACGACGTACGCACGCCCCTGACCGCGCTCTACGGCCTGGCTGACACTCTCGCCGCGGGCCACCCGCCATTGCCCCCGGCGGCGCGGGAGACCGCCGCGGCGATCCGCGACCAGGCGCTGCGGCTCTCGCGCATGGTCGCGAACCTGCTCGATCTGGCCCGGCTGCGCAGCGGCCGGGTGATGCTGCGTAGGGAGTGGCAGCCGATCGAGGAGGTGATCGGCGCCGGGATCAATCTGCTCGGCGCCGCGCTGCGCGACCATCGGGTCGAAGTGGACGTTCCTGAGGACTTTCCGCTGCTGGCGTTCGACGCGGTGCTGATGGAGCGCGTGGTCTGCAATCTGCTGGAGAATGCCGCCCGCTTCGCCCCGGCCGGCACGCCGATCCGGATCCAGGCACGCATGGACGCAGGCCAGGCAGTCATCGAGGTGTGCGATCAGGGTCCGGGTTTTGCGCCGGACCGGGTCGCGCACATTTTCGAACCGTTCGGACGCGAGGCGCCGGCCGCGGGCGCAGGTACCGGCGTCGGACTCGCAATCTGCCGTGCGATCCTCGACGCGCACGATGCGGAGATCCAGGCGTTCGCCGGGCCGGGCGGGCGCGTGCGGATCGTGCTGCCGGCGGGCTCTCCACCGCCGGTGCACGCGGAGGACGAGGCCTGCCAGGGTATTCCCGCATGAACATGCGCGCGCCCGCCGTGCTGGTGGTCGAGGACGACGCGCCAATCCGGCGCTTCCTGCGTACCGCGCTCGAAGCCGAGTCCTACAGCGTCGTCGAGGCCGCCGCGATCGCCCAGGGGCTGGAGCGGGCCGTTGCCGCGCAGCCGGATCTGGTGGTGCTGGACCTCGGCCTGCCCGATGGCGATGGCCTGGAGTTCGTCCGCACCTTGCGCGCCTGGTCGCAGGCGCCGATCCTGGTGCTCACCGCACGCACCGCCGAGGACGACAAGATCCGCGCCCTGGACGCGGGCGCGGACGACTACCTCACCAAGCCGTTCCCGGCCGGGGAACTGCTGGCGCGCGTGCGCGCGTTGCTGCGGCGCAGCCGCCCGGCGCCGGCCGCGCCGGTAGTGGAGTTCGGCGACGTACGGCTGGACCTCGCCGCGCGCAGCGTGAGCCGCGCCGGCGCTCCGGTGCGGCTGACCCGCACGGAGTTCGATCTGCTCGCGCTGCTCGTCGCGAATACCGGCAAGGTGATGACGCAGCGGCGCCTGCTGCGCGAGATCTGGGGGCCGTCGCTCGTGGACAGCAGCCACTACCTGCGGGTGTACGTCGGCCGGTTGCGGCGCAAGCTGGAGCACGATCCGGCCCAGCCCCGGCACCTGCTGACGGAGACCGGCGTCGGCTACCGGTTCCAGCCATGACCCGCCCCATCGTCGTCGCGAGCGCAGCGAAGCGACCCACGCGGCCTCGATGCCACCGGCAGCGCGTGGATTGCTTCGTCGCTTCGCTCCTCGCAAGGACATGATGACGATGAAAGACTCGAGGACCCCGCAGCATGAAGCATGACGACAACGCGCGCGTCGGCACCGGCGCCCTGGCCCTGGCCGCGCTCGGCGTGGTCTACGGCGACATCGGCACCAGCCCGCTGTATGCCTTCAAGGAGGCGTTCATCGGCCACGGATTCGCGCCGACACCGGAGAACGTACTGGCGACGCTCTCGGCGCTGTTCTGGGCGGTGATGCTGATCATCTCGTTCAAGTACGTCTGGGTCATCCTGAAGTTCGACAACGACGGCGAGGGCGGCGTGCTCGCGCTTACCGCCCTGGCGCGCCGGCTGGCACGCTCGTCCGCCGCCAGGACGGCGCTGGTGGTCGCGCTCGGGGTGTTCGGCGCGGCGTTGTTCTACGGGGACGCGATCATCACCCCGGCCATTTCCGTAATCTCCGCGGTCGAGGGCGTGAGCGTCGCCATGCCGCGCTTCGAGCATTGGGTCATCCCGATCACGATCGCGATACTGATCGGCCTGTTCGCGATCCAGCGCCACGGCACGGGCCGGGTCGGCGGGTTGTTCGGGCCGGTGACCATCGCCTGGTTCCTCGTCCTGGCGGCGCTCGGGGCCGCCAGCATCGCGCAGACGCCGCAGGTGCTCGCGGCGCTGGATCCGCGCCACGCAATCGAACTCGCCGCCGACCATCCGGCCGCAGCCTTCCTGCTCCTGTCAGCCGTGTTCCTGGCCCTGACCGGCGGCGAAGCGCTGTATGCCGACATGGGCCATTTCGGCGCGCGGCCGGTGCGGCTGGCCTGGTACGGCCTGGTCTGGCCTGCGCTGATGCTGAACTACTTCGGCCAGGGGGCGCTGGTGATCCGCGACCCGGCGGCAGTGATGAACCCGTTCTACCTGATTGCGCCCGAAGCGCTGCGGATCCCGCTCGTGATCCTGGCCACCGCCGCGACCATCATCGCCTCGCAGGCAACCATATCGGGAGCCTACTCGGTGACGCTGCAGGCCTCGCGCCTGGGCTACCTGCCGAGGATCCGCATCCTGCACACTTCGGACACCGAGCGCGGACAGATCTACATCTCCTCGGTGAACTGGCTGATGCTGATCGCGGTGATCGTGCTGGTGCTGCAGTTCAGATCCTCCTCTGGCCTGGCAGCGGCCTACGGCATCGCGGTGTCAGGCACCATGATCATCACCACCGCGCTGTGCGCCTTCGTCACGCTGATGCTGCCGGGGCGCGTGCGCATCGGCCTGCTCGCCGCGCTGGCGCTGTTCGCGCTCCTGGAAGCAGTGTTCTTCGCGTCGAACCTGACCAAGCTCGCCGCCGGCGGCTGGCTGCCGATGGCGCTCGGCGCGGGCATCTTCATCATGCTGACCACCTGGAAGGAAGGCACGGGCCGCATTGCCGCCGGCCGGCGCCGGACCGACATCCCGATCGCGGATTTTCTCTCCGCGCCGCCGGTGGACGCCGCGCGCGTGCCTGGCACCGGGGTCTACCTCACCTCGGATCCGGACCTGGTCCCCAGCGCGCTGTTCCACAATCTCAAGCACTTCAAGGTGCTGCACGAGACGATCGTGTTCCTGCACGTGGTCACAGAGGAAGTGCCGCAGATCCCCCCCGAACACCGCGTGCAGGTCAAGCCGCTGGCGCCGGGCATGTACGCCGTGGCGCTGCGCTTCGGCTTCCGGGAGGAGGCTGACATCTGCGCACAGCTCGACGCAATCACCGGTGCCGGCGTGCCGGTGGATCCGATGAGCGCCAGCTTCTTCGTCGCCCGCACCATGATCGTCGATGGCCCCGGCGAGCTGCCGCGCTGGCGCTGCGCGCTGTTCTCGTGGATGACCCGCCAGGCCGAGAGCGCGGCGACCTACTACAACCTGCCGGCCAATCGCGTGGTGGAGGTGGGGACGCAGGTGGTGCTGTAGCGCGCAGCGGTGCCGTCAGTGTGGGTGGGTGCGGGCGGTCTCACCCTCCAGGTAGACCCGCGGCCGCTTCGGCCGAACCCAGACTTCTTCGCCCTCGCGCCACCCCGCCACCAACCAGGCTTCGCGAGGCATCGCAGCCTCGATTTGACCGCCGCCGTCGTTGCGCTCCAGATCCAGGCGTACCTGGGCGCCAATCGGGCGTACGTCGCGGATGCGGGCGGCAATGCCGCCCAGGCCGTTCTTTTCGCGTACCACCTCCAGCTCGTGCGGGCGGGCATAGACCAGCGCCGGGGTATCGTGCTGATCGTGATGTTCGTCGAGCGCGAATTCGAAATCGCCGATCTTTGCCCGCCCGGCGTGGATGCGGCTGTGGAACAGGTTGACGTCGCCCAGGAACTGATACACGAACGGCGTGGCCGGGTGCTCGTAGACGGCATCCGGCGTACCGAACTGCTCGACGGCGCCGGCATTCATCACCACGATCCGGTCGGCGACTTCCAGGGCCTCCTCCTGGTCATGGGTGACGAACACGCTGGTGACGTGCAGTTCGTCGTGCAGGCGTCGCAGCCAGCGCCGCAGCTCCTTGCGCACGCGCGCGTCGAGCGCGCCGAACGGCTCGTCCAGGAGCAGCACGCGCGGTTCCACCGCGAGCGCGCGCGCCAGCGCGATGCGCTGGCGCTGGCCCCCGGAGAGCTGCGGCGGATAGCGGTCGGCGAGCCAGTCGAGCTGGACCAACTCCAACAGCTCCTTGACCTTCGCGTGGATCGCCGCCTCCCCGGGACGATTGCGGCGCGGACGCACGCGCAAGCCGAAGGCGACGTTCTCGAACACCGTCATGTGCCGGAATAGCGCGTAGTGCTGGAACACGAATCCGACGCGCCGGTCGCGCACGTGCTGGTGCGTCGTGTCGACGTCGTCGAACAGGATCCGACCGCCATCAGGCAGCTCCAGACCGGCGATGATGCGTAGCAGGGTGGTCTTGCCGCAGCCAGAGGGGCCGAGCAGCGCGGTCAGCTCGCCTTTGGGGATGTCGAGGCTGACGTCGTTCAGCGCGGCGAAGCTGCCGAAACTCTTCCGTACACCCTGGACCTTGATGCTCATGACGGTATCTCCTCGGATTGCTCGGCGGCCCGTACCTGGCGCTCGCGCAGGCCGCGCCACTCGACGATCGATTTCGCGATCAGGGTGACGATGGCCAGGCAGGCGAGCAGGGAGGCCGCGGCGAACGCGGCGGTGAAGTTGTATTCGTTGTAGAGGATTTCCACGTGCAGCGGGACGGTGTTCGTCAGCCCGCGGATATGGCCGGAAACGACCGATACGGCGCCGAACTCGCCCATCGCGCGGGCGTTGCAGAGAATCACTCCGTACAGCAGGCCCCACTTCACGTTCGGCAGGGTGATGCGCCAGAACGCCGACCAGCCGCTGGCACCGAGCGAGATGGCCGCTTCTTCCTCTTCGGGACCCTGTTCCTGCATCAGCGGGATCAGTTCGCGTGCCACGAAGGGGAAGGTCACGAAGATGGTGGCGAGCACGATGCCGGGTACCGCGAAGATGATTTTGATGTCGTGGTCCTGCAGCCAGTGTCCGAACCAGCCTTGCAGGCCGAATACCAGCACGTACACCAAGCCGGCAATCACGGGGGATACCGAGAACGGCAGATCGATGAGGGTGACGAGCAGGCTCTTGCCGCGAAAGTCGAACTTGGCGATGGCCCACGCCGCCGCGACACCGAATACGAGGTTCGCCGGCACGGCGATCAGCGCGGTGATCAGCGTGAGCTTCACTGCAGCGATGGCGACCGGTTCGGTGATGGCTGCGGCGTAGGGCCCGAATCCCTGGCGCAGCGCGTAGCCGAAGACGACGGCGAGCGGCAGCACCAGGAACAGGCCCATGAAGGCGATGGCGACTCCGATCAGCAGGCGGCGGACCCAGGCGGGCTCGGCCAGTGCGGCCGCACGCCCGGCGGCACCCGGGGACGGCAGGGTCATGGTCGCGGATGTCATGTCGGCCTCCTCAATTCCGGCCGTGGCGTGCGCGTGCCCACCACTGCAGCAGGTTGATGGTCAGCAGCAGCACGAAGGAAACCACCAGCATCGCCACGGCCAGCGCGGTGGCGCCGGCGTAGTCGTACTGTTCCAGCTTCGTGATGATGAGCAACGGGGTGATCTCCGACACCATCGGGATGTTGCCGGCGATGAAAATCACCGACCCGTACTCGCCCAGCGCGCGCGCGAACGCAAGCGCGAATCCGGTGAGCAGGGCTGGGTACAGGGGGGGCAGCAGCACGCGCAGGAAGGTCTGCAGGCGCGAGGCGCCCAGGCTGGCTGCGGCCTCCTCGAGTTCCGCCTCGAGATCCTGCAGCACCGGCTGCAATGTGCGTACGACGAACGGCAGGCCAATGAAGGTCAGCGCGATCGTCACTCCGATCGGCGTGTAGGCGACCTTGATGCCCAACGGTTCCAGGAACCTGCCGATCCAGCCGTTCGGCGCGTACAGGGTGGTCAGCGCGATACCGGCCACTGCGGTCGGCAGGGCGAACGGCAGGTCCACCAGGGCATCGAGAATGCGCTTGCCCGGGAACGAATAGCGCACCAGCACCCACGCCACGAGCAGCCCGAACACGGCGTTGATCGTGGCGCCGATTGCAGAAGCGCCGAAGCTCAGCCGGTAGGAAGCCAGGACCCGCGGCGCGGTGACGACGGCCCAGAACTCGCCCCAGGTCAGCGCGGCCGTGCGCAGGAACACCGCCGCCAGCGGGATGAGTACAATGAGCGTGAGGTACATCAGCGTATAGCCGAGCGCCAGGGGGAACCCGGGCAGTACGGAGTGACGCTTGAGCATGATCGGCCCCATGGCTTCAGCGCGCCGGAAATGCGCCCGGGGTGTAGATCTGGTCGAAGATGCCGCCGTCGCTGAAATGCGTCTCCTGCGCCTTCTTCCAGCCGCCGAACTCCGCGATCGTCACCAGGTCCAGCGCGGGAAACCGGTCGGCGTACTTCGCGGCCACCTCGGGATTTCGCGGGCGATAGAAGTGCTTCGCCGCGAGCTCCTGGCCTTCCGGAGAATACAGGTACTCCAGGTAGGCCTTGGCAACGGTCGCGGTGCCGCGTCGCTGCGCGACCCGCTCGACCACGGTGACCGGCGGCTCGGCAAGGATCGACAGCGAGGGAACGACGACCTGGAATTTGCCCTCGCCGAACTCCTTGTTCACGAGAAATGCCTCGTTTTCCCAAGTGATGAGTACATCACCGATGCCGCGTTCAGCGAACGTGGTGGTCGAGCCGCGCGCGCCGGAGTCGAGCACTGCGGCGTTCTTGAAGAGCCTGGCCACCATGTCGCGCGCGGCGGCATCGCTGCCGAACTTCTTCTTCGCGAACGCCCACGCCGCCAGGTAGTTCCAGCGCGCACCGCCGGACGTCTTGGGGTTCGGCGTAATGACCGACACGCCTGGCCTGGCGAGGTCATCCCAGTCCTTGATGCCTTTGGGATTGCCGGCCCGCACGAGGAACACGATCGTGGAAGTGTAGGGCGCGCTGTTCTGCGGCAACTTGGACTGCCAGTCCTTGGTGATGAGGCCGCCCTTCTCGAACAGCACGTCGATGTCGTAGGCGAGCGCCAGGGTGACGACGTCGGCTTCCAGGCCGTCGATTACCGAGCGCGCCTGCTTGCCCGAGCCACCGTGCGACTGCTGGATGGTGACCTCCTGGCCAGTCCTGCCCTTCCAGTACTTCGCAAACGCCGCGTTGTACTCCTGGTAAAGCTCGCGCGTCGGGTCGTAAGACACGTTCAGCAACGTCGTGCCTGCCGCGTGCGCGCTCGGGGCGTTGAGGAAGGCGGCCGCCAGCACGATGGCGGCGAGTGCTGCGAGCAGGGGTTCTCTGAAGCTGAGCGGAAATCGGGCGTTCATAGCGGTATCTCCAGTCGTTCGGTTTCGTTCGCGGTGCCTGCGGTCAGTACGAGACCTGGAACCGGGTCAGGAAGGCGTGCTCGGCGGGCCGATCCCGGCCGCCGGCGGCGCCGCCGGTGAAATTCGTGTTCTCATAGTTCGCTTCGAGGCGGTAGTTCTTGTTCAGATACCAGTTCACGCCCAATCCCCAGGACGACGCGAAGGTCGACGCCGTGGCGGGATTGGCGAAGATCGGAAAAGAGGCATCGTCGACATCGAGTTCGCCGTATCGGGCCACGAATTCCACCGCGCCCCAGGTGCCCTTCCAGGGGTCGAAGGGCGAATGCGGAACGATGCTCTTGTACGAGTTCTCCTCGCCGGTGATGACCCACGAGCCTGCCAGTTGCCATGAGTCGTGCTCGAGGGTGGCGCGAGAATTGCCGAGCTTCACGTCCTGGCCGGAAACTGCGTACTCGCCGAGCAGGCCGAACGATTTCCAATACCAGGTACCCTGAAGCGAGATGCGGTAGTGCGCGCCATCGGCGACTGCCGTCAGCGGAAGGGTGGCGCCGGTGCGGTAGCTGAAGAAGCTCTGTTGTGCCTGGCTGCGGTACGCGCCCAGATCGGTGCGCGCGAGCGTGCCGGTGCTGTCGCCCGCGCTGCCTGCGACTCCAAACGACAGCCCTTGCAGCGGCCCAAACACGTTCTTCCATGGCTGGAATATCACGCGACCGGCGAACTCCTTGTCGTCGCCCACGTCGAGGTCGGCTGAGCCGCCGTCAGGCACGCCGTTGAAGTATCCCGCGGCGTAATTGACGATGCCGCCGAACAGGTCGCCGCCGACCTGGATGCCCAGGTCGCGATTCGGTACCAGGTTGGTCGGCAGGCCGCGCTCGACGAAGCGGATGTCGGTACCGGATTGCAGGCGTTCCAGGCCCACCGGCGGCTTGAACTTGCCGATGCGCAACTTGAGCTCGGGCAGGTAGTTCGCGTCCAGGTAGGCATCCTGCAGCGCGGTGGTGCCGCCGCCGAAGTCGGGCATGATGCGGAACCCGTAGTACTTGTACAGCGTTCCTTCGAAGATTGGACGTACGCGCCGCAGGACGAAGGTGTCGGCGAAGCTGCTGTTCACGTCGTCGTAGACGAAGCGGCCGTCGAACTGCGCGTAGCCGCGCAGCTTGAGCTGAAATGCCTGATCCGCGGAGGACAGGGCGAAGCCCTTGTCGCCGGCGGTGAGCACCGGCGTCTCGGCCTTCTTCTTCGCGGCGTCCTCGTCGGCGAGTTCGAAGCGCCGCTCCAGTGCGCGCACCTTTTGGTCAAGGTATGCGACCGGGGTTTCGGGTGCGGTGGCCACCGGCGCTGTACGTGCGGCCTGCAACTGCTTCTCGAGATCGGCAACCCTGGCCGCTAGCGCACGCACCTGCGCTTCGAGGGTCGCGTGCGCGGATGCGGCATGTGCCGCCGGAGTGATTGCCGCCGCGATGGCTGCGGCGAGCAGTGTCTGCTTCAAACGGATCATGGTCCCAACTCCCAATGAGTCGAAATGCGGACGTTTTTGGGGGGGGCCACCGGTGGTCCGGTCGGCGCCGGTCGTGTGCGCGTTCGGGGCGGATCCAGCAGACTGGTGTCCGGGCGGCTAGCGGTTCGCGTCGAAGCGGAACCGTTCGCGCCGTTCGAGCTGCACGACACGCGCGTCGTGCACCACGATTTCCACCGAGCCGTAGCGCATGCCCTCGATGGCTTCGAGGACCCGGCGGACCAGGGCCGCCTTGGCGGGGTCGGTGATATTCAAATCAGGGCTGGTCATCGGCTCCTACCGGCAAATTATTGAGGGCTTCGTGATTCGGGCCGGTAGGCGTCGGTCCGGGACCGTCCATCCATCTCACAATCGTTTATTCCGCTACAATCTAAGAATCGGATTGGTAAGTCCTAATGCGGTCTGATTTCTAGAGTGCAGGGGGTATGCCAATTGCGTGATTTTCACTATCATGATGTTTTTTATGGGAATAAAAAACCACGGCAGCAAGTCCCAGCATATTTGCTGAGCACAGCCGTGATATTTACTAGCTTGAGCCAGCATATTTGCTGCTTGAGGACGCCTGCATGAACCTACTGCCGGTCTGGCGCGAAGCCTGCCGCCACATCGACATCGGCGAGTCGACCGCCAACATCGCCCGGGTGGTGGCGATGGAGATCCCCGCCGAGCGACTGCTGGTGCGCGAATTCGACCGCAGCCACCTGGGCATGGAGACCGTCGCGGTCGGCTGGACCGGAGTGCACCGGCCCTGGCAGCCCGAGACCGCCACCTGTGCGCCGGCGGCCCGGGATCGTTTGCTCGAACGCGCGGTGCGCAGCGGCGCCTCGCGGCGGGCCCGCGACAGCGCGCTGGAGGACTGGCTGGAGCCATTGCTTCCATCGAGTTGCAAGGGCAGCGTGATCGTCGCGCCGTTCGCGACCGAGGGCGGCGCCGTGGGCTTGCTGGTGGCCCACGCGTTCCCCGGCCTGAACTTCACCGCCGCGCATGCCGGCCTGGTGCAGGCCCTCGTGGAGCCGTTCGCGCTCGCGCTCGATAACCACCACCGCCTCACCGAGTTGAACGCGCTGCGCGAAGCCGCCGAGGCGGACAAGCGGTCCCTGCTCACGCGCCTGGGGCGCAAGGATCTGAGCGAGACAGTGGTCGGCGCGGACTCGGGTCTGCGCGCGGTGATGGAGCGGGTCGCGCTCGTGCGCAACTCAGATGTCCCGGTGCTGATCCTGGGCGAGACCGGAACCGGCAAGGAGGTGCTGGCGCGAGAGATCCATGCCGGTTCCGCACGTGCCTCGGGGCCCTTCATCCGCGTGAACTGCGGCGCGATACCTACCGAGCTCATCGACTCGGAACTTTTCGGGCACGAGAAAGGCGCGTTCACCGGGGCGACTTCGCAGCGCCGCGGCTGGTTCGAGCGTGCCGACGGCGGGACGCTCTTGATGGATGAAATCGGCGAGCTGCCGTTGCCTGCGCAGGTACGCCTGCTGCGCGTGCTGCAGGACGGCTACATCCAGCGCGTCGGCGGCGAGGAACCGATCAAGGTCGACGTGCGCATCGTCGCCGCGACGCATCGCGAACTACCGGCAATGACCCGCGACGGGCGGTTTCGCGAGGATCTATGGTATAGGCTCGCGGTGTTTCCGATCACGCTCCCGCCGCTGCGTGAACGGCGCTATGACATCCGCGCGCTCGCAGCGCACTTCGCCGCCCGCGCCGCGACCCGGTTCGGGTTCCGGCAGCAGATGCCGACCCCCGCGGAAATCGATTTGCTGGAGGCGTACCCATGGCCGGGCAATGTGCGCGAGTTGGGGGCAGTAATCGACCGCGCGGTGATCCTGGGCGAGGGCGAGCGGCTGGAAGTCGCCGCGGCGCTGGGGCAACCGGCATTGCGCGCGTCGCAGGTCGCCAAACCTTTCGAGTGGAATACACCTTCGCCGGATGGCCCCTCTAGGACCGCACACGCTCCGATCGAAACCCTCGACGCGGCGATGCGCCGTCACATCGAACGCGCGCTCGCGCACACCGGCGGGCGGATCGAGGGCACACAGGGCACTGCGGCACTTCTCGGCATCAACCCGCACACGCTGCGTGCGCGTATGCGCAAGCTCGGGATCGCGTGGAGCCGGTTCCGGGCGCCGCCGTGACGGCGCGTGCGGCCGGCGATGTCGCACCGCGCGCCGGCGACGCGGCGGACCGCGGCGCAGCCCTTAGGAGACCAGCGGCGAAACGCCGAACAGGCGGGTGTGCAGGTGCAGGAACAGCACCCACACCACGACCGCGAGCAGCGGCCGCCACCAGCCGATCTCGCGGATCTGAAATTGATTGCGCCCCTGCGCGATGGCAAGGAACGGGATGTTCGAAGTCGCGCGTGCGAAGCGTACCCAGTCGTCGCCGTGCTTGAGCCGGCGCTTGTTGTCGATCCCGACAGTGCCGATCAGCGACAGCAACAGCAGGCCGGTGAAGAAGATCACCGCGGCGACGTCGCCGTTGACCATCAGGTGGGCGAGCGCCCAGATCGCCACGCCCCACAGGAACGGGTGGCGGGTGATGCGCAGGACGCCGCGGATCGCGTCTTCGTCCTGAAGCTTGGATTCGGCCGCGATCGCCGCGGGGTTGCGCGTGGTCAGGCCCACCACCGCGAACAGGAACGCGACGAGTACCATCAGCGTGGTCAGCGGCTTGAAGGCATTCGCCGGCCCCCACAGTTCCAGGTACGGCGCGCGCCGGAACGCATACCAGAACCACACCAGCGCCGCCAGCGACAGCGCCGAGTAGGCCACGCGGAAGCCGGCCTCGCCCAGTCGCTGCACCAGCCGAGGCCGCACGCGCGCGTTCGCGAGGACCAGATGGGTTCCGACGAAGAACAGCGCTGCGGCAATGATTTCGAGCATGTATCCGTCCCCCGTTGCGTGACGGGCATTGTGCACGCGCGGCGTGCGCGGGCGAAAGATCCGTTCAGCCGTCCGCGGCGGAGGCCTTGGCCCAGCTGTCGCGCAGTCCGACGGTGCGGTTGAACACCAGCCTTCCCGGCGCGCAGTCGCGGCGGTCCGCGCAGAAGTATCCCAGGCGCTCGAACTGGAAGCGCTGCTCCGGCGTGGCCGTGGCCAGCCCCGGCTCGACGAGCGCGCCCGGGATCACTTCCAGAGAGCCGGGATTGAGGAACTCGGTGAAATGGCGCGCTTCGTCGCCTTCCGGATCGGCGACGGAGAACAGCCGGTCGTACAGCCGTACCTCGGCGCGCGCCGCGTGGCGCGCCGAGAGCCAGTGGATCGTGCCCTTGACCTTGCGTCCGTCCGGCGCGTTGCCGCCGCGCGTGGCCGGGTCGTAGGTGCAGCGCAGTTCCAGCACTTCGCCGGTGGCCGGATCCTTCACCGCCTCGCGACAGGTGATGAAGTATCCGTAGCGCAGGCGCACCTCGCGGCCGGGGCCGAGGCGGAAGAACTTCTTCGGCGGGTCGTCCATGTAGTCGTCGCGCTCGATGTAGATTTCGCGCGCGAACGGCAGCTTGCGGGCGCCGAATGCCGGATCGTTCGGGTGGAAGGGTGCGTCGAGTTCCTCGACCTGCCCTTCCGGATAATTCTCGATCACCACCTTCAGCGGCCGCAGCACCGCCAGCACGCGGGCGGCGCGGTGGTCCAGATCCTCGCGGATGCAGGTCTCCAGCAACCCCATCTCGATGAGCGTGTCCTTCTTGGTGACGCCGATCCGGTCGCAGAAGTCGCGCAGCGACTCGGGCGTGAAGCCGCGCCGGCGCATGCCGGAAATCGTCGGCATGCGCGGGTCGTCCCAGCCCTGGACGTGCTTCTCGGTGACGAGCTGGTTGAGCTTGCGCTTGCTCATGACCGTCCAGTCCAGGTTCAGGCGCGCGAATTCGATCTGCTGCGGGTGGAACACGCCGAGCTGTTCCAGGTACCAGTCGTAGAGCGGGCGGTGGTCCTCGAATTCCAGCGTGCAGATCGAGTGCGTCACGCCCTCGATCGAGTCCTCCAGGCCGTGCGCCCAGTCGTACATCGGGTAGATGCACCAGGCGCCGCCGGTGCGATGGTGGTGCGAGTGCAGGATCCGGTACATCACCGGATCGCGCAGGTTGAGGTTCGGCGCGGCCATGTCGATGCGCGCGCGCAGCACGCGGCTGCCGTCGGGGAATTCACCCGCGCGCATGCGGCGCAGGAGATCCAGGTTTTCCGACGGGCTGCGATCGCGCCAGGGGCTCGGCGTGCCGGGCTCGGTGAGCGTACCGCGGGTGCGGCGGATTTCCTCGGCGCTCTGGTCGTCGACATAGGCCAGGCCGCGCTTCACCAGCGTCTCGGCATGGCGGTAGAACTCCTCGAAATAGTCCGAGGCGTAGCGGACTTCGCCGCTCCAGGCAAAGCCCAGCCAGGCGACGTCCTCGATGATCGACTGGACGTATTCCTCGTCTTCCCTGGTCGGGTTCGTATCGTCGAAGCGCAGGTTGCACTGCCCGCCGTAGTCGCGGGCGATGCCGAAGTTCAGGCAGATCGACTTGGCGTGGCCGACGTGCAGGTAGCCGTTCGGCTCGGGCGGGAAGCGCGTGACCACGCGCCCGCCGTGCTTGCCCGCGGCACGGTCGGCGTCGATGATCTGGCGGATGAAGTTGGTCGGGGTCTTGGTATCGCTCATGGTCCGTCCATTATATCGGTGCGGGCCGCCGCACCGCGCCCCGGGTTGCGGCTGCCGCCTGCCGGCGGGCCGCGCATCGGCGCTGCGCCCGGCGGGCGCCGGGAACACGCGCGCCGCGCGCCGGTCCGACCTGCTGCGCGCCGTACCACGCGGCGCCGGCCACCCCGGGAGATCCGCCCCATGCGACTGCTGCTGATCGAGGACGACCCCATGATCGGCGCCGCGCTTCAGAAAGGCTTGCAACAGGAAGGCCACGCCGTGGACTGGGTGCGCGACGGCGACGCCGCGGACCGCGCGCTCGCGGCCGAGCCGTACGCGCTGGCCGTGCTCGACCTGGGCCTGCCGGGGCGGGACGGCCTGGCCGTGCTGGCCGGACTGCGCCGGCGCGGCAACGTGGTGCCGGTGATCATCGCCACCGCGCGCGATGGCCGCGCGGACGTGGTGAGAGGCCTGGACCTGGGTGCCGACGACTACGTCGTCAAGCCCTTCGACCTGGAGGAACTGGCGGCGCGGATCCGCGCCGTCCTGCGCCGCCATGCCGGCCGTGCCGCGTCGCGGGTGACGCATGGTGCGCTGGAGGTCGATCTCGGCACCCGCGAAGTCCTCTGTCGCGGCCGCCGGGTGGAGTTGTCCGCGCGCGAGTTCGCCCTGCTGGCCGCGCTCCTGGAACGCCCGGGCGCGGTGCTGTCGCGCGCTCAACTGGAGGAGCGGCTGTACGGCTGGGGCGAGGAGGTCGCCAGCAACGCGGTGGAGGTCCACATCCACCACCTGCGCAGGAAGCTCGGCGAGGGCGTCATCCGCAACGTGCGCGGCGTGGGCTACACCCTGAGCGCGGGCCGCTGAAGTGTCCCTGCGCAATCGCCTGATCGGGGCTCTGCTCGCCGCGCTGGTCGCGACCGGCCTGTTCGCGAGCTGGTGGACCTACGTCGGTGCACGGCGCGAGATCGACGCCCTGTTCGACTACCAGCTTCGCCAGCAGGCATTGGCACTGCGCGACCGGGTATTTCCGCTGAGCGGCCTGTTCCTGTCGCACGAGAACGCCGACCAGGAGATCGTCATCCAGGTCTGGGACTGGCGCGGTTCGCGCCTGTACAGCTCGCACCGGCTGCTGCCGCTGCCTCAGCGCTACCAGATCGGATTCTCCAATTTCAGGTCCGGCGGCAAGGACTGGCGCGCGTTTGCGCTCGTGGCAGGCACCGAGATCATCCAGGTCGCCCAGCCGCTCAGCGTGCGCCGGACGATGGCGGCGCGCGCGGGGCTGCGGATCCTGGTTCCGATCCTGCTGGTGCTGCCGCTGTTCGGCCTGCTGGTGTGGTGGATCGTCGGCCGCGCGCTGCGTCCCCTGGATGCACTGGCGCGCACCATCGGCGCGCGCGATCAGAATTCGCTGGCGCCCGTGCCGGTGCAGGGGCTGCCCGCCGAGACCCGGCCGATGATCCGGGCGCTGAACGATCTGCTCGAACGCCTCGCACGCGCCCTGGAACTGCAGCGCCAGTTCACCGCGGACGCCGCCCACGAACTGCGCACGCCTCTGGCGGCGGTGCGGCTGCAGGCACAGGTGCTCGAACGCGCACAGGGCACGGCCGAACGCACCGCGGCGGCGGCGGACCTGAAGTCGGGCGTGGATCGTGCGGCGCACCTGGTCGACGGCCTGCTGACGCTGGCGCGCCTGGAGCCGGATGCGGCCGACGCGCGCGCCGCGCCGCTCGATCTGGCCTCCTTCGTGCGCGATTTGGCCGCGCGCTACGCGCCGCTCGCGGCGGCAAAGGGCCAGGTATTGCAAGTGGCCGAATGCGCGGACGCACGGATTCACGCGGGGGAACCTGCGCTGAACGCGCTCATCGGCAATCTCGTCGACAACGCGATCCGCTACACCCCCGAAGGCGGGCGGATCGATGTCGCCATGGCGCGCGAGAACTCGTCGGCGGTGCTGTCGATCGTCGATTCCGGCCCAGGCATCCCGGCGCATGAACGCGCGCGCGTCTTCGATCGCTTCTACCGCCTGCCCGGCAACGGTGCGCCCGGCAGCGGCCTGGGGCTGGCCATCGCCCGGCGCGCCGCCGACGTACTCGGCGCCACCATCGTTCTGGAAGACCCGCCCACCGGGACGGGGCTGGCGGTGCGGGTTCGGATCCCGGTTGAACGACACGAAATCCGCTCAGGAGAATGATTCACGCACGGCTTCCTGTTTTGGGGCATCGCGCCTGCGCCGCCGGCTCCATGCCCCCATGGATACTGTACAGATATCCATAAAACATGGAAAATACGATCGTGGGATTGACACAGCATGCCAGGGGCGGCGGAGATAAAATACTGTGAAGAGCCATCAATTCGGCGGTAGCTGGACTGATACGAAGCTCGAAATCCTGAGGCAGTACCTGATTCCGTATCGCCAGATCTTTACGACATCCGCGAAAGCGAAACACTTCAAGACCATATATATAGATGCGTTTGCCGGAACGGGCGAGAGGGTGGATCCAAATCTCAGTCCCGATGTGGCGGATCTCATCGGAGATACTGACCCGAGTGAGCGCGACGCTTACAAGAAGGGTAGCGCGCGAATTGCGCTTGAAGTCACCCCTCCGTTCGATCGCTACGTTTTTGTCGAGAAGCAGCCAGAGAGAAGCGCCGAACTGCGCGTGATGGTGCGCTCTGAATTCCCGAATCTGGTACCACGTTGCAATATCGTGCAAGGCGACGCAAACGGATACCTGCAAGAGAATCTACCGCGCGTCGATTGGGATAATTGGCGCGCGGTACTGTTTCTCGACCCGTATGGCATGGCCGTCGAATGGGAGACTATCAAGATCATCGCGGAAACAAGAGCGATTGATCTTTGGGTGCTTTTTCCGGTCGGCCAAGGCGTCAATCGGCTTTTGACTCGCGCCTCTACTCCGCCGCCGGAATGGGAGGCGCGCTTGACCAGGATGTTCGGCACGGAAGAATGGAAGGCACGGTTCTATGCGCCTTCACGACAACAGGACATCTTCGGCGATACCCCAGGGATGTTGAAGGACACGAGCTTTGACCTTATCGGAGAGTATTTTCTGGAGCGGCTCCGCGCAACGTTTGCGGGCGTCGCGCCGCACGCGGCGAAGCTCGAGAATTCGCGCAACGTTCCGCTGTATTGGTTGTGCTTCGCCGCGGGGAACCCACGAGGGGCCGGGATCGCGGTGAAAATCGCAAACCACTTGCTAGGTCAGCAGGCGCGTCAACGACGCAAGAAGTAGAGCGAGGGATTGGACCATGGCGACGAGAACGTCCATAGAATGGACTGAAATGACGTGGAATCCGGTGACGGGGTGCACGAAGATCAGCCAGGGCTGCAAGCACTGCTATGCGGAGCGAATGGCCAATAGACTGAAGGCGATGGGAGCTGAACGTTACGTGCGTGGGTTTAGGCTCAGCATCCATGAGGATTTAATGGATATGCCTAGGCGCTGGCGGCGGCCGCGTCTGGTTTTCGTCAATTCCATGAGCGATCTATTTCAAGATGGGGTTCCGGACGTCGTCATCGACCGCGTGTTTTCGACTATGGCAGCATGCCCCCAGCATACGTTCCAGGTGCTGACCAAGCGATCCGAACGCCTGATGGCGTTGAGCGGCAGGTTGCCCTGGCCGGAAAACGTCTGGATGGGCGTGAGCGTGGAGAGCCGTGACCATTTGGATAGGATCGACCACTTGGCACGCGTGCCGGCCTCCGTGAGATTCCTGTCCTGCGAGCCGCTACTAGGGCCGCTCGAAAACCTGCCATTGGATGGGATCCATTGGGTCATCGTCGGTGGAGAGTCCGGCCCGAAAGCGCGACCGATGCAAGGCGAATGGGTGGAATCCGTTCGGAAACAATGTGCCGAAGACAACGTCGCTTTTTTCTTTAAGCAATGGGGTGGTGTAAGAAAAAGCCGTACCGGACGAAGTCTCAATGGGGTGACATACGATCAGATGCCGGTCCGAGCTGTGCCGGACCACCGACGGTCCGAAGCGCGTCCAGAGATGGGTTAAGTCTGGCTTAAGCCTGCGCTCCTAAGCTGCCTTCCATCCGGTGACCTTCGTCACCCGACAGGAACAGGAGGCAGCCATGAATCCGAAAACCTTCCGGCGTAGCGCCATCGTCGCCGCGATCGTGCCGGCGGCGATCTGGGGCGCGTGGACCCTGCATGCGGACCCCGGCGCAATCGATCGCCTGCACCTGCCCGGCATCGCCTCGGCGCAGGCCGCGGATACGGCCGCCGCGGCGCCCACGCGGCTCGCCGCGCTGCCGGATTTCTCGGCGCTCGTCGCCCAGGCCAGCCCGGCGGTGGTGGCGATCCGGGTCACCCAGACCACCCGCACCGCCTTCAATCCGGGCGGCATGCCGATGGATCGCGACGATCCGTTCTACGAGTTCTTCCGCCGCTTCCAGATGCCGGGTGGCCAGGGCGGCCCCGGTGCCGGGCGGCCGCAGCGGCAGGGCATCGGCTCGGGCTTCATCGTCTCTGCGGACGGCTACGTGCTCACCAACGCGCACGTGGTGGCCAATGCGGACGAAGTCACGGTCAAGCTCGCCGACAAGCGCGAGCTGACGGCCAAGGTGGTCGGCAGCGACGACAAGAGCGATGTCGCGCTGCTCAAGGTCGACGCCGGCGACCTGCCCACGCTGAGGATCGGTGACCCGGGCAAGCTGCGCGTGGGCGAGTGGGTGGCCGCGATCGGCTCGCCGTTCGGCCTGGAGAGCACGGTCACCGCCGGCATCGTCAGCGCCAAGGGCCGGGAGATCGGTGACGACAGCTACGTGCCCTTCATCCAGACAGACGTGCCAATCAACCCCGGCAATTCGGGTGGCCCGCTGCTCAACATGAACGGCGAGGTGGTGGGCATCAATTCGCAGATCTTCAGCCGTAGCGGCGGCTACATGGGGTTGTCGTTTTCGATCCCGATCGACGTCGCGATGCGGGTCGAGCGCCAGCTTGCCCGGCATGGCAAGGTCGAGCGCGGATTGCTCGGCGTCACCGTGCAGAGCGTGACGCCCGAGCTCGCCGATTCCTTCCGCCTCGATGGCGCCGATGGCGCACTGGTCAGCGGCGTGACGAACGGATCGCCCGCCGACAAGGCCGGGATCCGGGCCGGCGACGTGGTCCGCAACGTCAACGGCAAGGCGGTGAGCGGTGCGGCGGATCTCTCTCGCGCCATCGCCGATCTCGCGCCGGGCGAGAAGGCCCATCTCGTCCTGCGCCGCGAAGGCAAGGACGTGGAACTCGATGTCGCCGTCGGCCGCATGGCCGGACCGGACGTGGCCGACGCGGGCGACACCGGCGCCGGCACCGGCAGGCTCGGGGTGATGGTGCGCCCTGCCGACGATGGCGATGGCGGCCTGCTGGTCGAGCGCGTGACCGGGCCGGCGGCGCGGGCCGGCATCGAGCCGGGCGACGTGATCGTGGCGGTGAACACGCAGCGGGTGAAGGATCCGGAGCAGTTGAAGAAGCTGGTGGCGCGTGCGGACAAGACCGTGGCGCTGCTCATCCGCCGCAACGACGCGGAGATATTCGTGCCGGTGAAGATCGGGTAGGTGAAGCGGTGGCGCAGGGCGGCGGCGGGCTCCTCCTCCCCTGCCGCCGCCCGGCGCCTTGGGCACCCGGGTCAATTCGCAGCTTCGGCGGCGCCGATGGCCGACTCGATCCGTGCCGAGAGACGTTCGAAATCGCCGTCGAAATGATGTCCGCCGACAACCGCTTCCACCCGCGTCCCGCGAGCCTGCGGGGTACGGCATAACGAATCGTCGCCTTCCTCCGTACCGTAGATGCACTGCACCCGTCCGGGCGGCATCGCGCGCAGTTCCGGAGCGGTCGGCAGGGCCTGCGGATCGGCAAAGTCCCCGAACCACTCGTCGAGATGGATTTCGAAACCCGCCTTCAGCCCGGGCGCCAGCAGCGCAACCAGGCGCACCTGCCGGCGGCGCGCGTCCGCGAGGCGGTTGTAGAGGAACGGCAGTACATCGGCGCCGAAGGAATAACCCACCAGCACCGCCTCGCGGCTACCGGTGGCGTGCAGGTAATGTGCGAGAACCCGGTCCAGATCCGCGGCGGCCTGCGCCGGCGTTCGCCGCGACCAGAAATAGCGCAGGCAGTCGAATCCCACCACCGCATAGCCTTGCCCGGCCATGACCTCGGCGATGCGCTTGTCCAGGTCGCGCCAGCCGCCGTCGCCGCTCAGGATTACGACCAGCATGCCGCGCCGGGACTGCAACCCCACTTCAACCAGCGGCAGATCCGCCAGCCCAGACGGCCCGGTGCCCGGATGCCCGATCAGTGCGTCGACGGCGGCTCCAACCCGCTTGTCGAGTGCGGTGCCGCCCGGCGCAGGCACGCGCACGCGGGGGATCGAGGACTTGCGGTAGCTTGCAATCTCAGCCTCGCGGGCCCCGCCGCCGGAATCCAGCAACCACGGCGCGTTGAGTTTCACGCCCGGCGGCAGCGCGGTGAGCGGTTGTGGTACGAGGCCGCAGAACGGCCGCGACAGGCGCAGGTGGGGTTGCAGATCCAGGCTCGCACCGCCGCGGAAGGCGAGTGGCCCGGCCTGCGCGAGCGCCACGTATACCAGCGCCGCGCCGATGCCCCGGCCGACCAGGATCGGTGCGTGGAATCCGCCGCCCAGCGCATGTTGCGCATTGCGGCCGAGCCATTCCAGCGGGCCGGCGATGTCGATGCACGGGTCGTCGCGGCGCGCGAGCAGGGCGATCGCCTGCGCGGTGTCGATCACGGCAATCGCGATGCCGGCGCCGGCGAGCGCGCCGATGGCGGCTTCGTCGTCGGCGCGCAGGCCCTGCACGCCGCTGAAATAGATCGCGAAATCCGCGGCGGCAGTCGGCGCCCGCACGCGCACCGTGCCGAACTCGGCGGTCTTTACGGAGGGTACGGCCGCGGCATGGGCGCCGCAGATCGCCACCAGGGCGAAAAGAAGCGCACGCGCGAGGCGTCGGTCAGCCAAGGCAGCAGGCCGTGGACATGGCGCGCGGATTATAGGCGCCCGCGATGCGCCTCGCACCGGTGCGCTCAGGCGACGAAGAAGGCGAACCAGAGCCCCGCTCCCACCATCGCCACGATGCCGCCGATGAACAGGCGGTCGGCAAGGCGTTCGGCGGACTCGGCGCGCCGCGCGTCCGGCCGCCGCAGCGAGAGGTACGAGGCAATGACACTGGCCAGGAAGACGACCGCGTCCAGAGACAGCAGTTCGTCGATCGCACCGTGCCGGATCTGGCCCGGAGCAAGGTTCACGATGCTGATGACGGTCATGCAGATGCCGACCATCGTCGCCGATGTGGGCAGGATATGGGAGGAGAGGCGATCGTTGCTCATCGGGCTCGCAGGCTGGCACCGGGCCAGTCCCGGTGCCCCGATTCGACCACCCCGCGGTCTTCCGGTTCGCGCGAATCGGACACGGCCCGCCGGCGCAACTACAATTCGACTCAATTCTCGTGCGCGTCACCGCGAGAAGGCGCATCGGCCGCGGCAATTCCCGCCGCGCCAACCATGAGCCGCGTCCCGTCATTGCGAGGCCGCTTAGCGGCCGCCGCAATCCATGCGGCCTGGACGCGTTCGGCGCCGCATGGTCCGCTTCGCTGCGCCGGCGACGACGAAGGGGCGGTTCATGGCCTCGATTTGAAGGAGTCCGGTCCGGTTCTACCTCGCGATGGTGGGGTGCGGTTGCGATGACAGATTCGGCGATTGCGCGCGAGGCCGCCTCTTCCTGGCGCTGGCTGCAGCGCACCGCGGGGATTGGCGCGGGCGCGCTGGTGTTCGCTTTCGCCGCTTTCGCCGTGCACCGCCTCTCGGGTGAATTGAGCCTGCGCGACCTGCGCGCGGCGGTCGGAAATCTGTCATGGCGCCAGCTCGCGGCAGCCCTGGCGTGCGCCGCGGCAAGCTTCGTGCTGTTGTACGGCTACGATCGTTCCGCGCTGCACTATCTCGGCCGGCGCCTGCCGGCGCCGCTGGTGGCGTTCACCTCTTTCTGCGCCTACGCCATCGGCAACGCCGTCGGCGTGAGCTTGCTGTCGGGCGGTTCCATCCGATACCGCATGTACCTTGCGGCCGGCATGGACGGCGCCGACGTCGCCCGCATCACGGCGTTCAACATGCTCGCCTTCGGCGTCGGTGTCGGCGCGGTGGGTGCGGTGGCGCTGATGCTGCACCCGGAGGCGATGGCACATGTGACCGGCGCGAGCGCTTACCTGCTCGCCGCGGCGGGCGGCGCCGTGAGCGCAATGGTGGCAGGGTTCGTCCTGCTGTGCTTCGTGCGACCGGCGCCGATCACGCTCGGTCCCTGGCGGGTACGGCTGCCGAGCGGCCGCACCGCGCTGCTGCAGCTGGTGATCTCGGCGGCGGACATCGCCGTGTCCGGGTTGTGCCTGTACGTGCTGCTGCCGGGGCACGGCGTGCCGTACACGGCTTTCCTGGCGGTGTACGCGGTCGCCACCGTTGCCGGCGTGATCAGCCACGTGCCCGGCGGGGTCGGCGTGTTCGAGACGATCATGCTGCTGGCGTTCCGGGACCACATGACCGTCCAGGGCCTGGGCGCGGCGCTCGTCGGGTACCGGTTCGTCTATTACCTGCTGCCGCTCCTGGCAGCGGCGATGCTGCTCGCCACGCGCGAGCTCAGAAGCAGCCTGCAACCGCTCGCGATTGGCCTGCGCGGGGCGGCGCGGATCGGCAACCGCTTCGCGCCGCTGGCGGTCGCGGTGCTGGCCTTCCTGTCCGGCGTGGTGCTGCTGTGGTCGTCCGCAACGCCGGCCGTGCCGGAGCGCCTGCTCGCGCTGCAACGGATCATGCCCCTGTTCGTGCTGGAGATCTCGCACGTGTTCGGCGCGGTGATCGGCCTGGCTTTGCTGGTGATCGCGCGCGGCCTGTTCCGAAAGCTCAACGGCGCCTGGTTGCTGGCACTGGGGCTGTCTGCCGCCGGCAGCGCGATCTCGCTCGCCAAGGGCATCGATTACGAGGAGGGCCTGCTCCTGCTGCTGGTGACCGCGACGCTGTGGGTGTCGAGACGCCAGTTCTACCGTCGTACCAAGCTCGTGGACGCACCGCTGTCGCCGGGCTGGCTGGTGGCGCTTTCGGCAGCGCTGGCAGGCGCGGCGATGCTGGTGCTGTTTTCGTTCAAGCACGTCGAGTACCGCAACGCGCTGTGGTGGCAGTTCGGCTATCACGCGGAAGCGGCGCGGTCGATGCGCGCGACGCTGGCCGGCGCGGCGGCGCTCATCGCCTTCGCGCTCGTGCAGATGCTGCGCCCGGCCCGGGCGCACCCGCACCCGCCGGATCGCGCCGAAATGGCGCGTGCCGAGCGCATCGTGCGGTCCCAGCCGGGCGTGGTGGCGATGCTCGCCCTGACCGGCGACAAGCGGCTGTTGTTTGCGGATGAGGATGGCGGGTTCGTGATGTACGGCACGCGCGGCAGGAGCTGGGTGGCCATGGGCGATCCGGTCGGTCCGCCGCAGGTGCAGGAGGATCTCGCCTGGCAGTTCCGAGAACTGGCCGATCGCGAGGGCGGACGGGTGGCGTTCTACCAGACCCGCCCGCAGACGCTGCCAATCTACGTCGACATGGGCCTGATTCCGTTCAAGCTCGGCGAGGAGGCGGTGATAGTGCTGCCGGAGTTCTCGCTCGATGGTGCCGCACGCAAGGTGCTGCGCGCGGCGAACAGCCGCGGCGCGCGCGACGGCCTGAGCCTGGAAATCGTCGGACGCGACCGGGTCGCGGCGCATCTGGAGGCGATGCGATCGGTCTCGGACCGCTGGCTCGCAGCAAAGAACACGCGCGAGAAGCGCTTCTCGATCGGCGCGTTCGACCCGGGCTATGTCGGCCGCTGCGACGCTGCACTCGTACGCCGCGGCGATGCCGTGGTGGCGTTCGCCACGCTGATGACCACTGATCGGCGCGAGGAGATCTCGGTGGATCTCATGCGACACACGAATGCGGCCCCTGCCTCGACGATGATGTACCTGTTCGTGCAGCTACTGCTGCACTACAAGGCTGCGGGCTACGGGCGCTTCAACCTGGGCATGGCGCCGTTGTCGGGCCTGGAGCACCACCCGCTGGCGCCGCTCTGGCACCGCTTCGGGCATCTGCTCTACAACCGCGGCGAGCGGTTCTACAACTTCCAGGGCCTGAGGCTGTTCAAGGACAAGTTCGACCCGCAGTGGGAGCCGCGCTATCTCGTCACCCAGGGCGGCCTGAACCCGCTCATCGTCATGGCCGACGTCGCCGCGCTGATTGCGGGAGGCATTGGTGGAATCGTCGCCAAGTAGTCCCGTGACGATCAACTGTCCCAATAACGAAATCGAGGCGTAGCATGATCGTGCAAACAGTCTTTCTCTGGGTCGCCACCGGGCTGGTCACGGGCTGGGTCACGCGCACCGCGATGCGCAGCCAGCGCGAATACGGGGTGTTGGGCGACATCACCTCCGGCTGCCTGGGGGCCGTGGTCGGCGGCTGGCTGCTGCACCGGCTGCACGTGCTGACGCCGGCCGACGCCGCCGGACACGTGCTGGTGTCGTTCATCGGTGCCGTGACGCTGCTGGCAGCAGTGCGGCTCCTGCGCCGGCTGAGCGCGGCGGTACGGCGCGTGGCGCCGGCGGCGTTCACCAACGGGGTCGCCGATCTGGAAACGCAGATGCGCCGCGCCACCGAATTCGAGCGCGGCATCCTGGCCAAGTTCCTCGGCCGGCGGCATGTCTCCAGTGACATCAACCAGACCTTCGAGTCACAGCTCACTTTCGGCGAGCGCCTCGCCGACAAGGTCGCCGCGGTCGGCGGAAGCTGGGTGTTCATCGGCATCTTCTTCGTGGTACTGGTGTGCTGGATGGCGATGAACGAGCAGATGGCCAGGCCGTTCGATCCCTATCCGTTCATCCTGCTGAACCTGCTGCTGTCGTGCCTGGCGGCGGTACAGGCCCCGATCATCATGATGAGCCAGAATCGCCAGGCGGCGAAGGACCGCCTCGATGCGCGCAACGACTTCGAGGTCAACCTGCGCGCGGAGATGGAAATCATGGCCTTGCACGAGAAGCTCGATACGCTTCGCAGCAGGGATCTGATGGACATGCTGCAACTGCTGGAGAAGCAGATGCAGCGCATCGGCGAACTGGAGCGGACGCTCGCCGGCGAACGCAGCCGCTGAAGCGGACGATCAGTGCTTCTGCGCGGCGGCCGCGGCCGCCTCGGAGTCGTACACCCGCTCGACCACGAAGCTGAACGGGGCGTAGATCGGCCGCGCCTGCATCTTCACGTGCAGGTGCTGGCGATCCGCGGACAGTTCGAAGCGCTCCACGATACGGCCGCCATCGCGTGGTTGGGTTCTCACCACCAGCGCGTCGCCGTCCCAGTAGCCGGAGGAATAGCCGGTCGGGTCCGGCGCCTCGCGGGCGCTGACGGTGCGGCTGCGGCCATCGGTGTAGAACGTGCGCCGGGTACCGTTGGCGTAGTCGATGAACATGCGCGGGCCTTCGGCCGAAATCTGCAAAGACGAATCCGAGAACCACGGCTCCGTGAACGGCTTCGCGGCGTCCGGCAACGGCAGCGCACTCGACCGGCCGCGTCCGACGTCCTCGTCGCGCTCGAAGCGATCCCTCGGCGGCGTGGCCTTGCGCATCATCTTGCGTGGATCCTCGCTTTCCTTGGCATTGAACAGCCAGCGGCCGGTGAGGTCGGGCGGATCGGCATGCACGGCGAACGCCGCCAGGGCCAGCAGCGCGCAGGCGGCGTGGCGGGCGGCCGGGCGGCGGTTCAGGCTTCGCACCGGTACCGGATAGCGTAGCCGGCGTTCTCCTCGCCCGGCGCGCCGAAGTGGATGAGGCCGCTGCCGCGCAGCGGCTGGCTCTCGTGCATCACCGGCGTGGTCATGCCTGCATCGGCGACGATGAAGGTGCCGTTGGTGCTGGTGTCGGTGAGCACGCAGCGGCCGTTGCGCAGGATGATCTTGAAGTGGTCGCGCGAGACCAAGTCGCCCTCGACGACCATGTCGTTGGTCGGCGTGCGGCCGACAGAGAGCATCGGCCGGGATTCATCGATGGTGTGCTCGCGCCCGCCGATCGCAAGGCACACGCGGCGGTAGCCGGTCTGGGGTGCGATGGTGGCGGCCGTGGCATGTGCGGTGAGACCGTCCACTTCCCAGATGAGTTCGTAGAGATCGATGTGGCTCGGGCCGCCGCCGCGCCAGGGTTCGCGATCCACGTACCGGGTCATGGCGCGGTAGACGCCCGGCAGCGCCGCGTACAGCGGCCTGGTGATGAGGATCTGGTCGCTCTTGGCCTGGTCGACGACGTGGCGGGCGATCTTCACCGACTCGGCGAGCATGTCGAACTTCTCCGGCGCGGCCTCGTCCAAGTGGATGCCGATACGCAGCCGCAACGTGTAGACGTTGCTCTTGGCTTCGAAGATTTCCTTCTGGATCGCGAGCTGCATCTCGCAGGCGACCACGGCGGCATCCGCGGCGGCGGGGAAGGTACACATGACGGCATCGCCCGCGGAGGTGCGGATCGCGCCGCGGTACTCGCGCACGAGATCCGACATGCGCGTCAGGCTGCCGGTGATGAGCCGGTTGGCGTGGGCGTCGCCCAGGGTCTCGTACAGGCGCGTGCTGCCGACGATATCGGCGACGAGAATCGCACAGCCCTGCGCTTTCGCGGTGGTCATCAGCCCTGGACCCCCCGGCATTTCGAGCCCGGCCGATGATAGCACGCGGCCCGCGCGCGCCGCCGCGCGAATATCCTTGCAATGGCGGCGTGCCGCCGCCTATCCTGCGGGTGCCCCCCCAGGGGCGCAATGTCGTCGATGAACATCCGCATTCCGCATTTTTTTCGCCTGCCGGCGCTGCCTGCCCTCGCCCTGCTCTGCGCCTGCACCGGTGCGGGCGATGCGCTGCCCCCGGCGCCCCCACCCGACGTTTCGGTCGCCCAGGTGCTCGCGCGCGAGGTCGCGGAGACCGAGGAATTCACCGGCCGTACCGACGCGGTCGATACCGTCGAGATCCGTTCGCGCGTGCGCGGCGTGGTCGAGAAGGTGGCGTTCCAGGCCGGCGCCACGGTCCAGGCCGGTGCGCCGCTGTTCACGATCGATCCCCGCCCGTTCCAGGCCGCGGTCTCCGCCGCGCGCGCCGCGGTGGCCGGCGCCGACGCGCGCGTGGTGCTGGCGCGCAGCCAGGCGGACCGTGCGGAGCGCCTGGTCAGGAACCGTACCGTCTCCGAGGAGGAACTCGAACGCCGCCGCGCCGAGGCCCGGGTGGCCGAGGCCGAGTTGCTCGCCGCGCGTGCCCGGCTCGAGCAGGCCGAACTGGATCTGTCGTTCACCGACATCCGCGCGCCGATCCGCGGCCGGGTCACCCGCCATTACGTGAGCCCGGGCAACTTCATCGAGGGCGGCACCAACAATGCCACCCTGCTCGCCGTGCTGGTGTCGATCGAGCCGGTGTACGTGTACTTCGACGTCCCCGAGCGCGCACTTGCAGGCTACCGGGCCGCCGCTGCCCGGTACTCCGCGCAGGGCCAGGCCCTGCCGGTGCGGATCGAACTCGCAGGCGGCAACGGGTTTTCCATCGCCGGCGAGGTCGACTACACCGAGCCGCGCGTGGATCCCGGCACCGGCACCGCGCAGATGCGCGCGGTCGTGCGCGAAGGCGCCGCCGACGTGGCGCCCGGTGTATTCGCACGCGTCCGGCTCGCCTCCCGAGCGCCGTATACGGGCGTGCTCGTGAGCGAACGCGCGGTGCAGTTCGACCAGGGCCAGACCTTCGTCTACGTGGTCGGCCCGGACGCCAGGGCGCAGTACCGCAAGGTAGACCTCGGCCCGCCGTTCGCCGGCTTGCGCATCGTCAGGAACGGGCTGTCGGAGAAGGAGCGGGTGGTCGTGAACGGCCTGCAGCGCGTGCGCGCCGGCATCGAGGTCAAGCCGCAGCTCGTGCCGATGCCGGACGACGCCGGCACCGCTGCGCCGGCGATCATCGCCCGCCCGGCGGCGGCCTCCGCGCCCGAGCGGCCGCCGGCTTCCTGAGCCGCGCAACCGGCCGGCCTGCATGAAGCTCGCGCTGTTCTTCATCGACCGGCCGATCTTCGCCGCGGTGCTCTCCATCCTCACCGTGGTGGTCGGGGCGATCGCGCTCGCCGGCCTGCCGGTGGAGCAGCAGCCGCGCATCACCCCGCCGACGGTGGTCATCAATGCGACCTATCCCGGCGCCGACGCACGCACCGTGGCCCAGACCGTCGCCACGCCGATCGAGCAGCAGCTCAACGGCGTGGAGGACATGCTCTACCTCTCCTCGCAGTCCAGCAACGACGGCCGCTTGCAGATCGTCGTCACCTTCGCGCTCGGTACCGACCTCGACGTGGCGCAGATGCTGGTGCAGAACCGCGTCGCGCTCGCCGAGCCGACGCTGCCCGAGGAGACCCGCCGCATCGGCATCACCGTCCGCCGCTCCTCGCCGGACATGTCGATGATCATCAACTTCGTCGCGCGCGAAGGTACCTACGACTCGGTCTACCTTTCCAACTACGTGCTGATCAACGTCCGCGACCGGCTGGCGCGGCTGCCGGGCGTGGGGGACCTGACGATCCTCGGCTCGCGCGACTACTCCATGCGTGTCTGGCTGGACCCGGATCTGCTGGCCGCGCGCGGGCTGGCGGCGGGCGAGGTGGTCGCCGCGATCCGCGAGCAGAACGTGCAGGTGTCCTCCGGCGCGGTCGGCCAGCCACCGACCTCCAGCGATGCGCGCCTGCAGCTCATCGTCCGCACCCAGGGCCGCATGCTCGACGCCGCGCAGTTCGCCGACATCATCATCAAGCGGGGCGCGGACGGCGCGCTCGTCCGGCTGCGCGACGTCGCCCGGGTCGAGCTCGGCGCGGTGAGCTACCAGAACTTCCAGTACCTGGGCGTGGCGGATCAGCAGACCTACCAGTTCCAGGGCCTGGAACCGACCGTGGGGCTGGCCATCTTCCAGCGCCCGGGCACCAACGCCCTGGAGACCAAGGCGGCCGTATTCGCGGAGATGGAAGCGATCGCGCGCGAATTCCCGCCCGGGCTGGACTACAAGATCCAGTACGACACCACGGTCTTCGTGCAGGAGTCCATGCGCGAGCTGCAGGGCGTGCTGATCGGCGCGATTGGCATCGTGCTGGTCGTCGTGATCGTCTTCCTCCAGACCTGGCGTGCGGCGCTCATCCCGATGCTGACGGTGCCGGTCTCCCTGCTGGGAACCTGCGCGGTGATGGCTGCCGCCGGCTACTCGCTCAACACGCTCACCATGATGGCGCTGGTGCTGGCGGTGGGCATCGTCGTCGACGACGCGATCGTCGTGGTCGAGAACGTCGGCCGGCACATGGAGGAGGGCATGGGTGCGCGCGACGCCACGCGCACGGCGATGATGGAGGTCTCCAGCCCGGTGATCGCCACCGCGGTGGTGCTGTCGTCCGTGTTCGTGCCCACCGCCTTCGCCGCCGGCGTCACCGGCGAGTTCTTCCGCCAGTTCGCGGTCGTGGTCGCCGCGGCCACGATCATCTCCGCGTTCAACTCGCTGACCCTGTCGCCGGCGCTGGCGGCGATCCTGCTGCAGCGCCCGGGCGAACGCCACGACGCCTTCCAGCGCTTTTTGGATCGGAGCTTCGGCTGGCTGTTCGCCGGGTTCAACCGCGTGTTCGATCGCCTGCGCGCGCGCTACCGCGGCGCGAGCGGCCACATGGTGCGCCGCGGCGGGCTGGTGGCGCTGGTCTACGGCGCGCTGCTGCTGGCCACGCTCGGCCTGTTCCGGGCGCTGCCGTCGGGCTTCGTGCCGCAGGCCGACCAGGGCATGTTCATCGTACTGGTGCAGCTACCCGACGCCGCCAACGTCCAGCGCACCGACGAGGTGATGAAACGCGCCGGGCGCATGGTGCTGGAGACGCCCGGCGTGCTCGGCGCGGCGGTGATCGTCGGCTTCTCGCCGCTGACGCGCTCCGCGCAGGCGAACATGGGGGCGATGTTCTGCCGCCTGGTGCCGCATCGCCAGCGCCCCGGGGCCGGGCAGAGCGCGAGCGCGATCGCCGCCACCCTGCAGAAGAAGCTCGCCACCATCCAGGATGCGCGCATCGTCGTGTTCCAGCCGCCGCCGGTCGCGGGGCTGGGCAATTTCGGCGGCTTCAAGATGCAACTGCTGGACCGCGCCGAGCACGGCCCGGCCGCGTTGCAGGCGACGGCCGACGAGCTGATTGCAAAGGCCACCGCCGACCCGCGCATCGCGCGCGCGTTCACCCTGTTCCGCGCCAACGTGCCGCAGATCTACGTCGATGTGGACCGCGAGCAGGCCCGGCAGATGAATGTGCCGATTTCGGCGGTGAACGAGGCGCTGCAGATCTACCTGGGCTCGCTGTACGTGAACGACTTCAACCGCTTCGGCCGCACCTTCCGCGTCACCGCCCAGGCCGAGGGCGGGTTCCGCGCGCACCCGGAGAACATCCAGCGCCTGCAGGTGCGCAACGCCGAGGGGCGGATGGTTCCCCTGGGCTCGATCGTGAACGTGCGCCAGACGGCCGGCCCCGAACTGGTGCCGCGCCACAACCTCTATCCCACCGCGGACGTCAACGGCGAGGCCGCCCCCGGTGTTTCGAGCACCGAGGCCATGCGCGTGATGGAGGAGGTGGCGGAACGTGTGCTGCCATCGGGCTACGGCATCGACTGGACCGAGCTTTCCTACCAGCAGAAGGCGGCCGGCAACACCGCGCTGTTCATCATCCCGCTGTGCGTGCTGTTCGTGTTCCTGGCCCTGGCGGCGCAGTACGAAAGCTGGTCGCTGCCGCTCGCGGTGATCCTCATCGTGCCGCTCGGGCTGCTCTCGGCGGCGTCCGGCCTGCTCGTCTCCGGCATCGACAACAACGTGCTCACGCAGGTCGCCTTCATCGTGCTCATCGGCCTGGCGTGCAAGAACGCGGTGCTGATCGTGCAGTTCGCCAAGGTGCTGCAGGACGAGGGCCGGGATCGCTGGAGCGCCGCGGTCGAAGCCGCGCAGATCCGCCTGCGCCCAATCCTCATGACTTCCTTCGCCTTCATCTTCGGCGTGCTGCCGCTGGTCGTGGCCTCCGGCGCCGGCGCCGAAGGCCGGCGCGCGATCGGCACCGCGGTGTTCTCCGGCATGGTCGGCGTCACGGTCTTCGGGTTGCTCCTCACCCCCGTGTTCTACGTGCTCATGCGCGCCGTCATTGAACGCCGCCGGCTCGCCGCCGCCGCCTCCGAGTCCGCCGCCGGGTAGGCGGGCCGCTGGCCAACCCGGTTCCAGGCCGCGCGGTTCCGCTGCCCCGGCATCTGATCTAAGCTTGCCGTCCGGCGTTGAACCAGCCGGTCAACCGTAATGCAGGAGAACGCGGCGATGGCTGACACCCTCGATCTGAAAATCACCGGCGGCATGATCGTGGACGGCACGGGCGGGGCCGCCTATCTGGGCGACGTGGGGGTCAGGGACGGCAGGATCGTTGCACTGGGCAAGGTCGACCAGTCCGCGCGCGAGACGGTCGACGCCGAGGGCCGCGTGGTCGCGCCCGGATTCGTCGACATCCACACCCACTACGACGCCCAGGTGTTCTGGGATCCGACGCTCAGCCCCTCCAGCCACCACGGCGTGACGACCATCGTCGGCGGCAACTGCGGGTTCAGCATCGCGCCGCTGAACGGGGTGCAGGAGGACGCCGAGTACCTCATGCGGATGCTGGCGCGCGTGGAGGGCATGCCGCTGGAGAGCCTGCGCGCGGGCGTGCCGTGGAACTGGCGCACGACGGCGGAGTACCTGGGCCTGATCGAAGGCAGGCTCGCGATCAACGCCGGCTTCATGGTCGGGCATTCGGCACTGCGCCGGGCGGTGATGGGCGCGCGCGCGGTGGGCGACAAGGCCACCGAGGATGAGATCCGGCAGATGCAGGCGCTGCTGCGCGATGGGCTCGCCGCCGGCGGGATGGGCTTTTCGACCACGGTCTCCCCGAGCCACAACGATGCCGAGGGCAACCCGGTCCCGTCGCGCCATGCGACGGATGCGGAAATCTACGCGCTCGCGGCGGTGGCCGGGGAGTTCGAGGGCACCACGCTGGAACTGCTGCCCAATACAGTGGAACCTTTCACCGAGGATCAGTACCGGCGCCTGGCGCAGATGTCGCTGGCCGCGAAGCGCCCGGTGAACTGGAACGTCCTGTCGCCCGATTCGCGCTTTCCGGACCTCTACCGCAATCAGATCCAAGCCAGCGACTACGCGGCCGAGCGCGGCGCGAAGGTCGTGCCGCTCATCATGTCCAGCCCGCCGACGATCTGGGTGAACTTCATCAGCGGCTTCATCCTCGACACCTTCCCCGGCTGGACGGAACTGTTCCGGCACCCGGTGGCGGAACGCACGCGCCTGCTCGCCGATCCCGCCCAGCGGCTGCGGATGAACGATGCGCAGGCCTGGGCCGGCGCCGGGCGGCGCGCGGTCATGGCGAACTGGGCGGCCTGGACCTTCGCCGAGGTGTTCCATCCGGAAAACAAGCGCTTCCAGGGCCGGACGGTCGGCGAAGCCGCGCAGGCACTGGGCAAGGCACCGTTCGATGCGATGATCGACATCTGCATCGCCGACGATCTGAAAACGTCGCTGCAGACGCCGATGGCCGGCGAGGATGACGAGACCTGGCGGGTGCGCGTGGAATTGTGGAAGGACGAGCGGACCGTGGTCGGCGCTTCGGATGCCGGCGCGCACCTGGACATGATCGACACCTTCGCCTCGCCGCTGTTCGTACTCTCGCTCGGCGTGCGCGAGCGCCGGCTGATCACGCTCGAACAGGCCGTGCGCCAGCTCACCTCGGTGCCCGCGCGCCTGTACGGCCTGCGCGAGCGCGGTGAACTCGCGGCCGGCAACTGGGCGGACATCGTCGTGTTCGATCCCGCCACCATCGCCCGCGGCCCGCTGGGAATGCGCTTCGATCTGCCCGCCGGCGCCGGGCGGCTGTACGCGGATGCCGTCGGCATCGAGCACGTGTTCGTCAACGGCGTGCGGATCGTCCGCGGGCAGTCATTCACCGGGCAGCTTCCGGGCCGGGTGCTGCGCTCGGGGCGGGACAGCTACACGGTGCCGATCCCGGCGTCGGCGTGAGATGGCGGCAGGCGCCGCCGCGCGCGGCGCAAACGGTCGCAGGCAGCCATGAATCGCAGGCTCATCGAGGAAAAGCTGAATGTTCGCGAAAAAGCCATTGTCACCGCATATCGGCCTGGAGATCTCCGGGGTGGATCTGGCCCGGCCGCTGTCCGCCGCCGACGAAGATGCCGTCCGCGCGGCCTGGATCGAGGCGGGCATCCTGCTGTTCCGCGGCGGCGGAACCTCGAACGAGGCGCACCTGCAACTGAGCCGGCTGTTCGGCGAACTCGAGCCCGCGGCCACGCGGAAGATGAACCTCGACGACAACCCCTACCTGATGGCGCTGATCCACAAGCCCGGCCGGGTGGCTGACAACAACGTCGCCTACGAGATCGGCGGCGAGCCGCGCCTGGGCTACATACCCTGGCACTGGGATCAGTCGTTCATGCCGACGATCGTGCGCGGGGCCGTGCTGCGCATGGTCGAGCCGTCGGCGCGCGCGGGGCAGACGGGCTTCATTGACGCGATCGAGGCCTATGCGCGGCTGCCCGAGGCGCTGAAGGCCCGCATCGACAAGCTCGAGGTCGTCTACCAGTTCTCGACGGTGAAGGACCACGTCTGGAACCGGCGCTACGGCGTGGCGGAAGGCACGCGTGTGACCGAGGACGCGCCCGATACCGAGGCGATCAAGGCCTACTGCAGGTTCCCGCCGACGGTGCACCCGCTGGTCATCACGCAGAAGGAGACCGGGCGCAAGGTGTTGAAGTATTCCCCGCTGCACTCGCGGTACGTGCTGGGCATGGACCGCGCCGAGAGCGACGCGCTGCTGAACGAACTGGCGGCGCACCTGACCGACGAGCGCTTCGCCTATTTCCATACCTGGCAGGCGAACGACATGATCGCCTGGGACAACTGGCGGGTCGTCCATACTGCCTGCGGCATCCTGCCGGGAGACAGCCGCTACGGGCTGCGCACCACGATCATGGGCGACTACGATCTCGGTCGCTACCTGGATCCGAAGCTCGACAAGCGCCAGGGTGTCGTCAGCTACGTCGACTGAACTCGCCGTGCGCGCTGGCAGGTCGCGATACCATCGCCGGTTCGGATGCGCACATACGGCCAGAATCCTTCCGCATTTCGGGTTGCATACCAGATGAAATACGATTTGCGGCTCACCGATCGGAGTTCCTTCCAGGCCATCGCGGCCACCGCTGATTTCGCCGAGCGGCACGGCATCGTTACCCTGTGGTCCGCGGACACGATCCACGATCCCTTCCTGGCCCTCGCCGCGGCCGCGCGCGACACGCGCCGGGTCAAGCTCGGCACCGGGATTGCGGTCGCCTTCGGCCGATCGCCGGTGGTGACCGCGCTGATGAGCTGGGATCTGCAACGCCTGTCCGGCGGCAGGTTCGTGCTCGGGCTGGGGACGCAGATCAAGGCCCATGTCGAGCGCCGTTTCGGCATGCACTGGCACGGCGCGGCGACGCAGATGCGCGAATACGTCGCCTGCCTGCGCAACATCTGGTCGCACTGGCAGCGAGGCGAGTCGCCGAGCTACCGCGGCCAGATCTACCGCTGCGATCTGAGCAACCCCGAGTTCCAGCCGGTGCCGTTGCCCGAGGCCCAGGCGCGGATCCCGATCTGGATCGGCGCGGTCGGCCTGGGCATGGCGCGCCTGGCGGGCGAGATCGCCGACGGCGTGCACGTGCACGCCTTCCACACGCCCGAGTACCTGCGTGCGCAGTTCCTGCCCGCGCTCGCGGCCGGTCGTGGACACTCCGGCGGGCTCGGTCCGCTGGAATTGAGCTGCCCGGTATTCGGCGGCGTCGCCTACGACGGCGAGCAGCGCAGGATCCTGCGCGACGAGTTCCGCAAGCACATCGCCTTCTACGCCTCGACCGCGGCCTACCTGCCGATCCTGGAAGCCGCCGGGTGCGCCGACCTGCACGAACCGATGCGCGCGCTATCCAGGGAGAAGCGCTGGGCCGAGATGGCGGCGCGTATCGGCGACGATGTCCTCGACGCCTTCGTCGTCATCGATGAACCGGCGGCGCTCGGCGCGCGCCTGCGCGAGCGCTATTCCGGCATCCTCACGCAGTTGAGCCTGTATCGCGGTGCCGAGCGCTTCATCAAGCCGCAGGACTGGCCAGCCCTCATCGAAGCCCTCGCCTGACCAATCTTCCCCGACTTATCCACGTGCCTGGCACCTGAATATATCCCGGGCCGGTTGGGAACTCGTCAGGTGCCCAGGAGGGTGGCGAGTTCGAGAAAGTCGTTGACGACGTAGTCGAATTCGCGCGCGAGCTCGGCGTTGGTCTCGGCCACCTGGGCCAGTGCGCGGGCGGCGTCCGCGTGCGAGGCGATCATCTCCAGCGGGCGGGCGACGTAGGCGGTGCGCAGGCCGATCTTCGCCGCCGAGCGCAGGTCGTAGGGGTGCGCCGCGACCATGACGATGCTTTCAGGCGCGAGCTGGAGCAGATCGGGCGCGAGCCGGTAGGCTTCGGCGTCGGGCTTGTAGCAGTGCGCCAGCTCGGTGGACAGGATGCAGTCCCACGGCAGGCCGGCGTACTTCGCCATGTTGGTCAACAGTGCGAAGGTACCGTTGGACATCGGCGCGATCACGTAGCGCCGCTTCAACCGCGTGAGGCCCGGCACCGCGTCCGGCCAACCGCGCAGACGGTGCCAGGCCAGGTTCAGGTGCATCTTGTCCTGCTCGCCGAGCCCGTCGATCCCGAACTCGACCAGCAGTTCGTCCAGGCCCATGCGGTGCAGCGCATCGAGATTCGTCCACGGCAAGGTGCCCTTGCGCACCTTGTCCATGAACGGGCCGTACTTGCCGCGCCAGGCGTCGGCGAACCGATCCCAGTCGGCATTGATGCCACGCGCCTCGCCGAGTTCACGGCAGGCTTCCACGATGCCGCCGCGCCAGTCGACCACGGTACCGAAGGTATCGAAGACCAGCGCACGAATGTCCGTTCCGCTCATGTCGGTTTCCTCGCTCAGGGCCACAACGGCGCGGGGATCTCCGTGCCGAAGGGCGCGCCCCACCGATCGCGCCAGGTGACCTCATGCACGGGCGTGCGCGGCGCCACGCCCCAGCGCCCGGTCGGGTAGCCGAAGCCGACGATGCCGGTGGCGGTGTAGCCGCAGTCCTCCGGTACGCCGATCGCGGCGAGCGTGCGCTCGCGCCGGTACGCCAGCATCGCCGAGACGATGGAAGATCCGATGCCCTCGATCCGCGCGGCGAGCTGCGCGCTCCACAGCGCCAGATCCACCGCGTTGCCGCGCGACCCGGCCCCGGAGAAACCGAACAGCAGAAGCGGCACATCCTCGAAGTGATCCGCCATGTACTGAACCGAGTCCACGAGCCTGCGCGTACCCCGGCTCGCCGGAGCGTCGGGATTCGTACCGGCCTGATCGATGAGTGGCTTGTATGCGCCGGCCCAGAGCTCGGCGATGGACTCGCGGTAGATCGGCGCGAGCGCGGCGATCGTGGCCCGGTCGTCGGTCATCAGGAAACGCCAGTCCTGGCGGTTGCCGCCGCTCGGCGCGCGGATCGCGGCATCCATGATCCGGGCCTGCACCTCGCGCGGGATCGGATCCGGCCGCATGCGCCGCATGGCGCGGGTGGTGTACAGGGCTTCACGGGCATCCATATCAGATTGCCTCCGATGCGAACGCGGCCGTCTACTGCGACTCGGGCGCGGTCACCGTCTTGCGCCGCCGGTCGGTGAGATCGGCCAGCAGGGTGTAGAACACCGGGATGACGAACAGGGTCAGGACCGTGCTGGTCAGCAGGCCGCCGACCGCCACCACGCCGAGCGGGCGACGCGCCTCGGAGGCCTCGCCGAAGCCGAGCGCGATCGGCATGATGCCGGCGATGGTCGCCAGGCTGGTCATGAGGATCGGTCGCAGGCGCACGCGGCCGGCCTCGATCATCGCGCTGCGCGCGTCCATGCCCTCGGCGCGACGCTGGTTGGCGAACTCCACCAGCAGGATCGAGTTCTTGGTCACCAGGCCGACGAGTATGACCAGGCCCACCTGGCTGAATACGTTCAGGTTCATGGCCGGGATCCGTGGCACCAGGTGCGAGAGCCACTCGGCCCAGGCCGGGTGCGAAGGCGCGTAGTTGACCCAGCCGTAGAGCATGTTGCCCGCCCAGTCCACCCAGGACAGGGCGTACAGGGAACCGAACGCGCCCAGGAACGCCAGCGGCAGCGCCAGCAGCACGGTGAACGGATGCACCAGGCTCTCGAACTGCGCCGCCAGCACCATGTACACGGCGATGATCGCGAGCACGAACAGGAAGCCGATGTCGCTGCTCGCCTCGCGCAGGTTGCGCGCGTCGCCCGCCCACTCGTAGGTGAAGTCGGGCGGCAGCTCACTGGCGAGGATCTCCTCGGCCTTCTGCATCGCGGTGCCGAGCGGAATGCCGGCCGGCGTGCCTTCGATCGTCGCCGAGCGGCTGCGCTGGTAGCGTTCGATCACGTTCGGCCCGGCGCCGGTGTCGATCCGCACCACGTTCGCGAGCTGGACCAGTTCGCCGCGATCGTTGCGCACGAACAGGCGTTCGAGGTCCGACGGGGTCAGCCGCTCGGTACGCGCGAGCTGCGCAATCACCTTGTACTCCTTGCCGGCGATCTTGATCCGGGATACGTCGATGTCGCCGAACAGCACCTGCAGCGTGCGCGAGATCTCCAGGATCGGGACGCCCAGTGCCCCGGCGCGGTCGCGATCGATGCTCACGCGGACCTCGGGCTTGGAGATCTCGAAGGTCGAACGCGGAAAGGCGAGGAAACCCGCCTCGCGGAAGCGCGTGGTGAGCTTGCCCGCCTCCTGTGCCAGCAGGTGCAGGTCGGGGTTGGAGATCACGAGCCGGAACGGCTGGCCCCAGGAGGTCTGCACCGACTTGGGCATGATGGGGAACGCGAGCGCGCCTTCCACTTCGCGCGAGAGCCGCGCGCCCAGCCCGTTCGGCCCCTGCACGATGTCGTGGGCCGATCGCCGTTCGCCGTCCTTCAACTGGATGAAGCTGAATGCCTGCGTGGCGTCGCCGGGGCCGGCCAGGCTTGGGGTGATCACCGCGAAGTAACCCTCGAAATCAGGGATGTCGCGGTTGATTGCCTCGACCTTGCGCATGTTGCGGTCCATGTAGTCGGGCGTGGATCCCTGCGGTGTGATCACCAGCGTGGTCAGCGTGCCCTGGTCCTCCTCGGGGAAGAAATCCCGATTCAGGTGCGAGAAGCAATACCAGGACAGGGCCAGCGAACCCGCCGCCAGGGCGACCATGAATCTGCGATGCGACAGCGCCCAACCGAGCGCGCGGCCGTAGATGCGGTAGAGGGCGTCGAAGCCGCGGCCGAGCGCTTCGTACAGGCGGCCGTGCTTGATCGCATGCTCGGGCTTGAGCACGCGCGCGCCGACCGTCGGCGCGAGGGTCAGGGCCACGAACGCGGATACCATCACCGCGGTCACCAGCGACATCGCGAACTCCACCAGCAGCTTGCCGGTGATGCCGGTGAGGAAGGCCAGCGGGAAGAACACCGCCACCAGCGACAGGGTGATGGTGACGATCGCGAAGGCGATCTCATTCATGGTGAGGACGGCTGCCTGCATCGCCGTCTTGCCGTCTTCCAGGTGGCGGTGGATGTTCTCGAGCACGACGATCGAGTCGTCGACGACGATGCCGATCGCCAGCACCAGCGCAAGCAGAGTGAAGATGTTGATCGAGAACCCGAGGAAATACAGCACGCCGAAGGTGGCAATCACCGACACCGGCACCGCCAGCGCCGGCAGGATGGTGGCGCGTATGTCGCGCAGGAACACGAAGATGGTCAGCACCACCAGCGCGAAGGCGATGCCGATGGTCTCGAACACCTCGTAGACCGCGCGCTCCACGTGCAGCGAGGAGTCGAAGGCCAGCGCCCAGTTCACGCCCGGGGGCAGGAGCGCCTGGCTGTTTTCCATCACTTTGCGGATGCCGTGGGCGACCTCGATCGCGTTCGCGCGCGACTGGCGCACGACGCCCACGCCCACGCCCCGTACGCCCTTGTATCGCACCGCCTGGCGTTCGTCCTCCACGCCGTCCTCGGCGCGGCCGACGTCGCCCAGGCGGACCACCGTGGTGCCGTCCTGGCGCAGGATCAGCTTCTCGAACTCGGCCGGGGTGTGCACCTGGCCCTCGACCTGCACCGCCATCTCGCGGTCGAAGCTCTCCACCCGGCCGCTGGGCAACTCGACGTTCTGCTCGCGCAGCGCCCGCTCGACGTCCGCCACGGTGATTGCATGCGCGGCCATGCGCTCGGGATCCAGCCGCAGCCGGATCGCGTAGCGCTTGGCACCGCCGATCATCAGCGAGCTGACCCCGGGGACGGTCTGCAGCCGATCCTTGACCCGATCCTCGACCAGGCGGGTCAGCTCGGTGGCGCTGTAGCGGTCGCTGGTGAAGGCCAGCCACATAATCGGGAAGGCGTTGGCGTCCTGCTTGCTGACCAGCGGCTCGTCGACGCCGTCCGGAAGCCTGGAGCGCGCGCGCGCGACCCGGTCGCGCACGTCCTGCGCGGCCAGCTCGATGTCACGGCCCTGGCTGAACTCGACCGTGATGGTCGAAAGCTGCTCGCGGCTGGCGCTGGAGATCACCTTGATCGACTCGGCGCTGGCGATCTGCTCCTCCAGCGGCTCGGTGACCTCGCTCTCGATCACCTCGGCGCTGGCGCCGCGATAGGTGGTCATCACCGTGATGATGGTGGGGTCGACGTCCGGCAGCTCCCGGATCGGAAGCTGGCGCGCACCGAGCAGCCCGAACATGACCAGCCCCAGGCTCATCATCGCCGTCATCACCGGGCGATGGATGCAGATTTCGAAGAACGATCGCGGCGCGGACACGGCTCAGCCCCTGGCCGCGTCCTGCGGCGGTGTGACCCCGTACCGTGCCGAATCGGGCGAGACGTTGATCCGCGAACCCGGGCCGATCTTCTGCAGTCCCTCCACCACGACGCGTTCGCCGGGCTTCAGGCCGTCGGTCACCTCGGCCATTCCGCCGGTGCGCAGCCCGACGGTCACCGCACGCATCTCGGCGCGCGACTGCCCGTTCACCACCACCACGGAGGCGTTGTCGCCGCGGTAGCTCAGGGCGGCTTCCGGGATCACCAGTGCATCGTCGCGGGCGCGGAAGACGAGCTCGAGATTCGCGAACATTCCGGGCTTCAGGCGCCCGTCCGCATTCGGGATCGTGGCCTTCACCGGCAGCGTGCGGCTCTGCGCGTCCAGGCGCGGCGACATGAAGAACACCTCGCCGCCGAAGCGCTCGCGCGGGTAGGCGGCAGTGGTCACCTCGATCCGCTGGCCGATCGCGATCTGGCCGACGAAGCGTTCCGGCACGTTGAACTCGACTTCCAGCGGATCGACCTGCACCAGCGTGGAGAGCACCGCGCCGCGATCGACGTACTGCCCGGGCGAGACGCGCCGGTCCCCGGTGCGGCCGGAGAACGGAGCGGTGATGATGGCGTCGTTCAACTGTTCCTCGGCGTGGCGCAATTCCGCGCGCGAGCCTTCCAGCGCGCTGCGGAACTGGTCGAACTGCTGCACCGAAATGGTCTTCTTCTGCACCAGGCTCTGGCCGCGCTCGAAATCGTGACGGGCGAGGTCGAAGCGGGCGCGGGATTCGGCGACCGCGGCCTCGAGCTTGGCGGCGTCGAGCCGGAAGAGCACCTGCCCGGCGCGCACGTTGTCGCCTTCGTTGAACTCGATGCCGGTCACGCGTGCCTCGACTTCACTTTTCAGCTCCACCCACTCGCGCGCTTCCAGGTTGCCGACCAGTGCAATCTTCTCTTCGATCGGCTGCTGCCTGACCGCTGCCACCACGGCCTGCACGGGCATGTCCCCGAAGGCGCCGGTCTGCGACGGCGGGCTGCCGCAGCCGGCGACGGACAGCGACAGGGCGGCGGCAATGACGAGCTTCAGGTTCGGGCGCATGGCATGCTTCGACGTTCAGGGGGGCCGGCAGGTGCCGGCGAGGGCCGGAAACGCCGGCGTGCCGCCCGCCCGTGGGGGCCGAGGGCGGACGGTGCCGCCCGCGGATGCGTGCCGGGGCGGGACGGAACCGGCAGGATTCCGGACCGGCAAGTGTAGCAGACCCGCGCGTCGCCTCCCGCATCGCCGTGGCGATGGCCGGACCCGATCGTCGTCGCGAGCGCAGCGAAGCGACCCATACGGCGCCGAATTCGTCCAGGCCGCATGGATTGCCGCGCCCGGTACCCCGTCATCGCGAGGAGCGAAGCGACGAAGCAATCCACGTGCTGCCGGTGGCATCGAGGCCGCTTGGGTCGCGTCGCTGCGCTCGCCATGTACCGCCCCATCGTTGCGAGCCCGCGCAGCGGGCGCGGCAATCCATGCTTCGCCAACAGTGCCGACGCGGCATGGATTGCTTCGCTGCGCTCGCAATGACCGAGCGCGGTTCGTGGCCGCAATCGGCTGATGCCACGCCCCGTTTCGGCAACGCGACGACGGCGGCGATGCAACAGGCGCTCCCGGTTTTCTGCGCATGTACTCGCCGATGTAGAATCCAGGCACCTCCGGCATTGCGTGCCATGGGACTGGACGATGACCGAAAAGCCTGGCGCCGCGCCGGCATTGGCGCTGTACTACTACGAGGCCTGTCCGTTCTGCCGGCGGGTGCTCAGGGTGCTGGCGGAACTCGGCCGCAGCATCGAACTGCGCGATATCTGGGCCGATCGGCGCCACCTGCGGGATTTGATCGACGGCGGCGGCAGCCGGACCGTGCCCTGCCTGCGCATCGAGTACGCGGACGGCCGGGTCGAGTGGCAGTACGAGTCCGGCATCATCTGCGAGCGGTTGCGGACCGATCTGGCCGTCGCCTGACGCGCCGCGCCCGTGCCCGGGGCTTCGAAGCTCACTGCCCGGCGGCGGCGAAGCGGTGTTCGAACTGCTCGATGCGGCGCGCGTTCGCGCCCAGGTCGCTGCTGCCCACCCGCGAGACGGAGCGCAGATCGATGCGGCTGCCGCCATCCTGCCCGATGATGCGGATGGCGACGTCATCCTTGAAGCCGAACCAGCGCGTGGTCGCGATTGCTTCGATGCGCGCCGGCGCGGGCTCGGCCTCGACGATCTCCCAACCGAGCGCTTCGGCAATCGCGTGCGCGCGCGCGAACGCGGCGCCCACCGGCAGCGGCGAGACGATCGGCACGACCTGCGGATAAGCCGCGCGCTGCCGGGCAGCGAGCGCGGCGCCGCCGTGATCGAGGGCGTTCTCGCGCGCTGCGTGCAGGATGGCAGTGGCCTGGAAGACGGGCGGAAAATCCTGATCGGTGCTGATGTCGTGTATCGGCGGCGCGCTCAGCCCGTGGTACAGCGCCGGCGCCAGTGCCGCGACCGGCAGCAGCGCGATTACGCCGGCGATGGCCGCTTCCGCGACCCGCCCGCGCAGCGTGGACACCGCGGCCCAGATCAGAGTCGCCGTGCCCGAGAGCATCCCCAGCGCGCAGAGCACGAGCCCGGTGCGGAAACCAAGCAGGCCCGCCTGCGTGCCGGCGGGCCCGGCCGCCGCCAGCAGGCAGGCGGCGATGGCGGCTGCGATGCCGCGCCCGGCGCGCATCAGTGGTGCGTGCGCGAAACCCGCGGCGCTTCGGATTGCGATTCGACCACCAGGCCGCGGCGCACGCGCTTGCCGACCAGCAGGCAGGCGCTGGTGTACGCCTTCTCGGCCTCGGCGGCGCACCAGTCCCAGTCCGAGAAGTTGCTGTTGGCCTGTGCCCGCCAGTGCCCGGTGACGTGGATCGAGCCGAGCTTGAGTTCGACGGTCCAGTCGTGCCAGGTCATTTCGGCGTTCTCGTCGTCCGCGTACTCCTGCTCGACCAGCCGGCAGTAGTTGTCGTTGTTGTCGTCGAGCGCGGTGATCTCCCACATGATGAGGTCGTGCTCGATGCACGAGTCCCAGCCGGTGTGGACCGTATCCGCCGACCAGAACAATGCGTGGGCGATCGCGCCGGGCGTGAGCGCCAGGTTGATCTGGCTGTCCCAGTCGGGCTCGACCTGGTCGTCGACGTCACTCATCAGGAATCTCCATCGGGTGGGGTGCGGCCAGCGTGCCGCGAACCGGTGGGGATCGTCGGCCCTGGCGCGCGTGGGGTCAAGCGCGCCGGGGCCGAAAGATGCGGCGCTGGACTCAGAATATGTCGCGCTGCTCCAGGGCGAGCAATGCCTGCCATGCGGGCGTCATGCGCGGCTGCCAGCGATCGAGCATCGGCGTTCGCGCCTGCGGTTCGGGTACACCCTTGATCATTCGCAGGTACTGGTACATGAACGCCGACACGCGCGCGTTCACCACGCAGTGCACCCAGGTTCTCTCGCCCTCCAGCGCCTGCATGATGCGTATGAAGGCCACCAGGTGGCTGCGCTCGGGTCGATCGAACGGCACCGGCAGGTGGACGTAGGTCATCCCGAGGGATGCGACCAGGCTGCCTTCGTCTACGATCGCATTGTCCGAATCGTGCATCGCCAGGTTCACCACGGCCCGGTATCCCGCGTCCGCGATGGCCGCGAACTGGTCCCGCGCCGGCTGCCCCGAGGTCGCGATGCCCGGCGTCATCTGGAAGAAATTGACCACGTCCTGCATGGATGGCCTCCCGTGCGTCCGGACCGGCCAAGTATATGCGGCTCCGCAGCTACCGTGGCCGCCCGCCGAGCTTGCCCCGGTCGCGACCATCGGCGAGGATCCGCGCGCACCCGCGGGGTGCGCGTTCCCCAATCCGCACGAGGATCGACACGATGACGAGCCGCCGCACCACGCTTGGCGACATCCTGCGCGAGCACCGCCGGCAATTCCCGGATCGATGCGCCCTGGTCGAGGACGACTACCGCGCCACGTGGCCGGAGCTCGACGACCGCGTCAACAGGCTCGCGAACGCGCTGATCGCGGCTGGCGTCGAAGCCGGCGATCGCATCCTGTGGCTCGGCCAGAATTCGTTCCGTGTCTACGAGCTGCTCGGCGCGTGCGCCAAGATCGGCGCCATGGTCTGCCCGGCCTATTGGCGCTGGGCGGTCCCGGAGATGGTGTTCGCAATCGAGGATTTCACGCCCAAGGTCGTGTTCTGGCAGGACGACGAAATCGGCGAGCACGTTCGCCAGGCGCGCGAGCAGACCCGGACGCGCGTGCCTGCCCTGTGGTTGCAGCACGATGCCGAAGGGGCCGGCACGTACGAGAGTTTCCTGGCCGGAGGACTGAAGGAGGATCCGGAGCGACCGGTCGACCCGGACAGCGCGCTGCTGGTCATCTACACCTCCGCGGTGTCCGGCCGGCCGTGCGGCTCGATGCTCTCGCATACCAATCTCATCAGCATGGCGATGTCGGTCGCCTGGATGGCCGAGATTGACCACGAGACCGTGTTCCTGAATGCGGGGCCGATGTTCCACATCGGCAACTTCGAGTTCTTCGGCATGCCGGCCTTCATCCACGGTGGCACCAACGTCGTGATCCGGCGCGTGAACGCGGGCCGGATGCTGGAGCTGATCCACGCCGAGCGCTGTACGCACGGCTATGTCATGCCGCCGACCATCGTGGAGATTGTCGTCCTGAACAAGGAACGCGGCCTGGATCTGTCGCACTTCCGCTCGGTGATGACGCCGCACCTGTGGCAGGGCATGACGACGCAGGACGCGACACGCTACTCGCGCCACGGCGGTGGCGGCGGCCGGACCTACGGCCAGACCGAAGTCACCGGTTCTTGCATCTTCGGTGCCTACGGCGGTGCCGGCCAGGGCAACGCGGGCCGCGGCGCGCCGTTCACCCAGGTGCGGATCCTGGCGCCCGATGGGCGCGAGTGCGCGATCGGCGAGGCCGGCGAGCTCTGCATGCGTGGCGACATCGTCCACCTGGGCTATTGGAACCGCCCCGAAGTCAACGAGCGGCGCTTCCGCCACGGCTGGTGGCACACCAGCGATCTCGGCCGGCGCGAGCGCGATGGTTCCATCACCTTCCTGGGCACCATGACGCGGATGCTGAAGTCGGCGGCGGAAAACATCTTCCCGGCCGAGGTCGAGAACTGCCTGGAGTCGCATCCGGCCGTGAAGGAGGCTGCCATCATCGGCGTGCCGAACGAGCGCTGGGCGCAGGACGTCAAGGCGGTGGTGGTACTGAAGCCGGGCGCGTCGGCGACCGAGGCCGAGTTGATCGAGCATTGCCGCGCAAACCTGGCGTCCTACAAGAAGCCCAAGACCGTGGAGTTCGTCGATGCGCTGCCGCGCGTCGGCGGCGTGGTCAAGGACTACGACGCCCTCGATGCGCGGTTCGGCGGCGGCGGCTATCCGGGCCGCGATACGCTCGGCGCCGGGCGCTGACGGGCCTGGCTCACTCGCCTGCGGCAGCCCAGTAGGCGTCGACGCGGGCCTGGATCTCCGCGATCGTCCGCGCGCCGTCGGCACCTGCGAACAGGTGCGCGAAGCGTCCCTGCAGCCGCAGGTAGTCGGCCACGGGCAGGCGCGGCCGCGGCACGAACGTGTGCACGATGCGCCCACTCGCGTATTGCTTCAGCGGAAAGATGCCGGTACGGACCGCGAGCCGGCCGATCTCCACAGACCGCGCCGGATCGTAATCCCAGCCGGTCGGGCAGGGGGCGAGCGCCAGGATGAGCCGCGGGCCGCGCAGCGCGGCGGCAGCCTGGATCTTGCGCGCCAGGTCCATCGGCTCGGCGGCGATGACGGTGGCGACGTACGCCGGATCGTGCGCGGCCCAGATCGCGAACAGATCCTTCTTCCAGCCGCCGTAGCCCGCGCCGCTGGTGGCGGTGCGCGCGGCGTGCGGCGTCGCGGCCGAGTCCTGCTGGCCGGTGTTGCCGTAGCCCTCGTTGTCGTAGCAGACGTAGATGAAGTCCAGCCCGCGCTCGATCGCCGCCGAGGTCGCCGACAGGCCCATGCCGTAGGACGAGCCGTCGCCGGCCAGCACCACGGCGGTGAGATCCTCGCTCGCCGGCAGCCGCCCGCGGTGCATGAGCACGTCGAGCGCATCCCGCACGCCCTGTGCCCCGGCCGCCGCCGAGGCCATCGACGTATACAGCCATGATCCGCGGAACGGCGTGAACGGATAGGTGGTGAGCAGGCTCATGCAGCCCGCCGCATTCACGAACACGGTGCGCTCGCCGAGCAGATCGTAGATCTCGTGCAAAGCCCCCAGACCGCCGCAGCCGGCGCACATCGAAGTGCCCGCGCCCAGCAGGTGCGTCGACGGCAGATCCTTCATGCGCCGGATCGGATGCTCGCTCACGGCCGGTCCTCGCCTTCGTGCACGGCGATCGCCTGCAGTTTGCGGACCTCGCGCAACTCGCGCTGCGTGTACAACAGGCGCGGCTCGGGCGCGATCCCGGTGCGACCCGCTTCGCTTGCGATGGCGTGCATTTCGAAGAACTCCTCCGGGGCGATGTCACGCCCGCCGAGCGCGCCGACGAAGCTCGCCAGGACAGGCGCGCCCGGCTGGCCGTACAGTGCCGCGGCGAGTTCGGTGTGCAGCACGCCACCCATGCCCATCGACAGGTTCTGGTCCACCACCGCCACCGCGCGCCGGCCGAGCAGCAGGGCGCGCAGCGCGTCGCGCGGGTAGGGCCGCAGCAGCCGCGGCCGCACCAGCCCCACGCGGTGCCCGGCTTCGCGCAGGCGGTTCACCGCGTCGCGTGCCTTGGTGGAAAAGGCGCCGATCATGAAGAACACGACTTCCGCGTCCTCGACGCAGTGGGCGTCGACCGCCGGCAGCTCGCGCCCGAACCGGCGCGCGAATTCGGCGCCGATCTCCGCCCAGGCCGCGAGCGCCTGCATGCTCGACAGGTGCGACTCGTAGCGGAAATAGGAATAGGGCGAGCCGCCCAGGACCGCGACCGCGCGGCTCGAAGGCCGGCCGGCGCGCAACGCGGCGCCGGCATCGGGCGGCGGCAGGAACGCGCGCGCCGCTTCCTGGTCCGGAATCGCCACCGGCTCGCGCGTGAAGGAAAGGTAGAAGCCGTCCATGTTCACGATCGCCGGCAAGCGGACCCGCGGATGCTCTGCGAGCCGGTAGGCGATGAGGATCGCGTCCAGCACCTCCTGCGCGGTGGCGCAGTGGATCTGCAGGAAGCCGCTGTCGCGCGCGGCCAGCACGTCGGTGTGGTCCGGCTCCAGGGTGATCGGGCTGGCCAGCCCGCGCGAGACGTTCACGAGCACGAACGGGGCACGCCAGCCGGCGACCGCGTAGATCATCTCCATGCCGTAGAGCAGCCCCTGGCTCGACGTGGCGGTGAACACGCGCGCGCCGGCTGCCGCCGCGCTCGCCGCGGCGGTGATCATCGAATGCTCCGACTCGAGCATCGTCAGGCGCGCGGCCAGGGTGCCGTCGCCGCACCAGCGTGCCAGGGTTTCGATGATCTCGGTCTGCGGCGTGATCGGAAACGCCGGCACGTAGTCGACGTCCGCCAGCCGTGCCGCCCAGGCGGCGGCGACGTTGCCCGTGATCAGGGCGCGTTGCATGCGGGTTGCCCGTGGGCCTCGCGCTCGGGAACTGCGTGGATTGCATGCGACGGGCAGACCGCGACGCAGACCAGGCAGCCCTTGCAGTGGTCGTAGTCGATGGCGGGGCCGCGGTCGGGCTCGATGCGGATCGCGCTGTCCGGGCAGAACGTGCTGCAGATCCACGCGCATCGTTTGCAGTGCGCGTAGTCGATGACCGGGCGCTGCGTGCGCCACAGGCCGGTCGGGGTGCGGACGCTGGTCGCGGTGGCGTGGATGTCGGGCGCGGCGATCCCGGCATCGTCGAGCGGCAGAGGGATCCAGTCCGGGGACTGGTAGCCCGAGGCATCGGCCTGCCCACCCTCGGCAACGATGCCGCCATGCGCGGCCATCGCGTCGAACGCGCCGAGCGCATCCTGGAGGCTGCGTTCGATTGCGCCGGTGCCGTGCGACTGCAGTTCCCACCGGGTCGCCTCGGCCAGCACGTCGCGCGCGATTGCGCCCGTCAGGCGCGCGGCGGTGCCGGCGCAGATAGCGCCGATACGGTGCGCTTCCAGGCTCCCGGGATCCAGGTTGCCGGGCAGGGTGAGCACCGGGCCGGCCAGTGCGAGACGCTGCGCCCACTCGCGCGCCGGCGCGGTGTCGTTGATCACCAGCACGGTGCGTGGGCCGACGCCCTGCAGTACGCCCGCGGCCGCCACCGGCACGAGCGTCGGATCGGCAGCGACGACGAGATCGGCGTTGGTGATGATGCCGCGTTCGTCGATGGGCGCGTGCGCCGCGCGCACGTAGGCGAATACCGGCGCTCCGCGGCGTTCGGCACCGTAGCGCGGCGCGTCCTGCACCTCGTAGCCGGCACGGAAGAACGCGGTGCCCAGGATGCAGGCGGCGGTCTTGATGCCCTGGCCGCCGCGGCCGTGAAAGCGGATCCGGTACATGGCCGATCCTTGAACGAGCTCAGAACACGTTCCAGCGCCGCCACTGCATCGCCTGCCTCACGCGCGCGCGGGCCAGATCGACGGCGGCTTCGCGCGGCGTCACCCGGCGCTGCGCCACGTCCGCGAGCACCGCGGCGACATTTTCGCGGATCCGCTCGGCGATGGCCTCGAATGCGGCCGCCTGCGTGGCGCCGCGGTACTCCATCGCCGCGCAGATCACCCCTCCGGCGTTTACGATGAAGTCCGGCAGGCACAGCACGCCGCGTTCGTGCAGCATGCGCTCCGCCGCGGCGGTGATCGGAATGTTCGCGCCCTGGGCGACGATCCGGCAGCGCAGCCGCCCGGCATTGCTCTCGTCGATGACGTCTGGCCGCGCGGCCGGGATCCAGACGTCGCACTCGACGTCGATGATGGCCTCGGGCGCGCCCGCGCGTGCGCCGGGAAGATCGCCGACCGCACCGCCGGCTGCTTTCAGGCTCGCGAGCGCCGCCGGGTCGATCCCCGCCGGATTCACCGTCGAGGATCGCGAGTCGGAAGCCGCGACCAGCACCGCGCCCCGCGCGCACAGGAAGCGCGCGGCGTGCCGGCCGACCGCGCCGTAGCCCTGGATCGCGATCCGCGCGCCGGAAAGCGGCAGCCCGACCTGCCCGGCCGCCACATCCACCGCGTGGCACAGGCCCCAGCCGGTGGCGCCGATCTCGTCGAGCGGGATGCCGCCGATCTCGCGCGGCAGGCCGACGGCGCGGCCGATCTGGTCGTGGATCCACGCCATGCAGGTCTCGTCGGTACCCATGTCCGGGCCAAAGATGTAGTCGGTCTCGCCGCGCAGCGCGTGCGCGAAGGCGCGAATCAGATCCTGCTTGCGATCGGACGGCATGCGCGGGTCGCCGTAGAGCACCGACTTGCCACCGCCGTGGGCAAGCCTGGCCGCGGCGTTCTTGAGCGTCATGGCGCGGGCGAGCCGGAAGCACTCGCGCGTGCTCACGTCCGGCGCCATGCGCAGGCCGCCGATCGACGGGCCCGCGGCGACGTTGTCCACGACCAGTACGCCCTTCAGGCCGATGGTCGGTACATGGATGTGAATGACTTTTGCCGGGCCGAGATCGTCGGCAAGGGCGAATGCGTCTTGCATCCCGTGGCCTTTCGCGCGTGCGTTGCCTGCGAGGCACGCTACGCCGCTGCCGGCCGTGCCGCATTGACCGATCGCAAGCGCCGCGCCGGAGGCGCGGCCGGCTGCATCAGGGGCGCAGTGGCGCGGTCTCGCCCCGGGCGCGCCAGCGGCGGTAGTCCGCGAGCACGAGCGCGTGATCGAAGGCCAGCGTATCCGGCAGCGCGTCCGGATCGAACACCGCCAGGTGCATCGCATCGTCCGCCGCGCGCGGGGTTCCGGTGGCCCGGGCGACGTACACCGCGGTGACGGTGTGGCCCCGGGGGTCGCGCGCCGGATGCGAGTACAGCCCCAGCAGCGCGACCAGTTCCACCGTCAGGCTGGTTTCCTCCAGCGCTTCGCGGATGGCTGCGCATTCGACGGTCTCGCCCACGTCGACGAACCCACCGGGGACGGCCCAGCCGGGCGGCGGGTAGCGCCGCTCGATGAGCACGATCGGCCGGCCCGGCCGGTCGGCGAGTTCGATGATGGCGTCGGCGGCAAGCGCAGGCGTGACGGGGCGCGGCATGGTCGAAGTCTGCTTGCGACCCTGGCCGCGTGCAAGTGCGTCGATGGCGGGCCCGGGCAATCGCCGGCGGCACGCGACGACCCGACGCCCGGCGGTTGTCGCCGGGACCGCGATGCCGGTAATCTGGCTTCGCAGGCGAAGTTCTTGATCATTGCGACTGGCGGCGACGCGGCGGTGGTGCCATCCGTGCCTGCACCGGTATCGGGCGATTGCCCGGTGCGAAGCTCAATCGGAGGAGGGTGGTGCGATGCGCGACGAAGAGAACATCGTCGAGACCGTGATGTCCGAGGCGGATCGGAAAACCGCCCAGCAGAGCCGGTTGCAATCCGCAGGATTGTCGGTCCACATCGGGGATCTGTATTCGCTGTATCCGCCCGTGTCCTGCGAACCGGGCACGTCGATACGCGCGGCGGTGAGGATCATGCACCGCTCGCATACGGGCTTCATTCTCATCGTCCAGGACGAACGCCTGCTGGGTATCTTCACCGAGCGCGATCTGCTGAACGCGGTGGCCGGCGAGGGCGTCGATCTGGATGCCACGCCGGTGGATGCCGTGATGACCGCCGGCCCCGAATGCCTGGGCCGGGACTATGACCTGGTCTACGCCATCAACCAGATGAGCGTCGGCGGTTATCGGCACGTCCCGATCCTGGACGAACGCGGACGACCGGTGAACGTCATCTCCCCGCGCAACGTGGTCGAGCACTTGGCGGATCAGTTTCCGAAGGAAGTGTTGAACCTGCCGCCGAGCCCGCAGAACACGATCTCGGACGCACTCGAAGGCGCCTGAGCGGCGCCGATGGGCAACCCCTGAAAGCACAAACCGGGCGGTCGTTGCCGACCGCCCGGTCTGGGGACTTCCACCTCCGATGCGCGCCGTGCGGCACGCGCCGGAGAAACTGCTACATCAGGCCGCGCGGCGGCGGATCATGACGACCGCCGGAACGACCGAGCCGAACAGCCACAGTGCCGCAGGCACCGGAACCGTCGCGATGGTCGCGATGTCGCCGGCGCTGAACGCGCTCAGCGAGCCGGCCGCGAACATGTCGTTCAGCGCCGACAGCACCGAGCCATCGAATGTACCGCCGACCCAGCCGGCGAGCCAGACGCTTTCCGGAAGGCCGCCGGAAAACTGTTCAGCCCAACCGGAGAAGTTGTCGGTACCGAAGCCCAGAACGCCCGGAGCGGCGCTGTAATCCACTTCCGTCACGTCGGCGAGCCACAGAACCTGCGTCTCCACCTTGCCGGCCGGCTGATCCTTGCGGATCTTGCCCGAGATCTTCACCTCGTTGTTGGCCGTCTTCGCGCTGCCCTCGGTGACCGGCGCGCCATCGGCGATCAGGGCACCGGTCGGATCGAAGAAAGCGGTCAGCTTGAAGCTGGCGTTGACGACATCGTTGATCACCCCGCCCTGCTCGAACGAGAGGTTCAGGTTCTGCGCGGGACCGGTCAGCGTCAGCAGGAAGTAGTCCTGCTTGGCCGACGAGAACTGCTCGAGCGTCAGGGACAGCAGGCTATCCCCCTCGCTCATGTTGTTGATGCTTGGCGTACCCGGCGGTGCCACGGCTGCTGACACCCCGGAAGCGGACGCGAGCAGCATCGCGCCGGCCGCCAAGGACAATAATGGTTTGAATTTCACGGCTGACTCCTTAATTTCATGAGACTCGAAATAACGAACCGACCCTGTCCGGGCACCCTTGCATCGCCGGCGCCCGTGGAAGCAGGTTCGTCACCCTTTTCTGCCGGCTCGAATCTAGCGTGCCCCTATGACGGCCGAGTGACGAAATCTCCCGATCTGTGAAGCGCTTCACGAGAGATCGCCCAAACGTCAATAAAGGTTTACACGCGATTGCCGATGGCCGGATTGTACGCCCGTGGACGGCCGGAACGGAATGAGAAAAATTCACGAGGATCAATCCATTGAGCCTCGATGCCTTCCCCAGGCCGGTTTCCGGCACCGCGCCCGGGCGCAGGGCCCGGATACGCCTGCCATCGGCCGGCCGTCGGCGCCGCCTCACCCGAGGTGCCGCCGCTCCTCGACCCGTCCGAAGATTTATCCCCGCGTCCGCCGCCCGGGTTCAATACCCGCCGGTGCCCGATCGCCGGATAGGCCGGCCCCAATGAACGTCGGGATAGCCGGCGGGGCGTTGGGCGAAGGCTGCGATGGCACTGCGGCCGGGAAAACAGCACCCGGCCCGCGCCGGGAAGCGCGGGCCGGGTCCAGGGTGGGGGGGCTTCAGGCGGCGCGGCGGCGGATCATCACCACCGCCGGTACCACGGAGCCGAACAGCCAAAGGGCAGCCGGTACCGGCACCGTTGCGATGGTCGCGATGTCGCCGGAACTGAATGCGCTCAACGCTCCGGCCGCGAACATGTCGGTCAGGGCCGACAGCACGCCGGCGTCCAGGGCGCCGGCAGTCCACCCGGCCAGCCAGACGCTTTCCGGGAGACCACCCGAGAACTGCTCCGCCCATCCGGAGAAGTTGTCGGTACCGAAGCCCAGGATGCCGCTGGTGCTGGAATCCACTTCCGTCAGGTCGGCGAGCCACAGGACCTGCGTCTCCACCTTGCCGGCCGGCTGATCCTTGCGGATCTTGCCCGAGATCTTCACCTCGTTGTTGGCCGTTTTTGCACTGCCCTCGGTGACCGGGGCGCCGTCGGCGATCAAGGCACCGGTCGGATCCAGGAAAGCGGTCAGCTTGAAGCTGGCGTTGACGACATCGTTGTTCACCCCGCCCTGCTCAAACGTGAAGTTCATCGTCTGCGCGGGACCGGTCACGGTCAGCAGGAAGTAGTCCTGCTTGGCCGAGGACAGTTGCTCGAGCGACAGCGACAGCAGGCTGTCACCTTCGCTGTGGTTGTTGATGCTCGGGGTTCCGGGTGGCGCGACCGCCGCAAACGCCCCGGAGGCGGACGCGAGCAGGGCCGCGCCCGTCACCAGGGACGACAAGGGTTTGAATTGCATGGTTGACTCCTCATTTATCGGGATTCTGAAACATGACGGGCTGCCCTGCCCAGGGAACGCATCAGCGGTATTCCAGGCGAAACGGCCCGTGTCCTTCTCTGCCGTACCGAATCTAGCCCCGTGGGATGATCGGCCAAGGTGCCGATGGGTCGTTCTGCGAAGCACTTCACGCCCTGAGTGCAAAATGTAAAAAATCTTTACACGCACGATCCCGTGGGAAGCGGATGAGCTTTCGGAAGCACGGCCCGGCTCTTTTCCGATCGGACTGGATAATCAAGTAGTTGGACGGCCGCGACGCGGGCGTGCCCCGCGCCTGCGTGATTCCGGCCGTAATCCGGTTTCAGCGGCCCGGGCTGGGATTGTTGCTGCGGGTTTCTTCGCAGGCGGCGGCCGGCAGGCACTTCCGCCCCGTCAATCGCGCGGCGATACGTGCCGCCGCGGCGCCGTCGCCGAACGGGTTGCCGCGGCCCCGCATCTTTTCGCAGGCCTGTGGATCGTCCAGCAGCCTTGTGGCGGCGCTGACGATCCTCTCCGGATCCGTGCCGACCAGGATTGCGGTTCCTGCTTCGATCGCTTCGATGCGTTCGGTGACGTCCCGCAGGACCAGGACCGGCTTGCCGAGCGAGGGGGCTTCTTCCTGCAGCCCGCCGGAGTCGGTCAGCAGCAGGAACGCGCTATCGATCAGGGTGACGAACGCCGCATAGTCCAGCGGCGGGCAGATCGTGATCCCGGGCACGCCGTCCAGCTCCCGCGGCACGACCTGGGCAACGTTCGGATTGGGATGCACGGCGAAGGTGATGTCGATGTCGCCGCGCTGCGCGAGTCCGCGCAAGGCTGCGCAGATCCGCTGCATCGGCGTACCCAGGTTTTCGCGCCGGTGCGCCGTGACCACCAGCAGGCGGCGATCCGGTCGAAGCTCAGGCAGGTCCGCGTGCGCACGCGCCCGCAGCGCGGCGTCCCGTGCAAGACGCTGCCGCATCTGCAGCAGGGCGTCGATGCCGGTGTTGCCGGTCACGGCGATCGCCGGCTCGGCGATGCCTTCGCGCAGCAGGTTGCGGCGTGCTCCGGCCGTAGGCGCGAAATGCAGGTCCGCCACGGCACCGGTCATGCGCCGGTGCCCTTCCTCGGGCCACGGCGCGCGCAGGTCGCCCGTTCGCAGCCCGGCCTCGACATGCGCGACGGGCACGCCGCGATAATAGGCGGCCAGGGCCGCGGACAGCGTGGTGGCGGTATCCCCCTGGACCACGACCCAATCCACCGGGTGTGCGGCGATCGCCGCGTCCAGGCGCTGCGTCAGCGAGGCCACCAGCGCGGCGAGCGGGATGCCGGGCGGCGCCGGTTCCAGGGCGATGTCCGGTTCGAGCCCGAACAGGCGCAGCGGTTCGCTCGCGAGCGCGCCGTGCTGGCCGCTCATGCAGATCCGTGCCTGCACGCCGGCGCGGACGCGCAGTGCATGCACCACGGGCGCGAGCTTGATGATCTCGGGCCGCGTTCCGGCGACGACGAGTATGTGCACGCGGATGCTTCAGCGCCGATCGCGGAGCACGGTCCTGCGCAATCGCAGCAGCACCGGCAACGGCACGGCCGCGAGCAGCGCGGCCGGCGGCAGCGGCACGACCGCGAGCCGGAACGCCTCGCCCGTGGCGGTGTCGACGACGGTCCCCGACCAGTGCAGCCCGGCCGCCAGGGCCGGCAGTTCGAACGCCGGATTGCCCAGCGCCACGATCATCGCGGTGAAGACGTCGAAGAAATCGCCGAGCTTTGGAGTAAAGCTGCCGGCGAGCGCGATCCGAAGCGTACCGTCCAGCAGCAGGTTGCCGCCGACCGCGATCCGGTCGTAACCAACCGCGCCGGCGCCCAGGTCGAACTGCGCGGCGCCCAGGTCAAGCAGCGCGATGCCGGAGAGCACCATGTCGCCGTCGACATCGAGCACCGCCGCATCCCCGGCAATGAGCCCGGGTTCGATCCGCGCGCCGGGGCCGATGCCCAACTGACCGACGACCGTGCCCGCGCCGGCAAGCAGGCCGCCGGTGATCGCGACCGTCGGTGCGGCGAGCGACCCGGCATCGAGCAGCGTGACGCCGTCGAACTGGCCGTAGCGCGCCGCGCTGAGCGCCGCGGCGCCGGCGATCCGGACCGAGCCTGCATTGTCGAAGGTGCCGGCGATGTCGGCGACCGCTCCATCGCCGTGGACATCCGTCACGCCCGAGGCGGTATTCGCGACTCCGCCCGCCTCGAACGTGCCCGCGGGACCCACGTCGATGGTCCCGTGGTTGGTGACGTTGCCGGCAATCGCAAGGCGGCTGCCGGTACCGGATACGTCCAGGTGCCCGGCCGAGCCGTTGATTGCGCTGTCGGCACCAGCCTGGCCGCCGTCGGTCGCATCGATCGTCCCGACGTTGTCGATGCTGCCCGATTGCAGCGATGCGCCCGACTGGATGTCGATCGTGCCGGCATTGGTCGTACTGCCGGCGATGTTGGCCTGCGTCCCGTCGTCCGCGAGCCGCCAGTGCGAGGTAGCCGCGTTGATCGCGCTCAGGGTGTGCAGCGTCGCGGCCAGATCCAGGGTCATGGACAGCCCGGTATCCAGGCTTGCCGCTTCCACGTGCCCCTGCTGCGTGGCGGCGAGGATCCCGGCGCTCGACAGTGCGCCGCCGACATCAATCCGGCTGCCGGCACCGGAGATCCGCAACTGCCCGGTCGCTGTCGCGACGAACTGATCGGCCATCAGGTTCGCCGCGCCCGCGATCGCGACGATGCCGGAATCGAGCAGGCTGGCGCCGGTCATGAAACCGCCGTCCGCGAGTTCGATGCTGCCTGCGTTGTCGATGTGACCGGCGATTTCCAGCCGGGCGTTTGCGCCGGTCACCTTTGCGGCGCCTGCAGCCTGGTTGGCCAGGGTGCCGGCCGTCGTCGTCGCGTCGGCCTGTATGTCGAGCGTGCCCGCGTTAGTCAGCGCGCCGGCCACGGAAAGGTTGCCGCCGCTCGCGCCGAGCCTGCCTGCAGTGAGCAGTTCGAACGCCGCGTTCCCCGCACTGGAAACGGATACGTCCGCCGCCGCGCCGATGTCCACGCTGTCCAGCGCGCCCGGCGGCTGTCCGCCCGACCAGTTGGCGCCATCCTCCCACGCGCCGGGGGAGGGAGCGACCCAGACCACCGCCGCCCCACCGGCACCCGCCCAACACAGCAGCGCCGCCGCGTACAGCCAGCGGAACGTGGTCATGCGACTCTGGCGATTCATGCGCGAACTCCAATGTGCGGACGCGCGCTGCGCGCGCACCCTTGTCCCGAGTATGCCCCAAGCCTGCCGCGGAGGTGCGGTCCGATGCCCGCGGATTTCATGATTACGGAAGAGTTTTCCACTGTTTACGATGCTGCGGCCGGGGTCGCGGTGGCGGTGAGACCGCTGCGATGCGCCCACAGCGTGCCCGAAACCTGCGTTCCGGGCGCCAGGCGCACGTCGGCGGCGCTGACCGTCGTCGGCCGGCCAGGCGTACCGATCACGCAGCCCGAGCCGAGGTCGGCCGTGTCTTCGGCGATCAGCGGCCCGCGGATCCGGCAGTGGGCGCCGAGAACGACATTGCGCTGGCTGACGACGCTGCCCAGCACGATCGAGCCGGGACCAATCTCGACGTCACCGTGCGCCTTCAGGCTGCCGGCCGCCCGCGTTCCGGATCCGAGACGAAGCCGGCCACGCACGACGAGGTCGGTGCTCAACTCCACGCCGGCCGGGATCGCGCAGTCCCCGTCCACCAGCAGGCAGCGCGGGCCGATTGCCGTGCCGCGGGAAGGTGCCCACGCCGATCGCGGCCCGGTCGCGGCAGGGGGCGCCGCCGGCGGTGGTCCGCAGCGGATCAACGGGGCGTGCAGGCGTTCGAACTCGGTATCCGCACCAAGCAGGATGCGCTCGCCGGCGCTGGCGCGACCGAGAAGGCGGCAACCCGGTTCCGTGGCCAGTCGCGTGCGCGCGTGTGCCCAGCGAGCGATCACCGACCGCGCTTCGAGCCGCAGTGCGCCATGGGCGTATACGGCCCGCAGCGTCGCGGTGCCGCCGCAATGGATCGATCCCAGACCGTAGACCTCCTGTTCGTAGACGATGCGTTCGGGCAGGCGGGCGTCCCCGGCGAGCACCAGCACCGCTCGGACGAGGCGTGCGGCAGCCTCGTCCGCGCCGATGAAGGCGCGCGCCAGCGGCCCGACCAGCCGGACCGGCTCGCCTTGCTTCCATTCGACGTCCTGCACCTGCTCGCCCGGCGGCAGCATGCGCTGCGTGAGCAGTGCCTCGATCTGGGTCCGGAAAGACTCGGCGAAATGACCGATGTTGGTGTCCTGGCGGCGGACGACCTGCAGCGGAGCGGCATCGGTTCGGCGCCAAAGCTCGATCAGCGCGGGCAACAACGGCAGCAGCAGGCCGGCGAGCGCACAGGCCGCGAGCAGCCAGGACCAGCCGGCGGCGCTCATTGTGGTACCTCCCCGCTGTCCGCGTCGCCGTTGCGGCGGTAGCGCGCGGTCTTGGCCCAGTGCAGGTCGCGGCCGAGCAGCGCGTCGCCGATGGCGAGCGAGGCCGCGGCGCGGATGATGTTGACGAAGCTGGCCAGGAAGCTGAAGAAGCCCAGCGGCAGGAGCCGTACGCGCGCGCCGCTGCCGTCCAGGTGCACCGCCGCGGCCATCTCGAAGAACGCGGCAAAATTGCCCAGGCCCGCGAACGCCGCGAGCAGCAGTACGACGGTCGTGGATCCCGGTACCGAGGCACCCAGGAGGTAAAGCGACAGTGCGCATGCCCAGCCGGCGAGCAGCAGCGGCGCAATCAGGTATACGAACAACAGCAGCACTGCATCGAGCCGTTCGAGTGCACCGAGGTGAGGGTTGCGCAGCACGCCGCCGAGGTGGCGCCATGCGACCTGGTTGTGGCCCTTGGCCCAGCGCATGATCTGGCGGTTGCGCTCGCGCCAGTCCTCCGGCACTTCCTCGTAGCATTCGCAGCGGTTCTGGTAGATCACCTTGTAGCCCGCCAGCAGCAGTCGGTAGGTGAGGTCGGTGTCCTCCGCGAGTGCGTCCATGCGCCAGCCGCCGAGCTGGCGCAGCAGATCGCTGCGCGTGCCGCCGACGGAGCCACCGTATTGCGGCACCAGCCCCAGGTTCATGCGCGCCTGCTGATCGACCTGGTAGCCGCCGGCGCGCTCCAGGTCCAGCAGCCGGGTGAGCAGGTTCGAGGCGGTATTCTCCGGGACCACCCGGCCCATCACCGCGCCGACCTCCGGGTCGAAGAACGGTGCCGCGAGCTGCTTGATGAGGCCACGCCCGGGGACGTAGTCGGCGTCGAAGACGATGACCAGCTCGCTTTCGAGCCGGTCGGTGACGGACTGGATGGCCGCGGCCTTGCCGGGCGGCCCATCGACGCGGAAAACCGGGCGCAGCCGATCCGGCTCGGCGGCCGCGTGGCGCTCGATGATGGCGCGCGTGCCGTCGGTGGATCGATCGTCGATCGGCATGATGACCATCCGCCCGGGCGGGTAGTCGACGTCGAGCAGTGCCTCCAGGCAATTGCCGATCACCGCCTCCTCGTCGTGCGCGGGCACGAGCACGGTCACCGTCGGCCAATCCGCTGTGTCGATGTCGACGTACGGATGGCGCTGGCGGCCGAACAGGCGGTTCAAGGTGAACACCATGTGGCGGATCGTGTAGACGACGATCACCGCGACCACCGCGTAGTACGCCGCGAGAATCGCCCGCACGACCCGGTCCGGCGCGGCGGTTGCGGCGGCGAGCACGGGCACCGCCGCGACCGAGCCGGCCAGCGCCAGCAGCGCGGCCGCAAGCGCACGCCTGCGCGCACGGGACGGCGCGTTGTTCACTGCCGCGACCTCCAGCTCATCGCCCAGCCGTACAGCGCCATGAACATCAGTACGTGCACAAGCATGCCGCCGAAGGCGAACAGCACCGGCATCAGCGCGACCGTCCCCAGATCCAGCAGCACCAGATGCAGCGTGTATTGGATCGGTGCGTATGCGGCGACGTAGCCCACGATCATGGTGGTGCAGGCGATCTTGCGCAGCAGGCCGAAATCGAACACGTAGTACGAGAAGGCCAGCAGCCAGGGCACCGAGAACAGGAAGGCCGCGGCGAGTTCCAGGCCGCCGCGCAGGTGAGCGGCGATCGTGTGCGGGAACGGGTTCGACGCGAGCTGCAGGTACAGCAGCGTGGCGGCCTGGATCGCGCCGATGGCCCAGGCCAGGTACACCAGGGGCGGGTATCGGCGCAGCGCCAGGTGCGCGGCGGCGATCATGGCGGTCGTGCCGCCGGCCAGTGCGAGCATCGCGCCGGGGCCTGGCATTTGCCCGCCGACGCGCGGGATTTCCAGCGTGAACAGGTGCCGGCCCGCGATTCCACTGGCGATCGCGTCGAACGGCGCGACGATCCCGATCCGCGCGGTCCAGAAGCGGATGACGGCGTTCCAGAACGAGGCGATTTCGTCGATCGCCAATGCCAGCAGCAGCGTCGACGCGATCGGCAGCAGCAGTGCCTGCAGCAGATCGCGGGCGTTCATCCGGTAGCTGCGCAGCGCCCGGTGCTGGCGGATGACGCGTCCCGAGTGGTTGCGGTAGCGCAGGCGCGCGAGCAGTTCCGCGGCGGCATCGCGCATGGCGGCTGCGCTAGAAGTCCGCGAACACGCCGACTTCGACCCCGGTCTGGTCGTAGGCGTCGCTGCGCAAGCCGTCGACGACGACGTTCACGCCCCAGTTCCGGCCTAGCCATTGCCGGCAGGTGAGCGTGACCTGGTGGAAAGGGAAATCCACCGCGGCGGTGCCGGCGGCAAGGGGTTCGTAGGCCTGGTTGCCGGTGCCGTAGCGCAGCGTGACGTATCGGCCCCGGTCACGGCCGTGGGTCAGCGCCATGTATCCGGACGTGGAAACCACGCCGCCGGGCTGGCTGTCGTTGACCCGCAGCCCGCCCATCGCGATCCACGGCGTGCCGAAGTAGTACGCGGCATCGAAGCTGACGCTCACGTCCTCGTGTGCATCCTTGGCATCGTAGTAGCCGACGCCGACCCAGGTGACGAGATTGCGCCGCGCAAGCCAGCGCCGGCCCGCCGAAGCATCCACGCGCAGGCGCGGCCAGAAGAAGCCGCCGCCGCTCGTGGCGGCGTCGATGCGGGCGAGGTAGTCGGGACCGATTTCGCGGTCATATCCGACCCCGAACTGGGTCCCGGTGTCGTCGAAGCGATCCAGGTGCGTCACCGCCGCGCGCAGCGTGGACGGCCCGCGCGTGCGCGTGGCGCGCAGATAGCCGCCGCGTGTATCGGCCAGGGGGGCGGACAACCCGTAGTGGATCCCGCCCGCCTCCAACTGGCGGCGGGCATCCTGGGCAGCACCCGGTCCGGCGGCGGCACAGGCCAACGCCGCGGCCGCAAGGGCAGTCGCGACCCGGAGCCGGCGCGGTGGCGACGCCCGTGTGCACGACGTGACCGTGCCCCGGCACGGCCACGGTCCGGATGGATGCTCGTATCCCACATCAAAATAATAATACAGTCAACGAGATATTTGAACTTATTCAAGTGTTGCTTTCAGATGACGCCGCGCCGGGCGCCCTGCCCGGCGACGGCGGTGCTAGGCTGCAGTCGGGTGTGCGGACGCCGGCGGGGGTGTGGCGATGCGGCGAACGGGTTCGATGTCCGGGCTGAGGACGCCCTTGGTCGGGCTGCTGCTTGTGGTTGCACTGGCCGCTTGCGACCGCGCGCCCGCCGCGAAGCTGCCGGCGATTGCCGGGATACAGGCCGGGATCGCGGCGGCGGACATGTCGCCGGAACACTATTTCCGGGATCGCTACGCGCCGGAGGAACCGCGCTACTGGACGCGGATCGCCGGCTGGATCGTCGAAGATTCAATCGTCCGCAACTACGCCCGCAGGCGCCCGGCCACGGCTATCCTGGACATCGGCTGCGGCTACGGCACCCTGCTCTCCTGGGCGGCCGACGTGCACGGCGCGCCAGGGATCTGCATGGACGTCGTCCCCTATCTGCAACCGCAGGTCATGGCGCGGCACCGCCTGCGCTTCGCCGCCGGCAACGTCGAGAAGGATCCGCTGCCACCGGGGCGTTTCGATGTCGTCCTCATGACCGAGGTGCTCGAGCACCTGAATTTCCAGCCGGTGCCCACGCTGAGGAAAATCCGCGCGGCGCTCGCCGACGGCGGCGCGTTCTTCCTGTCGACGCCGGACGCCGGCGGCGGCTGGGGCCGGACCAGGAAGTACTACCCGTCCCTGTCCGCGATCCCGCCGCTGGATCCCGCCGCGCGCTGGATTGACGGCCACATCTGGCAGTACGACGAGGACGAACTGCGCGGCGTGATGCGCGAGGCTGGCTTCGAGATCCTGCGCCTGGAGCGTTCCGACGGCCCGCAGGGCAAGCACATGAACGTCTGGGCGGTGCCGGCCCCCGGCGGTTGACCGCGAGCGGGGCGCGCAGGCTCAGCGCGCGATCCTGTCCACCAGCTTGCCGGCGACGCGATCGTCGGAGAAGAAGTCGATCCAGCCCAGGCCGTTGACGATGCGGCGCCGGTCGCCCACGCGCTGGCAGTGCCCCTCCGAGCCGCGGTACGCGCCGCCGTAGGCACTGGTGAAGTCCACCAGCCGCCCGCGTGGATCGGCGTGCCAGTGGTACTCGACGCCGTCGAAGGAATACAGGACTTCCTCGGGAAAGCCGTCCGGGCGGCGCACGATCCGAACGTCCACGTCGCGCGCGCAGTGCGTCAGCCGCGTGCCGTCGGAGAGGATCGCAAACGTCCAGCCCTCCAGGCCGTAGCACAGCATTCCGCACTCGATGCTGCCGTCGTCGTACTCGTTGGCGAGCGTGTGGTAGGCCACTTCGAGCCGGTTCGGATACGGGCCGACTTCCCAGGGCCGGTGCGGCGGATGGTAGATGAAGTCATAGCCGAACCAGCCCTTGACCGGCCGGCCGAGGATCTCTCCCTCGGCCTGGTGCACGTGCAGCCCGTACAGGCCGCCATCGGCATGGGTGTCGAACCACTGCATTCCCGGCTGCAGCAGCCGCGCACGGATCGAGAGGAAATCGCCTTCCTGCCATTCGCAACCGGTACCCGTCTGCGCATAGTGGAACCGCTTGCGCGGGTCGCTCTGGAACATGCCGGACGACCAGGCGATGCGATCGTCGCCGGCGTCCACCTGCAGCGCGCCCGCGTGGGTCTCGGTACCGCGCGGATGGAACTTCAACTGGTCCGCGCCGGCGTTTGTGAATATCGACAGCCCGCCGGTCCAGTACCCGGCCACCTTGCGCAGGCAGGTGTAGATGTTGGCGTCGCTGTCGCGGAACTGGGCGTAGATCCAGCCGGCGTCCAGCACCAGCCCGTGCGGAGAGTACGCGGGGTGCATCCGGCGCACGTCCGGTGCGAACGGGCCGAGCACGACCTGGTGCCTGAACTCGCCGAGCCCGGGCAACGGCGCCGCGTTCATCGCCTCGAAGAACGCCTGCGACGGCGCACCGCGGGCCGTGCGCGCCGCCTTCGCCGACGCCGGCGCTGCGTTCGACAGGATGCCGCCGAACGCGAGCGCGCCGCCCAGGCCAATCAAGCCGCGTCTGTGCATGGAGTTTTCTCCGCGCGCCGGGTTCAGCGCAACAATGTCGGGTCGTCGAAGTCGTCGAAATCCACCCGCCCGCTCGCGGTATCGAGCACCGCGTACGACAGCCTGCGGCCGTTGGCGGGGTCGACCCCGAGGCCCGCCGAGCCGGGGTTGATGACCATCACCTCGCCGACCCGCCGCGCCATCTGCGTGTGCGTGTGGCCATAGATGACGAAGTCGGCCTCGATGCCAGCGAATTCCGCCAGCCTGGCGTGGTGCGGATACAGGTACTCGCCGTACGGTTCCCAGGGCGTGGAGTGGAACATCAGCACGCGCGCACCGTCAATGGACTGCTTGATCCAGTGTGGACGCTCGGCGCACCAGGCGAGCAGATCGCGGTCCACCCGTTCGCCGGCGCGCGCGCGTTCGCCATGCGGGCCGAGCAGGATCTCCTCGTGATTGCCCAGGACGTAACGCGCGCCCAGTTCCCGCAGGCGGCCAATGACTTCATTGGAGAAACGGTACTGGTTGAAGGCATCTCCGGCGCACCAGATCTCGTCGACCGTGCCCATGCGCGCGATTGCCTGGTCCAGGGCGTCGATGTTGCCGTGGATGTCGGAAACGATGCCTATTTTCACGTGCCCGATTGTATATAACGCCCCGTCGCCATTGCGAGCCCGAACCGGGCCTGGGCCCGGGCGATTGAAGCCCATCGTCGTCGCGAGCGCAGCGAAGCGACCCAATCGGCTCCGATGGTACCGGCAGCGCGTGGATTGCTTCGTCGCTTCTCTCCTCGCAACGACGGGGCGCGTTTCATGGATGGCGCAGGGAAGCGACCCATGCAGCGCCGGATCCGTCCGGGCCGCCTGGATTGCCGCGGCCGCTGCGCGGCCTCGCAATGACGGGGTGCGGTTCTTGGATTGGGCGGCGATGCAGTTGCCCCGGTCGACGGCCTTTGCTACAACGACGCCACCGCCGGCAACCGGGCCGCGCGTGCGAACCTCAGCGGAGAGTCTTCATGAGAGCAGCGGTATTCAAGGGCGTCGGGCAGCCGCTCGCCGTCGAGAACGTGCCCGAACCCACGCCCGGCCCGGAGGACGTGATCATCAAGGTCGGCCGCTGCGGCGTGTGCGCGACCGATCTCGACATGACCTCGGCCGGCGGCTGGGCGGTGCCGCCGGGCTCGGTGATCGGCCACGAAATGGCCGGCGAAATCGTCGCCGTCGGCGGTAGCGTGGAACGCCTGAAGGTGGGCGATCGAATCACTTCCTTCGCGTTCGTCGGCTGCGGGCACTGCGGCGAGTGCGAGCGCGGCGAGGGCTGGTGGTGCGAGAACAAGCGCCCCGGCACCGGCGGCTTCGCGCAGTACGCGATGACCGGCCAGTTCTCGGGCTTCAAGCTGCCGCAGGGCGTCTCCACGGCGGACGGCGCCCTGGTCGAGCCGCTGTCCGTGGGCCTGCACTCGATCTCCGCCGCGCAGATGCCGCACGGCGCACGCGTGCTGGTGCTGGGGTGCGGGCCGATCGGCCTGGCGACCATCTTCTGGGCACGCCGCCTCGGCGCCGGCCGCGTGCTGGCGGCTGCGCCGTCCAAGCGCCGCGAGTCGATCGCGCTCGCCATGGGCGCGACCTCGTTCCTCACCCTCGGGGAGGATTTCGCCGAACGCATGAAGGCCGATCTCGGCGGCCTGCCGGACGTGGTGTTCGAATGCGCCGGCGCTCCAGGTGCCATCGCGAGGTGCATCGACTGGGTACGGCCGCGCGGCACGGTCGCGCTGCTCGGCTACTGCACGGGCGCCGACCAGTTCGTGCCGGCGATCGGCCTGCTCAAGGAGGTGCGGCTGCAATACTCGATGGTCTACAACGCGCGCGAGTACCAGTACTGCATCGACGTGCTGGATTCGGGCGCGGTCGAGCCGCGCGCCATGGTGTCGCAGACCGTGGGCCTGGACGCCTTCCCCGCCGCGCTCGAGGCCATGCGCGAGCGCAACACGCAGAACAAGCTGCTGGTCGATCCCTGGGCGTAGGGCCGGGGCCTACTCCCACTCGCCCTGCTCGCTGAGCAGCACCCGGTCGCCGTCGGTCACCACCAGGGCACCATTGTCGCCGACGAAGTACGTCACGCTGCCGCCGCGGAATTCGTAGCCGAGGTGATGGCAGGGGGTTCCGCCCGGCCCGTCCCCGTGATCCTCCGGGCAGTAGCGGAACACATCGCGCCCGCGCAGTTCTATCGCCTTGCCGCTGCGGCGGCTGACGCCGCGGTACACGACGTCGTCGCACACGACGACGCCTTCCTCGCAATTCGCCGTGATGGTGATGATGTATCCGGGCGTCACCAGGGACCCGGCGACGGCGCCGCGCGCCAGAAGCCCGAGCGCAATCGCCAGGCCGAACCGGGCCCGGCTCCGGCCGACCGTCGTCGCGAGCGCAGCGAAGCGACCCATACGACGCTGAATTGGCCCGGGCCTCATGGATTGCCGCGGCCGCTGCGCGGCCTATCCATGTACCGCCCCCGTCATTGCGAGGAGCGAAACGACGAAGCAATCCACACGCCGCCGGCGGCATCGAGGCCGCCTGGGCCGCGTCGCTGCGCTCGCGACGACGAAGGGGCGGTTCATGGCTTCAATCGGCCGGGGATACCCCGGTTCGGACTCGCAATGACGGAGCGGTTCATGGATAGCGCATTCTACGCCTCGGCGCGGATCACCGAGCCCGGACGAGCGCACGCGCGCACCCGGTTCCCGCGCTAGAATCGCCTGAACCCGCGGCAGAGGAACGAAAGCGATGGACCTGGGACTCGAAGGCAAGGTCGCACTGGTCGCCGGCGCGAGCAAGGGCATGGGGCGGGCGACGGTGCTGCGCCTGGCGCAGGAGGGCGCTAGGGTCGCGTACTGCGCGCGTTCCGGATCCGCGCTCGAGGAAATCCAGCGCGAGGTGCAGTCCCTGGGCGGCCAGGGCCTGCCGTTCGAATGCGATCTCGCCGAGCGGTCCGCAGCGCGGCGGTTCGTGGGCGCAGCAGTCGAGCGCTTCGGCGGCGCCGACATCATGGTCTTCGCACCCTCGATCCACCTGAACCGCGAGTTCATGGATCTCACCGACGACCAGTGGGAAGAGACGTTCAACATCACCTTCCACGCCGGCGTGCGCATGGCGCGCGCGGTGATCCCGCACATGCGCGCCCGGCGCTGGGGACGGATCGTGCTCATCGGCGCGGGCTCGATCCACAAGCAGACGGTCGGCCCGGGCATCGCCCACGTCGACGTGCATCCGGACTTCACCACCGCCAAGGCCGCGTTGACCAACCTGGGCAAGTTCCTGTCCAAGAACTTCGGCCCGGACCAGATCTTCGTGAACACACTGCACCCGGTGTTCGTGTTTCCGCCGGAGCGCCGCGCCGAGTTCCTCGCCCGCGCGCGCGAAGTGGGGCCGACCGAGCAGGAGGGCTTCATGAAGCTGGTCGCCGGCTACGGCGTGACGCCCGCGCTCATGCGCCTGGGCACGTCCGAAGGGTTCGCGAACCTGGTCGCCTTCCTGTGCTCCGAGGCCAATGAATACATCACGGGCATCGAAGCCGCGGTCGATGGCGGTGCACTCGACGTCGGCTGATCCGACGCCTCCGGCCGGCGCGGGCGCCGGCCGGGATGCCGGCGCTGTTCACGCCGTCGCGCGGTCACGCTAAGCTTCAAGCCTCACGCAATCCTCCGCGAGCATCGGGGCCCACCATGGAACTGAGCCTGTCCTCCGACCAGCGCGCACTGCTCGACTCGCTCGAGCCGCTGCTGGAGCACCACCGGGAAATCCCGCAGTCCGAGCGCAGGAGCCGCTGCTACTACAGCCGCGGCCTGGAGCGCGACCTGGCGGATGCGGGCTATCTGGACATCCTGCGCACCGAAGGCAACACGGCGCTGGAAGCCGCGCTCGTCGTCGACGCGGTCGCCGCCCTGCCGGTCACCGCCGAGGTGGCGACCTCGGTGCTGGTGGCACCGCAGGTGCTGCCACCGGAAGTGCCGCGCCCGTTCAGCATCCTCTACGGGCCGATCACCCGCCCGCAGCGCTTCCTGCCGGTGGCACGCACCGCGCTCTACGACACCGGGGACGACGTGCTCGTCATCGATGTCGATCCGGCCAACGTCGAGGCCGTGGAAGCCATCTTCGCGTATCCGTTCGGCAAGTTCCGCACGCCGCCGGATCTGTCGAAGGCGCGCCGGCTCGGCGCCGCCAGCGTCGCGAAGTTCCGGCAGTGGGCGCGGGTCGCGCTGGCGGTGGAATGCGCGGCCGCGGGCGTCGCCGCCACGAAGTTCACGGTCGAGTACGTCAAGCAGCGCATCATCTTCAACCGGCCGCTGGGATCCTACCAGGCGGTGCAGCATCGCCTGGCGTCCTGCCACCAGCTCGCCAGCGGCGCGCGCCTGCTCGCGCTGCGCGCGGCGTGGAGCGGTTCGCCCACGGATGCCGCGCTTGCTGCCACCTACGCCCAGATGCACATCGACAGGATCCGCTTCGACACGCACCAGTTCAACGGCGGCATGGGCCTGAGCAACGAGCACCTGCTGCATTTCTGGACCTATCGCATGGTCGCGCTGGCCAGCGAGCTGGGCGGCGCCGGCGCGAACGCGATCGCGGCGGCCGGCCAGGCCTTCGCCGCCTGATACGGGGAGCACGTCATGGAATTCGGTTGGTCGCAGGAACAGGTCGAGTTCAGGAACCGCATCCGCAAGGTCATCGAGCGTGAACTGCCGCCGGACTGGAACGAAATCCACCGCCACGGCCTGGCCTCCGCCGGCCAGACCGCGGTGAGCAAGGCGTTCTGCGCGAAGCTCGCCGAGGAGGGCCTGCTGGTCCGGCACTGGCCCAGGGAGTTCGGCGGCGGCGACGGCAGCATGTGGGATCACGTCATCCTCGGCGAGGAGGTCTGGTCCCGGGGCGAGCCGCGCGGCGCGCAGTACATGAACGTGAACTGGCTCGGCCCGGTGCTGCTGCGCTATGCGTCGCCGGAGCAGAAGGAGCGCTTCCTGCCGCCGATCAAGTCCGGCAGCGTGGTGTGGTGCCAGCTCTTCTCCGAGCCGAACGCCGGCTCGGATCTCGCCAACATGCGCACGCGCGCGGTGCCGCAGCCGGACGGCACCTACGTCGTCAACGGCATGAAGATGTGGACCTCGTATGCGCGCGTCGCCGAGTGGGGCTTCCTGCTCGCGCGCACCGGCCAGAGCAAGAAGGAGATCACCGTCCTGCTGGTGAAGATGGACACGCCCGGCATCACCATCAAGCCCTTTCCCGGGCTGGTCGAGGATGGCCACCTGCACGAGATCTACTTCGACAACGTCGTCGTCCCGGCCGGGCAGCGCCTGGGCGAGGAGGGCCGCGGCTGGGACATCGTGCGCTACGCGCTGAACTTCGAGCGCAGCGGCATCCAGCGCTACGAGATGGCGCGCGCGGCGCTGTTCCAGGCGGTGGAGGAGTTGAAGCGCCAGGGGCGCTTCGACGATCCGAACGTTCAGCGCGACGCCGGCATGGCGCTCGCGACCTGCGAGGCCGCGCGCCTGCTGAACTACTCGGTGGTCGAGGAACGGGTCAAGGATCTGCCACCCGGGCCGATCGCGAGCGTCTCGCGCCTGACCACCGGCGACGCGACCATGGCGGTGAACGACTTCATGGCCCGGTACCTGCCGGAGGTCCTGTGCGACCAGCCGGTCGGCGGGGACTGGCAGCTCACCTTCGCCTACCAGTTCGGCCTGCCGAGCACGATCGCGGCCGGCGCCTACGAGGTGCAGGCGGACATCGTCGCCACGCAGGAACTCGGGCTGCCGCGCGGGGGCTGAGCCGCCGCCTGCCGTTGCTGCAGGGACCTTCGGGGGCCCGACGCCGCCTTCAGGCCGGCACCCACTGCGGCATCAGCAGTGGGTTTCCGTCATCATCACGTACCTGCTCCCACACCGCGCGCACGGGCATGCCGATCCGGATCGCCGCCGGATCCAAGCCCGGAAGGTTGCCGGTGATGCGCACCTGCGGGTATTCGTCCAGGCTGACCAGGGCCACGGCGTACGGCACGGCCGCGGCCAGTGCCGGATGCACCGCGTGGTGGACGACGACGAAGCTGTACACGGTGCCGCGTGGCGCGGCCACGCGCGTGGTGAACGCCATCCCCTGGCAACGGTGGCAGACGTCCTCGGGCGGGTGCTGCACGGCGCCGCAGCCTTCGCAGGCCTGCAGCGCCAGGGTGCCCGATGTGAAGAACGCGCGGTTGCGGGCGTCGATCTGCGGCACGAACCAGTCTTCGGGCAGAAAGCGCGTCATCGTCAGTCCCTGCAGAACAGCACGGCGCTGCCGGGCGCGTAGCCGGGCCCGCCGACCACGAGCGAAAGCGCGGCGCCGTCGACCTGGCTGGTGGACTCGCCGCGGATCTGCCGCACCGCCTCGGTCACCAGCCCGAAGCCGTGGATGTACGCTTCGCCGAAGTTGCCGCCGCTGGTGTTCATCGGCAGCGTCCCGTGCGGCCATCGCAGCGCGCCGGAGGTCACCCAGCCCTCGAGATCATCCGCGGCGCACAGGCCCATCTCGGCGATTGCCATCAGCACCGGGCCGGTGAAGTTCTCGTAGAACTGCGCCACGTCGATGTCGGCCGGGCCGACGCCGGCATTGCGCCACAGGCTCTCTCCGACGTGGCGCATGTGCGCGGTCGGGAACGGCGCCTCGTTGAACGCGCCGGCCCCGCCCCGTGGCTCCAGCCCCTGTGCCGCCGCCAGGATCGGCACGGCGCCGCGGCGCAGATCGCGCGCCCGCTCGGTGCTGGTCACCACGATCGCCGCGGCGCCGTCGTTCTCCGGGCAGCAGTCGTAGAGGTGGAATGGCTCGACGATCCAGCGCGAGGCGTCGTAGGCCTCGCGCGTGAGCGGCGCTCCACGCCGCAGGGCGCGCGGGTTGCGCTGCGCGCATTCGTAGCCGACGTAGGCGATCTCGAACAGGCTGTCCTGCGTCACGCCGTGCTCGTGCATGAAACGCCGGGTCTGCATGGCGTTGATCTGCGCCGCGGTGAGAAGGCCGTAGGGCAGCGTGAACGCGGGCGTGCCGGCGACCCGGCGCGTGCCGCCCTGCGTGCCGAAACCGCCCTGGCCGTAGCGGGAGAACTGCCCCTGCGCCAGGGCGCGGAACACGACCACGTGGCGCGCGTAGCCGGCGCAGACGGCCATGTCGGCCAGCGCCACCGCCGAGCCCAGGCCGTTGCCGCCGCCGCCCCAGGTCTGCGCGCTGAACTCCAGGCGCGGGATGCCGAGCGCGGCCGACAGCCGCACCGGATCGTTGCGCGCATCGATGTAGGAGACGAAACCGTCGACGTCCGCCAGCGTGAGCCCGGCGTCCTCCACGGCGCGGCGGATGGCGATGCAGGCAAGCTGGAACTCGGTGTGCGGCGAGCCGCCGCGCTTGTAGAACTCCGACTCGCCGACCCCCGCCACCGCCGCACGTCGTTGCATGACTGCTGCGCCGTCCCGGGCCGCTCAGGCGGCGGTCGGATCCGCTGCCATCTGGTGAAGCTGCTGGCCGAGGTTTCGCCCTTCGACCAGGGCGTTGATCGCCTCGTGCAGGTTGCGCATACCTTCAACGATGCTGGTGCGCTGGCGGATCCGCCCCTCGCGGTACCAGCGCGAAGTCTCCTCGGTGAAGCGCGGCAGCAGTTCCATGTGATCCGAGGCCAGGAAGCCGTGCACGCGCAGTCTGCGCAGCACCACCTGCATGAGGTTCGGGCCCGGGGGTTCCCCGGCGCCGCTGTACTGCGCGATCTGCCCGCACATCGCCACGCGGCCGAAGTCGTTCAGGCGCGCGAACGCGGCCTTCTGGATTTCCCCGCCGACGTTCTCGAAGTAGACATCGACGCCTTCCGGGCAGGTGCGTTCGATCGCCGCGCCGACATCCTCGTGCTTGTAGTCGATGCAGTCGTCGAAGCCGAACTGCTCGCGTACGAACCGGCACTTGTCCGGCCCGCCGGCGATGCCGATCACGCGCGCACCGGCGATGCGCGCGTACTGCCCCGCGACGCTGCCTACGGCGCCGGCCGCCGCGGAAACCAGCACGGTTTCGCCCGCTTTCGGCCGGCCGATCTCGAAGATGCCCACCCAGGCGGTGAACCCGGTGAGCCCGAGCAGGCCGGCGTGCATCGCCAGCGGCCCGGCGGCCGGATCGGCCTTGAACACCTGCCCCTGCGCCGGCGTCAGCGTGACGTACTGCTGGCGCGTGGTCATGAGCACGCGCGCGTATTCTCCGGGGCGCCATTCGGGGTGGCGGCTGTCCACGACCCGCCCGACCATCGCCGAGGTCGAGGCCCGCCCGCCGGGCCGGGTCTTGATGACGTAGGCGGACTGGTCGTCGAGCGCGGCGCGGCTGCCGGCGTCGATGGCGGCGTAGATCGACTCGACGCGGATCTCCCCGTCCGCCAGCGGCGCCAGCGGCTCCTCGACGTAGTCGAAGGTGTCCGCGGCGAGCGGACCGGGCGGTGGCTGGCGGGCGATGCGAATGACGATATTCGTGCCGGTGGTCATGCGGTCCGTTCGATCCTCGATCCGAAATCAACTGTAGATGCTGGTGGCGGCGGCGCCGATCGGCCTGCCGGGCGTAAACCGTGCCGGCAGCCGGTGCCAGCCATTGACGACGCCGATGGTCTGGTAGTGCTCGTGGCCATCGATCAGCTCGAATTCGCCCATGCGTTTGAGCACCTGCTCCACGGTAATCGCGAACTCGAACCTGGCGAAGGTCGAGCCGAGGCAGCGGTGCGCGCCCAGGCCGAAGGCCTGGTGCAGGTTCGGGAAGCGATCCGGGCGAAACTCCTCGGGCCGCTCGAACTTGCTCTCGTCGTGGTTCGCCGCCGCCCAGCACATCAACACCCGTTCCCCGGCCCGGATCAACTGCCCGCCGATTTCGACGTCGCGGGTGGCGGTGCGCGCCAGTGCCTGGGTCGGTGTGTTGTAGCGCAGCAGTTCCTCGGTAAAGCTCATCATGAAGTTGGAGTCGTTCGCGAGCCGCTCGCGGTACTGCGGATTGCGGCCGAGGAACCAGAATCCGTGCCCAAGCAGGCCGGTAGTGGTATCGAGCCCGCCGCCGAGGATGAGGTTGCAGATGTCGACGATCGTCTCATCGTCGATTTTCCGGCCGTCGATCTCCACGCGCGTGAGGTGGGTGAGCATGTCTTCGCGCGGGCTGCGCCGGCGATCCTTGATCGCCTCGCGCAGGCGATCGTGCCCGGCCAGAACACCGTTGCTCGCCAGCACCCACTCCGGTGAACCCGGCGGATAGGCCAGCCCGTTGTGGTAGTGCGGGGCGTAGAAGTCCCAATCCTCCGCCGGCAGGCCGAGGAACACCATGGTCAGCATGCCGGGCACGGGATTGGCAAGATCGATGATGAAGTCGATCCGGCCGCTCTCGATGCACTTGTCCAGGCATGCGGTGACGTAGCCGAGGATCTTGGGCCGGAACTTGTTGAAGGCCGCGGGCGAGAAGAACGGCACCAGCACCTGGCGGTACTTGGGGAAATCCGGCGGGTCCATCTCGATCGGGGTGGAGCGCACCTCCTGCGGCGGCAACTGGATGCCCGTGTAGGACTTGCCGTTGGGCAGGTCGTGGCGCGAGGAGAAGGTCAGGTCGTCGCGCGCGATGGCGGCGACGTCGTCGTAGCGGGTGACGACCCAGAACCCGCCGTAGCGCTCGGTCCACGCGATGGGCGTACTGTTGCGAAGCTCGCGGTATACGGCATGATGATCGCGCGCGTAGTCCGGGGAATGGTGGTCGAAACTCACGGTCGGTCGGGCGGTGGCCACGGTCGGCTCCTGTAAGGTCACGGAGTGCGTACGCTCATGCGCCCGGCAGCAGCAGGCGGTTGTTGTCGATGTAGAACTCGCGGGCGTAGCTGGCCGGCAGCTTGTCCAGGTACTTCTTGAACTTGCCGTGCGGATCCTTGCTGCCTTCCAGGTGCGGGTAATCGGTGCTGAAGCAGTAGCACTCCTTCAGCCCGTAGCGATCGATCATCTTGTACAGATCCTCGTGCCAGAACGGCGGCACGCGCACGTTGCGCCGCACGACCTCGCTCGGCTTCATCTCATAGTGCACGCCCACGCGGGCCATGAAGTCAGCCCAGAGATCCATGCGCTCCACGCAGGGCCCGAGCCAGGTGGAGCCGTGCTCGACGATGCCGAAGCGCAGCTTCGGGTGGCGCTCGAACACCTTGCCCATCACCATGGTCTGCAGGTACAGCTCCGGCCCCATGTGCGCCACCAGCATGAAGTACGGGCTGATCGCCTCCTCGCCGCCGGCGCGGTACGCGGGCTTGTTGCGCAGCACTTCCGAATCACGCCAGGCCGGGTGCGGGAACATCGTGTCCTCGGGCTTGTCGTTCTCCAGCAGGCCCGCCGAGCCCAGGTGCAGCAGCGCGGGCACGTCGGCCTCGGCCAGCCGTGCCCACATCGGATCCCACTTCGAATGGCTGGGCGAGACTCCGCCCGGCGGCACCGCGCACGGCAGGCCCACGGCCCTGGCGCCCTTGCTGATCACGCGCTCGACCTCGGCAATCGCGAAATCGACGTCGCTGGTGTTGATATGGCAGACCGCGCGGCAGCGGCCATCGGTGGCGTTCGTGAATTCCAGTGCGTGATCGTTGTAGCGCCGGCTGGCGTTGCGTGCGATCACGGTGGTGCCGCGCATGTCGTGGGTGTTGTTGTTGGCGAACAGGAGCTGGGCCTTGATGCCCATCATGTCCAGGGCCTCGACCCGCTCGGCCGGGTCGTAGGCGCCCAGGGCGCCGATGCCCTTGGTTTCCCAGAGTTCCTCCCGGTTCTTCTCGCGGCGCTCCTTGAACTCGGGGTGGTTCATGTAGCCGTCCAGGAACTCCTGCGTGAACCCGTAGGCAAGCTCCGGCAGGATGCGCCGGAACTCCTCCGGGCGGATGTACATGTGCCCGTCGCTGTCGAGCGACTCGCCCGGAAAGGGATTGGGTGTCGTCTTCTGGATGGGGGCCATGGCGGTCATCGGGGTGACTCCTCGGTTGCGGCTCCGTGGCGGCGCGGCAGCCGCGCCCGGTGGTCGAAAAGTATAGACGCGTTCAGGCGCCGAGCGCCGCCAGGATGCCGCCGATGTGCGCGGCCGCCCGGCGCACGGCCGGCAGGTGGCCCTCGGTGTCCAGGCGCGGGCCGATCAGCTCCAGGTCGATCGCGCCCGAGTAGCCGGCTTCCAGCACCCAGCCCAGGATGCGCCTGAAGGCAATGCAGCCGTCCCCGGGCACCGCGCGCCCGGGCACCGAGCGGTCGCCGTAGACGTAGTCGCCGAGTTGGACCAGGCCCAGCCTCGGCAGGGCGCGCACGATCGTGCCGCGCAGATCGGCCTCGGTCCAGCAGGTGTAGAGATCCATGCACACGCCGATGCCGGCCGTCTGCGCCAGCAGCAGGGTGTCCGCCAGCGAATGGGAGATGTGCACGTCCGCGTACAGCACCGGCGCGTTCTCCACCAGCAGCGTGACGCCGGCCTGGCGGGCCTGCGCGACGCAGGGTTCGATCGCGGTGCTGAACACGTCGGCCGCATCCTCCCAGGTCAGGTCGCCGTGCCCCCCGGTCACCATGTAGATGGAGCGCGCGCCGCAGTGCGCCGCGATGTCGATCAGGCGCGCCAGGCGCCCTCGATCGGCGAGCCAGCACTCCGGATCGGCGCGAAGGTGCCCCCTGGACAGGAACAGGTGCGTGATCGTCTCCAGCCGGCACTGCGTGCCTGCGAGCGCCGCCTTCACCGGTGCGGCGCCGCCGTCGAGCAGCAGACCGCTCGCCAGGCTCACGCGCCGTGCTTCCAGGCTGCGCCAGTGCCCGGTGAGATCGTTCAGCGACGCGCCGGGAAAGCATAGGCTGTTGACGGAAATGCGATCATGCATTGAATACCCTCCGCAGTATCGTCGTCGCGAGCGCAGCGAAGCGACCCATGCGGCGCCGAATCGGTCCAGGCCGCCTGGATTGCCGCGGCCGCTGCGCGGCCTCGCAATGACGCGGGGCGGTTCACGGTTGGCGCAGCGATACCACGATGCGCTCGAATCCGCGCATGCGGAAGCCCTCGGTGCGCAGCGGCGGCTCGGCGAGCGCCAGCGCCGCGAAGCGCCGGGCCAGGGTCGAAAACACCACCTCGCCCTCCAGCCGGGCCAGCGATGCGCCCAGGCAGTAGTGCAGGCCGGCGCCGAACGAAAGCGACGGCTTCGGGTTCACCCGCGTGATGTCGAAGCGCGCCGGATCCGGGAAGATGCGCGGATCCCGGTTCGCCGCGCCCAGCAGCAGCGTGTAGTACTCGCCGGTCCGCGCCGGGCGGCCGCCGATCGCGGTGTCCGCGCCGGCACGATAGCCGATGGTCATCACCGGTGCGTCGAAGCGCAGGATTTCGTCGGTTGCGGCACGCGCGAGATCCGGCTCCGCGTGCAGCTTGCCGTACTCGCCGGGGTGTTCGCACAGCGCGACGATGCCGTTGGTCAGCATGTGCATCGTGGTCTGGAACCCCGCCAGGTACATGATCATCAGCACGGAGAGGAACTCCGGCTCGGTCAGGGTGCCGTGGCGGCGGTACTCGGCCAGCAGCGCCGACAGCAGGTCGTCGCGCGGATCGCGCTCGCGCTCGGCGGCCAGCTTTCGCACGTAGTCGCGGATGAGCACGCGCGTGCGCGCCGCTCGCAGCTTTTCGTCGAAACCGGCATGCGGGTCCAGATCGAGTGCCTGGGTCTGCGCCCAGGCCGCGAAATCGGCCCGATCCGCGACCGGCACGCCGATCAGGTGGCCGATGACCTCCGCCGGCAGGGCCTCGGCCAGCGGCTTGACCACTTCGACCGGGCTGCCGCCATCGGCGGCGTCGCACCAGCGGTCCATGAATTCCTGCGCGAACGCGCGCAGTTGTTCCACCCGCCGCGGCGTGTAGGCGGCCGCGATCAGGTTGCGCAGGCGGGTGTGCTCGGGCGGATCGATCTGGTTGATGAAGCCCGGCAGCACCGGGCTCTCGGCCCTGATCCGCTCCATCTGCTCCGGCGTGAGGGCGCTGAAGGCGAGGCTGCCGTGGCTGCCGCCCTTGTACATCGTGCGCGATCGCAGCAGTGCGTCGATCGCCTCGTATCCCCAGACGAAGTTGCCGAAGCTGCCTTCGAGGAAATCGCCGTGGCCGTGCAACTGACCGAGAAAGCGATACGGATCGTCCCGGCGCGTGTCGCAATTCAACGCCGCACTGAGCAGGGCGCCGGCGTCGTCGCCGACGGAATCGAACTGCCGGCCGTGCGATCGCCTGTGGTACACGAGTTCCGACATGCGAGTGCTCCGTTGCCTTGTTCGCTGGCTGGCGGGGATTGTAGCGGGCCGCGCGGCGCAATATCACGGCCATGCACCGCCCCCTCGTCGTCGCGAGCGCAGCGAAGCGACCCATGCGGCGCCGGATTCGTCCGGGCCGCACGGATTGCCGCGGCCGCTACGCAGCCTCGCAATGACGGGTTGCGGCTCGTGGATTGCTTCGTCGCCTCGCTCCTCGCAATGACGGGGTGCGGTGCATGGATGGCGATGGGGGACCCACCGCGCCGAGCGTCACCAACGGCGCAGTTCCGGCAGCACCTCCTGCGCGAACAGCGCCTGGCTCTCAAGGCCCGCGCCGCGCAGATCGGTGCCGGCATGCGCGCCGAACATCACGAGATCGGTCATGCCGAGTTGATCGCGGAGCCTGCCGATTGTTTCGATGATCTGCGCCGGGCTGCCGACCAGCTCGTTGCCGCGGTACGCGTCCGCGTCCGGCGCGGCTTCGGCCACGCCCACCGAGAGCATCGCATCGCCCATCTCCTGGCGGATCACGCGGTAGAAATCCCAGCGATAGTGCGCCTGCTCGCGGATCCGCCGCCACGCCGCCTCCGGGTCGCCGCGGGTGGCGGTGATCGACAACGACACCGCGATGCGGCAGCGCGCAGGATCGTGCCCGCCCTCGGCCAACCCCTCGCGGTACGCCTGGATCGTGGCCGGGTCGGTCGAGCCGGCATACAGATGGGTACCCAGCCGCCCGGCGCGCCGCGCGGCGACAGGCGTGGTCGCGCCGATCCAAAGTGGCGGGTGCGGACGTTGCAGCGGCTTGGGCGCCACGGTCAGGCGGTTGAAGGTGTACCAGCGCCCGGCATGGTCGAACGGCTCGCCGGCCCAGGCCTTCTTCAGCACCGCGAAACCCTCCTCGAAACGCGAGGGCCGGGTCTTCTGCGACATCTGGAAGGCGCGGAATTCGGCCGCCCGGTGCCCGATCGCCAGGCCGACGTCGAGCCGCCCGCCGCACAGGTGGTCGAGCACCGCGATCTCCTGCGCCAGCTTCGCCGGGTTGTGCAGCGGCAGGATCTGGATGAACGAGCCGATGCGCGCCGTGCGCGTGCGCTCCGCCAGCACGGCCAGGAACACCGGCACCGAGGGTCCGTAGCCGTCGTCCATGAAGAAGTGCTCCTGCACCAGCAGCGCATCGAAGCCCATCTGCTCGCCCTGGGTCATCAGGAACAGATTGTCTTCCCAGAGCTCCTTCCAGGGCCGGTGCCAGCGCGGCGGGTTGCGGAAGTCCAGGGTCAGGGATACGCGCATGGGGTGAACCTCCACGAACGGCCGCCGGATTGCGCGCAGCCGTGTTCGAAAATCCTCGATACAGCCTGACCAGGAATAGTGCCGGGATCAACAGGGCCAGGCGCCGCCCCGGCATGCAACGCGCCCCTGTATAATCCTGCCCACTTCGAGGCGTTAGCGCCCGCACCGGTCCCTTGCACGCCTGCATGTCCATGCACGTCGGCACCCCGGCGGCATCGGGCCGGGCGCAGACCAGCGGCAGGCATGATTTCGGAAGTTTCGGCATCTTCGGGCGGCAGGCGCACGATCGTCGCGGCGATCGTCCTGGGCGCCTTCGGCCAGGTCGGCTTCATCGGCCTGCGCTTCATCATCGTCCTGCACGCCATCGCGCTCGGTGCCAGCGCCGCGGCCGTCGGCCTGCTGCAGGCCTCGTTCACCCTGCTGGCGACGATACTCTCTGTCCGCATCGGCCATCTGCTCGATAGCCGCGGGGTACGCGTGCCGTGGATGGCGGGGCTGGTGCTGATGGCCGTGTGCGGCCTGCTGCCGGTGGCGGTGCCGGGGCTGCCCGTCCTGTTCGTCGCCGCGGCGATTCTCGGCACCGGCGCGTCGCTCGCCTATGTCTCGCACGTGAAGGTCGTGGGCGAGCTTTCCGACACCGCCGCGCGCATGGGCTGGCTCAGCCTGTCCGGCGTCATCTTCGCAATTGCGACCTTCGCCGCGCCGCTGCTCGCGGGGCTCGTCATCGACCATTTCGACCATCGCATCGCCTACACGGCGATCGTGCCGTGGGTGGTGGCGGCATTCGCCTGCATCGCGTTGCGCCTGGTCGCGGTGCCGCCGCCGCACCCGATGCACGCCGGCAGCAAGCCGAAGAACGTCTTCGCGCTGCTGAAGGATCCCAGCCTGCGCGCGATCTACGTGCTGTCGTCAGTGATGTCGCTGGTGTGGGAGTCGTTCGCGCTGGTCGTGCCGCTGTATGGCGCCGAGGTGGGCCTTTCGGCGACCGCGATTGGCGGGGTGATGTCTAGCATGGCGGCGGCGATGCTCGCCGTGCGCCTGCTCGCGCCCCTGCTCGGCCGCCGCCTGACGCCCTGGCGCATGATGGTCGGGGCGCTGTTCGTGTCCTCGGTCGGCTACGCGCTGTTCCCGCTCGCGCACGAGGCGCCCGTCATGATGGCGCTCGGCGCGCTCATCGGCCTGGGGGTCGGGCTCACGCAGCCGATGACGCTCACGCTGTTGTACGAGTTCTCCCCGCCCGAGCGCGTCGGCGCCGCGATGGGCCTGCGGCAGTTCTTCGCCAACGGCATCCTGCTCGGGATCCCGATCGTGTTCGGTGCGCTCGGATCGGTATTCGGCATGGCCCCGGTGTTCCTGGCCATCGCCGCGAGCGGCTTCGCCGGCTGCGTGTACGCGCGCGGGCGCGAGCCGGTGAAACCGCCGGAGTCGCGCGCGGGAACCGGCGACGCGCGTTGAACATCCGGCGCCCGGTTCCGCGCGATGGCGCGAAGCCGGATCAGGGTTCGAGGAACACCCGCGGTTAGCGCGCGCGGCGTGCCGTCAGGCCGGGCTATTTCACAGTGATGTCGAACTTCATGGCCGCCGGATCCTTGACCAGGGCCTCGATCTGGTTCAGCGCGATACCCAGCGACTTGCAGGCTTCCTCACCCTCGTCGTTCTCGTCCTTGGCCATCACCTTGAGCAACTGCAAGCGAGCCTTGTCGTAATTGTCGACCTTCGACTTGATGCTGGAGACGAGTTGCTTCATTTCCGCGACTTTCCTGTCGCGCTCCTTGACGAGCGCCAGGGCCTTTTCCTTGATTTCCAGCAGTTCGTCGGAAAGCGCCTCGGCATCGTCGAGTTCCGAGGTGAATTTTTGCAGGCCGGAAAACTGCTTGTCGACCGGAACCTTCAGATCGATGAGCCGATCGATGTTGCCCAGCCAGGTCTTGTTCCACTTTCCCACGTGCGTCCCCCCGTATGTTCGTATTGTCTTCGGTGCGCCGTCGGCACGGCACGATGACCGTATTCAGCACCCGCCATCGCCGCCATGGCGGAGCAGGAGATTATCCCAGGCATGCTGCATCGTCCATTTCCCGAATGGCGGCCGTTCCACGTGAATGCCGGGTTCGCGCAGCAGTGGAGCGAAAACGAATGGCGCCTGGCGCGCATGGCGATCACCCCGGTCCGGTCACTGCGCGTCGCCCGGCGGCTCCGGATCCTGGCTGAGTTCGTACAGCCAGAACATCCCTTCGAAGAACACCGGGATGAAGGCCAGCAGCGCGCCGTTCTTGAGGTACGGCAGCAGGTAGTCGCGGTTGGCGAACACCTGGGTGAGGAAGAACTTCTGGTCGTCGGACTGATAGAGCTGGCCCAGGGTGAAGACGACGAGCAGCGCGAACACCGCGCCGGGCATGAAGTCCGCGTAGTCCTGCGCATAGCGGTAGCGCGCGTACGCCATCACCCGTGCCGAGAACGGGATGGCCAGTGCCAGCGTCGGCAGCAACAGCAGGTTCTGATCCGTGATCGGCAGGTCGACCCCTGCGCTCCAGGACAGGAAGAACAGCGCCTCGCTGAACACGATGAGGTACACCCAGCTCATCACGAACGTGAAGGCGAGCGCGAACATCATCGCGCTCACGCGCGACGGGCAGCACTCCTGTGGCCGCGGCTGGTCCTGGAAGTTCAGCAGGCGGTGGAAATAGCCCTGGACGTCGCCGTGCCGCAGGTGCTCGAAGTACATGATCTCCAGCATGCGGAACGAGTAGACGTTGGCCGTGATCTGCGAATACAGCTTCGTGAACGAGAACACCAGGGCAATGCCGACGCCCAGCGCGATCGTGAATATCGTGCCGACCAGGAAGTCGTCGGAGATGGTGTCGAGGATGTGGAAGAAGCTCTCGACCGGGCCGAGATCCTTGATGAGCAGGTTGTACAGGAACGTCCACCCGAGCAGGACGCCGACGATCACCGTCTTGAGCGTGTTGCTGCGCCTGCGCGGGGGCTGGGTCATGGGCGGGCCCGGGGTGGAGTTCAGAGCACGGACGAGAGTACGTCCGGAAAGTGGGTGATGAAGACGAGCAGGATCGGCACCCACGCCGCGCACCAGGCGCGCTTGCTCGCGCTCCAGATCTGGTAGCCGTCCAGCGGGCTGATCGGGAACGAATACACGAAGCAGAAGACCATGACCATGCCGGCGGCGACCTGCGCCGTCTTCCATCCGGTCGCCCCGGCCAGCGCCCAAAGCACGAAATGCACCGCGAGCAGGCCTGCCAGGGTCGCCGCCGCGACGAACATGCGCTGTCGCGCCGGGCCTTCGTACTCCACGTCCGTCGTCAGCGGCAGGAAGGACGCGCCGCCGGTGAAGTACGCCTGGAGCAGGAGCCCGTCGAACGCGGTGTTGAAGCGCAGGCTGACGCCGAACCGGCGTGCTGCCGCGGCGACGATGAGCGCATAGACGACGAGTGACAGCCCGGCGCAGGCGACGGCGGCGAGCGCGGTACCGGTCGTTTCGCCCGCGATGGCGATGCGCGCGGGATCGGGCAGCAGGGCGAGCACACCGGCAAAAGACAGCGACAGGCCGATGGCGCCGGTGAGCACCGGCAACCACGCCGAGCGCCGGTTGGCGGCCTGCGGATCGGCCGTCTGATCGCCGATGGGACGGTCGCGGGCGATGGCCGCGAACAACATGCGCAACGCGAAGCGTACCGCGCGCCGCATCACGGTGCGGGACGAGGCGCGCGAAAAGGCCGCGAAGCTGGCGCGCAGGATGCCGCCCGCGGCGGTGCCCAGGATCCGGCGCGCGGTGGCCCGGAGGATCACGGCCATGCCGACGGAGGCGCCGCCCACGCCCGCGACCTCCCCGGCCGTCACGCCGTTGCTGTAGAAGGCGATGAGAAACAAAGGCCCGAACAGGAACACCGAGCAGACGATCAGCTCCACGGCACCCAGTGCGCGGTCGTATGGTTCAGGCCGGGATTGCGGGGGTTGGCTCATGTTCAATGCAGGGCTGGGCGGGGCAGTCAATCGCAATCCGCCGCCCGGCGTCAAGGTTCGAGGATGACCTTGCCGTTTAACCCGCCGGCTTCCACCAGCCGCTGTGCCTCGGCCGCCTGGGCAAGCGGCAGGCGCCGCGCAATCGTGATCGGCAGCCGGCCGGAGGCCACGTCTTCCAGCAATACTTGCAGTCGCGGGCCGTCCGGCCGGACCGCGACGAACTGTGGCTGCGCCGCGAGCCCGGTCGGGTCGATCGGCGTGGTCGCGGCGGTGCAGATGAGGCCGCTGGGTGCCAGGTGCCGGCACAGTCGTGCGACCGCCTCGCCGCCCACGGTATCGAAGACGTGATCGAATGGTGCGCCGCTCCAGTCCTCTTCGCCCAGGGCCAGGGTGGCGGTTGCGCCGAGTGCGTGCGCCTGCGCGGCGTATTTCGAACGCACCGCGGCCACCACCCGCGCGCCGAGCCGCAGCGCCGCCAGCAGGCCGGCTACGCCGACCGCGCCGGTGGCACCGGTGATGAGGAGCGTCTGCCCGGTCTTCGGCCGGATCACCTCCTCGATCACCTGCGCGCCGGTCAGCGCGGCGCACGGCACCGCGGCCGCGCGCGCAAAGTCGAGGCCGTCCGGGATCCTCGCCGCGGTCGCGGCGTCGATCGCCACCATCTGCGCGTAGCCGCCCTTGGTAATCGGGTTCAGCATCGCCGCGACGCGGTCGCCGGCCGCGAAACCGGTGACGCCACTGCCTACGGCTAGCACGGTTCCCGCCACGTCGTAGCCGACGATGTGCGGCATCGGCAGCGGGATCATTTCCGCGAACATGCCCGAGCGCCATTTGTAGTCGGCCGGGTTGACCGCCGCCGCGGCGATCCTGACCAGCACCTGCCCGGGACCGGCCACGGGATCCGGCACCTCGGCCGGGTGCAGGACTTCCAGGCCGCCGTAGCGATCGAACACGATTGCACGCATGGTGATTTCCTCGTTCGGGTTCTGTACTGACCGCGCCGATCAGCGCGGCTCCAGGATCAACGGCAACTGCCGCAGCCCGCGCAGCGATTCCACGGCCTTCCAGCGCAGCGCCCGGCGCGGCACGGCAAGCTGCATGCGCGGGAAGCGGCGCACGAGCGCATCCAGGGCGATCTTCGCCTCCGCGCGCGCGAGCCAGAGCCCCAGGCACATGTGTACGCCGGTACCGAAGGCGATGTGGCGGTTCGGCGTGCGGCCGATGTCCAGGGCGTCCGGATCGGCGAATACGCGCTCGTCGCGATTGGCCGAGTTGATCATGCCCAGCACCGGCGTGCCCCTGCGGATGACGCTGGCGCCGATTTCGACGTCCTCCAGCGCGATGCGTGGCGCGCCCATGGTCACCGGGCTGGTGAAGCGCAGCAGTTCCTCCACCGCGGGATCGATGAGCGCGGGATCGGCGAGCAGGCGCCGGAGCTGATCGGGGTGTTCGATCAGCGCCAGCGTGCCGCTGCCGATCAGGCTGGTGGTGGTCTCGTGGCCGGCGAGCAGCATCAGGAAGGTCATGGCCAGCACCTCCTGCCGGGTCAGGCCGCCCGGATCGTCGCCCAGGCGCACCAGCGCCGAGATGAGTCGGTCGTCCGGCTCGGCGCGCTTCATTTCGACCAGCCGCTCGAACAGCCGCATGATGCGGTGCGCCGTGGGCACCGCGCGCAGCAGCTTCCAGAGGCTGCCGTCGGTCGAGTCGATGAGCTGGTTCACCCATTCCTGGAAGCGCTCGCGCTCGTGCTCCGGCACGCCCAGCAGTTCGCAGATCACCGTGAGCGGCAGCGGGAGCGCGAAAGCGCGCACCAGATCGACGGTTTCGCCGCGCGCAGCCTGGCGCTCCATGCCGGCGAGCAGCTCGTGCGTGACACGCGCGATCTGATCCGCCAGCGCCGCCACCCGCGCCGGCGTGAAGGTGCGGTCCACCAGCGAGCGGATCCGCCGGTGCTCCGGGTCGTCCTTGAACACGATGCTGTCGTAGAGCAGCCGGTACACCCTGGGCATGAACCGGTTGAGCAGCGGCAGGCGGGCGTTGCGCGTGGCGTCGGAGGAAAAGCGTGCGTCCTTGTAGAACGCAGTCACGTCGTCGTAGCGGGTGAGGATGACCGTTCCGCTGCGGCTTTGCCGCGTGTGGCACGGCGCCACGGGCGTCGTGGCGCGCAGGCGGCGGAAGGTTGCCCACGGATCGTCGAACATGACCGGTGCGGTCAGGTCGACGATGCCGGCATCCATTGTCACGGAAACGGCGCTGTCGGGCATGGCAGGCAGACTGGCACAAAGCCCAGGCCCGGACAACGACGGGTCGACAAGGCCCGCTGCCATCGAGTCTACTCGTGCACCGCAACGTCGCGGCTGGTGCTCTTGGGGGTGGGTATGGATCTGCAACTGTCTGGAAAGCGCGCCCTGGTGACCGGGAGCAATTCGGGGATCGGCGCGGGGATTGCGCGGACGCTCGGCGCCGAGGGCGCCCGGGTCGTCATCCATGGCAGGGACGCGGCGCGCTCTGATGCGGTCGCCGCGGAGATCCGCGGGGCGGGCGGCATCGCCCATGTCGCGCTCGGCGACCTGGCCACCGAGCCCGGTTGTACCGCCGTCGGCGACGCCGCTCTCGCGGCGCTGGGCGGCATCGATATCCTGGTCAACAACGCGGGCGGGCGCGCCTGCTCGCACCGATCGGATGGTCAGGCCGGGCCGTTGAACGCGCCCTGGCTGGAGATCCCGTGGTCGGACTGGGCCTGGACCTACGAGCAGAACGTCGGTGCGGCGGTGCGCCTCATCCAGCGCTTCGTGCCCGGCATGAAGGAACGTGGCTGGGGCCGGGTCATCAATATTTCCAGCTCCTCGGCGACGCAGACCGAGCCGGATCTTGCCGACTACCAGGCCGCGAAGGCGGCGATGGTGAACATGACCAGCTCGCTGGCGCGCACGCTCGCCCATACCGGCATCACCGTGAATACGGTGAGCCCCGGCATCATCCTGACCCCGGCGGTGGTACGCACTTTCACCGACATGGCGCGGCAACTGGGCTGGAACGCGGGCGACTGGGCGGAGATCGAGCGCCGCTTCGTCAACGAACTGATCCCGATCGCGGCGGATCACTTCGGCGAGACCGGTGACATCGCGCGCATGGTCGCATTGCTGGCGAGCCCGCTGTCGGGCTATATGACCGGCGCCAACTACCGCGTCGACGGCGGCCAGTGCCGCTCGGTCAACTGAGTCCCATCGAAAGGACGGTGGAATGAACGACATTCGCTTCGACGGCCGGGTCGCCATCGTGACCGGCGCGGGCAGCGGCCTGGGCCGCGACTACGCCCTGGATCTCGCGGCGCGCGGCGCGGCCGTCGTGGTCAACGACCTGGGCACGGATCCCCTGGGCAACCGCCTGTCCGGCGTGACCGCACGGAGCCCCGCCGACCGGGTCGTGGAGCAAATCACCCAGGCCGGTGGCCGGGCGGTGGCCTGCTACGAAAGCTGCGCGACGCGTGCCGGCGGCACGGCGATCGTGGACGCGGCGATGGAAGCGTTCGGGCGCGTGGACATCCTGATCCACAACGCGGGGTTCCTGAAGAATGCGCCGTTCGAGGACCTGACCGACGCGCAGATCGACGCCATCCTGGGCGTACACCTCATGGCGGGCTTCTACGTCGGCCAGCCGGCCTATCGCGTGATGAAGCAGCAGGGCTACGGCCGCATCGTCCTGGTCAGCTCGGCTTCCGGCGTGTTCGGTTGCGAGTGGCAGGCGAACTACGCAGCCGCCAAGACCGGGCTGGTGGGTCTGGTGAATGTCCTCGCGCTCGAGGGCGCGAAGCACGGCATCCTTGCCAACGGCCTGCTGCCCTGCGGCGCCTCGCGCCTGGGGCAGGGCGAGAACGAATGGCCGCCGTATTTCCGCGCCCAGGCGCCGCAGGGGTTCGAGGTGATCGGGCCGGCGATCCACAACGACTTCGTGGTGCCGATGGTGACCTGGCTGGCGAGCGAGCGCTGCACCACCACGCGTGCGCTCTACAGCGCCACCGGCGGCCGCTTCGCCCGCGTGTTCATCGGCGAGGTGAAGGGCTGGCTCGCCGATCAGCAGCACCCGCCGCGCGCCGAGGACATCGAGCGGCACCTGGCCGAGATCGACGACACGCGCGCGTTCGACATCCCGGCGAGCATGTTCGACGAATTCGTGCCGATCATCGAGGCGACGCGCGCCGCAAGCGGCAAGCCATAACACCGCCGCGCCGATGCGCCGTGGCTGCCCGCCGGGTGCCGGACGCGCGGACGCGGTGGCCTATACCGGCCAGGCCAGCGGCAGGGCGGTCATCCCGCTGACCAGGCCGGATTGGCCCGCCACCCGTGCGCCGGTCTCGACCTCGAAGTCCGGAATGCGCCGCAACCACTCCTCGATGAAGATGCGGATCTCCGAGCGGGCGAGATTCGCGCCCGGGCAGCGGTGCACACCGTTGCCGAACGTGGCGTGCAGGCGCACGTCGCGGTCGAAGTCGACCTGCAGCGGGTCGGGCCAGATCCGCTCGTCCATTCCGTGCAGCGGCGAGGCAATCACCACCATGTCGCCGGCCTTGAGCTGCACGCCGTGGAAGACGACGTCCCTGGGCACCAGCCGGCAGGGCGAGGCCACCGCGAACCGTCGCAGCATCTCCTCCACCGCCTGCGGGATGCGTTCCGGGGCGTCGATGAGCTGGCGCCGGTGCGCCGGATGCGTGGCGAGGAAGTGCGCGACGAAGCCCATCATGTTGGCGACGGTATCCAGCCCGCCGAACATCACGTCCGAGCACTCGCCGAAGATCTCCTCGCGCGTCATCGGCCGGTCGCCGACCCGGCCGTGGATGATGGCCGAAAGCAGGTCGTTGCCCGGCTGCACCGTCCGCTCAGCCACCCACTTCTCCAGGTAGGCGTGCATCCTGCGGCCGGCGTCGATGCGCGCCGCCGCGTCGCCGCTGCGCACCGCCACGTCCGCGAGCGACATGAGGTAGGGCCGGTCCTCCAGCGGCAGGTTCACCAGCTTCAGGAAGATCGTCATCGGCAGGTGGCGGGCGAACTCGGCGACGAACTCGCAGCGGCCCCGGTTCCGGAAGCCCTCGATGAGCGAAATCGCGAGCCGGCGCACCTCCTCCGAGACCGTGTAGACCACCTTGGGCGTGAGGAAGCGGGTGACGATCGCGCGGTAGTACGCGTGCTCGGGTTCGTCCGACTGGTTCGGGATGTTCGGATATACGGTGGTGTGGCGCGGCACCGAGATCTCCTTCGCGCTGAAGGTCTCGATGTCGCCGAACAGATCCCACACCGCGTCGCCGCGGGTGGCGATCCAATGGCCCCCGTTCCTGGGCGTGTAGACGAGCGCCGCGGGGCTCTCGTCCTGCAGCCGCTTCCAGGCCAGGTGCACGTCCTGCCCGCAGCCGGGCAGATCGTAGATGTCGACGTCGCGCACGAGGGACGCGGGAACGTGCGCCGGTATGTCCGTTGCGGTGCTCATGGCCCCGAACTCTCCGGCGCTCGCCTGCGCGTGTCAAGGCCGCGCCGGCCTCGCCGGGGTACCGGCCGCGTGTCCCCGATGTACACTGCGAAGTGACTGGTTCCGACGCTGGAGGTGACGCGATGACGACGATCAACACCGTGACCGGAACCATCACGCCCGATCAGCTCGGCCGCACCATGATGCACGAGCATCTGGTCGTGGCCTCCGCCGGATGGGAGGCGGACACCGCCCATCCGGGCTTGTCCCGGTCCGAGTTGCTCGCGCTGTGCGTGGATCGCATCGGCCAGTTGAAGGGCGCCGGCGTGCGCTCGTTCGTCGATCCCTGCCCCGGCGACATCGGCAGGGACGTCGAACTGGCCGCCGAGGTCTCCGTGCGCACCGGCATGCAGATCGTCGCCGCCACCGGGCTGTTCAACGAGGTCTACGGCGGCTCGCAGTACTGGAAGTCCAAGGTCGGCCTGGGCCTGGCGAACGGCCTGGACGCGGCGAAGTACATGGCCGAGGTGTTCATCCGCGAACTCACCGTCGGGATCGGCAGCACCGGCATCAAGGCCGGGATCATCAAGGTGGCGACCGACCGCGGCCGGATCTCCGACTACGAGCGCGTGGTCCTGCACGCGGCGGCGATCGCCAGCCTGGAAACCGGCGCGCCGATCACGACCCACACGCAGCAGGGCGAACTCGGCCGGGAACAACAGCAAACGCTGACCGGCCACGGCGTGCCGGCGCACAGGATTGTCATCGGTCATTCCGACGGCAGCCCGGATTTCGAATATCACACTCAGGTTGCGGGCAATGGCTCCTACCTGGGCTTCGATCGGTTCGGCTGGCAGACAGGGGATTTCGGCCGGCCGGATCCGGACAAGGTGCAGTCGCTGGTGAAGCTGATCCGCGCCGGCTGGGGCGGGCACGTGGTGGTTTCCTGCGACCACGTCTGCGCTTACCGCGGCAGCGTCTGGCCGCAGACGCCGGTGACGCAGCAGCTCATCCATGGCGGCAGCATCCTGCACTACCTCGAGCGCATCCAGCCGATGCTGCGCGAGGCCGAAGTGCCCCAGGCCGATATCGACAGGCTTACGATCGAAAACCCCCGGCGCTACTTCGCGGGGATACCGGTGTCGAGGCCTTGAACCCCGGGCACGGGCGCGCGCGTCAGTCCGAAACGAACGTCTTCCAGGTCGAGGTCACGTACTGCACGAAGGCCTCGCCGAGGCCCTCGGCGCGCAGGTAGTCGCGCGTCACCGGCAGCGCGATGGTCTGGAAGCCCGCATCGGCCAGTGCCCGCCGCGGGTAATCGTGATGCAGCATGGCGCCGCGGCCGATGAGCACGAAGTCGGCGCCGTGATCCAGGCAGGCCTGCGCGGTCGCGGTCGACATGAGCTTGCCGGCGACACCCAGCCTGCACGTGCCGCGCTCCAGGCCGGTGAACCAGTCGATCAGCGGGCGGCCGGCGTGTTCCGCTTCGACCGGCGGCTTGAAGCAGTTCCATAGCGACATGTCCAGGTAGTCGACCTGCCCACCGGTCATGATCTCCTCCGCCAGGCGCATCGCTTCGGCGAGCCCCATGCCGTGCCGCTCGGGCGACAGGCGCACGCCGAGATGGAAACCGCTGCCGGTGGCAGCGCGCACGCCGTCGATGATCTCCCGCAACATGCGGGTGCGGTTCTCGTAGCTGCCGCCGTAGCGGTCTCCGCGCAGGTTCTTCTCGGCGTTCAGGAACTCGCACAGCAGGTAGCTGTGCGCGCCGTGCAACTCCACGCCGTGGAAGCCGGCCTTTTCCGCTCGCACCGCCGCGGCGATGAACGCCTCGATCGAGCCCTCGACTTCTGCCGTGGTCATCGCCCGCGTACCGAACTCGCCGCCGTCCCAGGGCGCGACCAGGTCCTCGCCACTCAGTTCGCGCCTGGCGCGCTCGCCGCCATGATGAAGCTGCACCGAGGAGACGCTGCCGGTGGCTGCGATGTCGCGCGCGAGCCGGGCGAGGCCAGGCAGGTGGGCGTCCGAGCTGATGCCGAGCTGGCCGGGAAAGGCCTTGCCGCCCTGCTGCACGTAGGCGGCGCAGGTCATGGTTGCGCCGAACCCGCCGGCGGCACGCATCGTCAGCCAGCGGTGTTCGTCGTCGCTCAGGGTGCCGTCGTCGTGGCTTTGCAGATTGGTCAGCGGGGCGAGCATGAAGCGGTTGGCCATGACGGGGCCGCGGCCCAGGTCGAGGGGGTCGGAAAGCGAGGTCATGATGAGGTCTCTGCAGGTCGGGTCGGCAGGAGGAAGCGAGTGTGCGAAGCCGCGGGCGCACATGCGCGCGCGGCGATCATTCTATAGTCTGGCCAGTCGGGGACGGTACCTGGTGCCGCCCCGGTCCGGTCCGCTTCGACGCCGGCCGGCATCAGGGCCCATGGCTGCTCCGCGCGGCACAGGGCGCGGAAAGCGCGATCACGGCCAATGGAGGCGACGATGGCAGAGGGCAGGCTGGCGGGCGAGGTGGCGCTGGTCACCGGGTCGACCAAGGGCATCGGCCGGGCGATCGCCGAGCGATTCGCGGCGCAGGGCGCGGCGGTCGCAATCACCGGCCGCAGTGTCGACGCGGGACGGGAAGTGGTCGCCGGCATCCAGGCCCGTGGCGGCAGGGCGTTGTTCGTTGCCGTGGACTTCGAGCGCGAGGATGAAGTCGCCGCAGCGGTTGCGGCGACGGTCGCGCGGTTCGGCAAGCTTTCCGTGCTGGTCAACAACGTCTATCCGACCCACCGCGTCACGGACGGCAGCGACGGCGCACTCGCGTCGATATCGCTCGCCGATTGGGAGGCGACGCTGCGATCCGGCCTGACCGGCGGCCTGTTCCTGGCCTGCAAGCACGCGATCCCGGCGATCGTGGCGGCGCAGGGCGGTTCGATCGTCAACATCTCCTCGCGCGCTTCGGTCGTGGGCGTGCGCCGGCAGGCGACCTACACCGCCATCAAGGGGGCGATGAACGCCCTGACCCGATCGATTGCGGTCGACTACGCCCCGCAGCGCGTGCGCTGCAACGCGATCGTGGTCGGCTTCGTGGTGGCGAACGAGCAGACCCGGCGCCTGGCCGAGGATCCGGTCTTCGGGCCCGCAGTGCGGGCGCAGCGGCTGACGCGCCTGGGCGTGCCGGACGACATCGCCCACGCCGCGCTGTGGCTTGCCTCGCGCGAATCCGAGTACGTGACCGGCACGATTGTCGAGGTCGAGGGCGGCGCAGGGGCGATGGCGCCCAGCCCGCCGCTGATCGACACCTTCGAGCCGAAGGCATCCGGTTGAGACGGTCGAACGGCGTTCATGAAACTCTTCACCTGTGTCTGCGGGCAGGTTCTGTACTTCGAGAACGTCCGCTGCGAACGCTGCGAGCGCCGGCTCGGCTACCTGCCCGGCCTGGAGATCCTCAGTCCGCTCGAACCCGAGGACGGCGCGTGGAAGGCGCTCGCCGCGCGCGGGCGGCGCTATCGATTCTGCGGCAACGAAGCCTTCGGCGTGTGCAACTGGATGGTGCCCCTGCGCGAGGACGACGCGCTCTGTGCGGCGTGCCGCCATAACCGGACCATTCCCGACCTGAGCGTGCCGGAGAATCTGCCGCGCTGGTTCCGGCTGGAGCAGGCCAAGCGCCGGCTCATCTATACGCTGCTCAAATTGCGCCTGCCGCTGGTCAACCGCGCGCAGGATCCGGAACGCGGGCTGGCATTCGATTTCCTCGCCGAAGCGCCCGCCCACGAGGCGCAGATCATGATCGGCCATGACAACGGGCTGGTCACGCTGACCCTGCGCGAGGCGGACGACGCCGAGCGCGAACGCACGCGCACGGCGATGGGTGAGCGCTACCGCACGCTATTGGGCCATTTCCGCCACGAGATCGGGCATTACTACTGGGACGTGCTGGTCAACGGCGCGACGCTCGACGCCTTCCGCGCGACGTTCGGCGACGAGCGCCGGGATTACGCATCGGCATTGAACGATTATTACGCCTGCGGCGCGCCGCCGGACTGGCAGATGCATTTCGTGACGGCCTACGCCTCGGCGCATCCGTGGGAGGATTTCGCCGAAACCTGGGCGCATTATCTTCATATCGTCGACACCCTGGAAACGGGGCGCGCCTTCGGCGTGCATCTGAAGTCGCGTACCGTCCGCAGGCTGGGCAACGGGCGCGGGCTGCGCGTGGCGCCGGGCCAGGAGTCGAGCATCGAGGATCTGATCGCCGCGTGGCTTCCGCTGGCATTCGCGCTGAACAGCCTGAACCGCTCGATGGGGCAGGCCGATTTGTACCCCTTCGTGCTGTCGCGCGAGGCGATCGCCAAGCTCGGATTCGTGCACGGGATCGTGACGGCCGCACGAACTACGCAAGCGGATTAGCGGAACGCGAGCAGGCCCAGGCCGAGCAGAATGACCGTCGCCCAGCCCAGGCGATCCACGTGGCGATGCAGCGCGGCCTCCATCCGCTCGCCGCCCCAGGCCATCAGGCCCGCAACGAGGAAGAACCGCGCGCCGCGCCCGATGGCCGATGCCACGGTGAAGGGCAGCAGGGCCATCGACAACGCCCCTGCCGCAATCGTGAACACCTTGTACGGTATAGGCGAGAAGCCGGCGATGAATACCGCCCAGAAGCCCCAGCGTTCGAACCACGCCACCGCGGTCTGGTAGGCGGGCCAGTACCGGCTTTCCTGCAGCCAGGGCAGGAGGGCGTCGAGGGCGAAGTAGCCGATGGCGAAGCCGAGCAGCCCCCCGGCCACGGAGGCGAGCGTGGTGAGCAGGGCGAACTGCCACGCCCGGCGCGGCTGCGCCAGGCTCATGGGCGCCAGCATCACGTCCGGCGGTACTGGAAAGAACGAGGACTCGGCGAAGCTCATCGCTCCCAGGTACCAGGGCGCGTGCCGGTGGCGGGCCCAGATCATGGCCCTGCGATACAGCGGCGAAAACAGCTTCATCGCCCGTTGCCGCCGGCGCCAGCGCGCTTGTTCGGCCGCATGCCTACGGCACCACTGTCACGGGGATCGGGCTCTGGTGCACGACCTTGTCGGCAACCGAGCCGAACAGCAGGCTTTCGACCACGGTCAGGCCGCGGCTGCCGATGACGATGACGTTGCATCGGATCCGGCCGGCCAGCTCCAGGATGCGCGCTGCGGGCTCGCCCATCGCCACGTGCAGCCGCCAGGGCAGGCCCCCGGCTTCGACCAGCGCACGCGCACGCAAGGTGTTCGACAGGCCGCGGTGCGCAAGCTCGGCCTCGGCGGCCTCCTTCGACAGCCAGGATTGCACGTGCACCAGATGCAGGGCGCAGGCGCGCATCGACGCTACCTGGCCGACCGCATGGGTGACGGCGCGCAGGGCGTTCTCTGAGCCGTCCACGGCGACCAGCCACGGATTCACCTCCGGCTCCGCGAGCGGCGGGCTGCTGTCGAAGACCAGCCCGACGAGGCGGCCGTCGCCGTCGCGCTCGCTGCCGCCGGATGGCGGGACCTCGGGTGCTGCACTCATGCTCCATCTCCGGTGACGACCGCACGGGGTTTCGAGAACGTCAGGCTCGCGGCCACGGAAACCAGGATGATACTGGCGACGATCGACAACGACCACTGGATCGGCACGTGGAACCAGGGCATCGCCAGCATCTTGCCGCCGATGAAGACCAGGACGATGGCCAGGCCGTACTTGAGCAGGTGGAAGCGGTCGGCCATGTCCGCGAGCAGGAAGTACAGCGCGCGCAGCCCCATGATGGCGAAGATGTTCGAGGTGAACACGATGAAGGGGTCGGTGGTCACGGCGAAGATCGCCGGGATGCTGTCGACCGCGAACACGACGTCGCTGGCCTCGATCAGCACCAGCACCAGGAACATCGGCGTGGCCCACAGCACGCCGTTCTGCCGCACGAAAAAGGATTCGCCGTGGAAGCCGGGCGTGATGCGCATGTGCCCGCGCAGCCAGCGCAGCAGTGGATTTCGCTCCAGGTCCGGCTGGGCATCGGCGAATACGAGCATCTTGATACCGGTGATGACCAGGAAGGCGCCGAACACGTACAGCACCCAGGAGAACTGCTGCACCAGCCAGACCCCGGCGAGGATCATGCCCGCGCGCATGACGATGGCGCCCAGCACGCCGTAGAGCAACACCCGCCGCTGAAGTTCCGCGGGCACGGCGAAGTAGGTGAAAATCATCACGAACACGAACATGTTGTCCACGGACAACGATTGTTCGATGAGGTAGCCGGCGAGGAATTCGAGCGTCTTGGTCCGCGCGATTTCGGCGCCGTGCGTCCCGTGAAGGTACCACCACAGAAGGCCCGCGAACGAGAGCGCGAGGCTCACCCACACCGCCACCCAGGCGGCGGCCTCGCGGACGTGAACGCGGTGCGCCTTCTTGCCGCCGAACACGAACAGGTCCAGGGCCAGCATGGCGAGCACGAAGGCAATGAAGCCGGCCCACATCGGCGGAGTTGCAAAACTGACGGCGGAGTCGGTCATGCCGGTATTTCCCCGGGCGGATAGGTAGATGGGGGGTTACTGCGGGGCGGCGACCAGGCTCGCCTCGACGCCGCCTTCCGGCAGGCGGGTGACCGACAGCACCACGCGATGGTTCGCCTTGCGGTACTCGTGGGTCTCGCCCGAGCGCGCGGCGTGCAGCACCTCCCGGGTGTAACCCTGGGCCGCGAACCCCGCGACGTAGTGATCCAGCACCGCGGTGTAATCCGCCGGGCCTTCATAGCGGACCGTCACCTCGTTGCCCTCGCGCTGCCAGTGCGAACGCGCCAGGCCCGGATAGCGCGGCACCGGGCCGATATCGGTACCGCCCACGTCGCGCACCGGTTCGTGCAGCGTACCGATCGCGCGCAGCTCGTCCAGCGCCCGGGCTGCGCCGGGGACCTGCCGTTCGACGTATTCGACCGCGCCGCGCGCGGCATCCGGTGCCAGCGCCAGCCCCTCGCGCGCAAGGCCGAAGGCCCATCCGGCCAGCGCGAGCACGGCCCAGAGCGCCAGGGCCGCGAACAGGGCCAGTCCCGCGGCGATCAGGATCCAGGTCCGGCGCCGGATCGCCAGGATGCGGGGGCCCACCTCGCGCAGCAGGGATCGCGCCATCCACTGCGCGGCGTTCATGTCAGGCCGTCCGCCAGCGTGGCGCCCGGGGCAAACGTGCGGTGGCGCGAGAGGCGCCGGCGCAGGGTCCGCGAGGCCCGATCCACGGCGTGGTCGATGGCGAGGTAAAGGTCGGCGGCCGTATCCTCGATCACCACGGCGCGCATGCGCGGCAGGGCGATTTGCAACTGGCAGCGCTTGTCGTTGCCGCCGCGCGGGCCGTTGATGTCGGAGAAGCGCAGGCTGACCGTGCGGACATAGTCGCCCGCCCAGTCCAGGGCGAAGCGGACGCGGCGCTCGGCGTGCCGGCGCAGTGCTTCCGTCAATTCGAAACCTCGGGTGCGGATGTCGATGTTCATCTCGTCCTCCAGGGCTTGGGTGTACGCGGGCCAAGATAGGCCGGCCGATGGTCCGGGAAAGACGAAATGCGCTGACGAAGACTTCGGATTTGCGGAAGTCGACCCGGGGCCGGTCGCGGCCCCGCCCGGCGGTCGCCGGCGGGGGGTACCCGCCACCGCGGGACGGTCACCGATCAATTCGCAAATGCGCAGTATCCGGCCCAATGCCGCAGGCATATGATGGCCCGGCGGCTCGAACCGCCGCCGGTCCCGCCCAATGGCGCGCCGGCAAAAAAAATCCTGGGAGGAAATTACGATGTCCATGACCCGTCGCCTTGCAGCGGAGTTGATCGGTACGTTCTGGCTGGTGCTCGGTGGTTGCGGCAGCGCAGTGCTCGCGGCCGCATTTCCGGACGTCGGCATTGGCCTGACCGGTGTTTCGCTCGCCTTCGGCCTCACGGTGCTGACGATGGCCTATGGCATCGGCCACATCTCAGGCTGCCACCTGAATCCCGCCGTCAGCGTCGGGCTCGTGGTCGGCGGGCGCTTCAAGGCCGCTGAACTGTTGCCCTATGTGATCGCCCAGACCGCCGGCGCGATCCTCGCCGCCGGCCTGCTGTACGTCATCGCCTCCGGCAAGGCCGGCTTCGACCTTGCCGGCGGGCTCGCCGCGAACGGCTATGCTGAGCATTCGCCCGGGCAGTACTCGGCTCTGGCCGGGTTCGTCACCGAGGTCGTCATGACCTTCATGTTCCTGATCGTCATCCTCGGCGCCACCGACAAGCGCGCGCCCGCGGGGTTCGCGCCGATTGCGATTGGACTGGCGCTGACGCTGATCCACCTGATCAGCATTCCGGTGACGAATACGTCGGTGAACCCAGCGCGCAGCACCGGCCCGGCGGTGATCGTCGGCGGCTGGGCGATGGCTCAGCTGTGGATGTTCTGGCTGGCGCCTATCCTCGGCGCCGCGCTCGCGGGCGGCGTCTATCGGTGGCTGGGCGAGGGGAAGGACGTCTAGAAAGCGTCAGCGCATCGCCATCCGCGGCGCGATTGCCCTTGATTGGGGCCTCGGGCCGGTCGCAAGGCGCCTCGCGTTGGGATCGGCCGCGCTTCGGGCGGAGCCTTCACCGGTCCGCGACGCGGCTCTGGTAGTGCGCCAGTCGCGCCGCGCGCTGCTTCGCCCGTTCTTCCGGCGAAACCCACCGCGTGGCTGGCGGCAGTACCTTCTTCAGGTCCGCGAGCTTGACGATCCGGCTTTCGATCCAGGGTTCGCCCGGCGGCCCATCGGGCAACCCCTGCAGGCGCAGGTGCACGATCACGTTGCGCAGGCCGCCGGTATCGATCCAGTTATGCACCGCGGGATCCATGGCGGACACGACATACGTGATCGTCCCGTCGGGATTGGGCGCGGCCTGCGCGTTCGTGAGGCTGGAGGTGATCCTCGGGTAGTCGTGGGTGAGGAACCAGTAGTCGTAATTCACCAGGGCGTAGTAGGCCGCGCCGGCGGGATTGACGTTCACCACCATGGCCTCGTCGTCGGCGAGATTCACTTCCGCCAGGCTCGATCGCTGCGACACCAGCCCGCCCATGAACCCCGACCGCCGCAATGGCGGCATCGCGTTCGGAGTCCCATGCGCGAGATTCCAGAACCAGAACACGAGCGGCACGCCGTCCACCATGATGTCGGCCGCGCGCTGCGCCACCTGTTCATCCGTCATCGGCGGGGCATCCGGCGGGTCCAGGCGATGGATGCTGAGCGCATTCGCCCGTTGCCTCCAGTCGCCCAGGGAATCGCGAACGAACAGATAGAGCGAGCCCGGCCTGGTCTGGATGTGGTTGACCCGCCCGTTGGCCGGTAGCGGATCCAGGGTGATTGAAAACGTCCCGTCGGCAGCGGTCCGGACATCCCCGCCCGCGAGACCGGGATTCAAGGTCTTCGAAGTCTCGTAGTTGCCGACCAGCGTGTAGGTGACGACGGAGGGACCTGCGCCGAACCGCCGCCCGTCCAGCCGGTAGCGCGCCTTGCCGTCGATCGGGACGATGCGGTAGATGTTGTCCGGATTGTCGCCACCCCACCGAGAGCCGGGCACATTCATGCCGCGCCAGTCCCGTGGCGGCGTGTAGACGTGCAGTACCTTGGGATGGTTCGGATCGCTGTTGACCGCCTTGAGAACGTAGTTGAATACGTACTCGTCGATCGCCGGCTCGAACCTGCTCCAGGCATCCGGCGGCGGCTTGTCGTGCAGGACGGCCTTCCAGCGCAGGACGACCAGCTCGCGCGCTTTCCGTACTTCCGGAAATTGCAGGATCCGAAGCGCCCGCCCGGTGGCATCGTCCTGGTCGACGGTCGCCAGCGGATTGCCCGCAGACTCGGGACGAGGAGCGGTTGCTTCATCCGCGGCGAGCGCCGGCGGAAGCTGTATGGAAAGGCACAGCAGGAACGCCGCTCCCGCCAGCAGGGATCTCCTGATCGAAACCATTCGCGCCTCCTCGGCCAATGACGACACCCGCCGCGTCGCGCTCACGACGCCCGGCCAATGGCGCCGAGTCGCGGACGCGAACGGCCCCGTTACCTCGGCTGGAAGCCGGCGCCGAAGCGATAGCGGATCTCGGCGCCGAACATCCGCGGTGCGCCGTAGAACGCCGCCGCGGTTCCGGCGCTGGACAACAGCGATGTCGTGCCGACGATGTAGGTTTCGTCGGTGACGTTGGTCGCGAACACCGCGACGTCCACCGGCGAGCCCATCGCATTGCGCCAGTCGGCGCGCAGATTCAGCAGGCCGAAGGGATTGTTGTCGGATGCGGACTCGGACGGATGGATATGCTGGATGCCCTGCCAGTAGCCGTTCACGTCGAGCGCCAGTTCCCCGTACTGGCTGTCGATCGGCAGCGTATAGCGCAGGTTCAGGCCGATCTGATGATCCGGCTGCGGCGTCGGCCATTCGTTCGAACGGTCGACCGGGGTGAGCCTTCCGCTGATGAGTTGCTGGTCGATGAACTCGTCGTAGGTGGCGTTGACGTAGGCGTAGTAGCCGCTCAACTCGACCCGTTCCGAGGGCACGATGGTGAACTCCAGCTCTCCGCCCCACTTGTTGGAACTCGCGGCGTTGGTGACGCGGGTGATGATCTGGCCGGGGTTGATATCGCTGGTCTGCGACGTCTGGACCTGCAGGTCCGTGTGCTGCTGGTAGAAGACCGCGACGTTCGTACGCACCGCGATCCCGCCGGGGTTCCAGTCGGCCTTCAGGCCGCCCTCGTACTCCTGAACGAATTCCGGTAGAAACGGCAGGAACTGCGACGGTTGCTGACCGCGGCCGCCGAAACCGCCGCTGCGATAGCCGTGACGGAACGCGACGTACGGGTGGACGTCCGCGCTGATGTCGTAGTTGAGGCTCACGTCCCAGGTCAGCTCCGAGAAATCCGTGTCGCGGCGACGCACGCATGGGATCGTCGGCGGGAACCGGGTCGTCGCGACGTCGGTTAACGTCTGCGTACAGCCCTGGCCGCGGTTGCCGGTCGAGACCGTGATCTTGCGTTCATCCCACGTGTAGCGCAGCCCCACCGACAGGGTCAGGTCGTCCCGCAGGTGCCAGTCGCCATGCCCGAACAGGGCCTTGGTCTCGTTCACGCCCTTGCTGACGTTGAACGACGGGTTGTTTCCCGGCGCATTGGGATTGAAGAAGGAGTATGGCCTGACGTCGCTCGCGCCATTCTCGGTCATGTAGTACGCGCCGACGATCCAGTTCAGCCGCTCGCCGAACGCGTCCCCCAGGATCTGGAATTCCTCGCTGTAGATGTCGATGGCGGTCTGCGCCTTGTTCGGCCCGATCAGCGGCAGTGAGCTGCCGTCGAGATCGCGGATTGAAGTGTTGTCGAGGTTGCGATAGCCGAATACATTCTTCAGCGTGATGCTGCCGAGCTTGAGCTGTGTGCGATTGGTCACGCCGCGATTGAATATCTTCGAGCGCTGCGGGCCGAACCGATCCGCGGCGTTGCCGGTGCCCATTTCGCTGACCACCTCGCGCGGCCCACGTGCCAGTTGCTGCGCCAGTTGCTGCTGGTAGGTCGGTTGCCCGAGGGCGGCGGCGATCCCCGGCCCAAGCGCATTCAAGCCGGCGGCGCTGCGCGTGGCGACGACCGAGATGCCCTGCTCGGCTTCGTCGTGGCCGTAGTAGTCGAAGATGAAGGTGGATTCCAGATCCTCGGTCGGCTTCCAAAGCGCGGAGACGCGGAACGATTCGGCGTGCACGTCGTCCAGTTCGTCGCCGGTGTTGATCTGGGTGGTGTAGCCGTCGCGCCGCAGCACCTGGGCGGCGACGCGCACGGCGAGCCGGTCGTTGATGGGAACGTTGACCACGCCCGAGAAGTCGTGGCGCGCGTAGTCGCCCCCGGTGAACCTGGCTTCGCCTTCGAACGTATCGCCCGGCAGCATCGGCTCGACGAGTATCGCCCCGCCGGTGGTGTTGCGGCCGAACAGCGTGCCCTGCACGCCCTTCAGGACCTGCACCTGCTTGACGTCGAACAGCGACCGGGAAAATCCGAGCGGATGCGGCTGCACCACCTCGGCGAAGTAGGCGGTGACCGGCGGATCCTGGAACCAGAGGCCTTCGTTGGAATACTGGCCGCGGACGCTGAGCTGGGAGAACCCCTTGCCCGAGCCGCCGGACTGGATCGCGAGCGACGGCACGTGCGCGCGCAATGCGTCGAGGTTCGGGATGCCCTGCCGATCGAGATAGTCGCTGCTGAGCGCGCTGACCGAAACCGGCACCTCCTGCAGGGACTCCTCGCGCCGGCGCGCTGTTACCAATACTTCTTCGAGGCCGCCGGACTGCGCGGCCCTGCCCGCGGAACCCTGTGCCTGGACGGGCCCGATGATTCCGAACAGGCCCAACATCGAAACGAACGACACCAGTCTCCCGATCCGCATGGCCTCACCTCCCAGGAACCGACCTTTTCATTGAGGATACTATTCCTGTGGGACTGGGCGGACAACCGCCCGACGTTCCTCATGAGCAGGCCGGGCTGAATGGAGGGGCGGAAGGGGGTCGAACGGCCGATGAACGCCATTCCCGAAAAAAGTGGGCTATTCGCACTGCATCAGCGCGCCCCGTGGTTGGCGAACTCGGCGACGAAACCGGGTTTGATTTCAGTCAATGCGATGGTGGCTGTCCGGGCGCATTTTTTACAACAAGTTGTAACCGATGTGGATTGCACCATGTTGTACAGGCACCCAGAAGGGCAAGATACGAACTTCGATGGTCGCGGAGCCGGCTTGCTTGCGTGTGGCTTGCTGCCGCTCCTCCTGCTGCTGTGCAGCGCTAACGTCGCAGCGATACCGATATTCATCCAGGGCTACGACCTCACAAATCGAGGAGTCTATCAGCGGACCCCTGATTTCTGCGCTCCGGCGGTCACATACATGATGGCTCAGTACGGCGAGACGCGCGGTTCCGACCTGTTGAAGGATGGGGTGGGCGAGCGTGACGCGATTGCTTCCCTGGCCGCGTTGATGAATGTCGACAACGGAACCGACATCAAGGACATCGTCAAAGGCGTCAGATCGATGTACGGCGGCTACCTCGTCGACGGAAAGGGGGAGAAGTATCCACGTGCCTGGTCGCAGTTTCGCGAGTCATGGAACTGGAATGGACTCAAGTCTCGCATCGATGAGAATCTTCCCATCATGCTCGGCGTCGATGGTCCGCCCGGAGCGGACATTGACCACGTCGTGCTCGCTTACGGCTACGAGGTTCTGAACGCCGGTGCCGCGAACGAAGAGGACTGGATCTATCTGTTCGATCCGTTCTCCGATGCGTCAGGCAACGACACATCCAAGGATCCAAAAAAGTGGAAGATCGACAAATCGGTGCTGAAGATTTTGAATGCGGTCGATGCGCTGGACCCAAAAATCCAGCATCGCGATGGCGATCTGAATGGATATCAGGATCGATCGCTGCTCATGCTGGTAACGGGCGGGTCCGTACCGGAGCCCGGCAGCACTGCGTTGGTCGCGATCGGCGCGATGGCATTCCGGGCGTCGCGGCGCGCTCGCCGAGAGTGCTACGCCGCGGCCCCAGGCGCATCGATACGATCGATCGGCTCGAGATGGCGTAGATCCGCAGGCAGCGCGTCACCGATCGGCGCATGACCGGCCGCGATGCGATCCAAGGCCGTGAGCAGCGCGCGGCGTGCATGAATGATCGCGACGTCACTGCTTGATAGATGTTCGTGGGTTCGATCGACGATCGAACCCATGCTGACCTGGGTCACGATGTCTTCCTGCAGGAGATTTCCCGTGAAGCCCGAGAAG